>NZ_JAXCLC010000129.1:0-9722 GCF_034043715.1 Kitasatospora purpeofusca | reverse complement strand
GGGAGGAACGTAAGCCGAAAGCGGGCAGCAGGCGCCTACCGCCGCAGAGAACAGGCGTTACTGACGATCCGTCGGATCGACCTGACGGGACCATATCTCAGGCTCGTGGGAAATTTTCCATGGAACCGAGATATTTCCCTCTACCGTGGTAACTCCGGCCGTAGATGGACCCACCTCCGACCGGCGCGGCAGACTGTGAACACCCCGGCACGGAAGGACCCCATGGCACGACCGAACCCCACCCTCCGCCAACGCAGGCTGGGCGCAGAGCTCCGCAGAATGCGCGAGCAGGCCGGCTTCGGCGGCAGCCAACTCGGCCGTGCCGTCGGGATGAACCCGGCCCAGGTGACGCAGATGGAGGCCGGGAAGATCGGCATCAGCGTCGACCGCCTGCGTACCATCGCGGCCGCCTGCATGTGTACCAACCAGCCGTTGATCGATGCCCTCGCCGACACCATCACCGAACGAGGCAAGGCCGGCTGGTGGGAGTCGTACCGAGGCACGCTCGCGGAGGACTTCCTCGAGATTGCCGAGCTGGAGGACCACGCTCACGGGCTCGCGACCTACGCCATCACGTTCGTCCCCGGGCTTCTACAGACAGCCGGTTACGCCGCCGCTGTCTTCTCGCACGCGTACCCACCCATTCCCCGGCACGAGATCGACCTCAGAACTGCCTTCCGGATCCAGCGCCAACGGACTGTCCGATCCGGCGAAACGAAGTATTCGGCTTTCATCCACGAGGCTGCGCTGCGCATGCAGTTCAGCGGACCCAAGGTCCGCGCCGATCAGCTCGATGCCCTCGTCGAGGACTCCGACGCACCTGGTATCGCCATTCGAGTACTACCGTTCGACGCCATCGGCCTCCCGAGCCCCATCGACAACTTCACGTATGCCGAAGGACCGATCCCGGACCTCGACACGGTGCATACCGATACCGGTTTCGGAGTCCGGCGACTTGACGCCCCTGCCCACGTGGCAAGGTTCCGGGCCATCCTTGCCCAGATGGACTCGATGGCCCTTTCAGTAGATGAGTCACGAGACTTCATCAAGTCCGTGAGAAAGGAAATGAACCGTACCCATGACTAACGGAACATGGCAGAAGTCCAGTTACAGCGGATCAAACGACGACTGTGTAGAGTTCCGGAGCGCGGACGCGCTAGTTGAGCTTCGTGAGTCCGACGACGGCGAGAACATCCTCCGCACCACCCCTACCGCCGTCGCCGCCCTCCTCCTCGCCATCAAGAGCGGCGAACTCGACCACCACGCCTGACCCCAGCACCTCAGCGCCCCCTCGCTCGACCCGAGCGAGGGGGCGCAACCATGCCCATCCGGCCTCGGCGCCCGGCCCTCGACACCCTGGTGTGCCCACGGCGGCTCTGACACCATCTCAGCTGGCGCGCACAGAAAGTGCGCGAATCGTTCATCCCGGCTGCACAGATGCAGCCACCGGACGCCGAGGGGATCCCAGAATGTCAGCGAAGACCATACGGAGCCGCATCCCGCAGCTACTGACGGCCGTGCTTCTGCTCCTGGGGCTGATGACCGCCGCAACCGCCCAGGCACAGGCCACCCCCCAGCGGCTCACCGCCGGCACGACCATATGTTCCAACTCGCCCATTCCGGCGGGGTGGGTCGTCACAGGCTCCTACCGCAACAACGGTTGCGCGGGTGCCGGGTACATCTACACGATCCTCGACACCAGCAACCTGACCAACGTCACGGTCTGCTCCATCTCCCCCATCCCCACCAACTGGGTGATCACGGGCTCCTACGCCACCAGCACCTGTGAGGGGATCGGTTACGCCTACACCCTCGCCAAGATCACCACCCAGACCACCACCACGGTCTGCTCCTTCTCACCCCTCCCCGCCGGCTGGGTCGTGACGGGCTCCTACGGCACCGGCACCTGCGCGGGCAGCAACATCGCCTACACCATCCGCAAGGTCTGACGGCCCTCGGCCGAGCACGGGCGTCCCAGCCGCACCCTGGTGCCACTCCAGCATCTCTGACACCATCTCAGCCGCGACGAACAGGCAGTGAGCGAATGGTTCGTCTCGGTTGCAGCAGCAGCGCAGCCGTGGAACGTCGAGAGGACCCGAGGCCGACATGAAGACCGCACGGAAGCACGTCCCGCACCTGATAGCCGCCGTACTGATGATGCTGGGCCTGATGACCGCCGCGAGCGCGCCGGCGCAGGCCGCCACGCAGCAGGTCACTGCCAGCGCGAGCATCTGTTCCAACGCTCCCATCCCGGCCGGGTGGGTCATCACCTGGTCGTACAGCACCAACGCCTGTCCGGGCACCGGCGTCGGCTACAACATCACCGATTCGAACGGTGCGACCAGCCTCAGCGTGTGCTCCATGTCGCCGATCCCGCCGAACTGGGTGGTGACCTGGTCCTACAGCACCAACAGCTGCCTGGGCACCGGCGTCGGCTACAACATCGCCAACGTCACCAACTCCACCACCGCCAGCGTCTGCTCCATGACCCCGATGCCGCCCAACTGGGTCGTGACCTGGTCGTACAGCACCAACAGCTGCGTGGGCACCGGCGTCGGCTACAGCATCACCAAGATCACCACCCAGACCACCGCCTCCGTGTGCTCCTTCTCCCCCCGTCCGGAGGGCTGGATCGTCACTGGCTCCTACAGCACCAACAGCTGCTACGGCAGCGGCACCGGCTACTACATCCGCAAGGCCTGACCGGCGCAGTCCGCCGCCGTGCCCCTCGCTCGACCCGAGCGAGGGGCACACCCGTGTCCATCCGCTCCGACCAGGGCTTTCCCGCTCTGATATCACTGGGAGCCTTCCGCCAACCCCCTGCTCGGCACCACAGAACGGACCGCTCCCATGGACGACGGGACCACCCCCATACCCGGCGGCTACTGGGACCCGCTGCCCACCGCCCGGCGGCTGCTCGTCGAGCACCCGTCGCTCGACCAGTTCGGCGGGCTCTGGGCGGACCGCAACTGGCGCAACGTCCCCGGGCCGTTCTACGGGGCGGACACCGACACCATGCAGATGGGGCGGGACGGCGCGCCGTTCCACATCGCGTACGACGACGAGTGCGGACCGCTGGACGGGCGGGAGTTCGTCTACCGCCAGCCGACCGACGCCGCACAGACCTACGACCTCCTCTGCGGCTGCTTCTTCGGCCACGGCGGCTTCGCCATGGACGGCGACGAGCACTGGACCGACGCCTCCGTGCGCGAGTGGTGGCAGGAGCGCGGACGGGTGCGCGAGTGGGCGGTCACGACCTCCGACCGCTGGTCCCGGGTCCACGGCGAGTACCGGGAGCACTACCGGGACGCCGCGCAGGGGCTGCGCGACTACCTCGCCCACCTCGACGGCGGCCTGAACAAGTACCTCCGGGTCTACCTCTTCCACCTCGCGGAGGGCCGTTCGCCGCGCCCCGGCGAAGCCCTCCCCGAACTGCTCCGGCCCCGCAGACCCGCCCCTCCCCGCACGGCAGACCCCCTGCTCGCGGGCTACTTCGTCGCCGTGCCGGAATCCGTGGCCGGCGCTGGGCTGCCCCGAGCCGAGCTGCTGACCTCCTCCTCCGGCTGCCTGATCGACCAGCTCCCGCAGGACGGCTGCTGGTTCGACACCCCGGCCGAGGCCCTGGCGGCCTGCGCGACCGTCGCGGTCCCCGCCGACGCCCGACTCTTCGCCCTGCTCGTCCCCGGTGACCACGTCTACGCGCTCGTCACCGAAATCCGCGAGGCGGAGACCTACGAACCCGTCCTCCTCGCCCACCTCGACGGCCCCGACCCCACCCCCGTGCCGGCCGAGGGCGGCCGCGCCCTCGGCTGGGAGGTGCTCGGCTACGACTGCGGCATCCTGCACACCTGGCTCTGCAACGACCTCCACGACGACGCCGTCCGCGACCTCGGTGTCACCACCGACACCCACGGCCTGCTCCCCGACCGCACCACCGCCGAACGCGTCGCCACCTGGGCCAACGCCCGCGACGACACCAAACCCGTCACCTGGTTCCCGGCCACCCTGCTCACCTGGGACACCCCCATCGAGACCACCTTCGTCCCCGTCGCCACCCCACAGCCGGCCCCCGCCCCCACCCCCTGGTGGCAACGCCTCGCCGACCTCTTCTGAGCCATACCTCGACGGCCGCCTCGCTCCACCTGGAGCGAGGCGGCCATCATCGCCACCTCGTCAGATCGGCAGATCCCAGCCCGGCCCATCCTCCGCACCGATCCATACACGCTGACCGATCTCCGACACGGTGATGCCGAACCCGTCCTGGTGCGGTTCACCGACGGCCTGCCAGGCTTCGATTCCTCGTTCCACCTGGTCCCAGAGTCTCAATGGCCCGCGCTGCCGGACCGTCCAGCCGCCGTCCGGCTCCGGTGCGGTCCAGGCATACGAACCGGTGGCCACGTCCACGAGGGTCTGTTCACCGCCCCCTCCCATACGTTCGGCGGACGGGGCAGCGAGTTGAGCCACCCAACAGCCGGTCCACGTCCCGAGGATCGAGGGGTTGATCCGGGAGGCCCGCGCTTCTCCCGACAGCAGCGTGAGCCCGGATCTCGCGGGCCGCTCGTGCGAGCGGGCGATCATGAAGCTGGTGTGGCCGGGCAGAAAGCGCCCGGTGGCCCGCCCCGGCTCGGTCACGGTGAGCAGCGCCAGAGCTGACGCATAGCTCCATCCGCAGACGGTGACCAGGATCCGGCCCCCGGGCTTCACCTGGAACAGCCAGGGAATCGGAAGGTGGCGGACCGAACAGGTGGCGATCAGCCGGTCGTAGGAGCCACCGTGCGGGTCACCGCGCAGGCCGTCTCCGACGAGCAGCCTGGGCGCGAAGCCCGCCGCCTTGAGTGCAGCCGCCGCCTGCTCCGCTACCACCGGGTCGAACTCGATGCTCGTCACGGCGGCGTCCCCGAGCCGGTGCGCACCGAGCGCGGTCGAGTAGCCGGTTCCGGTGCCGATCTCCAGCACGTGATGCCCAGGCTCAGCACCCAGCTGCTGCCACATGTCCAGCACCAACGACGGCAATGTGGAGGAGGACGTCGGCGACCCGATCACTCTCCCGTCGTCATCACCGCCCGCTCCTGGCGAGGTCGTGCCGTCCAGCTGCGTGATGAGGGTTCGATCGGCATAGATCCCCTCCAACCATCCCGGGTCGCCGCGGCGTACCGTCCGATAGGCGGTCGGCACGCTCTCCGGGACGGCGGAGAAGTACGAGTCGACAAACTGTTCACGCGGCACGGCAAGCGCCGCGTCACGCCATGCACCTTCGACCGGAACGCCGCCCGCACCGAGTTGCTCGGCCAACTTGGCACGAAGTCGTGCAGACGTGGTCATACGTCACGCCCTCTCTCCAGGAGATCGGCGATCGCCCGCGCGATCGCCGTGGTGGTTTCGGGAGGCTGCCAGGCCCACTGGCCGTTGGGGTTGCATTCGAGGAAGTGCCACTCCCCTGTGTACGTCACCGCGAAGTCGAACGCGCCGTACACCAGGCCGAACTCTGCGAGGTAGGCGGCGACGGCCTCGCGAACAGCTCCGGGCGGGGCAACCGGCGTGCACACCATCCGGTCCTGTCGTCGGCGCCAGTCGAGGTCGGGGCTGTCGATCCGGGTCGCGAACAGGCGGTCGCCGACTGCGGTCAGCCGCGCGTCGAAGGCCTTTCCCACCCTGGCCTGGAAGAGGTGGGGGCACAGCTCGACTCCGACGGTCAGCTCCGCCGCGCCCACGGCCCGCACCCACACCTGGTGCGGGCGGCCCTGCACGGTGTACGCGGTGCTCCACAACGGCTTGTAGACCGCACCCCCAATCTGCCCCCGAACGAAATCCCGGGCGGTCTGCAGGTCATTGGTGATCAGGGTCTCGGGCACCCGGAATCCGTGCCGCCCGGCAGCCGCGAGTTGGGCCGGCTTGTACTCGGCTGCCCGATTGGCCCAGGGGTGGTTGACGTAGTGCGCGTCCGCGAGCGAAGCGAGGATGCCACCGGCTCCCCAGAAACTCTGGGCCGCCGCGAAGCCGGCGTCCTGGCCGTCGAGTTCCGGCGGCCCCTCGTACCGAGTGGGCCGCCGGACCCACACCGACCGCACCGTCGCCAGATCAACGCTGCGGCTCGGCGTCCGCAGAATGCCCCGTCGGCCGCCCAGACCGTACGAGGCGGTCAACGACGCTCCGGTGTGCAGATCGAGGCCGGGATCGAGCCGGGCTGCGGGAACGGCCCGGTCGGCAAGGACACGCAGGACGAGGTCCGCCGTCACATCCTGCGCGTTTGTCAGCACGAGCACCGACCTACCTGTGTCGGCCATCAGTCCGAGCTCTGGTCCTGGTCATAGGACTCGGTACTGTCGACATCCGTCGCCCCGCCAGGACTCGCCCCGTCGCCCAGACCGGTGCTGGTGGGCGTGAGGCCGTTCGTACTGGTGCCGTGCGTTCCCAGTTCGACCACTTGACCGCCCTCGCCCACGATCACGGCGATCTGGCTGTCGGGGTCGATCATCGGCGTGGCCATGGGGATCGGAGCGCCCGGCTCGAACGGCCTCATCCTCGTCGTACCCCACGGCGCTGCAGGCGTCTTCCTCATCTGCGGTCCTCCTCGGCTCCGTGAGCATCACAGACGGCAACAACCGTCCGCTACCCTTCGCTCACCGTAAGGAGTTGAATTCGGCCCCTGCAAGGGCATTCCCGTACGTGCATGAACCTCCCGTGAGAGCCTCACCGACTGAACGTCTCAGCCCAATCGGCGAGCACGCCCTGAGCGGCAGGGCCGAACATCGCCGCCTCTTCGAACAGGTCGAAAATCTCTCGGTGCCGGCCGACATCCTTGGGGTCGCGGAAAACAATCCGGCCGGTGAAGGTCTCCACCGTAACCAGGCGATTGTCGTAGATCGTGAAAGTGTTCATCGGCCCACGGGACAGCAGCCGTCCGATCGGCAGTACACCGAGGCGAACACTCGGCAAGCGGGCCAGCGAGATCAATCGGTCGATCTGAACCCCCATGGCCAGCGGCGGAAGCAGAGCCCACCTCGCCGCCTGCTCGGTCAGGATGAACGTGAACGTCTTGGACTCGTCGTAGAGGACCGCCTGACGTTCGATCTTGCGGAGGACGACGGCTGTACGGTCACCGACCGAGTACCCAAGACTGGCGTGCATGTATTCGGGAGTCGCAAGTAAGCCGGTGATCATCGCAGGGAGGAAATAGCGCAACTCGGCAGCGTCGGATTCCAGGGCCTTCAGCTCCGCCTGCCGCTTCTCCATCCCACGCCGCCAGGAGGTGCGCTTGTCCTGCCACTCGGTGTTCGCAATTCTGGCGAGCGCGGTGATCTCGCGAGCAAGGTCCTCAGGTACGTTGAGCGCCCACAGAATGCGTTCCACATCAACAAGACCGGGTATCACCCTGCCGGTCTCGATTTTGCTGATCTTGCTCTGACTGATGCCGCAACGCACTGCAAGCCGGTCTCCCGTGAGACCGGCTTGCAGGCGCAGTTCTCGGAGCATCCCGGCCAGGTCCCGTTTCGAGCGGCCGAGCTGATCGGGCTCCAGCGTCACCCGTGGGCTTTCACATAGTCGGCGAACGGCACCGCGTGGGCGAGTGCCGTTCGCCTCAGTTCCCGGCACTCCTCGGCACGATAGTCGGCCAGTTCACGGTTGATCTGCGTGCCGTCTGCGCGGAAGTTCAGCCGCACCACCGAGGACTCGTCGAACATCCACCAGTCCTGGAGCGGGATGCCGAAGTCCTGTTCGGTGACGTCCAGGATCCTGATGTCCTCGCCGGCGGCGATGTTGCCGGGGATGCCCCAGGCGAACTGGTAGCGCTGGTAGTCGGTCAACGGCTGCCGCACCACTCGCACCCGCCCGATCGTCCGGCCCGAGGATACGAAGCCCCGCACCCTCATGTGCCACGCCGCGTTGTGCTCGACGGGCTTCGGCTCACCCCGCAGGAATCGCGCGACGTTCTCGGCCTCGCGCGGCATCGTGTAGACGGGCTGCGCTTCGAGCCGGAACGCGCTGTGCCCGTACCCGTCGAAGTGCCTGCGCCATTGGTCACCATCCAAGAGCACGGACTGCCTCCTCCAGGATGTGACGGGGAATCTCCACCGCTGCCTCATCTGCCGGAACGGCGAGGGCCCCGAACCGATCGCCCTGCACCACGAAGGTACCTCGATCGGTGGCATAGATGTTCGGACAGTCGTCGTCATCGCAGACGGGACCGTCGAACCTACCGGTCAGCCGCGTCAGATTGGCGCGTTCGGCCATGGTGATCCCTCCTCCAGAGCCGGCCAAGTGGACCGGAAGATACGAAGTTAGGGAAACGGGAAAGCACTCGTCCACCAGAACCTCGAAGAATTCCTGTATCGGACTAAGGATCTTGATCGGCGCCGCCGACCTCGTTCCGAAACAGCCGCCGATCAGCCCGCGTTCCCTCCCTCAAGGTGGGCGAGCAGCGCCGCCGCGCCGTCCTCCGCGGCGATGGCGTGGGCGAGTTCGGTGGCGCGGCGGCGGTGGGACGGCTCGGCGAGGCTGTCCTTGATCGCGGTGGCGAGAGCCTCGGCGGTGAGGTCCGCGAAGGGCAGGGACCGGGGGGCGACTCCCAGCTCGCACAGCCGGGCCGCCCAGAACGGCTGGTCGGCCATGACGGGAACGGGCACGGCGGGCACGCCGGCCCGCAGTGCGGCGGCCGTGGTGCCCGCCCCGGCGTGGTGGACGACGGCGGCGGTGCGCGGGAACAGCCAGTCGTGCGGGACGTCGCCGACGGCCAGCACGTCGTCCCCGAAGCCGCCCAGCCCGGCCCACCCGGCCTGCACCACGGCCCGCACACCGGCCCGCTTCACGGCCTCGGCCACCAGCTCGCCGAGCCGCTCGCCCTCCCCCACCGCCATGCTGCCGAAGCCGATGAACACCGGGGGCGGACCGGCCTGGAGGAAGTCGACCAGCTCGGCCGGTGGCTGCCAGCCGTCCGGCCGGGCGGACCACCAGTAGCCGGACGCGTCGACCCAGGACGGCCAGTCCGCGGGGCGCGGCAGCACCGACGGGCTGAAGCCGTGGAAGACCGGCCGGACGCCCGACGGTGCCGAGGGCTCCTCGGCCGGGAGCCCGAAGTGCGCCCGCAGCCGGGTCGCGGCGCCCGAGAAGACCGCTTCCGACCGCCGCACCACGTCCCGGCCTGCGGCGAGCCTGCCCTCCGGCCCCGCACCGACGGCGCCGCGCGCGTTCGGCAGCGCGAACTCCCCGGTGGGGACGAAGGGCACGAGGTAGGTGCCGACCACGGGGATGCCGAGCGCCTCCCCCGCCACCCGGGCGAGCGGCGCCGGGCCGAAGGCCGTCAGCAGCACATCGGCGCCACCCTCCACGGCCTGCGCCACCCCGTCGGCGATCCCGTCCGCGTAGGCCCGCGTCAGCGCCTGGACTTCTTCCCGCGACCCCGCCCGGGCCCAGTCCCGGATCAGCCCCTGCGGATCCCCCGGCACCGCCCAGAACCCGAGACCGCACCCACCGATGAGCGCATCGAACCCCGGATGGGCGGCCACCGCGACCTCGTGCCCCGCCTCCTGCAGTCTCCGTCCCAACCCGGTGTAGGGCGCGACGTCTCCTCGTGAACCGGTGGTGATGATCAGAGCACGCATGCGGCCGATTCTCCCCCGCCGCCACGATCCCCTCACCGGATCTCGCCGATTACCCGGCGCAGGAAGTCGGACGGGGCGACTTCCTGCGCCGACGGACCCCCCCCCCCCCCCCCCCCCCCCCGA
>NZ_JAXCLC010000128.1:0-10773 GCF_034043715.1 Kitasatospora purpeofusca | reverse complement strand
TGAGCCCGCCCCTTCCACTTCTCCCCGGGCCCCCGGGGGCTGTCCGACAGCCCCTCGCGGCGCCCCGCCGAAGTGTCAGGAGCCCCCTGTGCAGCTGTCCGTCGACCCCGCCGCCGCCACTCCCCCCTACGAGCAGATCCGGGCCCAGATCGCCGAACAGGCCCGGACCGGCGAACTGGCGACCGGACTTCGGCTGCCCACCGTCCGCGCGCTGGCCGAGCGGCTCGGCCTGGCGGCCGGGACGGTCGCCCGCGCCTACCGGGAGCTGGAGGCGGACGGGGTGGTGGAGACGCACGGCCGGCGCGGCACCCTGATCGCCGCGGTCGGCGACTCCGCGCACCGGCTGGCCGCCGCGGCCGCCGCCGAGTACGCCGAGCGGGTCCGGCGGCTCGGGGTGTCGGCGGCGGACGCCCTGGCCGCCGCCGACAACGCGCTGCGCCTGGCCTACCGGGAGGACGCCGCGGAGGGCTCGGAGTAGCGCCAGGCGGGCCAGGAGTACCAGGAGGGGCTGGGCGGGGCCAGGCGGGGCTGAGCGGGGGCCGGGCGGGCCCGGGAGAGCCCCGAGAACCCTCACGGGCCCTCGGGGACCGTCCTCAGAGCTGCGGGGCGATCATCCCGCCGGCGGGGGCCCTGGTGGCCGGTGTGGTGGTGCTGACGGGCTGCCCGAGGGCGCTGTGCCCGACCCACTCGCCCCAGCCGATGTTCCAGTCCCCGAAGCCGTTGCCGAACGGCTCCATGTTCTTGCCGCGGCTGTTCACCACCGTCACCAGGTCCCCCACCCTGGTGTTCTGGTAGAACCAGTGGGCGTTCTCGGTGCTCATGCCGGTACAGCCGTGGCTGACGTTCTCGACCCCCTGGGAGCCGACCGACCAGGGCGCCGCGTGCACGTACTCGCCGCTCCAGGTGACCCGGGTGGCCCACTCGACGTCGAGGTCGTAGGACTCCTGGCTGCCGACCGCTATGCCGATCGTCTCGCCGCTCATCCGGACCTTGCGCTCCTGGCCGAGCACCACCTTGACGCCGTTGCGGGTGTCGAAGCCGGGCTTGCCGGTGGTGACCGGGATCGTCCGGACCACCTGGCCGTCGCGCTTGAGGGTCAGCTCGTGGGCGGCCGCGTCGACCACCGTCTCGACCCGCTGGCCGATCCGCACCGCCAGGGCGGCCCGGTCGCCGCCGTACAGGCCGTCGGAGATCCGGCCGCCGGTGGCCTCGAAGGCCAGCGCGACGACGGTGCCGGTGGGCCAGTACTCCTCGGGGCGGAAGTGCAGGTTCTTGTCGTCCACCCAGTACCAGGCGCCGGTCACGGCGGGCTGCGAGGTCACCGTCAGCGCCCGTTCCACCTCCTGGCGGGCCTGCGGGTCCTTGACCGCCTCGGAGAGCTGCACGGTGAGCGGCTGGCCGACCCCGTAGACGCCGCTGCCGGAGGAGTCGGGGCCGAGCTTGGCGGTCAGCAGCCGCTGGGCGGCCAGGGTGGCGAAGCCGGAGCTGGTCTCGCCGCGTCCGCCACTGCCGTCGTCGGCGGCGATCCGCACCGTGTAGGCGGTGGCCGCCTTCAGCCGGCCGGTGGTCTGCCAGCTGCGCTGGTCCTCCGAGAGCCGCCCGGCGACGATCCGGCCGTCCGGGCCGACCACGGTGACGTCGGTCAGCCGGCTGCCCGGCTCCGCGGTGACCGTGACCGGCTGCGAGGGATCCACCTTGTCCGTGGCCGTGGCGGAGAGGTGGACCAGCCGGGCCGCGTCGACCTTGCGGACGGCGTCCGCGACCTCCTCGCCGCCGGAGGTGCAGCCGGCCAGCGGGGCCAGCACAACGAGGGCCAGCGTGATTCCGCCGAGACCCGCGATACCGCGCCTGTCGGCCATGACCGCCTCCCAGGGATTCGCACGATTGGTCAGATCGTAGGAACCCCCTCCGGCTGAGCGACATCCGAACGGCGTCCCATTGGGCCGGCGGGGTGAGGCCGTCACTCCGGGGACGCAACAGGGCCGGGCTTCCCGTGCGGGAAGCCCGGCCCTGTGGGCGGGAACCGGTCCTACTGGTTCTGGTTCTCGCCCCGGTAGAACTCGAAGACCCAGCCGAAGAGGCCGATCAGGATGACCGGGATCGACCAGTACAGCAGCCACCAGCCGAAGATCACGCCGAGGAAGGCCAGCGCGCCGCCGACCGCCAGCGAGAGCGGCTGCCAGCTGTGCGGGGCGAAGAAGCCCAGCTCGCCGGAGTCGTCCGCGACCTCGGCCTCGGGGTTGTCACCCGCGCCGCTGTCCACCCGGCGGGCGGTGAAGGCGAGGTAGTACCCGATGAAGGCGCACAGCGCGAAGGCGAGGAACAGCGCGGTGGTACCGGCGGCCTCGATGCCGTGGTCGGAGCTGTTGGTCCACAGGCCGTAGGTGATCGCCATGGCCAGCACGAAGACCGCCAGGCCCAGGAAAATCTTGCCCTGTTCCCTCATCAGGCGTCGCCTTCCTTCTTGCCCTTGCCGAGCTTCGGGGCGTCGTACTTCGCCGGGGTCACACCGGCGAAGTGCTTGGCCGGCTCACCGTGGTACTCCAGGTAGTCCAGCGCGGCGATCTCCGGGTAGTGGAGGTCGAAGGCCGGGGATTCGGAGCGGATCCGGGGCAGGGTGAGGAAGTTGTGCCGCGGCGGCGGGCAGGAGGTCGCCCACTCCAGCGAACGGCCGTAGCCCCACGGGTCGTCGACCTCGACCTTCTCGCCGTACTTCGCCGTCTTCCACACGTTGTAGAGGAACGGCAGGATCGACAGGCCCAGCAGGAACGAGCCGATGGTCGAGACGGTGTTCAGGGTGGTGAACCCGTCGGAGGCCAGGTAGTCGGCGTAGCGGCGGGGCATGCCCTCCGCGCCGAGCCAGTGCTGCACCAGGAAGGTGGTGTGGAAGCCGATGAACAGCGTCCAGAAGGTGAACTTGCCCAGGCGCTCGTCGAGCATCTTGCCGGTCATCTTCGGCCACCAGTAGTGGAAGCCGGCGAACATCGCGAAGACGACGGTGCCGAAGACCACGTAGTGGAAGTGGGCGACGACGAAGTACGAGTCCGAGACGTGGAAGTCGATCGGCGGGGAGGCCAGCAGGACACCGGTCAGACCACCGAAGAGGAAGGTGACCAGGAAGCCGACCGTCCAGAGCATCGGGGTCTCGAAGCTCAGCGAGCCCTTCCACATGGTGCCGACCCAGTTGAAGAACTTCACACCGGTCGGGACCGCGATCAGGAAGGTCATGAAGGAGAAGAACGGCAGCAGCACCTGCCCGGTGACGTACATGTGGTGGGCCCACACCGTCACGGACAGACCGGCGATCGCGATGGTGGCCGCGATCAGGCCGGAGTAGCCGAACATCGGCTTGCGGCTGAAGACCGGGATGATCTCCGACACGATGCCGAAGAACGGCAGCGCGATGATGTACACCTCGGGGTGGCCGAAGAACCAGAACAGGTGCTGCCAGAGCAGCGCGCCACCGTTGGCCGGGTCGAAGACGTGCGCCCCGAACTTGCGGTCCGCCTCCAGGGCGAACAGCGCGGCGGCGAGCACCGGGAAGGCCAGCAGGACCAGCACGGCGGTCAGCAGGACGTTCCAGACGAAGATCGACATCCGGAACATCGTCATGCCGGGCGCGCGCATGCAGATGATCGTGGTGATGAAGTTGACCGCACCGAGGATCGTGCCGAAGCCGGAGAAGGCCAGACCCATGATCCACATGTCCGCGCCGATGCCCGGCGAGCGAACCGCGTCCGAGAGCGGCGCGTAGGCGAACCAGCCGAAGTCGGCGGCGCCCTGCGGGGTGAGGAAGCCGGCCACGGCGATCAGCGAGCCGAACAGGTACAGCCAGTAGGCGAACATGTTCAGCCGCGGGAACGCGACGTCCGGCGCGCCGATCTGCAGCGGCATGATCCAGTTCGCGAAGCCGGCGAAGAGCGGCGTCGCGAACATCAGCAGCATGACCGTGCCATGCATCGTGAACGCCTGGTTGAACTGCTCGTTCGACAGGATCTGGGTCCCGGGACGAGCCAGCTCGGCGCGCATGACCAGGGCGAGGATGCCGCCGATCAGGAAGAAGGCGAACGACGTGCCGAGGTACAGCGTGCCGATCGTCTTGTGGTCGGTGGTGGTCAGCCACTTGATGATGGTGGAACCCGGCTTCCGGGTCCGCTGCGCCCCGACCGTGACGGCCCCGGCGCCCCCGCCGGCCGCGGCGGGCTCGTTGAGGATGGTCACTTCTCTTCACTTCCCATGGTCGTGATGCCGGAGGGCACCGCGCCGGTCTGACCCTTGGCCCGCAGGTCCTTCAAGTGCTGGTCGTACTCGGCGCGGTCGACGACCTTCACGTTGAACAGCATGCGCGAGTGGTCGACACCGCACAGCTCGGCGCACTTGCCCCGGTACTCACCCTTGACGGTCGGCGTGACCTCGAACTTGTTGACCACGCCCGGCACGACGTCCATCTTCATCATGAAGTTGATGGGCCAGAAGTCGTGGATCACGTCACGCGAGGTGAGGCGGAACTGCACCGTCTCGTTCACCGGCAGGTACAGGGTGGGCGCCTGGTTGGGGGTGCCCACCTCGTACGCGGCCTGCTGGTTGGCCGGGTCCGGGTTCTCGGTGTTCTCGTAGTTGAACGCCCAGCTCCACTGGAAGCCCACCACGTTGACGGTGTGCTGCGGCTTCTCGGAGACGGCGATCAGCTTCGACTCGTCGCGGGCGACGAAGTAGAAGAGGACCGACACGATGATGATCGGGACCGCGGTGTAGAGCGCCTCGATGGGCACGTTGTACCGGGTCTGCGGGGGGACCTGCACACCGGTGCGGCTGCGCCGGTGGAAGATCACGCTCCAGATGATCAGACCCCACATCAGTACGCCGACCACCAGCGCCGCGATCCAGGAGCCCTGCCACATGTGGAGGACCATCGGCCCTTCCTTGGTGACAGGACTCGGGAGGCCAAGCCTGGGGAGGTCGTTGGCCGAGCAGCCGGTGGCGGTCGCGATGACGAGGCCCAGTGCCAGCGCCTGAGGCAGCTTCCGCCGCATCGTGCGCCGCGGCGAGCGGTCGGAGCCGTTGGGACTCACGTAGCGCCTTCCCGAAGTCTCGCCCGCCTTCGCGTCGCCCCGGGGAGGCTTTCCCTCCCCGGCGACCCGACCACGGGCACGGTTTGAATGCTTATGCGGGCCAAACCCTACTCCAGCCTTATGCGCTGCTGACGGGCAGGTCCCAGTAACGCGCCGCCCGAACACCCGATCAGGCCCGGCAGGGGCTGCGTCGCAGGTCATCCTAGGCATTAGGGGTCCGTACGCCCGATCGAGGGATGACCTCGGACAACGTGGTGACGCCCCGTCGGGAGCGGACTATCCGGACATTCGGGATGATCGACTGACGGGGGGTGAGCCGCCGCCGGAGCGTCGGACACGCCCGGCGGTGTCGTTAAATGTGACCGTGTACTTCGATGTGGCTTCCACCGCACCGCTCCACCCCGTCGCGCGGCAGGCGCTGACCGCCGCCCTGGACGAGGGCTGGGCCGACCCGGCCCGGCTCTACCGCTCCGGACGCCAGGCCAGAATGCTGCTGGACGCCGCCCGGGAGACCGTGGCCGAGGTGGTCGGCTGCCGGGCCGACGAGATCGCCTTCACCTCCGGCGGGACCCAGGCCGTCCACCTCGGGGTGCTGGGCGCGCTGCGCGGCAACCGGCGGCGCGGCGGGCACCTGGCGCACTCGGCCGTCGAGCACTCCAGCGTCCTGCACAGCGCCGAACGGCACCTCGCCGAGGGCGGCGAGGTCACCTCGGTACCGGTGGACCGGCACGGCCGGGTGGACCCTGAGGTCTTCGCCGCCGCGCTGCGGCCGGACACCGCGCTCGCCGTGCTGCAGTCCGCCAACCACGAGGTGGGCACGGTGCAGCCGGTCGCCGAGGTGGCCGCGCTCCGCGGCGAGGTGCCGCTGCTGGTGGACGCCGCGCAGAGCGCCGGACGGGTGGACCTGCCGACCGGCTGGTCGCTGCTCACCGCCAGCGCGCACAAGTGGGGCGGACCGGCCGGGGTCGGGGTGCTCGCGGTGCGCAAGGGCGTCCGCTACGTCTCGCCGCTGCCCGCCGACGAGCGGGAGGCGGGCCGGGTGCCGGGCTTCGTCAACGTGCCGGCGATCGTCGCGGCCGCGGCCTCACTGCGCGCGGTACGGGCCGAGGCGGAGCAGGAGAACGCCCGGCTGCACGAGCTGGTCGAGCGGATCCGGGCCCGGGTGCCGCGGCTGGTCCCCGAGGTGGAGGTGGTCGGCGACCCGGTGCGGCGGCTGCCGCACATCGTCACCTTCTCCTGTCTGTACGTGGACGGCGAGGTCCTGCTGGGCGAGCTGGACCGGGCCGGGTTCGCGGTCTCCTCCGGCTCCTCCTGCACCTCGTCCACGCTGACGCCGAGCCATGTGCTGGCCGCGATGGGCGTGCTCACCGAGGGGAACGTCCGGATCTCACTGCCGTTCGGCACCACCGGGGCGGACGTCGACCGCTTCCTGACCGTGCTGCCGGAGCTGGTGGCCGGTGTCCGCGCCCCGCTGGGGCTGGACCTGCCCGCGCCCGCCGCGGCCGGGGAGCCCGACGACGGCCCGCTGGTCCTGGACGCGCTGGGCAAGCGGTGCCCGCTGCCGGTGATCGAGCTGGCGAAGCGGATCGGCGAGGTCCCGGTGGGCGGGACGGTCGTGGTGCTGGCCGACGACGAGGCGGCCCGGCTGGACGTGCCGGCCTGGTGCGGGATGCGCGACCAGGAGTACCTGGGCGAGGCCCCGGCCGCCGAGTACGGCGGCGACCGGGGCTCGGCCTACCTGGTGCGGCGGGTCAGTTGACCAGGTGCGCCCGGACGTCGGCGCCGGCCTCCTCGCCGTAGGCCGCGACGAAGCGCTGCAGGAAGTCGTGCGGGCGCAGCTCGTACTCCTGGGTGCCGACGGTCTCGATCACCAGGGTGGCCAGCATGCAGCCGAGCTGGGCGGCGCGCTCCAGCTCGAGCTCCCAGGAGAGGCCGGCCAGGAAGCCGGCCCGGAAGGCGTCGCCGACACCGGTCGGGTCGGCCTTGGCGGCCTCGGGGGCGCAGCCGACCAGGATCGGGGACTCGCCCTTGCGCTCGATCCGGACGCCCTTGCTGCCGAGGGTGGTGATCCGGGTGCCGACCCGGGTGAGGATCTCCTCCGCGTCCCAGCCGGTCTTGGACTCGATCAGCGCGGCCTCGTACTCGTTGGTGAAGAGGTACGCGGCGCCGTCGACGATCTGGCGGATGTCGTGGCCGTCGAGGCGGGCCAGCTGCTGCGAGGGGTCCGCGGCGAAGGCGTAGCCGCGGGTGCGGCACTCCTGGGTGTGGCGGACCATCGCCTGCGGGTCGTCGGCGCCGATCAGCACCAGGTCGAGGCCGCCGACGCGGTCGGCGATCGGCTTGAGCTCGATGCTGCGGGCCTCGGCCATGGCACCGGTGTAGAACGAGGCGATCTGGTTGTGGTCCTCGTCCGTGGTGCACATGAAGCGCGCGGTGTGCCGGGTCTCGGAGATGTGGACGGACCGGCAGTCCACGTTGTTGCGCTCCAGCCAGCTGCGGTACTCCGCGAAGTCCGCGCCGGCCGCGCCGACCAGGACCGGGCGCAGGCCGAGTACGCCCATGCCGAAGGCGATGTTCGGCGCGACGCCGCCGCGGCGGATGTCGAGGGTGTCGACCAGGAAGGACAGCGACACGTTGTGCAGCTGCTCGGCGACCAGCTGGTCGGCGAACCGGCCGGGGAAGGTCATCAGGTGGTCGGTCGCGATCGAACCGGCGACGGCGATACGCACGGGGTCTCCTCAGGATGGCAGCGGGGCCATGGAACAGCAGGGGTGTAACCCACCCACGGTACCCGGCGGGCCCCGGGCCCCAGCAAGACGGCCGGGTGCGTTCCCGGCCGTCCGCTGTCACCCGCCACCCCCGAAGGTGTACTACCCCGTGGTAGCTCTGGTGGCTGCCGGACGCCCGGCCTAGGGTCGCAGTCAGGGGCTCCTCCCGCGCCCCGACCGGACCGTGGCGGCGCTGCCACGGCAGGTGGATCGGAGTTGATGGCCGATGTTGCCCAGTCACCACCCGCTGCGGGTTCCGCCCGCCCTGCCCGGCGACGCCGACGGGGAGTCGCTGGACGCGCTGGTGGACTCCTCGCACCGGCTGCGGCGGTTCTGGCCGCTGCTGGCGACCGGTCCGCAGGACAGCGCGCCGGTCGGCTCCGGCTTCCGCGTCCCCTCCCGCGCCCGGCGCGTGGTCGCGTCGATGCCCGAGTACGGGCCCTGAGCGGGGCTCCCGAGGGTCCCGGGGTACGGCCGGGACGGGCGGGGAACCGGAATCGTCCGGGCCACGTCACATCCCCGCGGGCCGCCAAGGCGTACCGCTGAACCCTCGGGAGGAAGTGCAGATGGATCTGGAGAGCATGCCCAGACGTTCCGGGCGGGCCCGCGCGACCGCGCTGGCCGGCCTCGCCCTGGCGGCGGTGGCCGTCCTGGCCGGCTGCGACGGCGGGACCAAGGCGGCTTCGGACACGGCGGCCTCCGGCGGGGAGCGGGCCTCGGCGAGCGCTTCCGCCTCGCCGGGCGCGGCCACCGGCAGCGCGGACCCGGCCGCCCCGGCCACGACCCCGGCCCCGCCCGCGCCGGTGACCACGCCGCCGGTCGACCCGACGGCCACCACCCCGGACCCGCGGCCGGCCAGCCCGGCCCCGGACAGTCCCGCCCAGGCCACCAAGCCGCCGGCCCCGCCGTCGAAGCCGACCCCGGCGCCCACGCCCCCGGACGGCAACGGCATCGCGGTGGGCGAGCCGCCGCCGAACGGCTCCGGGAGCGGCTCGCCGGTGCACCCGGCGATCACCTACCGGGTGGACGGCAACAAGCTGACGGTCTGGTTCTACGGCGGGATCTGCCAGCGGTACGCGCTCAAGGCGGACGAGTCCAAGCCGGGCCGGGTGGACGTCCGGGTGACCACGGCGGCGCCGGTCCCGGCCGGACAGGCCTGCGCCGACCTCGCCAAGCGGCAGACCGTGACGGCCGACCTGAAGCAGCCGCTCCAGGGCCGGGCGGTGACCGATCTGAGCACCGGGCAGGAGGTGCCGCTGGAGGCGGACGCCAAGATCGGCCCGGATCCGGTGGTCCCGGACATCCCCGGCAACCCGTGACCCCGGCGCGGACCCCGCGCGGACACGACGAAGGCGGCTCCCGGGATCCGGGGGCCGCCTTCGTGTCGGACCGGCTGGTTGAAGCCGGACCGACTAGTTGAACGAGTCGCCGCAGGCGCAGGAGCCGGTGGCGTTCGGGTTGTCGATCGTGAAGCCCTGCTTCTCGATGGTGTCGACGAAGTCGACGGTGGCGCCGCCCAGGTAAGGGGCGCTCATCCGGTCGGTGACGACCTTCACACCGTCGAAGTCCTTCAGCACGTCACCGTCGAGCGAGCGCTCGTCGAAGAACAGCTGGTAGCGCAGGCCCGAGCAGCCGCCGGGCTGGACGGCGACGCGCAGCGCCAGGTCGTCCCGGCCTTCCTGCTCCAGCAGGCCCTTGACCTTGGCCGCGGCGGCATCGGTGAGGAGGATGCCACTCTCGACGGTGGTCTCGTCCTGGACGGTCATCTGCGTTCTCCCGGTCTTGACGACGGTCTGCCGCCAGTACCAACCGACTGCCGTCCGGATTCATTTCCCGGACGACGGAGTGTTTTCGGTGGATTCACGGCGGCGGTGTTCCGTGGGCCGGGCGTGCACCCGTTCCCCATACGCCTTCCATGCTCGCACACCGGCGGACCCCGGCCGCATCCCGCTAGGACCGGTCCGGGCGAATCGGCCCCGCGGCGCGGGCCCGGCGGTCAGGATGGAGGGCATGCTGCTGCGCCCGATCCAGGACTCCGCCACCGATGCGGAAGTGGTCCGGCACCTCTCCGCCGCCGCGTTCGCCTCGCTGCCCGACGCCCCGCCGGTCACCGGGCCGCCCCCGCCGTCCGTGTTCCAGCTGGCCCGCACCAGACACCTGGCGCGCACCGATCCGGAGGGCTGCTGGCTGGCCGAGCTGGACGGCGAGCCGGTCGGCGCGGCGCTGGCGCTGCGCCGCGAGGGCGTCTGGATGCTGGCGCTGCTCGTGGTGCTGCCGCAGGCCCAGGGCAAGGGAGTGGGTCGGCTGCTGCTGGAGCGGGCCCTGGCCCACGGGCACGGCTGTCTGCGCGGGATGCTGTGCGCCTCGCCCTCGCCGGCGGCGGTGCGGCGGTACCGGCTGGCCGGGTTCACGCTGCACCCGGCGATGCAGCTGACCGGGCGGGTGGACCGGTCCGGGCTGGTCGACCCGGGGGACCTCCCGGTGCACCCCGGGAACGCCACCCACCGGCACCTGCTGGACTCGGTGGACCGGCGGCTGCGCGGCGCCGCGCACGGCCCGGACCACGAACTGCTGCTCGCGCACTGCGAGGAGTTGCTGGTCGCGGACACCCTGGCCGGCAGCGGCTACTGCTACCGGGAGGGCGGCGAGGTGCGGCTGCTGGCCGCCACCTCGAAGCGGATCGCCACCCGGCTGCTGCGCGAGGCGCTGGCCCGGGTGCCGGAGGGGGTGGAGGCGCGGGTGGAGGCGCTGACCGCCGAGCAGGAGTGGGCGCTGGACGTCGGCCTCGAACTGGGCCTGTCCGTGGCGACCCGGGGGTACCTGGGGCTGCGCGGGATGCGCCCGCCGGCGCCGTACGTGCCCAACGGCGGGCTGCTGTAGCGGCGGTCCCGGCGCTGGACGCGGCCCCCCCCCCCCCCCGGGGGGGGGGGGGG
>NZ_JAXCLC010000127.1:0-10811 GCF_034043715.1 Kitasatospora purpeofusca | reverse complement strand
GCGGGCCGAAGGCGTCCAGGGCCTCGGGGGGGGGGGGGGGGGGGGGGGGGGGGGGGGGGGGGGGGGGGGGGGGGGGGGGGGCGGGGCCCCCCCCCCCCCCCCCCCCGCCGGGTCGGGCGCCCGACCTAGGACCAACGGAGGTGCGCCCCCTGCGTCGGTGGACGGTGGGCGGCTCCCGCCCCGTCGGCGACCCTGGTAGCGAGCGCCGGTCCGGCCCGCCGGGAATCACCGCAGGCCGCAGGCTGTTGGCCCCTCCGTCGGGCCGGGACCCCCGGCGCGTCCTGGCCTGAAAATCCATGGCGGTCACCCGTCGGAATGGTTAGCATCCCTAAATATGCCTGAGACTCACGGATCTACGGTGGAGCTTTCCCCGAGCGGCACCCGAACCGGTACCCCGGGCGCGGACGGCGCCAAGAGCGACGCGGGCAGCTCGCCGGACAAGCCCGGGGGCGGGCGTGCCCGGGCGGGCCGGAAGCCCGGACCGTCCACGACCGCCCCCGACGGCTCCGGCACGCCGACCGGCGCCGGCGACCCCGAGGGCGCGGGCTGGCTCCGACGGCTGCTCGGCTACTGCTGGCGCTCCCGGCGCAGCGTGCTGCTCGCCTTCGGCGCCTCGCTGCTCGGCATGGCCGTCACCTCCCTGGTGCCCCTGGTCACCAAGCTGATCATCGACGACGTCATCACCGCGCACTCCCGGCCGCTCGCCCCGTGGGCCGTCGTCCTGCTGCTGGCCGCCGCCGTCGTGTTCGGCTGCACCCAGGTCCGCCGCTACTACGGCGGGCAGCTGGCCGTCGACGTCCAGCACGACCTGCGCGCGGACCTCTTCCGCTCGCTCGGCAGACTCGACGGCCACCGTCAGGACCGGCTCGACACCGGACAGGTGGTCGGCCGCGCGACCTCCGACCTCCAACTGGTCAACGGGCTGCTCTCGATGCTGCCCATGATGACCGGCTTCCTGCTCATGTTCGTCATGTCGCTCGGTGTGATGCTCTGGCTCTCGCCCCCGCTCACCCTGGTCGCGCTGGTGATGGCCCCGGTGCTGTGGTGGGTCTCGACGCTCAGCCGCAAGCGGCTGTTCCCCTCCACCTGGGCCGCCCAGCAGGAGGCCGCGGCCGTCGCCGGGGTGGTGGACGAGGCGATCGGCGGCGTGCGGGTGGTCAAGGGCTTCGGCCAGGAGGGGCAGGAGCTGGACAAGCTGGAGACGGCCTCGCGCCGCCTCTTCGCGTCCCGGCTGCGCTCGATCCGGCTGAACAGCCGCTACAACCCCGCCATGCAGGCCGTTCCGGCGCTCGCCCAGGTGGCGGTGCTGGCCTTCGGCGGCTGGCTGGCGGTCGACGGGCGGGTCTCGCTCGGCACCTTCGTCGCCTTCTCCACCTACGTCGCGCAGATGACCGGCCCGGTCCGGATGCTGACCATGGTCATCACGGTCGGCCAGCAGGCCCGGGCCGGTGTAGAGCGCGTGCTCCAGCTGATCGACGAGCGGCCGCTGGTCCGGGAACGCCCGGACGCGGTCGTCCTCGACCTGGCCCGGGAGCCCGCCGGCAGCGCCGCACCCGACACCGGCACCGCCGCACCCGACGCGGGCCCGGCCGCCACCCCGCCCGCCGGCCCGGACACCGCCCCGCCCGCCGGCCCGCGCGTGGCCGGACCGCTCACCACCGAGGTCGCGCTGGAGTTCGACCGGGTCGAGTTCCGTTACGACCCCGAGCACCCGGCCCCGGTCCTGCACGGCCTCAGCCTCCGCCTCGCCCCCGGCGAGACCCTCGCCCTGGTCGGCTCCTCCGGTTCGGGCAAGTCCACCGTCGCGCAGCTGGTGCCCCGGTTCTACGACCCGGCGGACGGTGCCGTGCGCCTCTACGGCCACGACCTGCGCGACCTGACCCTCGACTCGGTCCGGTCGGCCGTCGGCATCGTGCCCGAGGAGAGCTTCCTCTTCTCCGAGACCGTTCGCACCAACATCGCCTACGGTCGCCCGGATGCCACCGATGAGCAGATCGTCGCGGCCGCCCGCGCCGCCCAGGCCGACGAGTTCGTCCGGGCGCTGCCCGACGGCTACGCGACCAAGGTCGGCGAGCAGGGCCTCACCCTGTCCGGCGGCCAGCGCCAGCGCATCGCCCTGGCCCGGGCGATCCTCACCGACCCCCGGATCCTGCTGCTCGACGACGCCACCTCGGCCGTGGACCCGCAGATCGAGGCCGAGATCCACGACGCGCTGCGCTCGGTGATGGCCGGCCGCACCACCCTGCTGATCGCCCACCGCCGCTCCACCCTCCAGCTGGCCGACCGGATCGCCGTCCTGGACCACGGCCGCCTGCTCGACATCGGCACGCACGAGGAACTCGACGCCCGATGTCCCCGCTACCGGGCGCTGATCACCGACCCCGAGGCGGACCGGGCCACCCCCGCCGCACCCTCGGCGGCACCCGAAGCGGCCGGGCCGCCCGCACCCACCGCCGCACAGCCCACCGTTCCCCAGGCCACCCAGGCCACCCAGGCCACCCAGGACACGGGCGCCACCGCCACCGCCACCGCTGACGCCAACGCCGAGGCCGACGCCGCGGCCGCCCCCACCCCCGCCATGCCCACCCCGGCCCTGGCCAAGGCCGCCCGCACCGCCGCGCCCGAACTGCTCGCCCGGGTCGCCGCCCTCCCGCCGGCCACCGACCACCCGGAGATCCCCCGGGCCGAGGCCGAGCGGGGAGATCCCGATTTCAGCCTCCGCCGCCTGCTGCGCCCCTTCCGGGTACCGCTCGCCCTGGCGCTGCTGCTGGTCGCCCTGGACGCGGGCGCCGGTCTGGTCCTGCCGATCCTGATCCGGCACGGCATCGACGACGGCGTCAGCAAGGGCGTCATGACCGGCGTCGCCGTCGCCTCGCTCGCCGCCCTGGTGATCGTCCTGCTGGACTGGCTGGTGCAGGGCGCCGAGAACCGGGTCAGCGGCCGGACCGGCGAGCGGGTGCTCTACACACTCCGGCTCAAGATCTTCGCCCACCTCAACCGGCTCGGCCTCGACTACTACGAGCGCGAACTCTCCGGCCGGATCATGACCCGGATGACCACCGACCTGGACTCGCTCACCTCCTTCCTGCAGACCGGCGTGGTCACGGCGGTGGTCAGCCTGCTGACCTTCCTCGGCATCTTCGCCGCCCTGCTGGTGATCGACGCCGGACTCGCCCTGGCGGTCTTCGCGGTGCTGCCGCTGCTGGCGGTCGCGACCCTGGTGTTCCGCCGGAAGTCCAAGGCCCAGTACGAGATCTCCCGGGACCTCATCAGCACGGTCAACGCGGACCTCCAGGAGAACGTGGCCGGTATGCGGATCGTCCAGGCGTTCCGCCGGCTGGACGCCAACACCGACCGCTTCGTCGCCCGGGGCATCGCCTACCGGGACGCCCGGGTCCGGGCGCAGCTCTACATCTCGCTGTACTTCCCGTTCGTCCAGTTCCTCTCCAGCGTGGCCGCCGCGCTGGTGCTGATCATGGGCGCGTCGCGGGTGGACGCCGGGACGCTCACCGTCGGCGCGCTGGTCGCCTACCTGCTCTACATCGACCTGTTCTTCGCGCCGGTCAACCAGCTGTCCCAGGTGTTCGACGGCTACCAGCAGGCGGCGGTCGGCCTCGGCCGGATCCGCGAACTCCTGCGCACCCCGACCAGCACCGCGCAGGCGGCCGACCCGGTGCCCGTCCCGGCCGGGCTCCGCGGCGAGATCGAGTTCGACCGCGTCGGCTTCGCCTACAACGGCGGCGCGGACGGCGCCCCGGACGTCCTCACCGACATCAGCCTGCGGATCCCGGCCGGGCAGACGGTGGCGCTGGTCGGCGAGACGGGGGCCGGCAAGTCGACCCTGGTCAAGCTGGTCGCCCGGTTCTACGACGCGACGTCCGGCACCGTCCGGGTCGACGGCGTCGACCTGACCCGCTACGACCTCGCCCAGTACCGGCACCGGCTCGGGGTGGTGCCGCAGGAGGCCTACCTGTTCGCCGGGACGGTGCGCGAGGCGATCGCGTACGGCCGGCCGGGCGCCTCGCCGGCCGAGGTGGAGGCGGCGGCCCGCGCCGTCGGCGCGCACGACATGATCCTCCGGCTGTCCGGCGGCTATGAGCACGAGGTCACCGGCCGGGGGCGGAACCTCTCGGCGGGCCAGCGCCAGCTGATCGCGCTGGCCCGGGCCGAGCTGGTCGATCCGGACGTCCTGCTGCTCGACGAGGCCACCGCGGCGCTCGACCTGGCCACCGAGGCGGCGGTCAACCACGCCGCGGACCGGCTCAGCGGCGGACGCACCACCCTGGTCATCGCGCACCGGCTGACCACCGCCGAGCGCGCGGACCGGGTGGTCGTGCTGGACCACGGCCGGGTGGTCGAGGACGGCACGCACAAGGAACTGCTGGCCCGGGGCGGGGCGTACACCCGGCTCTGGCAGGCGTTCGTGGCGGAGGGACACCACCGGTCCGGCCCGGTGTCCGCCGCTGTCCCGGACGTGATCGCCGGGGCGTGAGCGACAGGGGCGGCGCGGGCCCTCACGACAGCCCGCGCCGCCCCGATCGCACAGCCAGGCCCCGACGCCCGATCACCCAGCCCATCTCGCGGCCCGGCCGCGTACTCCGGCACCCCCGGCCGGGCGCCCATTTGTTCAGGCCGCTTCCCTCAGGCCGCGAGCAGCGCGATCAGCAGCCTCGAAGGATCGATTCCCCGCGGCAGTTCGCTCACCTGCCCGTCACCGACCTCGACCACCCGCCAGCCGGAACCGTCCGCCCGCTCGGCCAGGTCGGTGGTGACGAACCGGCAGCCGAGCGTCCGCACCGGCGGCCGCACCCCGGACAGGTCGGGGGCGGACGGGCAGCCGGGCAGGTCCGGGTGCGGTCCGACCAGCACCGGCTCGCCGTCCAGCCACCACACCCGGGACTCCATCGCCCGCCGCCGCCCGCCCCGTCCGTCGTCCGGCAGCCGGGGGTCCTGAGCCCGGTCCCGCCCGGAACCGCCGGACGGCGGGTCGTCGGCGTCCCACACCACCCGGGTGAACTCCTCGAACCGCCGCAGCACCACGCCCCCGGCCAGGTAGGCGCCCTGCCGTTCCACGAACCGGGCGACCACCCGGGCCACGGCCGGAAGGTCCGCCAGCTCCGGGATGAAGCAGGCCTCGCCCCACTCGTCCTTGCGGGACTTCACGTAGTCCTTGACGATCGCCGGTCCCCGTCCGCCGAGGCCGGCGACGGCCGCCGCCAACCGCTCCGGACCGGGCGGCGCGATCCCGGCCCCGTCCCCAGCCCCGCTCCCGGCATCGCCCCCATCACTACTTCCGGTACTGCTCCCGGCACCGCTGCCGCTGCCGGCCCCCGCCAGCGGCAGCCAGACGCTCTGCGGCGTCGCCCCCTCGAACACCCCGTACCAGCCCGGCAGTTCATGCGCCGACGCATACGCCGGCGGGCTGGTCAGCAGGTGCCCGCCGCGCTCGGCCAGGGCGGCGGCGAAGGCCGCGTAGCGGTCCGAGGGGAGCATCCACCCCCGGTACCAGAACGGTCCGCGACCCGCGGGGACCCGGTCGACGGCCGCCCGGGCGTCACCGGCGAGCAGCGCGTCGTGGTCGACGAGGTGGTGCTCGCCGCCCAGGTCCCGCAGCAGCCGGGCCTCCCGGATGAACTGGGGGTCGATCCGGCGCGGGTCCAGGGGATGGGAGGGGAGGAGGAACGCGGGTGCGGGCATGGGCGTCAGGGTACGGGCCCGGACAGGCCGTCGAGCCGTCAAAACCCCGATGCCACAGGCCGTGAACGCCCAGGTCGAGCCGTCACGGCCAGCGGCCGGAGGGCGGTGGAATCCGCTCGACGGCCGGAGCGCACCGCTGGCAGAGTGACCCGATGCGAAACCTGTGGCGAAACGCGCGAAGGACCCCACGCCGGGCCGCCAGGACGGTCGTCCTGGACGAGCACGGCTCCGTCTTCCTCCTGCGTTCGGACAACAGCGAGGTCGGCGTGCACTGGACCATGCCGGGCGGCGGCATCGAGGCCGACGAGACGCCGTGGGCGGGGGCACGCCGCGAACTCTGGGAGGAGACCGGCTGGTCGGACCTCGAACCCGGCCCGCTGCTCTGCACCTGGGAACACGACTTCACCTGGCACGGCACGCCGGTCCGCCAGCACGAGCACATCTACCTCACCGACGGTCCGCACCGGGGCCCGGTCGGGGACGTCAGCGCGGTGCACGCCGCCGACCGGATCCTCGACTGGCGCTGGTGGACCCCGGCGGACCTCGCGGACGAGAACGCGGACGCTCTCTGGCCGCCCCGGCTGCCGGAGCTGCTGGCGGAGGTACGGGAGGGCTGGCTCGGCGAGCGGCGCGAACCCCGGCCCGTCGATCTCGGCTACATCCCGAACAGCGGGCCCGTCCGCTCCTGAGCGGCAGCCCGGTCCGGCCCGTCCGTTCCGGAGCGGCGCCCCCTGCCGCCTTCGAACGCGGGCTCGCCCCCGACCGCCTAGAGCGGGCGACGCCGGCCGCGTCGGCCCGGTCGCCCGGGCGGTCCGACCTGCCAGTCCCGGAGCTCCAGTTCCCGGTCGTGCAGGGCGTCAGGGTTGATCACGACCGAGAGCCGCGCCTCCGCGAGCTGTTCGTAGGCGAGGCCGGTGGCGCTCAGCAGTTGCTCGGTCGGTACCGAGACCGCGATCGCGGGCCGCCAGACCGGCAGCACGACCAGACAGGTCCCCCGGCCGAGCCGGAGCAGCTCGGCGGCCGCCCGGACGGCGGGCCGTTCCTCAGGGCGGCCCGGCCACCCCGGGCGCCCGCCGGCGTCCGGCAGGTGAGGGGTGCCGCCGATCAGCACGCCCAGCGGGGGTTCGGCGGTAGCCGCCCCCGGCCGGGTGGCGCCCCGGTCGTCGTCGGTGCGCGGTCCGGGGACGACCGGCGCGCCGGTGGCCGGCGCCGGGCCGGTGCGCGGGCCGTCGGACCTGGCGGCGGAGGCCGCCGTCCGCGGATGCAGCAGGCGCAGTCGGCGCGACGGCGAGGGCCGCCGGCTGACGGTGGTGCGCGGCTCCTCGCGGGCCGCCCGCAGGACCGGGACCGTCCGCTCCTGGCCGGCCGGAGACGACCCGCCAGTCTCGCCCGTCCTGCCCGACCGGCCCGGCTCGGCCTCCTCGGCAGCGAGGGAGGAGTCGGACGCTTCGGACCCGCCGTCGGCGTCCCCGTCGCGCGGTCGCGGCACGGAGCCGCCCAGCAGGACGCCGGCCGTGCCGCCCGTCCGGCGGTCGGTGCCCGCCGCCGTGATCGAGCAGCGGGTCACCCCGTCCACCGGGGCGGCGGCGTCGGGCGCCGAGGGAACGGGTGGGGCGGCCGGCGTCGGGTCGGCGGCGGTCCGGTCGAGCGTGGTCATTGGTACGGGCCCTTCGGGGTACGGTCCCGTCGATCCTGCCGCACCGGGCGACGTGCTCCAAGCGCGTTTCCGCCCCCTGCGCCCCACCAAACCGTCATGCCCCACGAGTCCCCCCCGTACCACCGGTCCCACCTGCTCAACAGCCTGACGTCCCATCGGGCCTCGCGGTTCCCGTACCCGCCCGCCCGGCTCGTCCGGCCCCCGGCTCCCCGCTCCCCGGCGCCCCGCACCCGGCCCTCCCCCCCCCCGGAGGGTGCCGGTCAGGCGCCGGGCGCCACGAAGCCCTTCAGGTCGGACAGGACGACGTTGGCGGCGGCCACGCCGAGCCCGAGGAACCAGGTCTCGTCCGGGACCGGCCGCGCCTGCCCGGACTTGACCGCGCCCAGGGTCTTCCAGAGCGCCCCGCCGAGCACCGCGTCCTGGTTGGTGGAGCTGGGTGTGCCGTAGACCCCGTAGAAGATCCAGTCGGCGTCCGCCTTGTCGATCTGCTCGGGGCCGATCTCCACCGCGAGCTCCTTGACCTGCTCGATCGCGGGCTGCGGCAGCCGGACGTCGGTGAGGACGGTGCCGATGAAGGACAGCTCCGCGTACAGCCGGGTCTTGCCGGGCATGAAGCGCAGCGGCGTGATCGTGGGCCGCTTGTCGCCGAGCGCGGCGCCGATCGCCGCCGCGGCCGCCTGGTAGGCGTCCAGCTGGGCCCTGGCCTCCGCCTCCAGGCCGAACGGGCTCGCGTTGAGCAGGAAGTTCTGCTTCCACGGGTAGCCGGGGCGCAGCGAGAAGACGGTGGGCGCGATCTTCGAGAGCTGCTGGTACTGGTCCTGGGCGCGCAGCCGGCTGCCGAGGATCAGGTCGGGCTTGAGCGCGGCGATGGCCTCCAGGTTGAGGCTGTTGACGGTGCCGACGGCGGTAGGGCTGCCGGCCCTGTCCTTGAGGTAGGACGGCATGACCTTGGAGCCGTCGGTGTGGACCACGCCGACCGGCTGGATGCCCAGCGAGACGACGTTGTCGAGTTCGCCGGTGTCGAGGACGACGACCCGGGTCGGCTTCGCCGGGAGGACGGTCTCTCCCAGGGCGTGCCTGATCGTCCGGGGGTAGACGCCGGGCGCGGCGTCGGTGCCGTAGCCCTTCATCGTCTCGATCACGGTGGCGTAGTCGTCGCCGCCCTGCTTGACGGACTTCTGGTCCGGCGAGGAGCCGCCGGAGGGCTTCGCCGCGCCGCCGCCGGAGCCGCTGGAGCCGGTCGACCCGCCGGAGCCGCCCGAGCTGCCGCAGGCGGTGAGGAGGCCGCCGAGGCCGAGGACGGCACCGCCGGTGAGCGCCGCGGTGAGCAGGGTCCGTCGGCCGGGGCGGGGGGTGGTCGGGTGGCCGGGAGTGGGGGACACGCGGCGCTCCTTCGGGGGCGGAATATCGGTTAGGTAAGGCAAACCTATCCGACATCCCCGAAGAGTCCCACGCCGTACCGGCCGAGCCTGCCCGGCTGATGCCAAAACATCTCAAAGCCTGACACAGCGGGCAAATCAATTCGGTAACAACCCTTTGAAATAAAGGTACACGCCTTAACGCCCCATGCATCATCGGGTATCACTCCGTTCCGTACGGGTGAATCGAAGGGAGTGGCTCAGATCACCAAGGGTTGGCCTACTCAACCTTCGGTACCCGCACCTAGGGTGCGCAGGTGTTTGATCAGCAGCTCTCAGAGCACGGAAGCAGCGGCCGGGCAAAGGCGCCCGCCGCTCCGCAGGGTGCCCCGGTCAGTGGTGCCAGTGGTGGAGCCCCCGGCACGGGGGTGGCGGGGGCGACGGGGGCAGCGGGGGACAAGGGCCTACGGGGCAACTCCGTCGGCCTGCTGAGCAGCGTGGTCCTGGGCGTCTCCACGGTCGCCCCGGTCTACTGCCTGACCGCCACCCTGGGACCGACGGTCACCGCCGTCGGCGTCCAGATGCCCGCGGTCTTCCTGGCCGGCTTCCTGCCGATGCTGCTCGTCGCGTTCGCGTACAAGGAACTGAACAAGGACTTCCCGGACTGCGGCACGTCCTTCACCTGGACGGTCAAGGCCTTCGGCCCCCGCGTCGGCTGGATGGCCGGCTGGGGCCTGACGGTCGCCACCATCATCGTGCTGTCCAACCTCGCCGGGGTGGCCACCGACTTCCTCTACCTCATGCTCGGCGAGATGACGGGCAACGGAGCCGTCGCCGACCTCAACGACAACAAGGCCGTCCATCTGGCCACCGTCGTCGTACTGATCGCCGCCGCCACCGCGATGAGCTACCGCGGCATGACGGCCACCAAGTGGTTCCAGTACAGCCTGGTCGGGCTCCAGCTCGCCGTCCTGCTGCTGTTCGCCGGCATCGCCATCGGCAAGGCCGCCACCGGCGACCTGCCCGACTCCGCCGGCTTCTCCGCCTCCTGGCTCAACCCGCTCGAGGTGGGCTCGTTCAGCGCCTTCACCGCCGGACTGTCGCTCTCGATCTTCATGTACTGGGGCTGGGACACCTGCCTCACCATGAACGAGGAGACCAGCGGCAGCGCCAAGACCCCGGGCCGCGCCGCGATGATCTCGATGGTCACCCTGGTCGGCTCCTACCTGCTGGTCGCCGTCGCCGCCCAGATGTTCGCCGGCGTCGGCAGCACCGGCAACGGCCTCGGCAACCCGGACACCGCCGACAACGTCTTCTCCGCCCTGGCCCGGCCGGTCCTCGGCTCGCCGTGGAGCATCCTGCTCTTCCTGGCCGTCGTCGCCAGTGCCGCCGCCAGCCTGCAGACCACCTTTATCCCGGTCGCCCGGACCCTGCTCGCGATGAGCGCCTACCGGGCCGTGCCGCCCCGCTTCGGCACCGTCCACCCGCGCCACCGCACCCCCGGCTTCGCCACCCTCGCGGCCGGCGCCGCCACCGCCGTGTTCTACGTCGGCATGAGCGTGATCAGCGAGAACGTCGTCCAGGACACCATCCTGGCCCTCGGCCTGATGATCTGCTTCTACTACGCGCTGACCGCCTTCGCCTGCGTCTGGTACTTCCGCCACTCGCTCCGGGACAGCCTGCGCGACCTCGTCCTCAAGGGCCTCGCCCCCCTGCTCGGCGGCCTCCTGCTCGGCGGAGTCCTCCTGCAGACCCTCACCGACGCCTGGGACCCGGCGTACGGCAGCGGCGCCGTCCTCGGTATCGGCTCGGTGTTCGTCATCGGCGTCGGCATCCTGCTGCTCGGCGTGGTCCTCATGCTCGGGTACAGCGCCTACCGGCCCGCGTTCTTCCGCGGCGAGACCCTCCGCCAGGACACCCCGGCCCTCGTCGTCGAGGACTGACGGGCCACGGAGGACCGCGGGAAGCCGCGGCGCGGAACCGGAAAACCGGCGGCGGGCCGGTACCGGCGACCGCTACCCTCGAACCCATGAAGCGCTTCGCAGGTCTCGACTGGTGGGGGGGGCGGGGCCGGCCCCCCCCCACCCCCACACAGCCCC
>NZ_JAXCLC010000126.1:0-10812 GCF_034043715.1 Kitasatospora purpeofusca | reverse complement strand
GCCGCCCGGGGCGGCCGCGCCGGCGGCGGCCCCCCCCCCCCCCCCCCCCCCCCCCCCCCCTCCTCGTCGGATGCGGGTCCCAGTGCGGGTCCGGTGCCGTCCGGAAGTGGTCCGGCTGCGGACCCCCCGGGTCAGCGGGAGCGGAAGGCCAGCACCACGTTGTGGCCGCCGAAGCCGAACGAGTTGTTCAGCGCCGCGATCCGGCCCTCGGGCAGCGGGCGGGCCTCGCCGCGGACGATGTCCGCGTCCACGTCGTCGTCCAGCTCCTCGACGTTGATGGTCGGCGGGGCGAGCCGGTGGTAGAGGGCCTGCACGGTGGCGACGGTCTCGATACCGCCGGCGCCGCCCAGCAGGTGGCCGGTCATCGACTTGGTCGCCGAGATGGCGATGTGGTCGAGCTCCTCGCCCAGCTCCTTGCGGAGCGCCTTCAGCTCGGCGGTGTCACCCTGCGGGGTCGAGGTGGCGTGCGCGTTGACGTGCACGATCTCGGCCTTGTCGAGCTGGTTGCGCTCGAACAGGTCGGCCAGCGCGCGGGCCACGCCGGCACCGGTCGGCTCGGGCTGGGCGATGTGGTGGGCGTCCGAGGACAGGCCCTGGCCCACCGCCTCGCAGTAGATGCGGGCACCGCGGGCCTCGGCGTGCTCCACGGACTCCAGCACGACCACGCCGGCGCCCTCGCCGAGCACGAAGCCGTCCCGGCCCTTGTCGTACGGGCGGGAGGCGCGCTCGGGGTCGTCGTTGTTCTTGGACATCGCCATCATGTTGGCGAAAGCGGCGATCGGCAGCGGGTGGATCGCCGCCTCGGTGCCGCCGGCCACCACGACGTCGGCGCGGCCGTTGCGGATCATCTCGATCGCGTAGCCGATCGCCTCGGCGCCGGAGGCGCAGGCGGAGACGGGGGTGTGCACACCCGCGCGGGCGCCGACCTCCAGGCCGACGTTGGCCGCCGGGGAGTTGGGCATCAGCATCGGGACGGTGTGCGGGGAGACCTTGCGGGCGCCCTTCTCCTTCAGTACGTCGTACTGGTCGAGCAGGGTGGTGACGCCGCCGATGCCGGAGGCGATCACGGCGCCCAGGCGCTCCGGGGCCAGCTTGGAGGACTCGTCGGTGGCCGGGGTCTCGAAACCGGCGTCGGCCCAGGCCTCGCGGGCGGCGATCAGCGCGAACTGCGCCGAGCGGTCCAGCTTGCGGGCCAGCGGACGGGGGAGGATCTCGCCCGGCTCGACGGCGGTGCGCGCGGCGATCCGGACGGGCAGCTCGGCGGCCCACTCCTCGGTCAGGACAGCCACCCCGGAGCGCCCGGCGAGCAGGTTCTCCCAGGTGGTGGCGGCGTCGCCGCCCAGCGGCGTGAAGGCGCCGATACCCGTGACGACCACGGTACGGTTTTCAACGGTCACTGGATCTTCTTCTCTCACGTTCGTGCGGGGGGTCGGCGGCGGGCCGAATGTGGGCCCGGCCGGGCGCCCGGTGGGCGTCCCGGCCGGCGGGTCGGCCGACCCCGGGGAGTCGGCCGATCTCAGGCATCGACGGAGTCGACGGCTCAGGCGTTGGTGAGGATGTAGTTCACCGCGTCGCCGACGGTCTTCAGGTTCTTGACCTCGTCGTCCGGAATCTTGACGTCGAAGCGCTCCTCGGCGGCCACGACGACCTCGACCATGGACAGCGAGTCGACGTCCAGGTCGTCGGTGAAGGACTTGTCGAGCTCGACGTCCTCGGTCGGGATGCCGGCGATCTCGTTGACGATCTCGGCGAGACCTTCCAGAACCTCGTCCTTGGTAGCCATACTGGCTGCTCCTCTTCGGTGTTGAATGCGGCCGCCCGGCGGACGGACGCAGGTTTGTGGTGGATCGGGCAGAAAACGCCTAGGGGAGCGTAACGACCGCCGCGGCGTACACGAGACCCGCCCCGAACCCGATGATCAGTGCGAGGTCCCCGCTGCGGGCCTCACCGCTCTCCAGCATGCGTTCCATCGCGAGCGGGATGGAGGCCGCCGAGGTGTTCCCGGTCTCCGCGATGTCGCGGGCGACCGGCACCGACTCGGGCAGCTTGAGGGCCTTGATCATGGCATCGGTGATCCGCATGTTGGCCTGGTGCGGGATGAACGCGCCGAGCTGGTCGGCGGTGATCCCGGCGGCGTCCAGCGCCTGCTGGGCCACCTTCGCCATCTCCCACACCGCCCAGCGGAAGACCGTCTGACCCTCCATCCGCAGCGCCGGCCACCGGGTCTCCTCGCCGGCGCCGTTGATGGCGCCCTCCTTGGCGAAGGCGGTGTCCCAGAACTCGGTCTGCGAGATGACGTCCTTCTGCGAGCCGTCCGAACCCCAGACGACCTTACCGATGCCGGGGGTGTCGGACGGGCCGACGATCGCGGCGCCGGCGCCGTCGCCGAAGATGAACGCGGTCGAACGGTCCGAGGTGTCGGTCAGGTCGCTGAGCCGCTCCACGCCGATCACCAGCACGTACTCGGCGTTGCCGCCGCGCACCATGCCGTCGGCCAGGCCGAGGCCGTAGCCGAAGCCGGCACACGCGGCCGAGATGTCGAAGGCCGGGGCGGTGCCGCAGCCGAGCCGCTCGGCGATCTCGGTGGCGACGGCCGGGGTCTGCTTGAGGTGCGAGACGGTCGCGACGATCACGCCGCCGATCCGCGCCGGGTCGATCCCGGCCTGGGCGATCGCCTTGCCGGCGGCCTGCACCGACATCTCGGCGACGGACTCCTCCGGACCGGCCCAGCGGCGCTCGGCGATCCCGCTGCGCGTGCGGATCCACTCGTCCGAGGACTCGATCCAGGTCAGCACCTCGGCGTTCGGGATCACCCGGACCGGCCGGTAGCCGCCCACACCGTGGATGCGCGAGTACCGCGCACCGGTGACGGGGCGGATCTGGGGGGGGTTGCTCATGCCTGCTCCTGCTCCTGACCGCCGTGCTCCGCGACCAGGGCGCGGGCCTTGTCCAGGTCGGCGGGGGTCTTGAGGGCAAGCGTCGCCACACCCTTGAGGTTGCGCTTGACCAGTCCGGTGAGGGTGCCCGCCGGGGCGAGCTCGATGACGGCGGTCGCGCCCAGCCGCTGGAGGGTCTCCATGCAGAGGTCCCAGCGGACCGGGTTGGACACCTGCGACACCAGCCGGCTCAGCACCTCGGCACCGGAGGCGACCACCTGGCCGTCCTGGTTCGAGACGTAGGCGACCTCGGGGTCGGCGACCGTCAGGGTCGGGGCCAGCTTGGCCAGCCGCTCGACGCCGGGGGCCATGTGGGAGGTGTGGAAGGCACCGGCCACCTTCAGCGCGACCAGCCGGGCGCCGGCCGGCGGGTCCTCGCGCAGCGCGTCCAGCTGCGGCAGGGTGCCGGCCGCGACGATCTGGCCGCCGCCGTTGTTGTTGGCCGCGGTCAGGCCGTGCTCGGCCAGCTTGGCCGCGACGGCCTCGGCGTCGCCGCCGAGCAGGGCGACCATGCCGGTCTCGGTGGCCGCGGCGGCCTCGGCCATGGCCAGGCTCCGCTCGCGTACGAAGGTGAGGGCGTCGTGGGCGCTCAGCACCCCGGCGCCGGCGGCGGCGGTGATCTCGCCGACGCTGTGGCCGGCGACGGCGCCGACCAGCCCGCGGGCGGCGTTCTCGTCCGGGAACAGCGCGCGGGCGGTCACCAGGCCGGCGGCGACCAGCAGCGGCTGCGCGACGGCGGTGTCCTTGATCTCCTCGGCGTCCGCCTCGGTACCCGCGCGCACAAGGTCGAGCCCGGCGACCTCCGACCAACCGCGGAGGCGGTCGGCGACGCCGTCGAGCTCCAGCCAGGGGCTGAGGAAACCGGGGGTCTGGGCACCCTGTCCAGGGGCGACGATTACGAGCACGGTTCAACCCTCTCTCGCCAGGCGCCCGGGGGCGGGTAGGCGACGGTAACGAAGAAAAGCATCCGGGATTGTAAGGTCCCTACAGCGTGGTCAGCTTGACTCTCCGGTGGCCGTGAGCCGCCCCAGCGCCAGTGCGATACGCAGGGTGAAGGCCGAACGCACGTCGGAGGGAGCGTAGCCCGTGACGTCGGTCACACGTCGGAGCCGGTAGCGCACCGTGTTGGGGTGGACGAAGAGCATCCGGGCGGCGCCCTCCAGTGAGGAGGCCTGCTCCAGGTAGACACTCAAGGTCTCCAGGAGTGCCGAACCGGCCTCGTCCAGCGGTGTGTAGATCTCCTCCACCAGCTGGCGCCGGGCCGCCTGGTCGCCCGCGAGTGCCCGTTCCGGCAGCAGGTCGTCCGCCAGCACCGGCCGCGGGGCGTCCGGCCAGGCCGCGCAGGCCCGCAGGCCGGCCGCGGCGGCGTGCGCCGAGCGGGTCGCCGAGAGCAGGTCGGGCACGGTCGGGCCGACCACCACCGGACCGGCCGCGAACTGGCCGATCAGCGCCCGGGCCGCGTGCACCGGCTCCTTGTCGCCGCCCACCACGACCACCAGGCGCTTGCCCAGCACCCCGGTCAGCACGTGCAGCTTGGCGTACCGGGCGGCCCGGCGGATCGCCTCCACCACCAGCTCGCTGTCGCCGTCCGGGGCGGAGCCCATCACCACCCGGACCTGGCTGGGCTGGCCCCAGCCGAGCGCGGCGGCCCGGGACAGCACGCCCTCGTCGGCGTCGCCGGAGAGCAGCGAGTTGACCACCAGGGCCTCCAGCCGGGCGTCCCACGCCCCCCGGGCCTCGGCGGCCTGGGCGTACACCTGGGCGGTGGCGAAGGCGATCTCCCGGGCGTAGACCAGCACCGACTCCCGCATGTCGGCCTCGTCGCCGGGGGCGGCCACCTCCTCGATCGCCTCCTCCATCACCTCGATGGTGGTGCGGATCAGCTCGACGGTCTGGCGCAGGGTGATCGCCCGGGTCAGCTCGCGCGGCGCGGTGCCGAAGACGTCGGTGGAGATCGCCTGCGGGGCGTCCGGCTTGCGGTACCACTCGGTGAACGCGGCGATACCGGCCTGGGCGACCAGGCCGATCCAGGACCGGTGCTCCGGCGGCATCCGCCGGTACCAGCCGAGCTGGTCGTCCATCCTGGCGATCGCGGCCGAGGCGAGCTTGCCGGAGGACTTCTCCAGCCGCTTGAGGGTCGCGACCCGGCGCTCGGCGCGGTCGGCGGCGAGCCGGCGCTCCTGCGCGGTCAGGCGCGGTGCCGCCCGCCCGGGCCGGTCTCTCCCGGCACCGGACGTCGGGCCCTTCCCGTTTCTGTCGGGGGCGGTCGGATCGCTCTTGGAGTTCGCGGAGGCGGCTGGCACAGGGACAAGACTGCCTCACCGGAGTGACTGCTCGTGCACAGGCCCCGGCGGACGGGCGGGGTGGTGCCGGTCACACCCGCCGGGGCCGGCACTACGGTGGGGCCGTGACCGATGCCCCAGCCCGTCCCAGGGCCGATCTCCGCCGTACCGCCGAGCGTTACCTCTCGACCCCTGCCGAGGGCGTCGAGACCCGGCACGCGTTCTCCTTCTCCGGGCACTACGACCCGAGGAACACGCACTTCGGGGCCCTGCTCGCGTGCAACGAGGAACAGCTCGCCCCCGGCGCCGGGTTCGACGAGCACAAGCACCGGGACACCGAGATCCTCACCTGGGTACTGGAAGGCGCACTGGCCCACCGGGACTCGCACGGGCACAGCGGGGTGGTGCGGCCCGGCATGGTCCAGCACCTGGGCGCGGGCTCCGGCGTCAGCCACACCGAGCGCAACGTCGGCGGCGCGGACGGCCCGGTCCGCTTCGTCCAGATGTGGCTCCAGCCGGACGTCCTCGACGCGCCGCCGGTGTACGGGCTGCGCGGGGTGGAGCGGGCGGCCGACGGATTGACGCTGCTCGCCTCCGGGCTGGCGCGGGACGCCGGCACGGAGGCGCTGCGGCTGCGGCGCGGGGACGCCGCCCTGTGGCTGGTGACCGCCGGGCCGTGGCGGCCGCTGCCGGCGCTGCCGGCCGCCGCCTACCGCTACGCGCACCTGACGGCGGGCTCGCTCGGCTACCGGACGGTGCCCGGGCCGCAGGGCGGCGGCCGTTCGATGGCGCCCGGGGACAGCGTGCGGATCACCGGGGACGCCTTCGCGGCGCCGACGGCCGGCGGGACCGGCGCGGAGCTGCTCCTGTGGGAGATGCACTCGCCGGTCTCGTACGGCTGACGGCGCCGCTGCCGCCGTACTGCCCAAGTCCTGCCTTGTGCTGCCCGTACCGCCTGGTGTTGCCCCCCCGTGCAGCCTCGTACTGCCGCCGTCAGCCCCGGAGTTCGGCGAGGACGGCGTCGGACAGCACCGGCCAGACCTCGGCGGCCCACGGGCCGAAGTCGAGGTCGGTGAGCGCGACGCAGGCCACCCCGGCCTCCGGGTCCACCCAGAGGAAGGTGCCGGACTGGCCGAAGTGCCCGAAGGTGGCCGGGGAGTTGGTGGTGCCGGTCCAGTGCGGGGCCTTGCCGTCGCGGATCTCGAAGCCGAGGCCCCAGTCGTTCGGCCGGCGGTGGCCGAAGCCGGGCAGCACGCCGCCGGTGCCCGGGAAGGCCACCTCGCGGGTCGCCGAGCGCAGGGTGCCCGGGTCGAGCAGCTTGGGCGACTGCAGTTCGGCGGCGAACCGGGCGAGGTCGGCGACCGTCGACAGGCCGCCGGCCCCGGCCGGGGTGCGGTGCGCGGTGTTGATCAGGGTGGCGTGCATGCCGAGCGGCTGGAACACGGCCTCGGCGGCGTACCGGCCGAACTCGATGCCCGCCGCCTCCTCCAGGGTCCGCGCCAGCACGTCGAAGCCGGCGTTGGAGTAGAGCCGGCGGTTGCCGGGCTCGGCCATCACCCGGTGCTCGTCGAAGGCCAGGCCCGAGGTGTGGGCCAGCAGGTGCCGGACGGTCGAGCCCTCGGGCCCGGCCGGGTCGTCCAGCTCGAAGACGCCCTCCTCGACCGCGACCAGCACGGCGTACGAGGTGAGCAGCTTGGTCACCGACGCCAGCGGGAACAGGTGCTCCTGCGGCCCGTGCGTACCCACCAGCGCGCCGTCCGCGCCCCGTACGACGGCCGCCGCCGCGTGCGGCACCGGCCAGGTCTCGATCTTCCGCAAGCTCTCCATGGAGCCGACTCTAACCGGGCGGCCCGGGCCGCCCGCCCGGCCGGGGTGGCAGGCTTGGTCCGACCGCACTCCACGGCGCCGGTGGCGCCGGCACGTCCAGCACCGGGGGAACCGACATGACCGTACTGGCAGCGATCGAGGCCGGACTGCGCACCTGCGGCGAGGTGTTCCGGGACCCGGTCGGCGCGCCGGACCGGTCGGCGCGGCACACCATCGGCGAGGTGTCCGCGGCCAGCGGGCTGACCGCGCACACCCTGCGCTGGTACGAGCGGATCGGCCTGCTGGACCCGGTCGACCGCTCGGCCTCGGGCCAGCGCCGGTACAGCGACGCGGACCTGCACCGGCTGGCCTTCCTCGGGCGGCTGCGGCTGACCGGGATGCCGGTGGCGGACATGCTGCGGTACGTGGAGCTGGCCCGCCAGGGCGACCGGACCTCCGCCGACCGGCGCGATCTGCTGCTCGCCCACCGGGAGGAGGTGCGGCAGCGGATCGCGGACCTGCACGCGACGCTGGCCGTCCTCGATCGCAAGATCGACCTGTACGACGGCCGCGTCGCGCGCTGGGAGCCGTGAGGCGGGGCCTCAGACCTCCCGGCCGAGGTACGCGGCGAGCCTGACGTAGGGACCGGCCTCGGCGGGGGCGGGCCGGACCGGGCCGAACGGCACGGCGCCGCCGCGGGGTTCGGCCGGCAGCACGGCCAGGGCGGTCCCCAGCGCGGCCTCGGCCAGCCGCTCGTCCAGCCGCTCGTCCAGCGGGGGGTCGGTGTCGAGCGCCCGGGCGATGTCCCAGGCGTGGGTGACGGTCTCCAGGATGTAGCCGCCGAGCGCGGCCCGGCCGGGCACCTCGCCCCAGGGCGCGAAGGTCGGGCGGTCGAGCTTGGCGTCCTCGGCCCAGGCGGCGGTCACCCGGGCCCGGGCCCGGCCGAGCGCGGCCGGCCAGCCGTCGTCGGGGAGTTCGCCGGTCGCCGCCGCGACGTCCTCGCACCGGCCGCCCTCGCCCATGTAGGCGAGCCGGTGGATGCCGCCGACCACGTGGCCGAGCAGTGTGCGCAGGTCGTACGCGGTGCAGGGGGTGGGCCGGTCCAGGGTCTCCGGGGCGGCCTCGGCGATCAGCTTCTCCAGCTGGTCGAGGGCGAGCAGGTACAGCGGGCGCGGGTCCTGGGTGGCGTCCATGGGAACTTTCAACTCCAGTGGTGCGGAAGGTTTTGCGGTACGGAGGCAATCTCCCGGTAAAACCTGACAAGCGCCGTCATGTTTTCTGGGATCCTCGGGGCATGAAGGCCGACCGCCTGCTCTCGATCCTGCTGCTGCTCCAGACCCGCGGCCGGGTGCCCGCCACCGAACTGGCCGAACGGCTGGAGGTGTCGGTCCGCACCATCTACCGCGACGTCGAGGCGCTCTCGACGGCCGGAGTGCCCGTCTACACCGAACGCGGCCGGCACGGCGGCATCAGCCTGCTGCCCGGCTACCGCACCGATGTCAGCGGCCTGACCGCCGACGAGGCGCGCGCCCTGTTCGTGCTGTCCGCCCAGGGCGCGCACAGCGACCTCGGGCTGGACGGCGCGCTGGGTTCCGCGCTGCGCAAGGTGATGGCCGCGCTGCCCGCCCCGCACCGGCCCGGCGCCGAGCGGATCAGCGAGCGGATCCTGGTCGACCCGGCGCGCTGGCTCCAGGCCGGCGCCGCGCCGGGGCCCGACCTCGGCGAGCTGCAGTACGCCGTGTTCGCCGACCGGCGCCTGCGGCTGCGCTACCGGCACAGCGGCTCGCCCGCACCGGCGGAGTACACCGTGGACCCGTACGGCCTGGTCAGCAAGGCCGCCGTCTGGTACCTGGTGGCCGATCTGCGCGGCGAGCCGCGGCTGTTCCGGGCCGACCGGGTGCTGTACGCGGAGACCGCCGAGGAGCCGGTGCGCCGACGGCCGGGGGTGGGGCTCGGCGAGGTCTGGACGGTGCTGCGCGAGCAGGTGGAGCGGCTGCCGAAGGAGTTGACGGTGAAGGTGCGGGTGCGGCGCGGGCGGCTGGACATGTTCGTCCGGATCCACGGCACCCGGCTCACCGCGCCGCCGCCGGAGACCGGGGGCGGCGCGCCCGAGGAGTGGGTCGAACTCGCGCTCGGCTTCCAGTCGTTGCCGGCCGTGCGCGCCCTGCTGGCGTTCGGCGCGGACGCCGAGGTGCTCCACCCGCCGGCCGCCCGCCGGGAGATGGCCCGTACCGCCGCCGACGCCGTCCGGCTCTACCAGGAGGCGCGTCGGCCCGACCCGGCCTGACGCCGGGCCCGGCAGGGACCCAGGAGGCGGGATGCCCGGCGTCGCGCGCGGCGGGAGTCGTCAGGCCTCGGGGGCCGGGCGGAGTACGTCCTGGTCCCTGCCGAGGGCGACGGCGGCGAAGTTGTGCAGGCTGTCGGTGCCGGTCGCGAAGTAGCCGTTGTGGCCGGAGGAGCGGGCCGAGGAGAGCCGCTCGGAGCCGAAGTCCACCGAGGTCGGGTCGGCGCCGTGGCCGAGCCCGCCGACCTCCAGGTACGGCACGTTGCCGATCCAGTCGGTCTCGTTGCGGGTCGCCCAGACCCGCACCCCGCCGCCCAGCTCGGAGCGGCTCTCCACGCCCATGCCGGGGGAGCCGAAGACCACCAGGTCGGTGACCCCGCCGGTGTCCGTCGGGGAGGCGCCCGCCCGGGGGATGTCCGGCGCGGCCGTGCCGCAGACCACCGAGCCGTAGGAGTGGCAGAACAGCGCGGGCGGCGCCTGCGGGCGGGTGGTCTCCTTCAGCCCGGCGAGCAGGCGGCGCAGCCGGGGCGCGCCGACGTCGGCGAGCCGGGAGGTGACCGCGTCCGGGCCGAGGCCAGAGGGGGTGACGTAGCCGGTCCAGGCGACGACGGCGGTGCGGGATCCCGGGGCCTGCCGGTGCTCCTCCTCGTACAGCGCGCGGGCCATCCCGGCGGGGGAGCGGAGCGGTTCCACGGCCTGGTCGAAGTGGCCGAGGTCGGCGTCCGAGCCGGGGACGAGCACGGCGATCCGGTCGGCGGTCCCGAGGTCGCCCCAGACCTCGGTCAGCAGGCCCCGGCCGCGCGGGTCGAAGGCGAGGATCTGCCGGCCGGTGGCGAGCAGGCTCTGCACGTCGTTGGCGCGGGAGACGGCCAGCGCGCGCTGGTCCTGGTCGAGCTCCGGATCGGCGGCGCGGGCCCGGGCGTGGTCGCGCTCGGCGGCCAGCGCCACCCGGTTGGCCCGGTAGCGCAGGGCGAGCGGCGCGCCGTCGTAGTTGCCGACGACCAGCGGGTAGGCCGCGACCAGCCGGTCGGTCTCGGCCGGGGAGAGCCGGTCGAAGAACTCGGCGGCGGCGGCCGGCGCGGTGGTGGCCGGGTCGGGCAGGTCGTGCCCGTAGGAGTGGTCCTCGACCCAGGCGGCGCTGCCGGCCGGCGGCGTGGAGATGGCCAACTGCTCGGTGGCGGCGGCGGCCTGGGCGGCGGCCGCACCGGCGTCGGCGAGGACGGCGGCGCCCGCGAAGGCGCCGATCAGGACGTGCTTCCACCGTCGACGGCGCATCGTCTCAGCTCCCAGAGAGTCCCGTCACCGATCCCGGACGGGGCCCGAGGGTGGTACGACTGCCAACTTCCAGCGCAAGCCTAGGGGCCCGGAGCGGCGCCAGGACCACCTTAAACTGTGGGATGGATCACATGAACCTCGGGTGTCCCGGAAGGGTTTCGGTCGTTCACGCGGAAATCGGCGGGGGGGGGGGGGGGGGGGGGGCCCCCCCGGCCGCGCCCCCCCCCCC
>NZ_JAXCLC010000125.1:0-11218 GCF_034043715.1 Kitasatospora purpeofusca | reverse complement strand
GGCGACCTCGGGCGCGCCCGGCCCAGCTGTTCGCCGGCACCCGTGGCGCTCTCGCCGCGGCGTCGCCGGCCGGTCGTCCGCCCGTCCGCCCGTCCGTCCAGGCGAGGATCGACGCGGCCCGGGGCACCCGGGACCGGCTGCACAGTCTGCTGGAGGTAGTCCTCTCGGTGGGCCGGGAGCTCGACCTGACGCAGGTGCTTCGGCGCATCGTGGAGGCGGCCGCCGTACTGGTCGACGCCCGGTACGCGGCACTCGGGGTGATCGGCCCCTATCCGACGGGCCGGGGCCTCCTGGGGGAGCTGGTCCGCCGACCGGAGCCGCTTCGGCTGGCGGACCTCTCGGAGCACCCGTCGTCGTACGGCTGCCCGGTGCACCATCCGGTGATGCGGGCGTTCCTCGGAGTGCCGGTGCGGGTGCGCGAGGAGGTGTTCGGCAACCTGTACCTGACCGACAAGCCTTCCGGCGAGGAGTTCGACACCGACGACGAGTCGGTGATCTCCACGCCGGCGGTCGCGGCCGGGGTGGAGATCGACAACGCCCGGCTGTACGAGGAGGCGCAGGGTCAGCAGCGCCGGCTCGGCACGAGTGCGGAGATCACCCGCGGTCTGCTGTCGGGCGGGCCCGTTCGGAGGTGGTCGAGCTGATCGCGCGTCGGGCGCGGGAGATCACCGGTGCGGAGCTCTCGGACGTCTCGGTGCCCGTGCCGGGGACGGGGACGATGCGGGTGGAGCTGGCGCTGGGCGGGGACGCGGCCGGGAGGCTGGGCCTGGACGTGCCGCTGGCGGGCACGCCGGCGGGCGAGGCGTGCGCGCAGGGCACTCCGGCGGCCACGGTGGACCTGGCCGGCGATCCGCGGTACCCGGCCGGGCCGTGGCGGTACGACGGTCTCGGACCGGCGGTGGCGGTGCCGTTGAACCGGGCGGGCGGTCCGGTGGACGGTGTGCTGTTGCTGGCCCGGCGGACGGCGGAGTCGGCGTTCACGGACCGGGAGATCGGTCCGCTGCTGGGCTTCGCGGACCAGGCGGCGCTGGCGCTGGAGCTCGCCGAGCGGCGCCGGGACGCCGAGCGGTTGGTGATGCTGGAGGACCGCGACCGGATCGCCCGTGACCTCCACGACCTGGCGATCCAGCGGCTGTTCGCGACGGGGACGACCCTGCAGAGCGCCGCCCGGCTGATCGACCACGCCGGCGTCTCCGACCGGGTGCTGAGGGCGGTGGGGGACTTGGACGAGACGACCAAGATCACCCGGTCCACGATCTTCGGGCTGCGGGCGCGCGAGGCGGAGGGCGCCCAGGGGCTGCGGTCGCGGGTGGTGCGGGTGGCCGAGGCGGCGCAGGCGGCGGTGGGCTTCCCGCCCCGGGTGAGCATGGAGGGCCTGCCCGACACGGATGTGCCGGCGGAGGTGGCCGACCACGTGGTGGCGGTCCTGGGCGAGGCGCTGAGCAACGCCGCCCGGCACGCAACGCGCCGGGCGGGTCGAGGTGGTGCCGCAGGCGACCGGGTCGCGGGTACTGCTCACGGTGCAGGACGACGGGGTGGGCGTCGGGGTGGGCGTCGCGGCGCAGGGGCGGAGCAGCGGGCTGGGCAACCTCGCTGAGCGTGCCGGGAGCCTGGGGGGATCCTTCGAGCCGGCGAGTCCCGGGCCGGCGGTACCCGGTTGGCCTGGTCGGTGCCCCTCGTGCACTGACCGGGCTCCCGGGCGGTCGGGTTCGGTGCCCGGACCGCCTGAGTGCGGTCAGGGCCCGGCCGGGCGTGTCGGCGGGAACAGGCGGCCGCTCACCAGTTCGGGGAGGATCCGGACGGTGACCGTACCGGTCGGACCGTCCGCGGTCCGCACCGGCAGGACGTCGGCGCGGCCGAGGACGGTCACGCTCCAGCCGCTGCCTTCCGCGGCGTCGAGCTCCCCTGCCTCGAAGGCGACGATCGCGCCGGACACCGCGCGGATCAGCTCGGACTCGGCGCCGGCGCTCAGCAGCACGCTGCCGTCGGCGCCGAGGCGGTAACGGGCGGGGCGGACGGCGGGCAGCGCGTCGACGGTGTAGACGACCCGGCCGACGGCGAGGCCGGCGAGGCGTCGTCGGCATTCCCACTCGTCCAGCGTCGTGGAGTGAGGTGTCATGACATCGATGGTGCCCGCGCACCGGGGCCCGGGGGAGAGGCCGTTGGTCCCCGGTGGGCTGCCGACCGGACCTGCCCGGTCGGGCGCCCCGGTCGGTCGGTTCAGCGGCCGGTTCGGCGTCGGGTTCAGCGGCTGGGCCGCTCGGCCGGCCGGGGGTGGCCGTCCAGGGTCCGGGTGGCGATCAGGGCGGCCTGGACGCGCCGTTCCACTCCGAGCTTCGCCAGCAGCCGGGAGATGTGGTTCTTGACGGTCTTCTCGGCGAGGTAGAGCCGCTGGCCGATCTGGCGATTGGTGAGCCCCTCGCCGACCAGGGCCAGGACCTCCCGCTCGCGGTCGGTGAGCTGGGGCAGGTCGGAGCTCGGCGCGGGGGTGGCGTCGCCGCGCAGGCGGGCCATCAGCCGGGTGGTGGCGCCGGGGTCGAGCATGGACTGGCCGGCGGCGACGGTGCGTACGGCGGAGACCAGGTCGGTGCCGCTGATCTGCTTGAGGACGTAGCCGGAGGCCCCGGCCATGATGGCGTCCAGGAGCGCCTCCTCGTCGTCGAAGGAGGTGAGGATCAGGCAGGCCAGGTCGGGCATCCGGGAGCGCAGTTCGCGGCAGACGGTCACCCCGTCGCCGTCCGGCAGCCGCATGTCGAGAATCGCGACGTCGGGGCGCAGCGCGGGGACCCGGGCGAGCGCCTGCGCGACGGTGGCGGCCTCGCCGACCACCTCGAGGTCGGTCTCGGCGTCCAGCAGGTCGTGGACGCCCCTGCGGACCACCTCGTGGTCGTCCAGCAGGAACACCTTGACCGGGCCGTGCGTCCCGGCCGCCGGACTCTCCATCATGAGCACTCCAACCCCGTGGGCCCGCCCTGGTGGCGGGTCGTGTGAAACCTTCGCGAAGTCTGGCGTGGTCGGGGGTGGTTCCGATAGGGCCGGACGGCCCTGTTCCGTCCGTTCGTTCCGTCCGTTCTGTTCGTTCCGTCCGGGCTGCCGGGCTGCCGGGCTGCCGGGGTGCGCCGGGCGGGTTCCGCCGGGGCCGTGGTGCCGCCCCGGGTCAGTCCTGGTGGCTGTCGCGCGGGGCTCGGCCGCTCCACACCGGCTCCAGCCGGGCCCAGGCCCGCGTCCAGGCCCGGTCGGCCCGACGGTCGAGCGCACTCAGCCGTACGCGGAGACCGGCGGCGGCGAGGACACTGAGCAGGCCGAAGAGGAACAGGCCCAGGCACACGGCGTCGGCCACCAGGCTGGTGGTGCTCGGGGGCGTGGCGGCCAGGTGGCCGTCCCGGTCGACCCAGATCCCGATGGCGGCGCCGGGCTCGGTGTTCCGGGGGACGTCGATGACGCCGGTGTTGGTCCGGCCGGCGGGAAAGTCCCACGCGGCGTCCGCGCGGTAGGCGGTCCTCCCCCCGAACACGGTGGCCTCCGCCTTCCGGGCGGAGCCCGCGACCAGGGCCTCGACGCGGTACAGGAGCGCGGTCGCGACCGTGGTCCGCTGCTGTTCGGCGGTGAGGCGGACGGCGGCGGCCCCGGCCCCGAGAAGCCCGGCGAGCACGACCCCGAGAACCGTGAGCACCACGGCGCGGCTCCGCGCCCGGTCGACGGCCCGGCTGACCGGATTGCGCTCCCGTCCCAGGGTGCGGCGCAGGTGGCCGCACGGCGGCGCGGGCGGACCCTCGGGCTGGTGGGTGCTGTTCACGGCGGTGCTCCTTGTCGCTGCACGGACGGGCGGTGGTGAGGGGCGTGCTCCGAATCTCCCGTCCGGGGGCCGGTCACCAGAAGGGCCCGAAGGACCCGGTGACGGGCCGGTGGTCCCGGTCGACCCGGTCCCGCCCGGCACGGGGCATCCGCCCTCGTGCGGACCAACGGCGGCGGATCGGAAGCGGTCACCTCGCAATCTCCTGATCGTCCCGACCTGGACGGCGCCGGCGTCGGCAACGCCGGTACGACCAACGCCGGTACGACCAACGCCGGTACGACCTGCCTGCGCGCGGCCCAACCCGGACGGCATGGGCCCCGACCAGACGCGGCTGGTCGGGGCCCATGGCGTGGAGAAGCGGGAAACCGGGCGCCGGGCCCGGCGAGTTCAGCCAGAGCCGGGGCAGCCACCTTCTCGACCTGACGGATCCAGCACGTCGGAACTACGGTACAAGGACGATCTTGCCCTGCACCCGGCCGGTTTCACTGAGCTCGTGGGCCTTCGCGGCCTCGGCGAGCGGGAGCGTCTCCGAGATCGTGGGGCGTACGCCGTGGGTGTCGACGAGTTCGGCGAAAGCGGTGAGCACGGCGGGGGTCGGTTCCAGGAAGAACTCCACGAAACGGATGCCGAGTTCCGCGGCGCGGGCCGTCACCTCGGTGCGGTCCACGCCGACGCCGACGACGTCGACCAGGATGCCGCCCGGCTTGAGGGTGAGCAGGGAGCGCGGGCCGTAGTCGTTGCTGACGGTGTCCAGCACCGCGTCGATGCCGCGCAGGACCGAGAAGTCCTCCACCCTGTAGTCGACCAGCTCGTCGGCGCCGAGTCCGCGCAGATAGTCGTGCTTGGCGGCGCTGGCCGTGCCGATGACGTACGCGCCCCGGGCCTTGGCGATCTGCACGGCGAGGTGGCCGACGCCGCCGGCCGCGCCGTGGATCAGCACCCGCTGGCCGGGCCGGACATCGGAGAGCGTGATCAGGGCCTGGTAGGCGGTGAAGCCGGAGATCGGCAGCGCCGCGGAGCCGACGTGGTCGAGGGTGCGCGGCTTGGGCGCGATCCGGTCCTCGGTCACCACCACGTGGTCGGCGTGGCTGCCCCGCGGCGGGACGGTCCAGCCGTAGACCTCCTCGCCCACCGCGAAGCGGGTCGCGCCTTCGCCGGTACCCTCGACCGTTCCGCTGAACTCGTGGCCCAGCACGAACGGCGGTGGGCCGAAGAAGTCCACCTTGCCGATGCGGACCTTCCAGTCCGCGGGGTTCATGCCGGTGGCCCGTACGCGCACAAGGACCTCGCCGGGGCCCGGCCGGGGAAGGGGTGTCTCGGCGAGTTCCAGCACGTCGGAACCCCCGATGGCCTGCTGTGTGACTACCCGTGTCATCGTCGTCATGCGGACCATTCTGCCGCTTGATGATCATGAAAGACGAGCAGTTTCGTACCCGGTCTGCCACGAAGGACACCGCCCGGTGCGGCAATTCTTCGCCCGGTGGTCGGCTCCGGAAGTCCTTCGGGGGTCGGCTCCGGAGCCGACCACTACGCGGCGACCCGGCTCAGGAATTCGCCGACGGTCCGGACGAAGAACTCCGGGTCGTCCAGCCACGGGACGTGCGCGGCGCCCGGCTGGACGACGAACTCCCCGCGCGGGAAGAGCGCCGCGGCCTCCGCTGCCTGGCCAGGACGGGGGGACGGGTCCAGTTCGCCCGCGAGCACCAGCACCGGCGCGTCGAGCTCGGCCAGCACCTCGCGCACCGCGGTCGCGTCGTCGAACGCGCCGGGGCCGGGGTAGGTGTGAGCGGCCTCCTCGTTGCAACCGTCCTCGCCCAGGGCGGCGTGGGCCTGCGCCGCCGCGTCCCAGCGGCTGTAGGTGAGGCGGTCCAGGAACCGCCGGTCGTCCTCGGTCGCATCCCCGGCCATCGCCCGCTCGAAGGCGGGCACCGCCTCGCCGTACCAGGGCTCGCCGCTGCGCAGCGCGAACGCCTCGCGCCATCCCTCGGGCGGGAACCCGATCCCGGCCGCCCGGGCCCGGGCGGCCACCAGCACCAGCGACCGGATCCGGTGCGGATACCGGCCGGCGTAGAGCAGCGTCAGGTCGCCGGCGGCGGAGTGGGCCAGCACGTCGATCCGCTCCAGTCCGAGGTGGGCCCGGAGCGCCTCGACGTCGTCCACCTGCCGGTCGACGCGGTAGCTCGACGGGTCGGCCGGGGTCTCGGACTCCCCTGTGCCACGCAGGTCGAGCAGCACGAGGGAGCGCCCTGCGGCGGTCGGCAGGCCGCCCAGGTCACCGAGGTAGGCGCAGGCCTGCATCGGGCCTCCGGGGAGGCAGATCAGCGGATCGCCCTCCCCCACGAGGCGGTAGGCGAGGCGGATTCCGTCGGGAGCGGGAAAGGTCGGCATCCGGCCATCCTGACACCGGCCGTCGTGATGTTCTCCACCGCGCCGTTGTTTGGAGGAGGTGACCACGAACTCGAACCCGGTCAACCGAGGGGCGAGCCGAGAGACAGAGCGCCGGATCCGGCGGACGCGATAATGGCGTCATGATCGACAAGCGGTTGCGCGTGGTACTGGCCGAGGACTCCGTCATCCTCCGGGACGGCATGGTCGAGCTGCTCGGCGCGCGGGGGTGCGAGGTGGTGGCCACCGCCGGTACCGCGCCCGAGCTGCTCGCCGCGGTGGCCGAGCACCGGCCGGACGTCGCCGTGGTGGACATCCGGATGCCGCCCACCCACACCGACGAGGGGATCCGGGCCGCCGTCGAGATCCGTTCGACCGCCCCGGGGACGGGCATCCTGGTGTTCTCCCAGCACGTCGAGACGGCCTGGGCGGCCCGGCTGCTGGCCGGCGGCGCCGCGGGTATCGGCTATCTGTTGAAGGAACGCGTCGCCCGGACCTCGGAGTTCATGGACGCGCTGCACCGCGTCGCCGACGGCGGTACGGCGCTCGACCCGGAGGTGGTCACCCGGCTGATGCGCGGCGCGCGCCGGCGGCTGGTGGACACCCTCACGCCGCGCGAGCGCGAGGTGCTGGAGCTGATGGCGCAGGGCCACTCCAACCGCTCGATCGCCACGCTGCTGGTGGTGTCCGAGCGGGCGGTGGAGAAGCACGTGGCCGCCGTCTTCACCAAGTTCGACCTGCCGGCCACGGACGTCGACAACCGGCGGGTGAAGGCCGTTCTCGCGTACCTGGCCGACCAGGAGGGGTGACGGCGGCTCACAGCGCCGTCGGGAGGTCGGCCGTGACCGTGGTGGGTCCGCCGGGCGGGCTGTTCACCCGCAGCACCCCGTCCACCGCCGCCAGCCGCTCGGCCAGACCGGTCAGGCCGCTCCCGCCGCCGGGTGCCGCCCCGCCCCGGCCGTCGTCGCGCACCAGCAGCCGGACCCGGCCGTCGGCCGCGCGCACCGCGAGTTCGGCCGAGCGGGCCCCGCTGTGTTTGGCGATGTTGGTGAGCAACTCGGCGACGCAGTAGTAGACCGCCTGTTCGATGGCCGGCTCCGGCCGTTGACGCAGGTCCAGACGGGTGTCGACCGGTACCGGGCAGGTCGCGGTGAGACCGGGCAGGGCCTCGCCGAGGCCGCCCTCCGGCGTCACCGGATGGATGCCCCGGGTGAGCAGCCGGAGTTCGGCGATGGTGTCGTCCGTCTGCCCGCGGGCGCGGGTGACGAGCGCGCGCAGTCGCGCGGCGTCCGCGGGCGTGCCGGGCCCGGGGGCCGGGTCCGGCAGGGGCGGTCCGACCCGTCCGACCGGTCCGACCGGTCCGACCGGGCCGAGCGCGTCCTCGGCGAGCGCGAGCGTGATCGCCAGTGCGACCAGTCGCGCCTGCGTGCCGTCGTGCAGATCGCGTTCCAGCCCGCGGAGCCGGTCGGTGTTCGCCGCGATCAGCCCGGTGCGGGCGTTCTCCAACTGCCGTACACGCTGCTGCGCTTGGACCGGTCCGAGCAGGACCCGGGCCAGCCGCCGGTTCACCCCGCTCAGCGCCCGGACCGCGCCCGGCGTCGAGGCCAGCAGCACCAGGCCCAGGGGCACCGCGACGAACTCCGGCCAGCCGCCCGCCCGGGGGCCGGGTTCCAGCAGCCGGATCCAGAGCGGGAAGCCGACGAGCCACCCGCCGCCGAGCGGAAGCAGCACGGCGGCCGCGAATCCGAGAACGCCCAACGGCAGGCGCAGCACCAGGTGGAGCAGCACGCGCCAGGCGACCGGATCGGCGAGCACCACCCGACCCCGGGCCAGTGCCCCCGCCGGGCGGGGCAGCGGGGGCGGCGGCTCGATCCGTTCACCGAGCAGCCGGTCCACCAGCCACCGCTGCGGTGCGCCGAGGCGGCGCACACCCAGCAGCGCGAGGACGACGAACGGCAGGCCGACCACGGTCAGCGAGAGCAGGACACCCGCGTACAGGACCGCGATCGCGCATAACCCGCCGAGCAGCGCGACCGGCAGCCCGAGGACGGCGAAGGCCCAGTCCCCGCCCCGGACGGCGAGGTGACGCCGCCACCCGGGCGCGGCGCTCCCGCCCGTGTCGTCGGCCGCGCCCCCGCCCGTGCCCGTGCCCGTGCCCGCGCCCCCGCCCGCGCCCGTGCCGCCGGCCGGGCGGTCGGCCCGTTCAGTCACGGCCGCCGCCCACCAGCTCCGCCGCCGGTCCGCCGACCGCCCAGCGGCCGGTGACCAGGATGCCCGGCAGGACCAGTGCCGCCGCGCCCGCCACGATCCACCCGCAGGTCGCCACCGGCACCGGCGGCACTGCCGAACCCGTCACCGCGGCGCTGAACGCCGAGGTCGCCGCGCCCGCGACCGCCGCGCCGAGGAGGACGCCCACCGCGGTGGTCAGCACCGCCTCCGCCGAGAGCATCCGCAGCAGCTGCGGGCGGGTGGCGCCCACCAGCCGCAGCAGGGCGAACTCCCGGCGCCGGTCGGCCGTCACGGCGATCAGGGTGTTGACGACGGAGACGGTGGCGAAGCAGACCAGCATCGCCAGCTCGGTCTGCCGGAGCCAGATGTCGGTGGCGGAGGTCACGGAGGAGGCGGAGGAGGCGGAGCCCCCCGCCGCCGCGGCGCGCCCGGCGATGAACGTCATGATCGACATGGTGCCCGACAGCCCCACCAGCAGTGCGACCGGCACCACCGCGGACGACAGCCGCCGCGCGTAACCGCGCAGGTTGGCGTCGGCCAGCCAGCCCGCTCCGGGCGCCAGCACCCGGAGCGGCCCGCCCAGGACGGCCGCCAGGAGCCGTGCCGCGAACGGTCCCACCAGGGCGACCGCGACCAGCAGCACCAGCGAGGCGAGCAGCGCGGCCTGCCCCGCCCGGTCCACCTGGTCGGCCGGCCGCGTCGCCGACAGCCGCAGCAGCAGGACACCGCCCACCAGCGCGCAGGCACCGGCGAGCAGCCGCAGCGCACCGGTCCGCGCGTGCTCGGTCGAGCTCGCGGTCAGCGCCGCCGCGGGCGCGATGCGGGAGATCCGCCGGGCCGCGACGGCGGAGGCCGCCAGCCCGACGAGCAGTACGACGGCGAGGGCGACCAGCATCGGCACCGGCGTCCCCGGCACCCGGACGGCCGGCGACGCCATGCCGCGCCGCTGGAGCGCGGCGAGGAACCACCGGGCGCCCACCGCGCCGAGCGCCCAGCCCGGCCCGGTCACCAGCAGGGTGGTGACCAGGACCTCGCCGCGCACCAGCCGCCGGGTCTGCCGGGGCGTCGCCGCGACCGTGCGCAGCAGCGCCAGTTCACGGTGCTGCTGACGGAGCGCGAAACCCAGCGCGTTGACCACCACGAAGAACGCCACCAGGACGGCGATCTCGCCGAACGCCCCCGCGATCACCATCAGCCCCGGCCCGGCGGACGCCTTCCGGACGGCCGCGGGGGTGGCGAGATCGGCGGCGAACAGGGAGCCGAACAGGGTGACCGCGGCGACGGCGAGCAGCAGGGCGACCGCCGTTCCGGCGAAGGCGGCCGGACGCCGACGCAGCTGTCCGAGAACGAGGGAGGTCATCGCGCTCACCCGCCCAGCCGGCTCAGGCGCTCGCCGACCTCGGCGGCGGTGGGGCGCTCCAACTCGTCGACCACCCGGCCGTCGGCCAGCATCAGCACCCGGTCCGCGTACCCGGCGGCCACCGGGTCGTGGGTCACCATGACGCAGGTCCGGCCGTCCCGGTCCACCCCGGACCGGAGCAGGGCCAGCACCTCGTGCCCGGTGGACCGGTCCAGGGCGCCGGTCGGCTCGTCGGCGAACAGCACCTCGGGGCCGGAGACCAGGGCCCGGGCGATCGCCACCCGCTGCTGCTGACCGCCGGAGAGCTGCCCCGGCCGGTGCCGCTCGCGCCCGGCCAGGCCGACCCGGGCCAGCGCGTCCAGCACCTGACGCCGGTCGGGCCGCTGCCCGGCCAGCCGGCCGGGCAGCTCCACGTTCTGGGCGACCGTCATGGCCGGCATCAGGTTGAAGGCCTGGAACACGAACCCGACCCGGCTGCGCCGCAGCTCCGCCAGCCGCCGCTCGGGCAGCCCCGACACCTCGGTGTCGCCCCACCGGACGGTGCCCCGGGTGGGCCGGTCCATCCCGGCGAGGCAGTGCAGCAGGGTGGTCTTCCCGGAGCCGGAGGGCCCCATCACCGCGGTGAAGGTGCCCGGCGCGAAGGCCACGGACACCCCGCGAAGTGCCTGCACCGCGGCGCTGCCGCGTCCGTACTCGCGGTACAGCTCGTCCGCCCTCGCGGCGGCCACGGTACCGGTGGTCTGCGTCGTTCCGTTCATACCGCCATCCTGGGCGGCCGCCGCGCACCGATCGATGGTGCGGCCCCCCGAACCGGGGGTTCGGTTTTCCGAACCCCCGCCCGGTCAGGGAGCAGCGGCAGCCGACGGTCGACGTGGAGCGGCCCTGGCGATCGCCCTCGGCCGGGCGCCCGGCCGGCCCGGTGATCAACGCACGCCGACGGGCCGGGCCGGCCGGGGCCGATCACCAGGCGGGCGGCCGGCCCGGTGACGGCGGAGACCGGGCAACCGGCGGTACGCATTCCTACAAGACCCCAGCCACCGCGCCCGGACACGATGGACCTCCGAAGGACCCCGCAAGGAGGTTGCATGATGGAACGCCTGCACGTGGGAACCATCAAGAAGCGTCTGCTGGCCGTACCCGTCGCCGTCGCCGCAGCCCTGGCGGTGTGCGTCGCCCCCGCTGCGTCCGCCGCCCCCGCTGCGACCGACCCGGGCGCCGCTCGCGCGGGATTCTCGGCGCAGGCCCGCAGCCTCGGACTGGACAGCTCCCAGGCCGAGAGCCTGCAGGCCCGGGTCGACGGCTACCTGGCCAAGACCCCCGGGGCGAGTCAGGTGGCCGCCAACAGGATCACCCTGAGTGGGGGCGGCGAGCTGCTGCTCACCCTGCCGGGGGAGGAGCGCGCCCGCGACGTGGGTGCCGCGGGCAACAGCCCGGCGCTGTCCGCGAGC
>NZ_JAXCLC010000124.1:0-11578 GCF_034043715.1 Kitasatospora purpeofusca | reverse complement strand
GGGGGGGGGGGGGGGGGGGGGGGGGGGGGGGGGGGGCGGGGGCCCCCCCCCCCCCCCCCCCCCGCCAACGCGGTGCCGGGCCCTGCCGCCCGCGCGGACCGGGCCCCGGACCGGCCGTGGCCGGGGCGCTCCCCGTGCGGGTGGACGGCGGCACCGAGGTCTCCCGGCCCTTCACCGGTCACCGCGATGTCGCCCACCCGGTCGGTGCGCAGCACCGTGGCGCCCAGAGCCCTCAGCCGGTCCACCGTCCGCGGCGACGGGTGGCCGTACGGGTTGCCCTCCCCGCAGGAGATCAGAGCCAGCCGAGGACTCAACGCCGCGGTCAGCGCCCAGTCCTGATAGGCCGAGCCGTGATGCGCCACCTTCAGCACGTCCACCTCGTTCTCCTTCCCGGCCGCCCTCAGCCGGCTCAGCAACATCTCCTGGGCCGGTGGCTCCAGGTCGCCCAACAGGGCGAAACGCAGACCTCCCGCCACCGCCACCCGCAGCACGACACTCGCGTTGTTCGGACCCGACACCGCCGCGAACTCCTCTCCGTCCGGCCACAGCACCTCCCACGACACCCCCGGCCCCGCCGACCGCCGCTCACCGGGCGCGGCCCGCACCAACGGAACACCGGCCCGCGCCGCCCAGTCCGCCACCCGGGCGGCCTCGCCCGGCGGATCGTCCGCCACCGTGCCCTCCACCGCCCCGACCCTCCGGCCGCGCAGCACTCCCGGCAGCCCCTCGACGTGATCCGCGTGGAAGTGTGTCGCCAGGAAGAGCGGCACCCGGTCGATCCCGAGATCCCGCAGGCAGCGGTCGGCCTCCCCCGGATCCGGGCCGGCGTCCACCACCACCGCACTGTCCGGCGGCCCTCCGCCCTCGGGCGGCACCGACAGCACCACCATGTCGCCCTGTCCCACGTCGCACATGACCAGCCGCCAGTCGGGCGGCGGCCAGCCGGTCGCGATCCGGGCCAGCGGCGGCGGCCGCAACAGGACGGTCAGCAGGACCAGCAGCAGGGCTCCCGTCACCACCGGGCGGATCCATCCGCCCGGGGAGCGCCATCGGCGGGGCCCGGCGGAGCGCCCGGGCAGCAGCAACGGAACCGTCCAGCACAGTGCGGCCGTGCCGACGGCGAGGCTCACCGTGCCGAACCAGCCGCCCGGCCAGGACAGTCGGCCGCCCGGCAGTTCGGCACCGTGCCTGGCCACTGCGGCCAGCCAACCGGTCGGCACCGCGGCGGGCTCGGCGAGGAGCCGGGCCAGCGCCGGGCAGACCGGGTCGGCAACCAGGACCGCGAAGCCGAGCAGGGTCGCCGGGGCCACCGCCAGCTCGGCCAGCAGATTGCACGGGATCCCGACGAGGCTGACGTGTCCGGAGAGGAGCACCGTCACCGGCGCGCAGAGCGCCTGGGCCGCGGCCGTCGCACCGACCGCGCCCGCAAGGTGCCGCGGCCAGCCCCGTGCTCGGAGGGCGTCCGCCCAACGCGGGCCGAGCACCAGCAGTCCGGCCGTGGCGAGCACCGACAGCAGGAAGCCGAAGGAACGTGCCAAATACGGATCGAGGAGGATCAGCAGCAGGGCGGTGGCGGCCAGTGCCGGCACCGCCCGGCGCGGACGGCCGGTGGCCAGCGCCAGCAGCCCGATCAGCCCGGTGCCCGCCGCTCTGAGCACGCTGGGCTCGGGGCGGCAGATCGTGACGAAGGCCAGTGTCACGGCCGCCCCCACCAGCGCCGTGGCGCGCAGTGGGATTCCGAGCAGGGTGGCGAGTCCGCGTCGCTCGGCAGTCCCGGCACGCCCCGGGGCGCCGAGCAGCACCCCCAGCACGATCGCGAGGTTGGCCCCGCTGACCGCCACCAGGTGGGCCAGGTCGGTGTCCCGGAACGCCTCCCGGAGGTCGTCCGGCAGCCGGGAGGTGTCACCCACGACGAGGCCAGGGAGAAGTCCGCGCTCGTCCGGCGGCAGGCCGTCGGTGGCCGAACGCAACCCCTCACGGAGCCGTCCGGCGATCCGCTGCGGGAGGCTCGGCGGCGCCGACGCGCGGGGCCCGCCGTGCGCGATCAGCAGTGCCGCCGACTCGTGGTCACCCTCTCCCGGCGGCCGGACGGTCACCTCGGCCACCAGCCGGGCCGACGGCAGCAGCGGCTCCCAGGCGGCCACGTCCTCGCCGCGCACCAGGACGGTGACTGGTGTGCGGGTCCGGACGGTGTGCGGGCCCGGTCCGCCCCGCAGGAGGCCGTCCGGGACGGTGACGCGGTCCACGACCGCCTCCACGGTGAGCAGGCTCTGCCCGGCACCTGCCCCGCCGCCACGGGAGACCCGGACCCGCGGGTCCCCGGTGACGGTGAGGTCGACGCTTGCCTCCGGGGCCGGACCGCCGGTCCGGGCCAGTTCGGGCAGCGGTCCACGGTGCAGATCGGCGGTGTGCAGGAGGGTGGCGGCCGCCGCGGCGGCCGCGGTGAGCAGGACGACCGCCGCGGTCACGGCGGCGGGGCGCCCTCGGGTCGGACCGGTGAACGCCCGGGCCCCGAGGAGGAAGAGGAGCAGCCCGAGGAGTGCCGCGGCGCCCGCCGCTACCGCGAGGACCGCGCCGTGGCCGGCCCCCGGCCCGAGGACCCCGGCGGTCACCGCCCAGGCGGCCCCGGCGGGCAGCAGCAGTCGAAGGTCACCCGGCCGCGGTCCGGTGACGGGGCCGGTGCCCGGCTCCGTGCCGGGGGCGAGGGCGGGGGCGAGGGCGAGGAGGGTGGCGATGACGGTACCTCCTTTCGTCGGCGCGGAGGGGAGCGGAGCGGGAGGGGAGGAGATAGGAGCGGGAGGGGATAGGAGCGGGAGGGGATAGGAGCGGGAGAGGATAGGAGCGGGAGAGGACTGGCGCGGGAGGGCAGCGGAGAGGACGGACGGGGCCGCCGCACGAGGGCGGCGAACGGCCTGTCAGAGGGTGAGCAGCGGCCGGAGTTCCGCGTAGGTGTGCTCGCCCACACCGCTCACCTGGCGGAGTTGGTCGAGTGAGCGGAAGGCGCCGCCGTGAGAGGCGCGGAAGGCGATGATGCGCTGGGCGAGGGTCGGGCCGACGCCGGGGAGCGTGTCGAGTTGTTCGAGGGTCGCGCGATTCAGGCTGACCGGCTGCTTCGACGGCCCGGCCGGGGGCGGTCCCGGGCCCGCTCCTGCCGCCGGCTGGGGGTTCGGCTCGCCGACGAGGACCTGTTCGCCGTCCGCCAGGACGCGGGCCAGGTTGAGGTTCCTGGTGTCCGTCCCGGGCAGCGGCCCGCCCGCTACCCGCAGCGCGTCCGCCACCCTGGAGCCGTTCGGCAGGGTATGGACGCCCGGGGTGGCCACCTTGCCGCCGATGTCGACCACCACGACAGCGGGAGCCCCTCCGCCGGTGTCGCCTCCCGGGACCTCGGGCCCTTCGCCTGGCAGGCCCGCGCCCGAGGTCCCGGTCGGCGCCGGTGGGCCGACCGAGACCGCCGGCACCTCGACCGGTTGCGGCCGTGCGAGCCAGAAGTGCTGGACGCCGTAGCCGACGGCGAGAAGCAGGAGCACGAGCAGCCCGACCGCGGCCCGGCGTTCGAGCGTCAGCGGATGCCCCGGCAGCACCAGCGGCACCGCCGGACCCGGCGGACCCGCGCCCACCGCCGGTTCCGAGGATCCCGGCTCACCGGTCTCGGGCGCCGGCCCCGGCGGCACGCCCACGGCTACGCCACCGTCGGACGGCCTGCCCGACACACCCTCGGGCGGCCCCTCGAAGGGACCGCCGTGCGGGCCCTCGTCGTCCCGACCCGGCGGGGACGCCGTGTACACCGAGGGCTCGGTGTCCGGCAGGTCGGCCGCCGCCGGCAGCAGGGCCGTCATCCGTAGGCGGGCGGTCTCGTTGACGCGACGGATCTCGTGGCGCTTGCGTGCGCCGATGCGCGGGTTCGTCATGCGGAGCACGGTAGGAACCGGCCGAGAAGCACGCGGAATTTACGGAAATCCTGTGGAAAACCCCGGGGCTGTGGACAGCCGGGTACACCCCGACGAGTGAGGCACGCCGACCGACATTGACAATCGGGCCGCCGCAGCCGCCCTGGACCCGAAGCCCGGTCCACACCCGACGTCCGGTCTGCGCCCGAAGCCCGGTCCACGCCCGACGTCCGGTCCACGCCCGACGTCCGGTCCGCCGCTCCCGACCGGCAGCCGGACCCGACCGACGGCCGCGCGCGACCTCACCGGGGTGAGACCACCACCGCCAGCAGCCCCGGCCCGACATGCGCGCCGATCACGGCGCCCACCTCGGCCACGTACAGTTCACGCAGCCCCGGAATCCGCCCCCGCAGCCGCTCCGCCAGCGGCTCGGCCCGGTCCTCCGCCGCCAGGTGGTGGACGGCGACATCGACCTCCCGCTCCCCCGCCCGCTCGACCGCGATCTCCTCCAGCCGGGCGATCGCCCGGGACGCGGTGCGCACCTTCTCCAGCGGCTCGATCCGCCCCCCGGCCAGGTGCAGCAGCGGCTTCACCGCCAGCGCCGAGCCCAGCAGTGCCCGTGCGGCGCCGATCCGCCCGCCCCGGCGCAAGTACTCCAGGGTGTCGACGTAGAAGAAGCCGCTGGTCCCGGCAGTCCGGCGGACGACGGCCGCCGCCGCCTCGTCGAGCTCCTGCCCGGCCTCGATCGCCTCGGCCGCCGCCAGCACCCCGTACCCGAGCGCCATGCCGACCAGCCGGCTGTCCACCACCCGCACCGGGACGGGCGACTCGGCAGCCGCCAGCCGGGCGGCCGCCACCGTCCCGGACAGCTCGCCGGAGATATGGACCGAGACGATGCCGCGCGCGCCGCTCTCGGCCGCCGCCCGGTAGGCGGCGGCGAAGGCCTCCGGGTTGGGCCGCGAGGTGGTCACCCGGTGCTTGCCGCGCAGCGCCTCGGCCACGTCCTTCGGGGAGATCTCGACGCCCTCCGCGCGCACCTCGTCGCCGACCGCGACGCTCAGCGGGACGACGGTGATCCGGTGCCGGTCGACGGCCTGCTGGGGCAGGTAGGCGGTGGAGTCGGTGACAAGTGCGAGGTCGGCGGGCATGAGGCGGAGGTTACTCCCAGCCCGGGCCGGTCGGCAGCATCCGAAGGCCGCTCAGCCGGCCGTGGGGCCGGTGGTCGGCTTCCGCAGCCGCTGCGCCAGCTTGGCCACCGGGTCGGTGAGGCCGAGGAGCTCCTCGGCGCTGGGCCGACCGGCCCGTCCGTCCGTGAGCCCGCGCCGGGCGCCACCGGCTCCCCGCGCCGCACCGGCCGCCGCACCAGCACCCTCCGCGCCAGCGCCAGGGCCAGCGCCGGCACCAGCACCGGGCCCGCCCAAGTCAGCCGCATCCCCCGGAGCCCCTGGAGCCCCCGGCACGGCGTCCCAGTGCCGCAGCGCCCCCGCCTCGTCCTCGCACTCCCGGCTCAGCCGCCCCAGCTCGTCGGCCGCGAACCGGTGCATCCGGTCCTGCGCCGCCCACCGCATGGTCTCCGCCGAGTGCGTGATCCGCTCCGCCCGCTCCCGCAGCTCGGGCAGCTTCGCCGCGACCCTCCCGGCGTCCGGTTCGCGCTCCAGCATCCGCAGTTCGCCGTCCAGCTCCGCCGCGTGGGCGTCCAGCCGGTCCAGCAGCGCGAGCGCCTCGCCGAGCTGGCCGTCCTGGCCGACAGCGCCCTCTAGGACCCGCCGGGTGCCGTCCAGCGAGGTCCGCAGCCCCAGGCGGACGGCGGAGATCTGCCCCTGCGGACCGGTCTGGGTGTAGGACTTCGCCTTGAGCGTGACGTTCTCCACGGCCCGTCGGGCCTTGGCCTCCTGGCGTTCCACCTTCTCGCCGACCGCCCGGGCCGCCTTGACCAGGCCGATGACGACCAGCACCACCACCCCGAGCCCGAGCAGTAGGGCGACTCCGAGCAACACCCCGAGAATCTCCATCACACGCCGCCTTCCGCCAGCCGAACCGGCCCCCACCGGGCCCAACGCGGGCCGGCCCACCGAGGGTTCCACCGTAGCCCCGGGATCGACCGGGCGGGCCACCGTTCGGGGGTGCCGGGCCCGAGTTCAGGGAAAGGTTCAGGGACGCATCGGGGGGAACCCCGACTTCCGGCGGCACTCCTCTCGCCCCCGCCCAACCCCAAAGACCCCGCCCAACCCCGAAGCCCCCCGAAACGCCGCAGGGCGGGCGCCCAGAAGGAACGCCCGCCCCACCGGAGCAACCGGCAACCGGCACCCAGCCCCGCCCCCAGCCTCAGCCCCAGCCTCAGCCAGTGACGATGTTGACCAGCTTCGGCGCCCGCGCGATCACCTTGCGCACCTCGGCCCCGCCGAGCGCCGCGACGACCGCCGGGTCGGCCAGCGCCAGCGCCTCCAGCTCGGCGTCCGAGATCGACGGCGCGACCTCCAGCCGGGCCTTGACCTTGCCCTTGATCTGGACGACGCAGGTCACCGACTCGTCGACGACGTACGCCGGGTCGGCCACCGGGTAGTCGGTGTGCGCCAGCGAATCGCCGTGACCCAGCCGGCGCCACAGCTCCTCGGCGATGTGCGGGGCCAGCGGGGCGACCATCAGCACCACCTGCTCGGCCACCGAACGCGGCGTGGAGCCCCGCTTGACCAGGTAGTTGTTCAGCTCGATCGCCTTGGCCACCGCGGTGTTGAAGCGCAGCCCGGCCATGTCGGCGCGGACTCCGTCGACGGCCTTGTGCAGGGCGCGCAGCGTCGCCTCGTCCGGCTCCTCGTCCGTCACGACCAGTTCGCCGCTCGTCTCGGAGACGATGTTGCGCCACAGCCGCTGCAGGAAGCGGTAGGAGCCGACGACGGCGCGGGTGTCCCACGGGCGGGAGACGTCCAGCGGGCCCATCGACATCTCGTACAGGCGCAGCGTGTCGGCGCCGTACTCGTCGGCGATCTCGTCGGGGGCGACGGCGTTCTTCAGGGACTTGCCCATCTTGCCGGCCTCGCGCTTGACCGGCTCGCCCTGCCAGAAGTACTGGCCGTCGCGCTCCTCGATCTCGGCGGCGGGCACCGGGAAGCCGCGCTCGTCGCGGTAGACGTCGGCGGTGATCATGCCCTGGTTGAACAGCTTGTGGAACGGCTCGACGGAGGAGACGTGCCCCAGGTCGTGCAGCACCTTGTGCCAGAAGCGGGCGTACAGCAGGTGCAGGACGGCGTGCTCGGCGCCGCCGACGTACAGGTCGGCGCCGCCGCCGGGCTTCTGCTCGGTGGGGCCCAGCCAGTACTGCTCGTTCGCGGGGTCGACGACCCGCTCGCGGTTGGACGGGTCGATGTAGCGCAGCTCGTACCAGCAGGAGCCGGCCCAGTTGGGCATGGTGTTGGTCTCGCGGCGGTACGTCTTCACACCGTCGCCCAGGTCCAGTTCGACGTTGACCCAGTCCTCGTTGCGGGACAGCGGGGTCTTCGGCGTGGAGGTGGAGTCGAACGGGTCGTAGGTGTGCGGCGAGTAGTCGTCGACCTGCGGGACCTCGACGGGCAGCATCGACTCGGGCAGCGCGTGCATGACGCCGTCCTCGTCGTAGACGATCGGGAAGGGCTCGCCCCAGTACCGCTGGCGGCTGAACAGCCAGTCGCGCAGGCGGTAGTTGACGGTGCCCTCGCCGATGCCGCGGGCGGTCAGCCAGGCGGTGACGGTGGCCTTGGCCTCGACGACGCCCAGGCCGTTCAGCGAGATGCCGTCCTCGGTGCCCTCGGTGTGGGCCGAGTTGACGATGACGGAGTCGTAGGTGTCGAAGGCGTCGTCCCAGCCGGCCGGGTCCTCGTCGCGCCCGTCGGTGGGCTCGACGACGCAGCGCATCGGCAGTTCGAAGGCGCGCGCGAAGGCGAAGTCGCGGTGGTCGTGGGCGGGGACGGCCATGATGGCGCCGGTGCCGTAGCCCATCAGCACGTAGTCGGCGATGAAGACCGGGACGGGCTCGCCGCTGACGGGGTTGACGGCGTGGGCGCCGGTGAAGACACCGGTCTTGACCTTGGCCTCGACCTGGCGCTCGACGTCGGACTTGGCGGCCGCGGCGGCCCGGTAGGCGGTGACGGCCTCGGCGGGGGTGGCGGCGCCACCGGTCCAGGCCTCGGGGGTGCCCTCGGGCCAGGCGGCGGGCACGATCGTGTCGACCAGGTCGTGCTCGGGCGCCAGCACCATGTAGGTGGCGCCGAACAGGGTGTCGGGGCGGGTGGTGAAGACGGTGATCTTCCGCTCGCCGACGGCGAAGTCGACCCGGGCGCCTTCGGAGCGGCCGATCCAGTTGCGCTGCTGCAGCTTGATCGCCTCGGGCCAGTCCAGCAGGTCCAGATCGGAGATCAGCCGGTCCGAGTAGGCCGTGATCCGCATCATCCACTGGCGCAGGTTGGACTTGAATACGGGGAAGTTGCCGCGCTCGGAGCGACCGTCGGCGGTGACCTCCTCGTTGGACAGCACGGTGCCCAGGCCGGGGCACCAGTTGACCGGCACCTCCTTGGCGTAGGCCAGCCGGTACTCGCCCAGCACCTCCTCGCGCTCGGCGCCGCTCAGCGCGGCCCAGTCGCGGCCGCCGGGGACCTCACGGGTGCCGTCCGCGAACGCGGCGACCAGCTCAGCGATCGGGCGGGCCCGGTGGGCCTGCTCGTCGTACCAGGAGTTGAAGATCTGCAGGAAGATCCACTGCGTCCAGCGGTAGTACTCCGGGTCGATCGTGGCGATCGAACGGCGCGGGTCGTGGCCCAGGCCCAGCCGGCGCAGCTGGTGGCGCATGTTGGCGATGTTCGCCTCGGTGGACACCCGCGGGTGGGTGCCGGTCTGCACGGCGTACTGCTCGGCGGGCAGGCCGAACGAGTCGTAGCCCAGGGTGTGCAGCACGTTGAAGCCGTTCATCCGCTGGTAGCGGGCGAACACGTCGGTGGCGATGTAGCCCAGCGGGTGGCCGACGTGCAGGCCCGCACCCGACGGGTACGGGAACATGTCCATGATGAAGCTGTGCGGCTTCGCGGCGACGTCGGCGGCGGTGGGATCGGCCAGGTCGCCGGCCGGGTTGGGGGCGTGGAACGTGCCCTCCTTCTCCCAGATGTCCTGCCAGCGGGACTCGATCTCCGCCGCCAGGGCAGCGCTGTACCGGAACGGCGCGGTCGCGGTGTCGGCCGCGCCGGACGCAGGGGTCGTCTCGCTCATGGTCCTTAAAGCTCCATCGATGTCAGTTGGCGAACCGGCGTCCAGAGCCGGAGACGGGGCGGGGTGCCCGGACCGGGGCCAGGGCGGTGCCGGGCGGGAAGCCGGGCGGAAAACAAAAAAGCCCCTCGCAGGAGGGGGTGCCACGCCGACTCCGACTCCGCCCTGGGGCGCGGCCGGTCCTGGTCAGCGCGGCCGACTAAGGAGCAGGCGCGCGGTTCGCATGGGCTCAGGGTACCGCAAGGGGTCGGGCGGATCCGGGGGGAGACCACGGGCGCGTCCGTCAGGCGCCGGTCGCCGCCGACACCTCCACCGCGGTGGCGCCCGGCTCGGCGACCGCCCCCCTGACCACCGCCGACGCTGCCACCCCCGGTGCCGCCACGGCCGACGCCCCCAGCGACGCCCCCACCGCCGGGTCCGCCCCCGCCTCCGCCTCCGCCGAGCGGAACGCCGCGTCGATCCCGCGCAACGCCCGTGCCACCCGCTCCGACTGCATCCCGGCGGCGAGCGCCCGTGCCCGGTCCGCCGTCCGCACCGCCTCGGCGGCGGCGCCGGCCAGCCGCTGCGACTCGGCCAGCCGCACCATCAGCAGCGCCCGCGCCCTGGCCCGCCCCGGTCCGAGCGCCGCCACCGCCTCCGTCAGCAGTTCCTGGGCCCGCCGGTGCTCGCCGAGGAACAGGTGCCCCTCCCCCACCATCCCGGCGAGATCCGCCCGCGCCTCCCCGTCAGCACCCCCGTCATCACCCCTGTCATCACCCCTCTCAGCACCCCCGGCCGCATCCTCGTGCGCCTCCCCGCGAACCTCTCCGCCCATCGCCCCGCCCAGCTCCGCGAACGCCCGCTCCGCCGCCTCCGCCAACCCGGCGGCCTCCCCGCGCCGCCCGTGCGCGCGGGCGATCCGGCCGAGCTGCAGCGCGCGGTCCGCCGGGCCGAGCGCGTCGCCGGCCGCCGCCACCGCCTCGGCCAGCACCGTGACCGCGTCCAGCCCCCGCCCGCTCGCGCTCCCGGTGGCCAGGACCAGGAGGCCGCCGAGCACGGCCACCCCGGCCCGCCGCTCGCCGCTGAGGTGGGCGGCGCGCAGCGCCGCCGCGAACGCCCGCTGGGCGGTGGCGTCGTGGCCGAGGTCGTACGCGGCCCAGGCGGCGAGGCGGGCGAGGCGGCCGGCCGCGCCGTACAGCGCCCGGCCGAGCGGTTCGTCGTAGGCGCCGAGTTCCAACAGCTTGGTGACCATGGCCAGTTCGGCGCGGACGGGGCCGAGGACGAGTCCGCCGCCGCAGGACCGCTCCAGCCGCCGCTTGCTGCGGTGGGCGGCGGCGAACTCGCCGACCAGCGCGGGGTCGACGCGCAGCGCGCCGTCGCCGCCGAGCGGCGGGGGCGGGGTGGTGAGCCGCCGGGCGGCCTCGGCGAGGTCGGCGCCGCGGAAGAGGTCGGTGAGGCGGACGGGTCCGGCGTCGGCTGCGGTCTCGCGCAGCGCGGTCTGGGCGGTGTCGGCCGTCCACGGGTCGGTCAGCAGGCGCGGGGAGAGGATCTTGGCGCCGCGGTGGCCGCCCATCCGGCCCCAGAGCTGCTCGTAGGTGACGGCGATGCCGAGGGTGCGGCTGAACACCTCGCAGACGGCCTGGTCGTGCGGGCTGCGCGGGACCATGCCCCGGTCGCGCCACTTGTAGGGGGCGGTGGAGCTGATCGCGAGCCGGGACGGGAGGGTGAGGTTGACCTCGCGGGCGAGCCGCTCCGGGCTCCAGCCGAGCTGGTGGAGTATCCGGGCGAGTTCCTCGTTGCGTCTGCGCTCCAGATCGGCCATGGCTCCGACGGTAGCGGTCCGCCGAGGGCCGTCGTCGGAAGGTCGCCGAAACCGGTCGCCGCAGCGGCCGCGGGTGGTGAACGGGCGCAGGGGCCTCGCCGGTGCCCAGGAACGCCGAAGGCCGCCTCCCGTTTCCGGGAGACGGCCTTCGATTCCTGTGGAGCTACGGGGAATTGAACCCCGGACCTCTTGCATGCCATGCAAGCGCTCTACCAACTGAGCTACAGCCCCTTGACCTGCGATGTCACCGGGGGTTTCGTTCCGTTTCCCTCGGCGACATCGCCCACTTTACACGCTCCGGGGCGTGCTCCACGAATCCGTTCCCGCCGGCCCCGCGCGAGCACCCTCCAAAGCTCCCACGGACGCCCGCGCGAGCACCTCCAAGGGCCCGCCCCCGGGCGGCTGGACCAACCCCGCGCGGCCACCGGTCCACCGGCCCCGCGGGCTGAACCCGACCTGCCGGCCGAACCGTACCCGCCCACCGGCCAGCCGAACCGGCCCCGCCGACCCCGGGAACGACCGAAGGCCGCCACCCGAGGGTGACGGCCTTCCGTTCGTCTGTGGAGCTACGGGGAATTGAACCCCGGACCTCTTGCATGCCATGCAAGCGCTCTACCAACTGAGCTACAGCCCCGCGACACACACAGTCTCCCGAGAAGAA
>NZ_JAXCLC010000123.1:0-11596 GCF_034043715.1 Kitasatospora purpeofusca | reverse complement strand
CTGAGCGGGGGGGGGCCCCCGCGCGGGGCCCCCCCGCCGATGCGCACTGTCAACCAGCCCTGGTCGAGGACCTGGGCGGTCCTGGAAAGCGAGTTCCACCGTGGCCCTGAAATCGTTCAAGTCGGCCGCCACCGTCGTCGCGGGCGCGGTCGCCGGAGCGGTCGTGCTGCTCACGGCGACGCCGGCCGCCGCGGCCAATCCGCCGTACGACGGCTGCCCGGCCTGGGCGCTCTGCCTATACCAGAACGGCGGCGGTCTGGGCTCCAAGGCGATCGTCGTGCCGCCGTCGGCCGGCGGCGGCACCGAGATCGTCCGCCTCACCAAGGTGCACTTCCTCAACGGCGACCCGGCCAACGACCAGGTGTCGTCCTGGATCAACAACTCCCAGTGCCAGATCGAGTTCTGGGACGACGCCTACGGCGAGCTCCACCCCTCGCAGCTGGACTTCGCGTCCTCCTGGAGCTGGGGCACCAAGGGCGACTACAACGCCGGCACCAACACCTCCTACCTCAACGACCGGATCTCCGGCCTGCGCTTCTACTGCCCGTAATAACGGGCCCGGCGCGCCCGGCACTCCGGCGCCGTTCGCCCCGACGCCCCCGGCTCCCGCACGGTGCCGGGGGCGTTCCGGTGCGGTCTCCCGGCCCCTCTCCCCGGCCGGGAACACCACCACGACACGGAACGAGGTCCGATGAAACGCCTACGACCGGCGGCCGCGCTGCTCTCCGGCCTGCTGCTCTCCCTCACCCTGCCCGCCCTCGCCCTGCCCACCCCCTCCGGCGCCGCCCCCGCCCCGACGGCCGGGCCGACCGCGTCGACCGCGCCGACCGCGTCGGCCGAGGCGGCCCCGGTGGCCGCCGTCACGGCCGGCCCCGGTGCGGAGGGCCCGGACCTGGGCTACGCCAACCGGACCAGCCCTCCCCCCGGCATGCCGGACTGGTCCCGGGCCGGATACCGGGGCGGCCTGCCACTGCCCGACGACGGCAACCTGACCGACGACCCCGCCTGCCGCATCACCCCGGACCGGCTCGCCTCCCAGTACGCGGTCCGGCCGAACGACGGCGCCGACGACACCACCGGCCTCCAGCACGCCATCGACGACATCAAGTCCGCCTGCTCGCCGGGCGCCAACTTCGACCGGCTGTCCCTGATCTCTCTCCCGGCCGGCCGGATCGACCTCTCCCGGCAGATCTACGCCGACGCCGACTACCTCGTCCTGCGCGGCCAGGGCTCCGGCGACGGCGGCACCCGCCTGGTGTTCCGGCCCGACGCCGACACCCGCTACGACACCCTGGTCAACGGCCGCTGGGACCAGGACGGCATGAAGGCGGGCAGCGGCGGCGACGTCGGCACCGGCGGCTGGATCTGGCCCGGCCGAGGGCTGTTCCGCGTCCAGACCCGTGACATCGCCGAGCGCTACCAGGACGACTGGGCGGCCGCCCCGGCGAACCGCAAGGACATCTTCGAGGGCAGCGTCAACCAGCACTGGGCCTCCGGGATCAAGGTCGGCGCCCAGGCCGCCGACCCCGGCTGGGCGGCCCGGCAGGGCCAGGACCTGGTGCAACTGGACGCCAAGGCCGACATGAAGAAGTTCGCCCTCGGCGGCTACGTCTGGGTCGGCGCGGCCAACAGCGTCAAGTTCTACGAGCAGCAGGGCGTCTCCGACCGCGGCCAGATGGACAACCTCCACATGCGGCAGCAGATGTTCCGGCTCGCCGCGATCGACGCCTCCGCGCGGACGGTCACCCTGGACCGCCCGCTGGAGTGGGACCTCCCGGTCGACTCCACCTCGGACGGCTCCACCGCGCTCGGCGACAAGCCCTACGCCAGCAAGGTCACCCCGCTGAAGGTGGTCCAGGGCGTCGGCTTCGAGAACTTCGCCTTCACCCAGGACATGACCGGCCTGCCCAGGCTCGGCGGCGGCACCTACGCCCCGACCCCCGCCCAGGCCGTGCACAACTACGGCAACATGGCACCCGAGTACGCGATGCACGGCATCGTCTTCAAGTGGGCCGCCAACGACTGGGCGCGCGGGCTGAAGGCCGAGATGACCGGCTCCCACCCGATCGTCACCGAGGACGCCCGCAACCTCCAGATCGAGCGCAACAGCTTCGACGGCGCCTGGAACAAGGGCAAGGGCGGCAACGGCTACCTGCGCGGCAGCCGGGTCTGGGACTCCCTCTACGCCTACAACCTCAGCCGCAACCTGCGCCACTTCACCTTCCAGTGGTCGGCCGGCGGCAACGTCGCCTTCCGCAACGACCTCGACTCGGACCTCAACCTGCACGGCGGATGGGAGCACAACAACCTGTTCGAGCAGAACACCCTGCGGGTCCCCTACGAGCACCGCTCGGGCAGCTGCGAGACCAACTGCGGCGGCGAGGGCGGCGAGGTCGACGAGGGGACGTGGTACCCGATCTGGTGGGCGGCCGGCCCCAAGGCGGTCAAGTGGTCCGGCTCCTCCGGCCCGCAGAACGTCTTCTACGACAACACCATGGTCAAGCAGACCACCCCCGGCGGCGCGTACGAGCCGTACGCGCCCTACGGCACCCGAAGCGGCACCGCCTACCAGTTCGGGTCCGCCGCCGGCGCGCCCGGCCGGTTCCAGCCGCTCGCCCAGGGCGGCCAGGCCATCCCCGACTGGGGCGGCCAGGAGACCCTGGACTACTCCGGCCAGGGCGTCGTCCCCACCGACGTCGGCAAGCGGCCGTCGCTGTTCCTACGGGACACCGGCGGACTCGACCCGCGCGACACCCACACCCGCAGGGTGGCCACCTGGAACATGCAGGGCGCGCTGACCCCCGAGGGCAACGGCAGCCGTTACACCAACGACCTGCCCCGGCTGTACGGCACCAGCCAACTGGACGGGCGGGCCGACGTCATCGCCCTCCAGGAGGCCGGCGCCCCGCCCGGCGGCGCGACCTTCCTCCAGGAGATCCACACCGCCAACACCCAGTACGTCGACAGCCTCGGCTTCACCATCCCGGTCCGGGAGTACCGGCTCGGCGGCGCGAGCCGGCCGGCGGGGTACCTCTACTGGCTGCGCACCGACACCAGCAGCAACCAGTGGGGCCGGGTCAACCTGGCCGTGTTCAGCCGCACCCGGGTCCCGGCGGACGGCGTGTTCACCACCCGGGAGGCCGTCATCGGCAACACCTGGGACTCCCGGCCCGCGCTCGGCGTCAACGTCGACGGCTTCGTCTACTTCTCGCTGCACGGCAGCTCGGGGAGTTCCGGCAGCGACGACCCTCAGCTCCTGCGCATCATCCAGGACCGGATGACCCCGACCGGCCTGCCCTGGATCGCCCTGGGGGACTACAACCGCGCTCCCGACAACCTCCAGACGGCGGTCGGCGACACGTTCACCGTCCAGGCCACCACCCTGCCCACCCACCCGGTCGACCGGATCGCCAACGGCACCCGCAGGACGCTCGACTACGCGGTGCTGCCCACCGCCCAGCCGCAGGGCGCCGTCACCGGCATCGACCGGCCGGGCCTCGACTCGGCCGACCACTACCCCGTCGTCTACACGCTCGCCGGCCTGCCGGACCCGGTGCCCGCCCAGGTGACGGAACCGGCCCGGCCGAACCAGGTCTTCCTGCGCAACGCCGCCACCACCAACGTGGCCGGCCCCACCAGTGCGACCGACCACGCCGTCAACGACCAGCCGCTCAACCGGAGGAACTCCGCCTCCCAGGTGTTCAGCCTGACCGAGGACCCTGAACACCGGGGCTTCTTCCGGCTGTTCCACCCGCACGCGCCCTTCGCCGGCCGCTACCTGGGCCAGGAGGGCGGCGCCCGGGACGCACGGACGGTGCTGTGGCCGAACGCGGCGCTGGACCAGCTCTGGGCGCGGGCCGACCAGGGCGACGGCACCTATACCCTGGTCAACCACGTCACCCGGCAGTACCTGACCGACCTCGGTCCGGGCCTGGGCATCGTGGCCCGGGACTGGAACGGCTCGGCCAACCAGCGCTGGTTCCTCCAGGACGTCCAGGAGGGCACCAACCTCACCGAGATCGTCGCGACGGACGCCGGCGGATCGGCCCCGGCGCTCGCCGTGGACGACCTGGAGACGGCGCCCTACCCGGTGTACCTGGCGCCGGACTCGCACGGGAACAACCATCAGTTCAGCACCGTCTCGGCGGGGCCGAGCGGGAGTTCCTCCACCTGTCAGTACCTGATCTACGCCGGACAGTACGTCAACTCGACGGCGGCCAACCCCGGGGACCCGCAGAACGGCAACTACGTCACCATGGGCGACTTCCGGCCCAATGACGGGGGCTACCTGTGGTGCAGGACCGACGACGGCCCGAACGGGACTCTGCTGTCCAACTTCTCCAGCCCCTACGAACACCTCGACCTGACCCGGAGCACGACGGTCGACACGGTCACCGTCACCCGCCCCGGCGCCGGCACCGCCCGGCTCCACTGGCTCTTCCGCGCGGTCACCCAGTGACGGCTCCCGCCTGACCAGCACGGCCTGACCACCCTGACCTGACCCGGCCTGACCGGCACGGCGGCCGCGGCACCCGGTTCCCCCGGGTACCGCGGCCGCCGTCCGCGTCCGCGGTGCCCGGAGAACTACCGGTCGGGCGCGGGCGGGAGCAGCTCGGCGGCGCGTTCGGCGACCTCGTGGTGCAGCGCGTCGCGGACGGCCCGTACGGCGGGGTGGGTGACGGCCTCGCGGCGGACGGCCAGGGTGATCGGAAGCCGGATGTCGACCTCCTCGGGCAGCAGCCGCCGCAGCCCGGCCCGGTCGGCGAGGAAGGCCGGGAGCACGCCGACGCCCGTGCCCAGCCGGGTGGCCTCCACCTGGGCGAAGACGTTGGTGGAGGAGAACGCGGGGGTGCTGCCCGGCAGATGGCGTTCGATGTCGAGATCGCCGACCTGGAGCATCGACTCGATGTAGAAGACCAGCGGGTGTTCCCGCAGTTCGGCCACCGTGGCCGGCGCCCCGCACCGGGCGAGGTACTCCTCACCGGCGTACAGGCCGAGGGCGTAGTCGGTGAGGTGCTCGGTCACCAGCCGGCTCCGGGGCGGCCGGCCGATCGTCAGGGCGAGGTCGAAGCCCGCCGGGCGCAGCGGCAACTCCCGCGTAGCCGTGACGAGTTCGATCTGCAGCCGGGGGTGGCGGCGGCGCACCCGGGCCAGGGCCGGGGTGGCGAAGAGGGTGCCGAAGCCGTCCGGGGCGCTCACCCGGACGGTGCCGTGCAGGGACGGCGGGTCCTGTCCCGACACCGCGTCCACGACCCGGACCAGGGCGTCCTCGATCGTGCGGGCGTTCTCGGCGACCGCCCGGCCGGCGTCGGTCAACACCCAGCCCTCCGTGCCGCGTTCCATCAACCGCACGCCGAGGCTCCGCTCCAGCGCGGTGATCCGGCGGGACACCGTGGTGTGGTCCACGCCGAGCGCGTCGGCGGCGCTCACCAGGCGCCCCGTGCGGGCGACGGCGAGCAGGTGGCGCAGGTCGTCCGCCCGCAGGTCGCGCGGAGCCGGCCCGCCGGGGCGCTCCGCGGGCGGCTCCGGGGCCCGGTCCGGGTCCGCGTCCAGGGGCGGGTCCGCGCCCGGCTCCGCGTCGGGAGCCGGGTCCGCGAGGTCCTGGCGGAGGCGGGGGCGGGAGCGGGGACGCACCGGGGCAGCCTATCTGCATTTCCGCACACCCCCTCTGCGCGATTGACGGTTGAACGCACACCGTACGGACGGCAGAGTCGGATCGGCCCGCCCCCGCCGGGCGCCGCCGTCCTCCCACCGTCGAGGGGTTGCCCGTGGTTGCCAGTCTGTCCCTGCCCCGGATCCTGCGCATCGGCCGCGGCGCGGCCGAGGAACTGGGCGCCGTCGTCGCGGGCCTCGGCCTGCGGCGCCCGCTCCTGGTCACGGACGCGTTCCTGGTCGGCACCGGCGCCGCCGAACGGCTGATGGAGATCCTGCGCCGGTCCGGGCTCCACCCCGCGCTGTTCGACGGCACCGTGCCCGACCCGACCACCGACTCCCTCGCCCCCGGCCTGGAGGCCCTGCGCGAGCACGGGGCGGACTCGGTGATCGGGTTCGGCGGCGGCAGCCCGATGGACACCGCCAAGGCCCTCGCGCTGCTGGGTGTACGGGGCGGCGGGATGCGCGACTACAAGGCGCCGCACGTCAACCTCGGACCGGCCCTGCCCGTGATCGCGGTCCCCACCACCGCCGGCAGCGGCTCGGAGGCGACCCAGGTCACCGTCATCACCGACAGCGCCACCGACGAGAAGATGATGTGCCTGGGCCCGGCGTTCCTGCCGATCGCCGCCGTCGTCGACATGGAACTGACGCTCTCGATGCCGCCCCGGCTGACCGCCGACACCGGGGTGGACGCGCTCACCCACGCCGTCGAGGCCTACGTCAGCCGCAAGTCCGGTCCCTTCACCGACGGTCTGGCCCTCACCGCGATCACCGGCATCGGCCGGCATCTGCGCCGCGCCTACGCGGACGGTTCGGACGCCGAGGCCCGGGAGGCGATGATGCTCGCCGCGACCCAGGCCGGCATCGCCTTCTCGAACTCCAGCGTCGCCCTCGTGCACGGTATGAGCCGCCCGATCGGCGCCCACTTCCACGTCGCCCACGGCCTGTCCAACGCCATGCTGTTCCCGGCGGTGACCGCCTTCTCCGTCCACGCCGCGCCCGAGCGCTACGCCGACTGCGCCCGCGCCCTGGGCGCGGCGACCGCCGCCGACTCCGCGACCGCGGCCTCGGACAAGCTGGTGGACGCCCTGCACACCCTCTGCCACGACCTGGACGTCCCCACCCCCCGCAGCTACGGCATCGACCACGCCGCCTGGACCGGGCTGACCCCGCTCATGGCCGAACAGGCGCTGGCCTCCGGATCCCCCGCCAACAACCCCGCCGTGCCCACCGCCGGCCAGATCGAGGAGCTGTACGCCCGCGTCTACGCGTGAGCCCCCGGCCCGTCACCGTCACCGTCCCCACTCCGGTCACCGCCCCCGTCACCCGACCGGCTCGGCCTCCCGGCGGACGGCGGCCCAGGCGGCGCGGCGGGCGGCGAACGGGTCGGCGACCGAGCGGGTTGGAGTACCGAGGACCAGGGTCTCCCGCCGGTCCTCGGTGTAGGCGGGCCAGGGCCCGACGCCGGGGACCTCGGGGCGCCCGTCGTGGCAGTAGGTGATCCAGGCCGTGCTGGCCGCCCGGGCCAGCGCGGCGTTGGCCGGGTTCCGGGACACCATGGCCGCGTGGCGCAGGTTGTCGAAGAAGAACAGGACGTCCTCGCCGTGGCTGCCGGTGCCGCCCGCGAAGACGTACGCGTACGTCGGGGCGGTCGCGTTGGCGCTCCGGGCCGAGGCCAGGTCCAGGGCCGGGAAGCGGTACAGCGCGTCGGTGGTGACCGCGACCGCGATCCGCCGTGCCGGGTCCCGCGGCCGCTCGCGCCGGTACTCGGCGATCAGCCCGGTGACGTCGTGCCGGGCGATCCGCGAGCAGCGGCGGGCGAACCGGGCATCGCTCAGGCCGTCCCAGGACGCCCGGTCGGCGTCGATGGTCCGGGTGGTCTCGTGCAGGGCGCTCCCGATCAGCAGCGGGACGCCGGGGGCCGCACCGGCGGCCAGGTCCGCGTAGCAGCGCTCCTCGACGGGGCCGCCGTCGGCCGAGGGCTGGAAGGCGAACCGGTGCCGGGACCGCAACGCTGCCTGGGCGTCCAGCAGTTGGCCTACCGGCCGGGCGGCCAGCAGCTCCGGCCGGTCCGCCGGGACGCCCAGCAGCCGCAGGACGGCCCCGGCCGCCTCCTCCGGCGTCGTCGCGGCGGCCGGGCGGGGCGGCGGCGGACTGCTCAGGACGACCCGCCGGAACGGTGGCTCGGGCACTCCGGCGGACAGCAGGGCGGCCACCCGGGAGGCGCCGCGCGAACCGCCCGCCAGGGTCAGGTTGCCCGGGTCGCCGCCGAACGCCGCCACGTTGTCCCGCAGCCAGTCCAGCGCCGCCCGCAGGTCCAGCAGCCCGACCCGGCCGGAGGCGGCGTACTCGGGACGGCCGGTCCAGGACAGGTCCAGGTGGCCGAGCACACCGAGGCGGTGGTTGACCGTCACCACCACCAGGCCGCCCACCCGGGCGAGGGCGGCCCCGTCGAACCTCGGCCAGTCGCCCGCGCCGAAGTCCGTACCGCCGTGCAGCCAGACCAGCACCGGGCGGGCCGCCGGGGGCCTGACGCCCGGCGTCCAGACGTTCAGCACCAGGCAGTCCTCGCCCTGCGCGCCCGCGTCGGCGGGAATGCCGAACAGCGGCAGCAGCGGGACCACCGCCGGACGCGCCCCGAACGCCTCGGCCAGCGGCCGCTGCGGGCAGGCCGGGCCGTACGAGTCCGCCGCCCGCACCCCGGTCCAGCCCGGGTGCGGCCGGGGCGGCCGGAACCGTGCCCCGCCCCCGGTGCCCGCGGCGTACGGCACCCCGAGGAAGGCCACCACCCCGTCCGCCGCCACCCCGCGCACCCGGCCCGAGCCGGTCTCCACCACCGGCGCCCCGGCGCCGCCCTCAGCGCGCATCGGCCAACTCCCGCAGCCGGCCGAGGTCGACCTTGCCCGAGCCGGTGCGCGGCAGACCCGGCGTCGCGCGCAGGACCAGGCACTCGGCGGGCAGTCCGAGCTCGCGCAGCACGTCCAGCCACACGTCCCGGAACGGTTCGCTGCGGCCCTCGACGAAGACCACGGCGCTGTCGGCCGCCGTCGACACCACCGCGGCCGGTCCGACCACGGCCAGCCGCCGCTCGATCTCGTCCGGGAGCACCCGCTTGCCGTGCAGCTTCAGCTGCCGGTCCTTGCGGCCCAGGACGTAGAGCATGCCCCGCTCCAACCGCCCGAGGTCGCCGGTGTGCAGCACCTCGGGCACGCTACGGCCCTCGGCCAGGTCGGCCCGGCCGGACGCGTAGCCCAGCATGACGTTGGGCCCCTCGTAGACGATCTCGCCGACGCCGTCCGCGTCGGCGCCCGCCAGCCGGATCCGCCCGCCCGGCACCGGCCGCCCGACCGAACCGAGGTGCTCGAAGAGCTCGTCCGGGTCGAGGCAGCACATCCGCGCCGTGGCCTCGGTCGCCCCGTACATCGGGCAGAAGCCGCCGCCGTGCCCGGCCATCAGCCGCCCGAAGTGCTCGACCAGGGCCGGTTCCAGCGGGCCCCCGGCCTGGTAGGCGAGCCGCAGCGCGGGGAACGCGTCCGGCCGCCAGCCGGTGCTGTGCAGCAGGCGGTAGGTGAGGGGGACCGCCCCCAGGTCGGTGACACCCGTCCGGGCGGCGAGCTGCCAGAACCGTCGCGAGGTCGGGCTGAGCCGGGACAGCACCAGCGGCGCGCCGGCCACCAGGTGGGAGTTCACCACGGACAGGCCGAAGCTGTAGTCGAACGGGAGCGAGGTGATCCCGACGTCCTGCGGCCCGAGGCCCAGCGCGTCCGCGACCGCCCCGGCGTTGGCCGCCAGGTTCGCGTACGACAGCCGGACGGCCTTGGGGCGGCCCAGCGAGCCCGAGGTGGTGATCAGCACGGCCAGCTCGGGGTGGATCGCGCTCCCGGCGGCCTCGGCCCGGCCGAGCAGCCGGGCCCCGCACACCTCCCCGACCGGGCGGTATCCCGCCGGAACCGGCTCGTCACCGACGTCGAGCGCGAACTCCGGCCGGTAGGCGGCGAGCAGGGCGTCCCGGGTGGCGAAGTCCGGCCGCTCCTTCACCAGGACGGCGTGGCCGAGGCCGAGAGCCCCCAGGTAGACCAGCAGTCCGGCCGGGCCGCGCCCGGTCAGGATCGCGACCAGCGCCTTGTCCGGTCCGGCGAGGCCGCGCCCGACCGCTGCCAGACCGGCGGCGACGGTCGAGGCGGGCACGGCCTCGACGCCGTCCACGAACACGGGCGCCGCCGCGAGCCGGAGCGCGTGCACCTCACGCCACCCGCGGGGCGACCGCGGGCCGTGCGGCCAGCAGCCGGGCGATCCCGCGGACGGTACCGGCGGTGAACAGCTCGACCACGCCCAGCGGTACGGCGTACGCCTCCTGGACCGCGTGCAGGAAGGCGACCGCGACCAGCGAGTCCCCGCCCAGCTCGACGAAGTCGTCCAGGGCGCCCACGCGCGGAAGCCCCAGGAGCCCGGCGAGCCGGCCCGCCAGATCCGCTTCCGGCCCGGCGTCCGGCGCCTCGTAGCGGGACACCTCCGCGGCACCCGACGCGGCTTCCCCGGCCACGAGTTCCTCGAACGTCCCGAGCGGCGGCGCGGGGATCCGGACCACGGGCAGCACCGCGGGCTCGGCCGCCAGCCCGGCCGCGACCAGCGAGGCGCGCAGGTCCTCCCGGACCTCCAGCGCCGTGGACATCTCGTCGAGCACCACCAGGGCGCCGACCCCGTCGCCGGACGGCGCCACCGCCGCGTCCAGCACACCCGGATGGGCCGCGAGCGCCCGCTCGACCACCGCTCTCGCCGTCGGTGCCGGTGCTGGCGCCGGTACCCGTACCGGCTTCTCGACTACCCCACCCATGACACTCCAGTCCCTGGTCTCCGGCTTATCGGGCACCAGTCTGCACAGCTGCTGACGGCCAGTCATATTCGCTCACCCCAATGGGTGATCTCCGTCGTCCGGGTACCGCCCTCCCCCGTCCAGCCGCCAGGATGTCGGGTGCCGCCACCGATTCCGGAGGTCAGATGAGCCTCGCCGTCCGCCACTCCCAGCGACTGGAGCGCCGCCGGACCCCGTTCCTCGCCTGCCGGGCGGACCCCCGGTTCTCCTACTGCCTGTACGTGCCGCCCCGGGCCCCGGCCGCGCCCCGGCCGCTGCTGGTCGTGGTGCACGGGGACCGTCGCACCGCCGAGCGCTACCGGGACGCACTCACGGACTTCGCGGACACCCACGGGTGCGTGGTCCTCGCGCCGCTCTTCCCCGTCGGCATCCCGGAACCCGAGGACGTGCTGAGTTACAAGCGACTGCGCAGGGGCGACGTCCGCTTCGACCTGGTGCTGCTGCGGATGGTCGAGGAGGCCGCCGCCCGGTGGCCGGTGCGCGCGGACCGCTTCCTGCTGCACGGCTACTCCGGCGGCGGTCAGTTCGCCCTCCGCTTCTCCTACCTGCACCCGGCGCGGCTGCTCGGAGTGTCGGTCGGCGCCCCGGGCTCGATCACCCGGCTCGACCCGGCACTGCCCTGGCCCGCCGGAATCGCGGACGTGGCCGCGAAGTTCGGCGGCACACACCCGCTGAGCACACCACAGCCGCTCAGCACGCCACACACGCTGAGCATGCCGCTTCCGCCGTCGGCGACAGTGCCGGTACTGGTACCGGTGCCCGTGCACGTGACCGTGGGCGCGCTCGACACCCGGCCGAGCCGCAGGCCCCCGCACGCCACCCGGCTCGGCCAGGCCCTCGCGCTGCACCAGCACCTCCTGGAGCGGGGAACCCCGGCCAGCCTGGAGGTCGTTCCCGGCATCGCCCACAACGGCTTCGCCCTGCTGCCGGCCGCCACACGGTTCCTGAGCACACTGCTGCCGGACGGCTGACGGGCAACCGGCCTGCCGGGCGACCGAATTCTCCGGGGCAATTCACGCACAACGCAGAGAACCCCCGTCGGTTTCCCGACGGGGGTTCTTCACAATG
>NZ_JAXCLC010000122.1:0-11874 GCF_034043715.1 Kitasatospora purpeofusca | reverse complement strand
GGGGGGCAAGCCCCCGCCGGCCACTCCCCACCCCGTGTTGCCGGTGGCACCGTGGCGCGGCGCTCCCCGGCGGGCCTGCGGCTCGTCAGTAGCGCCGCCCCCGTTCGCGCAGCCGGCGGTTGCGTGCCGCTCGTCGCCGGGCTTCCTCCTTGCGCGCCCGCTCGGCTGCCGCGCGCGCCCGCTCGGCTGCCGCGCGCGCCCGCTCGGCGTCCGCACGGGCCCGTCGCCGGGCCTCGGCGTCGGGGTCCTCCGGGGCAGGCGGGTCCTCCGGGGCACGCGGGGTATGCGGAGCCTGGAAGGGCCGCTGCTCGTCGGGCCGCGGAGGAGGCGGCACGTCCTGCTCGGCTCGCGCGTGCCCGGGCGGGGGCGAAGGAGGCGGCGGGGGCGGTCCGTCCGGAGTCCCGGCTCGGCCACCGGCGATCCACCGGCGCGCCGCGACGCAGGCGACCAGCGGTCCGAGGAACAGCGCGAGCAGCCACAGCGGGACGACCGAGGACGAGAGGACGCCGCGGGGCGAGACGCCCGGCAGGAGCGGTCCCAGCAGGACCACCAGCACCATCAGCACGAACAGCGCCAGCCAGGTGGCGACGACCACGGCCAGCGCCCGGGCGGCGACCGCCACACACCCCATGGCTCCCCCTCGCAGCATGATCGGCAACGTAGCGTCGGGGCTCACAACCGCAGGCCCACCATTGGTTATTACTCCTGACGCGGCAGCACGCACAACGTGTTTTGCAGTGCGAGTGGGAAGTCGGCAACGTCGACTTCCCACTCCAGCCGGGTACAGCTGCAATCTGTCGGGGTGGGGGAGGAATGCCGACGGCCCATGGCGCGCATGCGGCCGGCTGCGCCGATACCCGCAGGGTAACGGCGCAGCGAAAACGGGTCTTGGACAGCGGCGGCTCCCCGGCGGTGGACTTCTCACCATGAACATCGCCTATTGGATCGTCGCGGTCCCGCTCGCCCTCTTCTACCTCTACGCGGGCACGTTGAAGGTGACCCGCGGCCGCGATCAGCTCCGGCCGATGATGGCCTGGGTCGACCGGATACCGCTGCCCGCCCTGAGGGCGCTGGGGACGGCCGAAGTCCTGGGCGCGACGGGCCTGCTCCTGCCGCCGCTGACGGGCATCGCGCTCCCGCTGGCACCGGCGGCGGCCGGCGGCCTCGTCCTCCTCCAGGCCGGTGCGATCGCCGTCCACCTGGCCGGCGGTGACCGCCGGATCGCACTCAACGCCGGGCTCGTCACCAGTGCCGCTGTGACCCTCTGGCTCGCCACCGGACGGTGACGGAGCACGGCCGCCGACCGCTGGACGCGCCGACGTGATCCGCTCAGCCGTCGGTCTCGGAGGTTTCCCGGGGGTGGGTGGGGTAGACCGTGTGCCAGTACTCGGCCGAGCGGAGCAGGTCGTCGACGACGTGGAGGAGGAACTGGCCCGTGTTCTCCAGCCGGGCGCCGGCGGGGGTGGTGGGGCCGAGTTTCCGGGCCGCGGTCCGGCAGGCCTCGGCGATCCGGGTCTGGTTGTCCGCGCCCGCCACGATGGACCGGAACGCCACGTCGCCGTCGACGGCGTAGCGTTCGGCGCGGCTGTGCGGGTCGCGTTCGCGTTCGACGAGTGCCTGGGTCTCCAGGTAGCCGATGGCCTTGGAGACGGAGGCGGGGCTGACCTGCAGACGTCGCACGAGTTCCGCCGAGGTGAGGCTGCCGCTGTCGGTGGTGAACAGCGCGGCGAGCACCCGGGCCATCATCGGTGGCAGTCCGGCCCGAATCATCAGTTCCGTGCTCTGCGCGTCCACTTCGTCTACGAGCCGTGGATCGCGCCCGCGATGGTCGGCCCTTCCCGGTGACGGTGACGGTGTCGGCGTCGACGTCGGCGCGGCGGTCCCGGGTCGGCGCCCGTTGCGTGTGCCGACCCGGTTGGCCGCCTCGGCGTGGTAGCCGCGCGGCCCACCGTTGCGCATCACTTCCCGGGTGACGGTGGACGTCGGCCGCCCGATGCGGCGGCCGATGGCGGCGTAGGTCAGCTCCTCGCGCAGGCCCGCGGCGATCTGCTGTCGGTCCTGGAGGGTGAGTCGGTCACCGGGCATCGGGCGTCTCCTCCGCTGTCGGCGTCGCGAACAGCTTAATGCAACGCAACGTCGTTGCATTAGTCGTCATGCGCCATGCAACGATTTAGCCAACTGGCCTGCAATTATGCCATTGCTTTGCGTAAATGTGATTGACGACGCCCTGTATGCAACGTAACTTTCGCTGAGTCGTGAAAGCGCCCGTGCGGCGCCGGATCTCATCAACGGGAGTGAAACCCATGACTACCGATCTCGGTCGATCCGCGATCGCGGCGACCGCGTTACGCAAGGCGTACGGCGATCACGTGGTGCTCGACGGCATCGACCTCGATATCCCCGCCGGATCCGTCTTCGCGTTGCTCGGCCCGAACGGTGCGGGCAAGACCACCGTGGTGCAGATCCTGTCCACGCTGATCCGTGCCGACGAGGGGGAGATGCGGGTCGCCGGCCACGACGTGGTCCGGGATCCGGACGAGGTGCGCGGCGCGATCGGCGTCACCGGCCAGTTCTCCGCGGTGGACAACTTCCTCACCGGCGAGGAGAACCTGCTGCTGATGGCCTGTCTGAACCGCCTGCCCCGCAGGGAACGGCGGCAGACCGCCGCGGACCTGCTGGAGCGGTTCGACCTGACGGACGCGGCGCGGAAGCCCGCGATGACGTACTCCGGCGGGATGCGCCGCCGCCTGGACCTCGCGATGACGCTGGTCGGCCGGCCCCGGGTGATCTTCCTCGACGAGCCGACCACCGGGCTGGACCCGCGTAGCAGGCGGACCATGTGGGAGATCATCCGCGGGCTGGTGAACGACGAGGGCGTCACGATCTTCCTCACCACCCAGTACCTGGAGGAGGCCGACAGGCTCGCCGACCGGATCGCTGTCCTGCACCGGGGAAGGCTGGTGGCGGAGGGCCCGCCGGAGGAACTCAAGCGGCAGGTCGGCGGCGGCCACATCACCCTGCGGTTCGCCGACCCGCGCGATTACGAGCAGGCGGCCCGGACGCTGGACGTGGTGTCCCGCGACGACGAGGCGTGCACCCTGCAGATCCCCGGCCGGGGCGATGTCCGGTCGCTGCGCGCCTTGCTCGACCGGCTCGACCACGCCTCGATCGCGGTGGACGAACTGCGGGTCCACACCCCCGATCTCGACGACGTCTTCCTCGCCCTGACGGGCAACCCGGCCAACCCCGCCAACCCGGCCAACCCGGCGACGGAACAGGAGCCCGCCCGATGAGCAGCGCTTCCACTACGGCTTACAACGCCTTCGCCGACTCCGCGACCATGCTGCGCCGCCGGTTGCGGCACATGCTGCACTATCCGACGCTCGTCCTGACGGCCGCCGGCGTGCCGGTGGTCTTCCTGCTGCTCTTCGTCTACGTTCTCGGCGGCATCCTCGGCACCGGCCTCGGCGGGCCGTCGGGCGGCCGCGACGCTTATGTGAACTACGTCGTCCCCGGCGTCGTCCTGATGACCGTGGCGACCTCGGCCCAGGGCACCGCGATCTCGGTGGCAATCGACATGACCGAGGGCATCGTCGCCCGGTTCCGCACCATGGCCATCACCCGGGTCTCGGTGCTCACCGGCCATGTGCTGGGCAGCCTGGTCCAGACCCTGCTGAGCATCGCCGCCGTCATCGGGGTCGCGCTGCTGGTGGGATTCGAACCGACCGCGGACCCCGGCGAGTGGCTCGGTGCGGTCGGCGTGCTGGTCATGGTCGTTCTCGCGATCACCTGGCTGTCGGTCGCCCTGGCCATGGTCGCCAGGAGCGTCGCCACCGCGAGCAATATGCTGACGCCGCTGATGATCCTGCCCATGATGGGCAGCGGGTTCGTCCCCACCGACTCCATGCCGTCCGGGCTGAAATGGTTCGCCGACTACCAGCCGTTCACCCCGTTCATCGAAACCCTGCGCGGGCTGCTGATGGGCACTCCGATCGGGGACAGTGCGATCCTGGCCGTCGGCTGGTGCGCCTTGATCACTCTGGGCGGGTACCTGTGGGCCAGGAGGCTCTACGATCGCGAGCCGACCAAGTGAGTGTCAGCACTGCCAGGAGCCCCGCCGCGTTGCCCGCCCGGCCGGGGCAATCTCCTCACATGCCCGCAAGCCGTTCGTGGAGATCCTCGGCGAATCGCGTCCGGTAGACGCCCTGCACGATGGCCCCGGGGGACTGGTAGCCCCTGTGCGCGGGGTCCGATACCTCCCCGTCCCAGGGCGTCCCGCCCTCCGGAAGCAGCGGCGCGCGGCCCAGATACATCCGAGCGACCTCTTCGAGCGGTAGGTCTCCCGCCACCACCGGGCTCCACAGCCCGTAGCCCTGTCCGACCACCCACCTGCACAGATCCTCGGTGCCGTCCTCGGACCAGACGTCCCCGTCCACGCTCACGCCCTCCGAGAAGTCGGCCAGCGATTCCGCCGCGGACTCGTAGGCGAGCGCGAAGGCTTCGAGTACGTCGCGCGGCTGGGACTCCAACCAGGACTCCAGGGCGGACAGCCGCGGTCGTGTCGCGTCCAGGACCTCCCAGAACCAATCGGGATCACGGTCCGGTCCCATCTCGCCTCCTGTGCCTGTCTCTACGGCTGCGGTACTCGCCCGACCGTACAGCGCGGTGGAGTTCCCGGGACGCTCCCGGCACTCAGAGGTCGGTGTCGGCGGCGAAGCCGACGAACGCCTTCCTGGCGGCGGGGTGGAAGGCGAGCCGGGGGCCGGTCCTGTCCTCGGAGTCGCGGACGTGGACGGTGCCGGAGGCGTACCCCCTCACCACCCGTCACCACGGCGGTCCCCGCCCGACCCCGACCCCGGCCCCCACCGCCACCACGGTCGAGCGGTGAGGGGGTGTTCGGGCCGCCGTCAGGGTGCCGGCGGTCCGAACACCTCCAGGGCGAGGAGGCGGTACTGCGGGTCGGCGATCGGGGTGTCCTGGTCCGGGAGCGCCGTGAGGCGCCGGACCACCTCGGCCACCTGCCCGGCGTCGGCCCGCACGCACCAGGGGATGCGGCCCGCCTCGATCGCCTCCCGCCACTGCCGCGCGCCGCGCCCCTGTCCGGTGCCGGGGAAGCGGGCCTCTCCGACGGGGCGCAGGCCGTGGTCCGCCGCCCAGTCCAGGATCCGGCCGGTCCGGTCGGGTGCGTGCGGCGCGTACTGGCGGCGCAGTTCGGCGGTGGCCCGGGCGAGGTCGCCGTCCTCGGTGAAGTAGGCCGCCTCCTTGTCGACGGTGGTCACCAGCCTGCCGCCGGGCCGCAGCACCCTGAGGGCCTCGGCGAGCACGGCGTCCGGGTCCGGGAGCAGGTGCAGCAGCCAGACCATCACCACGGCGTCCACGCTCCCCGAGGCGAACGGCAGCCGCGTCGCGTCGCCGCACACCGCCCCGCCGGGTATCCGCCGCCCGGCCGGGACGAGCATCCCGGGGGAGCGGTCGACGCCCAGCACGGTACGGCCCGGCCGCAGCAGTCGACGCGTCACGATGCCGGTGCCGCAGGCGATGTCCAGCACGGTCGCGCGGCCCTGCGGGAGCAGTTGTTCCAGGGCGTCGGCCGCTGCCTGCGCCCGGGGTTCGCCGCCCCGGGTGGTGTCGTACGCCAGAGCCTCGCCGTCGTAGTCGATCATGCGGGCCATGGTTGCGGAGCGGGTTGCTCCGCACAAGGGAGAGCCGCTCGGGTAGGCCCGGAGGAGGAAGGCGGCCAGGACCGGGGGCTCATGGTCGGCCGCCTCCGCTCGTCCGCTGAGCTGACGACCGCTCGCCCGATGAGCTGATGACCGCCCGCCCGGCTGGGTGATCTTGTGGAACAGCACCCGGCAGGCCGGGCGCCGAGCACACGCACCCTTGCACGAGAGGCATTTCATGAGCCGCTGGAAGACCGTCACCCTTGTCGTCACCGCCGCCGCCCTGGTCGCCACCGTCGGCGCCCCAGCCATGGCCGCCACCGGCACCGCCGGCGCCGCCGGCGCCAGAACCGCCACCACCGCCCGTCCGGACGCCGTCCAGCAGCGGCTGGACGCGCTGCTGGCGGAGACGGGCGCACCCGGCGCGCTGGGCACCGTCCGCTTCCTGGACGGGCGCACCCGCGGCTACACCGCCGGGGTCGGCGACGTCGCCACCGGTGCGGCGGTGCCGAGGGACGGGCGGGTGCGGGTCGGCAGCAACACCAAGACCTTCACGGCGGTGGTCGTGCTCCAACTCGTCGCCCAGGGGCGGCTCGACCTGGACGCGCCGGTGAAGCGCTACCTGCCGGGCGTCGTCCGGGGCGACGGGATCGACGGCAACCGGATCACCCTCCGGCACCTGCTCCAGCAGACCAGCGGGCTGCCGAACTACACCCTCCACCTCGGCGACGACGTCCGCCGCTACGAGCCGCGCGAACTGCTCGACATCGCCCTCCGGTACCCGGCCGACGCCGCGCCCGAGGACCACAAGTGGGCCTACAGCAACACGAACTACGTGCTCGCCGGGCTGATCGTCGAGGCGGTGACGCGGCACGGCCTGGCCGAAGAGATCGAGCGGCGGATCGTCCGGCCGCTCGGCCTGCGCCACACGTACTTCCCCGCCCCGGGGGACGCGACGATCCGCGGGGCCCACCCGCACGGCTACTACCGCGAGTCGGCGGACGGGCCGCTGGTCGACATCACGGACATGGACCCCTCCTGGGCCTGGGCGGCGGGCCAGCTCGTCTCCACCCCCTCCGAACTCGGCCGCTTCTTCACGGCGCTGCTGGACGGCGAACTCCTCCCGCCCGCGCAGCTCGCCGAGATGCGCGCCACCACCCCCGCCGGGGACCCGTTCGCGGCGGGATCGGGCTACGGGCTGGGGCTGGTGAGCACGCCGCTCTCCTGCGGCGGCGAGTACTGGGGGCACGGCGGCAGCATCCCGGGCTACGAGACCCGGGTCGGCGTCACGGCGGACGGCCGCGCCGCCACCGTCACGATGACGGTCCAGGCACCGGACAAGGCGGCCGGGCGGAAGCTGGAGGGCGTGCTCGACGCGGCCCTGTGCCGGTGAGTGGTCGGGGGCTGTCTCACCGGTCCCGCCGGACCTCCGGGTACGCGGCCGAGGGCCCGTCGAACAGGGTGGAGGAGCAGTGGGCGGCCGGGTGCCGGGAGCTGGGCCGTCCGTCCGCGCGGAGCCTCGCGGACGGACGGGCTCGGCGCGAGGTTTTACCAAACGGTCGACCAACGGGCCCGGCCGCTCGGATAGCGTCCAGCTCGTCCCCTTCGAACACATCGCGGTCCTGTCCTGCCTCCACGGCGGTCCGGGCCCGCCGTGGAGGTATGCCGTGAACCCGACCGTCGTGAACCCTGTCGCCGTGGACCCGATCGACCTGTCCGCTGCCGCGTCCGCGCTGCCGGCTCCGTGGGCGTCGCACCTGCTGGGGCAGGTGGGCACGGCCGCCGTGAAGGTCCTGCGGATGGACGGGCGGCCGCTGCCCGTCGAGTCCCATGCCGACCCCGAGGTGCTGCTCGTCCTCGACGGCCGCCTCGAACTCCTGCTGAACGGGGCCGAGTTGACGGTCGGCCCCGGCGAGCTGCAGCTGATCCCGGCGCACGCGGCCCACGCCGTCCGCCCCGGCAGCCGGGGGACGCTGCTGATCGTCGAGGTCCCCGAGGCGGAGTGAGTCCCGAGCGGTCGGTTCCGCTGTCAGTCCGTGACCCGGTCCGCCGCTTCCCGGGTGATGTCGGCGTAGCGGCGGAAGAGGGCCGGGCGGGCCTCGCCCCGGTCGCGGGCGTACAGGGCGGCCCAGCAGCGGGCGATCCGCTCCCGGGCCCGGGCGCCGGGCCAGGGCCGGGGCAGCAGCTGGGGCGGCAGCAGCGGATCGGGCTCCATGGCGCGGGTGAGTTCGGCGGCCAACTCGACCGCGATGGTGAGGAGTTCGGCGGAGGAGAGTTCGGCTGGGCCGGTGAGCCGGTCGAGGCGGGGCGCGGCGACGCGGTCGAGGCGGTGGTAGCGGTCGGCGATCTCCGCCAGGGGCCAGAGCTCCCGGGCGAGTTCGGCGGGCTCCCGGGTGTCGCCCCGGCGCAGGTCGGCCGTGGTGAGGAGGGTGAGGGCGCCGTGGGCGCCGAGGCGGTGGGCGGCGTCCTCGACGTACGGTTCCCAGGCGTTGGCGCTGACGTACAGCCCGCCCTGGAGCGGGGCGCCGCCGAGGTGGACGAGCGTCTCGCGCAGGGCGTCCCGGGCGGTGCGCGCCGATTCGGGCACCGCGAAGGCGGCCAGGTGCCAGACGCCGTCCCAGGGCGCGGCCCCCGCGTCCTGGCGGAAGGCGTGCCGGAGGAAGTCCGCGTTGGGGGCGAGGGCGTGCACGGTGTCCGGGGTCGCGTGCAGCTCCGCCCTGCGGCCCCGGCCCTCGTGGGTGAACCGGCCCTCGGCGACGAGGCGCTTGACGCACAGCCGTACCTGCTGGTCGCTCATGCCCAGCGCGCTGGCGACGCTGTACAGCTCGTCGGCGCCGACAGTGCCGTCCTCGCGGACCATCGCGTGGACGAGCATCCGGGTGGGGACCTCGACATGGTCGGTGCCGGTGTGGTCGGTTCCGGTGCGGTCGGTGCCGGTGTTCACCGCTCGGCCTCCGCTCCGGTGTCGACGGCGCGGCGCATGGTGGTGACCGCGCCGAAGCCGAACAGCCCGCGCAGATAGGGCATCTGCTCGGTCCGCACGGCCGTGAAGCCGCGTCGCTCGTACAGGGCCCGGGCACGCGGGTTGGTGTCGATCACGTCCAGTCTGATCTCCCGGTAGCCCTGTTCCGCCGCGACGGCGGCCACCTCCTCGATGAGCAGGCTGCCGACCCCCCGGCCGCGCAGCTCCGGACTCACGGCGATCCCGTCCATGAGCAGCTGCCCGGGGGCCGGACGGCGTTCGAACAGGGTGAGGAGCAGGAGCCGGTGCAGTCCGCGCAGGTGTCCGTACGCGCGCAGCACGGCCCCGGCCGATCCGCCGGTCAGGGCCCGTCCGCCGTGCTGGTACCCGGCGAGGCCGACGAGCTGCCCGTCGAGGAGCGCGCAGACCGCGCGGTCGGCGTTGAGGTGGGCGGCGATGAAGGGCACGGCCTTGTCGGGCGGGTCGAGGGCGGGGCCGAGTTTGCGGCCGAAGGCGCCCCAGTACAGCTCGGCGGCCAGCCGTTCGGCTCCGGCGGGGAGGCCCCGCCGCACGGTCACCGTTCCGGCGCCGGGGTAGCCGGGGTAGCCGGGGTGGCCGGGTGTGTCCGGTGCGTCCGGTGTGTCCGGTCCCATGCTGTGCCTCCTCTTCTCTTCGATCCTCGAAACCAGGACTCAAATCTATCAGACTCGCCACGACCGTTCTTGTAGTGATAGTTCTAGGGCGGGATCAGAACCGGAACCAGAACGGAGGTGACCGTCCCGTGGGTCACAAGACCGAGGGCCGGCGGCGGGGGCTCCGCATCACCGCGTGGTCGCTCGTCGCGGTGCTGCTCGTCGGCGCCGCCCTCGTCGGCGCGGTGCTGTGGCAGAACTCCTACGCCATGGACGAGCGGCGGGTCTCGATCCGCCACGGCGACCACGTCCTCAACGGCGTACTCGCCGTCCCCAGGGACGGCCGCGAGCGCCACGGACTCGTCGTGTACGTCCACGGCGACGGTCCGGCCGACGCCACCCACGACGACGGCTACAAGCCCATCTGGGAGGCGAACGCCAAGGCGGGGTACGCCTCCCTGTCCTGGGACAAGCCCGGCGTCGCGGGCGCCCCCGGCAACTGGCTCGACCAGTCCATGGACGGCCGGGCCGACGAGACGGCCGCCGCGATCGCCTGGGCCCGCGCCCGCCCGGACATCGACGGCGGCCGGATCGGGCTCTGGGGCGCCAGCCAGGCGGGCTGGGTCCTGCCGAAGGTCGCCGCCAGGACGCCCGTGAGCTTCGTCGTCGCCGTCTCGCCCGCGATCAACTGGCTCCGGCAGGGCCGCTACAACCTCCTCGCCGAACTGCGCGCCGAGGGCGCGTCGGCGGCCCGGATCGAGGCCGAGACCGCCAGGAGCGACGCGGTCCGGGCGCTGCTCGCGCGCCACGCGGGTTTCGACGAGTACGTCGCGGCCATGGGCGGCGACGCGGACGGCATGACGGCCGACCGCTGGGGCTTCGTCTCCAGGAACCACACCGCCGACGCCACCCGGGACCTCGTCGCCCTGCGCGGCGTCCCGGTGCTGCTGGTCCTCGCGGGCCAGGACACCAATGTGGACACCGCCGACACCGAACGCGGCTACCGCGAGGCGCTGGACACGGGCGGCGCCCTGACGGTCGAGCACTATCCGGACGCGGCCCATTCACTGCTCAAGCGGTCCGTCGAACAGTCGGACCTCAGGCTCACGCTCACCGCGCTCTTCTCGCCCCGCTCGCTCTTCGCGGACGGATTCCTGGACGGCCAACGGCAGTTCCTCGCCGGACTCGGTCGCGCGCCGCGGCAGGGATGAGCTCTCAGCTCCCGGTCACGGCCTCGGCCGCCGCCCGGGCCACCGACTCCACCAGGTCCATGCCGTCGGTGTCGGTCGGATTCCCGTCCGAGACCACGGCGATCAGCAGCTCGTGCCCGTCCCGCTCGACCCGGCCGATGCTGTTGATCACCCACAGGCCGTCGGTGTCCCTCGGCAGCCAGCCGTTCTTCACCTCGTACCCGCCGTTGCTCGCCGCCGCGCCCACGCCCCAGCGCTGGTCCTCCTCCACCTGGTCGAGCAGCTCCTGGATGTAGGCGCGGGAGGCGGGGAAGAGCAGCGAGTCGTCGGTGAAGACCTGGCGCAGCAACCGCAGTTGGTCGTCGGCGGTGGTCGAGGTGAGGCCCCAGTAGCCGTCCCGGCCGGCCTCGGTGGCGGTCAGGCCGAACCGTGCGTTGGCGGCGTCGAGACCCGCGTCCGCGCCGATCTCGTCCCACAGGCCGGTCGCGGAGTCGTTGTCGCTGTTCTCGATCATCGTGGTGGCCAGGCCGCGCTGGGCGGCGGTCGGCGTGCTGCCGAGGTCCTGCGTCCGCAGCAGCAGTGCGGCCAGTATGTCGAGCTTGACGACGCTGGCGGTGGCGAAGCCGTGACCGGGGTCGCCGTAACTGAGCGACTGCCCGGTGCCCAGGTCGGTGACCGCCACCGCGACCGCGCCCTCGGCCCGGCCGACGGCGCTGTGCAGGGCCTCGGCGGCGGCTCCGGTCGCGGCGGCGGTGGGCGTGGCTGTCGGGGTGACCGTACTGCTCGCCGGGGTGACCGTCGGAGGGGCGGACGAGGTCGTGTCGGCCACGACGGACATCGGCGGCCGGCTCTCGACACCGCCGGACTGCCCCTGCAACGCCGCGGCCACCGTCCCCGCGGCGACGAGGAGGCCGACCGGTACCCACACTCTTGCCCGGGAGACGCTTCGTATCGCCATGATCGATGAGAGTAGAGCGCGCGGCTATGAACATCCTGAGGACGGCATGGACGTTTTCTCAGGACCCGCCGGCCGCCGAGCCGCCCGGATGCGTGACGGCCCTTTCACAGTACTCCTCACCGGATCGCAGCGGCGCGGGCCGGAGCGGCACGGGCCGTAGCGGCACGGGCCGTAGCCGGCGGAGCATCACGGCGAAGGTCGCGCTACCCTCGCGCATCGCGCGTGTCCGATGCCAGCCCTTCTGGACTCCGAGGAGAACGACGAAGGCCCGGAGGACGGATCCTCCGGGCCTTCGTTGCTACTGGGTAGCGGGGACAGGATTTGAACCTGCGACCTCTGGGTTATGAGCCCAGCGAGCTACCGAGCTGCTCCACCCCGCGTCGGTAAACCTGACCTTACGGCATTGGATGGACGAAAAGCGAATCGCTTTCGGGCGAGGTGCCGAGAGGCCGGCTTTTTGGTGCGGGGAACG
>NZ_JAXCLC010000121.1:0-11986 GCF_034043715.1 Kitasatospora purpeofusca | reverse complement strand
GGGGGGGGCGCCCCCCCCCCCCCCCCCCGGCCGGTTCAGCGCGGGTCGGGCGGCGTCCGGAGCGTGGCCGGGTCGGTGTTGGCGCCGCACAGGACGACGCAGACCTTCTCGCCGTCGGCGGGGCGGTAGCCGTAGGTGCTGTCGGTGCTGTCGGTGCTGTTGGCCCTGTCGGTGCTGTCGGCGCCCTCAGTGCCGCCGCCGTCCGTCAGCAGGGCGGCGAGGGCGGTGGCGGCGCCGTGCTCGACCAGGATCCGGCGATCCTCCCAGAGTTCCCGGCGGGCCCGGACGATGGCCTCGTCCGGCACGAGCACCGAACGGGCGCCGGTAGTGCCTCCCTCCGAACGGGCGCCGGTGGTGCCTCCCTCCGGCCTGGCGGCGTCCACGGCCAGGGCGGTGGCCCGGCGGGCGCCGAGCGAGTCGCCGGCGACCGAGTCGACCGTGACGTCCACGGGCCGGCCGGCCGCGAGGGCGGCGTGCAGTGCCCGGGAGTGCTCCGGCTCGACCGCCACCGCGCGGATCCCGTGCTGCCGGGCGGCCGTGGCCACACCCGCGAACAGCCCACCGCCGCCGACTGCGACCAGCACGGTGTCCAGGCCGGGCACCCGCGCGTGGATCTCCTCCATCAGGGTGCCCGCGCCCGCAGCGATCAGCGGATGGTCGTAGGCGTGGCTCGCCAGCGCGCCGCCGGTCGCGGCGAACTCCTCGCAGGCCGCCAGCGCCTCGGCGTACTCCGTGCCGACCAGCCGGACGTCCGCCCCGTACGAACGCAGCCGGGCCACCTTCACCTGCGGCGCGTTGGCCGGCAGGAACACGGTCGCCCGCACCCCCTCCCGGAGCGCCGCCCACGCGCAGGCCAGCCCGGCGTTGCCGCCGGAGGCGATGGTGACGCCCGCGTCCGGCAGGGTCCCGGCCTCCCGGTGGGCCCGGAGGAAGTTCTGCGCGCCGCGCGCCTTGAACGACCCGGTGTGCTGGAGGTACTCCAGTGCGAGCCACAGCTCGGCGCCCTCCCTGCTCCCGGCGGCCGCGAGCCCCTCGGCGGGCGCGACCGCCACCGGCCGGACGTGGCCGGCGATCCGCTCCGCCGCCGCCTTGATGTCCTCGTAGCCGAGCTGCTGTCGCATGGTGCCGCCTCCAGGGGTCCGCATTCCGGTACGGCGTACCGTACGCTGTGCCGCATGCCCCGGCAATCCGCCTCCCTCGACCGTGCCACCCCCGACCGCATCGCGGTCGCCGCCCTGTCCCTCGTCGACGGCCAGGGCCCGTCCGCCCTCAGCTTCCGGACGCTCGCGGCCCACCTGGACATCTCCGTGGCCTCGCTCCAGCGCCGTTGCACCGACCTGGCGGGCCTGCTCGACCTGGTCACCGACCACCTCGCCGAACGCCTCCCGCGCATCGCACCCGGCACCCCCTGGGCCGACGCCACCGAGACCCGGTTCACCGCGCTGTACCGGCTGCTGACCGCCCACCCCGGGCTCGTCGCCCTGCGCGGCAGCCGCCCCTGGCTGGGCCGGAACCTGCTGGCCCGGCTGGTCGAACCGCAGCTCGCCGACAGCCTGGCGGCCGGGATGACCGCCGAGGAGGCGATCACCGCGTACCGGCGGATGTACCTGCTCACCCTCGGCAGCGCGAGCTTCGTCGACCACCGCGACCCTGCCGCCACCCGGGCCGGGACCCGCGCCGCGCTGGCCGCCCTCGACCCGGACACCTATCCGGTGCTGAGCGGCCGGCTCGCCGAGATCGTGCCCGTCATGACCGACCACGAGGTGTACTACGGGGCGCTGCGCCAGCTGATCCGGGCCGCCGTGCCGCCCTCGCCGTCGGCCTCGTCCGGGGACTGACCGGTGCCCGGAAGGGCACTGCTGTCCTTCCCCGCGGGCCTTCCCGCCACCGGCCCGGTCGGGGTGCGGCCCGTCCGATCCGGCGCGCGCAGGCATTCCGCGCGCCGGTCCGCTTCTCGCCGTCGACGCGTGCGCCCCGCCCGTCCTGCCCGATCCGCGCGCCGGGCTGCCCGACCGGCGCCGGACCTGGGAATATCCTTCCGACCGTACGAGAACGAAGAACCAAGGATGGGCGACATGATCGGTGTGGTGCTGATCGGCGTACTGGCGCTCGTCGTCGGGGGCTGTGTCTGCGTGGTGTGGGCCGACCGCGGGGGTCCCCGGTGGACGCGCGCCGTGGCGGCGGTCACCGTCGGCGCGGGCCGGGCGGTGCGGAAGTACCAGAAGGCCCAGCGCCGCCAGGTCAACAGTGGCTCCGAGACCCTCGGCGGCGACGGGGGGTAGGTACGGACCGTTGGGTCCGGCTGTTCCCGGCGCATGTGCTCTCACCGTTGCCCCCTGCCGATCGGCAGGGGGCAACGGCGCGTCGGGAGAGGAAGCGCGTCGGGCGAGGAAGTCGGCGCCACCGACTTCCCACTCCGGTCCGGCGGTCGGCCGTGACGCCGGTACCGGGGGCTCGTTGCGCCGGGCGTGAAGACGACCCGCGCCCTCGCCCTCCTCGCGACCACGCTGCTCACCACCGGCCTCGCGAGCGCCACCGGCCCCCTCGGCACTGCCGCCACCGCCTCACCCACCACCGCCCTCGCCCTGGGGACGAGCCTGCGCCTCACCGTCGCCCACGGTGAGACCCCCTCCGCCGGAACGCCCCGCACCGTCACCCTCGAATGCCCGCCCGCCGGCGGAACCGCCAACACCCACCCCGACCCGTACACCGCCTGCCGTCTGGTCGACTCCGTGAGCGGGGACCTCAACCGGCTCGACGTCGACCCGGGCGTCTGCACCGATCAGTTCGACCCCTACACCGTCACCGCCTCCGGCACCTACCGCAGCCGCCCGCTCTCCTTCCGGCACACCTACGGCAACCACTGCGTCCTGCTCCGCACCACCGGGGCGGTCTTCGACTTCTGACCGCCGGACCCCCGGTCCCCGGCCGCCCACGGTGTCCGGGGCCATGGGGCACTCGAATACCCGTGCGCGAGCTGAGTGATCGTTCTGCTTCAATGTCTCGTCCCCGTCGAGGCGTGCGAGATCCCCGCCGCCCGGGAGGGGGGTGTGAAGAGATGGGGGAAGCATGTTCACAAGACGACGGGGCTCCAGACCCGGCGTGAGGTCAGGCCGCTGGGTGGTTCTCGCCGTGGCGGCCGGTCTGGTACTGCTCCCGAGTCTGGAGACGGCAGCCGCGGCCGCCGGTCCCGCGACGGCTCCGGCGACCACAGCAGCGGCTCCGGTCGGACAGGCCGCCTCGGCAGCGCCGGGGGAGACCTCGGCGAAGCTGGCCGGCGGCACGATTCCCGGTCAGCCGGACCTTTCCGGCGCCTTCGTCCCCAGCGGTCCGACCCGGCTGTTGGACACCCGTGACGGCACCGGCACCGGCGGCGACGTCCGGCCCGTTGGCCAGAACCCGTTGCTCCTGGACATCTCCCAGGTGTCCGGCAACTCCTCGGTCAGGCCGACCGCGGTGGTCCTCAATGTGACTGTCACCAACCCGACCGGTGACAGCTACCTGGCCGTCTACCCGGTCAACGGTGTCCGCCCCACCACCTCCAATCTGAACTTCTCACCCGGCCAGACTGTGGCCAATCAGGTCACCGTCCAGGTCGGTTCCAACGGCCAGGTGTCCTTCTTCAATCACGTCGGCACCACCGACGTGATTGCCGACCTCGCCGGCTACTTCACGCTCGACAAGGCCGCATCCACCTTCGTCGCCAACGGCCCGACCCGGCTGCTGGACACCCGTGACGGCATCGGCACCGGCGGCGTTCGTGCCCAGGTGGGCGAGAACGCGAGCATCGGACTGCAGATCGCGGGGGTCGCGGGCGTGCCCGCCCGGAACGTCACCGCGGTGGTCCTCAACGTCACGGTGACCGAGCCGACCGCTGAGAGCTTCGTGACGGTGTACCCGAGCGGCAGCGGCGTCCCCTCGGCCTCCAACCTGAACTTCTCGGCCGGTCAGACCGTGCCGAACCTGGTCACGGTGCCGGTCGGCGCGGACGGCAAGGTGGCGTTCTACAACCACGTCGGTTCCACCGACGTCGTCGCCGACCTCGCCGGTTACTACGTCTCCGGCGAGCCCCGGACCGGCGGCGTGTTCCGGAACAGGGGCAGGCCGACCCGGCTGCTGGACACCCGTGAAGGTATCGGCACCGGCGGTGTGCGGGCCCAGGTGGGCGAGAACGCGAGCATCGGACTGCAGGTCGCGGGGGTCTCGGAGATCCCGGCCCGGAGCGTCACCGCGGTGGTCCTCAACGTCACGGTCACCGCGCCGACGGCCGAGAGTTTCTTGACGGTGTACCCGAGCGGCAGCGGCGTCCCCTCGGCCTCCAGCCTGAACTTCTCGGCCGGTCAGACCGTGCCGAACCTGGTCACGGTGCCGGTCGGTCCGGACGGCAAGGTGGCGTTCTACAACCACGCTGGTTCCACCGACGTCGTCGCCGACATCTTCGGGTACTTCAGTGTCGGCGACCAGCTGGGTCTTTCCGCTCTGAGCTTCTCCTCGCCGACCGTCGACGCCTCGACCGGGACCGCCGCGGTCACCCTCACCTGGACCGTGACCGACTCCAACCCGGAGTCCCGGTACAACGGCGGCACGATCGTCATCCGCCAGCAGGGCGACGCGCCGGATACCTACGTCGGCCAGAGCCGCGTGGTCTCCTTCACCCAGGAGAACAACGTCTACGGCGGTGCCGCCTTCGTGTCCGGCAACGTGGCGAGCGCCACCTACTCGTACCGCTTCGCCGTACCGCGCTACGCAGGCGCCGCCACCGCGAAGTGGGCGGTCTCGCTGGTGATGATCTACGACGAGAGCCAGCAGCGCCAGGTGCTGGCCGGATCCGCCCTCGGCGGCTTCGGTAACATCCTCACCGCCACCTCGCAGGTCTCGACGGTGACGGCACTCAAGCCGTCTCTCTTGCTGAACCTCAACGGAAGTATGCCGTACGTCTATTATGCCGCTGATAGTTCTTCTGTGGCCTACAGCATCGGGATTCAGGAGCAACAGTCAGGTTTCTGGAACGGGACCCTGCAGTTGAGCGGCCCCGGAGGGGCGACACTGTCCGGTTCCTTCGAGCTCTCCGCATCCGACGGCCTGCTCAACTATCCTTGCCAGGGCGATGCCAGACAGCCTTCGTGCACGGCCATTGTGCAGTTTCCATCCACGGCTCCGGCCGGTGTTTGGAGCGTCTCTACGGTGACGCTCACCAACAACGCGGGCCAGTCCCGATCCTTCACCAACCTCAACATGCTGCCGGTCACGTTCACTTTGAACGGGACTCTCCGGGCGGACGGGTTCACAACAACGCCCACTGAACTCATTACCTGGGTGGACCGGGCACCTTTCAAGCTGTCCATGAATGTCACGGGTGCACAGAACGGTGTCCGCTCGATCGAGACACGGTGGAACGGAATGTGCACTCAGGGGTCGACGTACCCGGTCGGGGAGCCCGACGGCCGCCTCTCGGTGTCGGTCGTCCTCGGGCACTCGATGGGAAGCTCGTGGTCAGCGTGCGTACTGACCGGGGTGGCCATCACAGACGGCGCCGGAAATTTGGCACTCTACGGCTCCAATTTCCGTGCGCCTGACCCCGGGGTGTCGGTTCGGAGCATTCCTGACACTACGCCGCCGACGGCGATTTCGGCGGCGCTCACTGTCACCAGTGTTCCTTGTACAACAAATTTCATTAGTGTTGGCCTTCGCGTTCGAGTGAGCGACCCGACCAACGCGGTTCAGACCATCCGGGCATTTGTGTATGACGGGACAGGCAAGAGCGTTCACGTCGGCACGGGTGCGATGGACGTATTTCCCGAGGGTGAGGCCGTGTACTTCATTAGTTTCCCGAACGGGCCGTTGGCAGTGGGGGCCTATACGGTGGGGTTCTCGATCTCCGATGCCGGAGGGCTCACCACCTTCTACGGAACCCCGGGCGGGCAGCCCGTCCCGGGCGGACCGCTCACCCTGGAGATCACCGCAGGGTGACCCCCACCGAAGGCTGAGGCCCGCTGCCTGAAAGCTGGCTGCCCGCTACGACGCGTCGTAGCGGGCAGCCAGCTCATGGACGGTGGCGGCGATGCGGTCCCGCAGCTCCGCCGGGGCCAGCACCTCGACGTCCGCGCCCAGGCGGAGGAACTCGCCGTGCGCGTGCTCGACCGACTCGATCGGCACCCGGGCCTCCGTCCACTCATCACCACTCGAAAGTGTGAGGCCGAGACGTCGCGCACCCTCCGCCGTCACCCGGACGAGTGCCTCCCCGGTGTGCAGCCGGGCCCGGAAGTCGGCCACGTACGCGCGCCAGTGGGCGGCGAGGTCGAATCCGGCGGGCGGTGCGGTGGCTTCTTCCTCCGCGAGGAGGCGCAGGCCGAGGATCTGGTCGACGCGGTACGTCCGCAGCCCGGAGGCCCCGCCCGCGACCAAGTACCAGCGCCCGGCCTTCAACACCAGCCCGTACGGCTCGACCCGCCGCTCGATCTCCTCCGGCGCCCGCCAGCGCCGATAGCGCAGCAGCACCGCCCGCCGCTCCCAGACGGCGGTGGCGACGGCCCCGAGGTGCGGATGCGGCGCGCGGTCGGCGTCGCCGTACCAGCCGGGCGCGTCGAGCAGGAAGCGCTGCCGGATCCGCCCGGCGTGCTCGCGGAGCGCTGCGGGGAGCGCCGCGTGCAGCTTGAGCCGGGCGGTCGCGAGGGCCTCCCCGAGCCCGAGTTGGGCGGCGGCCTCGGGCAGCGCGGTCAGGAAGGCGGCCTGAGCCTCGTCCCCGGTGAGCCCGGTGAGGCGGGTCCGGTAGCCGTCGAGCAGCCGGTAGCCGCCCGCGTGCCCGGCGTCCCCGTACAGCGGGATCCCGGCGGCGGCGAGGGCCTCGACGTCCCGGTAGACGGTCCGGACGGAGACTTCCAACTCCTCGGCGAGTTGCCGGGCGGTCATCCGGCCCCGGTTCTGGAGCAGGAGCAGCAGGGTGACGAGTCGGCTCGCGCGCATGGCGTCGAGTATCCGCGACTCGGCACGTTTTCACTGACAGAGGATGTCAGTGGAGTGTCCATAACCTGCGGCGCATGAACGATTTCGACTTCCTCCACGGCTCCTGGGACGTGGCCAACCGCCGTCTCACCGCACCGCTGACCCCCGGCCCCGAGGTGTGGGAGGAGTTCCCGGGGCAGTCGGTGGTCCGGCCGCTGTTCGGGGGCGCCGGCAACATCGACGAGATCACCTTCCCCACCCTCGGCGACCGCCGGGGCGCGACCCTGCGGCTGTTCGACCGGGAGCGCGAGCAGTGGTCGATCTTCTGGTCCGACAGTCGCACGGGGCGGCTCGACCCGCCCGTGACCGGCGGCTTCGCCGGGGACCGGGGCGACTTCTACGGCGAGGACACGTACGAGGGCCGGCCGATCCGGGTGCACTTCACCTGGCACCGGCTCGGCCCGGACGCGGCGCGCTGGGAGCAGGAGTTCTCGCTCGACGGGGGAGTGACGTGGGAGCTCAACTGGGTCATGGACCTCACCCGCACCGGACCGGCGACGGTCGGCCTGTGAGCGCGCCGCCGCTCGACCTGTCGCAGATCGTCGAACTCCGCAGGTACACCCTGCACCCGGGCGCGCGGGACACCCTGATCGAGCTGTTCGAGCGCGAGTTCGTGACCGGGCAGGAGGCGTTCGGGATCGCGGTGGGCGGCCGGTACCGCGACCTGGACGACCCGGACCGCTTCGTCTGGCTGCGCTCGTTCCCCGACCTGGCGAGCCGGCGACGCTCCCTGGAGGCGTTCTACGGCGGCCCGGTGTGGCGGCGGCACCGCGAGGCGGCGAACGCGACCATGATCGACAGCGACGACGTGTTCCTGCTGCGCGGCCCGGGCTTTGTCCCTGTGGACGCGGAGGTGCTCGCCACTGTCTGCCACCCTGCGGACGCGGCCGCCTTCGACGCGTACGCCGCCCGGCACCTGGACCCGTCCCACGCCCTCCACTGCACCGAGCACGCGCCGAACGACTTCCCGGCCCTCCCCGTCCGCGAGGGCGAGGACGTCCGGCTCTGGTTCAACGGCCCTGCTGAGCCGCCCCCGTGGCGGTCGGAGCGGCTGCGCCTGGCGCGGGTATGAGATGAGACGACGGAGTGGGAAGTCGGTGGATCCGACTACCCACTCCGTCGTGTGTCGACCGTCGCGTGTTGCTACATCAGACCGTGAAGTCGGGAGCCTGCGCCTCGATCGCCTTGACGAAGGCGGCCCACTCGGCGCGGTCGAACGCGAGGTGCGGCCGCTCGGGGTTCTTGTCGTCGCCGACCCATACGTCCCCGTTGGGGAAGCGGGCGACGATCACGCAGTCGCCGTTGCCCTCTGCCGAGAAGGGAGACTTGGACCAGCTCGCGTCGGCGGGATTGTGGTCGTAGGGGTCGTGCTTGTGGCTCACGTCAGCTCTTCCAGCTTGCGTTCGAGGGCGGCGATGGTGTCTTCCGGCGACAACGCGAACTGCTCGACGCGCACGAAGGTCCTCTCGGCTCGCTTGACGTCGCGTCCCGTTCTCCTTGGGAGCATACCGCCGATGGCTTCGACGAAGACGAAGCCGTCGGACTGGTCGTCAGGGAAGTGCATGAGGGTGATTCCCGAGGCCAGAATGCCTGGTCGACCCGCACTCAGTGGCACCAAGTGGAGTGTCACATTGGGGTAGTTGGCGACTCTGATCGCATGCCGGATCTGTTCGGCGAGCACGCCCTGGTCGCCCGCGACAAGCAGTGCGACCTCTCCGAAGTACGCCTTGAACTCAAGCCTCGGATCCTCGGTCAGCCTGCGCTGGCGGAGGATGCGAACCTCGGCTCCCGCTTCGACAAGCTCGTCGTTGGGTGCGTCGACGCCCGCCGCGATCATCTCGCGGGCGTACCCCTCGGTCTGGACGAGACCCGGAAACGCGGACGGGAAGTAGTTCAGTATGCGGGACGCGTCGGCTTCCAGCGCCAGGTACTCGGCGAAGGCCGGTGTGATCGTCTCGGCGTAGTCCAGGTCGCGCCACCACTGCTTGGGCGGGCTGTCGCCGAGGAGACTCTCGAGGTCTTCGCGATCCTGGCCCGTGACGCCGGCGTGGTCGAGCAGCTTGCTGAGATCGGCACGGCTGAGCGGTTGCTGGGCGCGTTCGATTCTGCTCAGCCGACCGGGGCTCCACCCCTTCAGACCGGCCGTCATGTCGACGAGGGTCCTGTTGTTCTCCAGTCGCCAGGCGCGCAGTTCGTCGCCGAGGCGGATCTGCCTGATCGCCGACAGTTGCTTGCTCAAGTGGCGCCCCTCCCTTCGAGTGTGGATGTCCAGTCTCACCGGATCGAGGCCCGGGTCTCAAGTCTGCTTCAAGATCAATTAATTTCTTCGAGCAATGCTGTTGCAGTTTCGATTTCGAATGCCCCACACTCAACGTAACCGACCGGACACGCTCCTGAAGGGGCTCCTCCATGTCCACTCCGGATACGCCTGCCTTCCGCACCTGGGAGGCCCAACTCGCCGATCACAGCACCTCGGTGCGAACCGCCCGCCGTGGGATCCGTGACCAACTGACCTCCTGGGGGTGGTCGGGCGAACGGGTCGACGACCTCGTCCTCATCGCCTCCGAGCTGGTCACCAACGCCGTCGTCCACGCCTGCTCCGGACACGGCGAAGTCCGCCTCTACCTCCAGGAGTTCGACGGCGACTGCCGGCTCGCAGTCTGGGACCCCCGGCACGACCTGCCGCTCCACTCCCGCGCACCGCGCCGCTTCAGCGAATGCGGGCGGGGCATCGACCTCGTCCGCCAACTCGCCTTCGACTTCGGGGTCGTCACCCGTAAGGGGGCCGGAAAGCGGGTCTGGGTCCGGATGTTGCTCGATCCCGCCACCACCCCGCCACCACCGCTCGCCGGTTGAACTCCCAAGGACCCGCCTCCATGCACCCCGCCGCCATCGCCTTCCAGGACCCCGCCCGCCTGCACGCGCGCTGCGAGATCGCGGGCGTCCGCCGCCGCACCCTCCAGCCGGGGTACGAGACCACCGTCGCCGTCCCGGACGAGGTCTGGGAACCGCTCCCGGACGGGCACCCGGAGCGGTTCGCGCCGAGTGTCTTCACCCGGGACGGCGGCCTCGTCGAACTCTTCCGCTTGCCCGACACGGTGTTCGACATCCCCACCGCCACCGCCCTCGTCGAGATGCTCGGAGACGCCTTCCCGGTCACCCTCGGTGAGACCACCGACCGACCCGGCCTCGCCTCCACCCACACCGACCCCGAAACCGGCTTCCGGCTGGGCCTGCACGTCGACAACCACCAGGCCCTCCCGTACCCGTCCCGGGAGACCGCGCGCCGCAGGCTCTGCGTGAACCTCGGGCCGGGCAGCCGGTACCTCCTCCTCGCCGACACCGACATCAAATCCATCTGCCGAACCGTCCACCACCCCTACGAGACCCACATCCCGACCACGGCCGACCTGCGGATGTACGTCACCCTCCGTCGTACCGTCCGCGTCCTCCGGATCCGTGTCGACCCGGGCGAGGGCTGGCTCGCGCCCACCGCCGTCCTGCCGTACGACGAGTCGACCGCCGACCTGCCGCTCCCCTCCGTGACCGCCTCCTGGCTCGGCCACTGGGACCGCGGCCTCTTCCCACCCCTGATCTGATCCCCCTCCCTCCCCTTCTGTGTCAGGCTGGAGGGTGCACGACCAAGGTCGGGAGGCTCTCGATGGCCGAGATCAGGGTGAACGGCGTGTCGCTGTACTACGAGACCCGGGGCGCCGGGCCGGGGGTGGTGCTGGTGCACGGCTCCTGGACGGACGCCGACTGCTGGGTGCGGGTACTGCCGGGGCTCGCGGAGGAGACCACCGTCGTCTACTACGACCGGCGCGGACACAGCCGCAGCGAGGACCTGCTCACCCAGGGATCCGTCTACGAGGATGCCGCCGACCTCGCCGGCCTGATCATCGGACTCAACCTCGCGCCCGCCTACGTCTGCGGCGACTCCTACGGCGGCCTGATCGCCCTCCGCCTCGCCGCCGCCCGCCCCGACCTGCTGCGCGGCGTGACCGTCCACGAACCGCCCGCGACCGGCACCCTCCTCGCCGACCCGGAACTCCGCCCCCTCGGCGTCGCCTTCGCCGAACGCATCTCCGCCGTCCGCGAACTCCTCGAACAGGCCGAATCAGCGGCCGCGGCCGAGCTCTACGCCAACACCATCGCCTTCGGCCCGGGCGCCTGGGACCAACTCCCCGCCCCCGTCCGCCACACCTACATCCGCAACGCCCCGACCTACCTCGACGAACTCCGCGACCCGGACGCCCTCGACCTCGACCTCACTGCCCTCAACCGCTTCACCGAACGCGTCCTCCTCACCCAGAGCGACGACAGCGCCCCCATGTACGGCGAGATCCTCGACCTGATCGACCTCTCCCTCCCCAAACCCGAACGCCACGTCTACCCCCACGCCGGCCACGCCCCCCACCTCTCCGAACCCGAACGCTGGGTCCGCACCACCCTCCCCCACGCCCTGAACTGACCGAGTCCGCCGTACGGCCTCCGGCGGGCCCCAGCCGTGCTTCAGAAGCGATTCGGGACTCCGGGTCGCCGTCCCGCGGACGCAGTCACGTGTCGTAATGATCGGAAGCGGAACGCTCCCGCCGCCTGTGCTTAGAATTCGAACTCCTGTGAAATCTGATTCCTGTGATATTGCCTTATGTCGGCGGCATGCAAATCAGATGCGGCGCTGGGGCCATAAGTCGTGGGCGTAGAAGTGCCGATGGCAACAGTTACCTGGGACTTTCGGCGGCCGTCGCCCGGGCTACACTTGCGGCCGGTAGTAGAATCAGGCGGGTTGGTGGATATATCCCAATCCAATTTTCTATTCGGGTTACCTTGAGTGAAGTCCCATGCATACAGGGAGGGCCCAGTGGAACAAAATCCACTGGGCCCCCTGGGACTGTCTCAAAGCCGATGGGGATCGATTTTGAACGGCCTGGTTGACTTCTGTGACCCGGGACTAGTCGTGACGATCAAGCAGTTGGATAGTGAA
>NZ_JAXCLC010000120.1:0-12380 GCF_034043715.1 Kitasatospora purpeofusca | reverse complement strand
CCCCCCCCCCCCCCCCCCCCCCCCCCCCCCCCCCCCCCCCCCCCCCCCCGACCGACTACCCTGGACCGCTTGCCAGTCCCGCCGTCCCGCCCGAGGAGTCCAGCGCCGTGTCCGACAGCTTCGCGCACCTGCACGTCCACACGGAGTACTCGATGCTGGACGGGGCCGCGAAGAACGGCAAGCTCTTCGCCGAGGCGGAGAGACAGGGTATGCCCGCCATCGCCATGAGCGACCACGGCAACATGTTCGGCGCCTACGAGTTCTTCCACGCCGCCGCCAAGACCGGCGTCAAGCCGATCATCGGCATCGAGGCGTACGTCGCCCCGTCCTCGCGCTTCCACAAGAAGCAGGTGTTCTGGTCGCCCGGCGGCCAGCGGCCGACCAGCGCGGACGGCGAGGGCGGCAAGGACGTCTCCGGCGGCGGCCGCTACACCCACATGACCATGTGGGCACAGAACGCGACCGGCCTGCGGAACCTCTTCAAGCTCTCCTCGCTCGCGTCGATGGAGGGCTACTACATGAAGCCCCGGATGGACCGCGAGCTGATCGCCGCCAACGCCACCGGCATCATCGCCACCACCGGCTGCCCGTCCGGCGAGGTGCAGACCCGGCTGCGGCTCGGGCAGTACGAGGAGGCCGTCAAGGCGGCCGGCGCCTACCAGGACATCTTCGGCAGGGAGAACTACTTCCTGGAGCTGATGGACCACGGCCTGTCCATCGAGCGGGACGTGCGCGACGACCTGCTGCGCCTGGCCAAGGACCTGAACATCCCGCTGCTGGCCACCAACGACTCGCACTACGTCACCGCCGACCAGGCGGACGCCCACGACAGCCTGCTCTGCGTCGGCGTGGGCAAGAACAAGGACGACCCGAACCGGTTCAAGTTCAACGGGTCGGGCTACTACGTGAAGACCGCCGAGGAGATGCGCGAGCTCTTCCGCGAGCTGCCGGAGGCCTGCGACAACACGCTGGCCATCGCGGAGCGGGTCGAGTCGTACGACGAGGTGTTCACCTACGTCGACCGGATGCCGCAGTTCGACGTCCCCGAGGGCGAGACCCAGGCGTCGTTCCTGCGCCAGAAGATCGCCGCCGGGCTCCAGCACCGCTACGGCGACAACCCGGGCCAGGAGGTGCTGGACCGGGTCGAACTGGAGATGGGCGTCATCTCCCCGATGGGCTTCGACGCCTACTTCCTCGTGGTCGCCGACATCTGCCAGTACGCCCGGGACAACGGCATCCCGGTCGGCCCGGGCCGAGGCTCGGCGGCCGGCTCGATGGTCTCCTACCTGACCCGGATCACCGAGCTGGACCCGCTGGAGCACGACCTGCTGTTCGAGCGGTTCCTGAACCCCGAGCGCATCAACCCCCCGGACGTCGACATCGACTTCGACGACCGCCAGCGCGACCAGATGGTGCGCTACGTCACCGACAAGTACGGCTCCGCCTACACCGCCCAGGTCAACACCTTCGGCACGATCAAGGCCAAGGCCGCCGTCAAGGACGCCAACCGCATCCTCGGCTACCCGTTCGCCATGGGCGACCGGATCACCAAGGCGATGCCGCCGGACGTCATGGGCAAGGGCGTCCCGCTGGCGGACCTCTTCAACGACAAGCACCCCCGGTACAACGAGGGCACCGAGATCCGCTCGCTGTACGAGAACGAGCCCGATGTCAAGAAGATCATCGACACCGGTCTGGGCATCGAGGGCCTGATCCGCGGCACCGGCGTGCACGCCGCCGCCGTCATCCTCTCCTCGACACCCCTGCTCGACCTCATCCCGCTGCACATGCGGGACAAGGACGGCGTGATCATCACCGGCTTCGACTACCCGTCGTGCGAAGCCATGGGCCTGATCAAGATGGACTTCCTGGGGCTGCGGAACCTGGGCATCATCGATCACTGCATCAAGATCGTCAAGGCCAACCGCGGCGTGGACGTCGACATCGAGAAGATCCCGATCGACGACCCCACCACCTACCAGCTGCTGGCCCGGGGCGACACCCTCGGCGTGTTCCAGCTCGACGGCGGCCCCATGCGCGCCCTGCTCAAGCTGATGAAGCCCACCGAGTTCGCCGACATCTCCGCCGTCTCCGCGCTCTACCGGCCCGGCCCGATGGGCATGAACTCGCACACCAACTACGCGCTGCGCAAGAACGCCCAGCAGGAGATCATCCCGATCCACCCCGAGCTGGAGGAGCCGCTCGCCGACGTCCTCGGCCCCACCTACGGCCTCATCGTCTACCAGGAGCAGGTCCAGCGAGCGGCCCAGGTGCTCGCCGGGTACTCGCTCGGACAGGCCGACCTGCTGCGCCGGGCGATGGGCAAGAAGAAGAAGGAGGTGCTGGAGAAGGAGTTCGTCCCCTTCCACGCGGGCTGCAAGGAGCGCGGCTACTCCGACGAGGCCATCCAGGCCGTCTGGGACGTCCTGGTCCCGTTCGCCGGCTACGCCTTCAACAAATCGCACTCCGCCGCCTACGGACTGGTGTCCTACCAGACCGCCTACCTCAAGGCCAACTACCCCGCCGAGTACATGGCCGCCCTGCTCACGTCGGTCGCCGACGACAAGGACAAGATGGCGATCTACCTGGCCGAGTGCCGGCAGATGGGCATCCGGATCCTCTCCCCCGACGTCAACGAGTCGGTGGTCGACTTCACCGCCGTCGGCAGCGACGTCCGCTTCGGCCTGAAAGCGGTCCGCAACGTCGGCGTCCCGGTCATCGAGTCGCTGGTGGCCACCCGGGCGGAGAAGGGCAAGTACACCTCGTTCCCGGACTTCCTGGACAAGGTCGAGCTGGTGGTATGCAACAAGCGCACCGTCGACTCCCTGGTCAAGGCGGGCGCGTTCGACTCGCTCGGGCACACCCGGCTCTCGCTGAGCACCGTGCACGAGAGCGCGATCGACGCCGTCACCGGGCTCAAGAAGCAGCAGGCGATCGGCCAGGACGACCTCTTCGGCGCCCTCGACGCCGAGGAGGGCGGCGGCATCGGGCTGGACTTCCAGCTCACCGACCGCGAATGGCCGCGCCGCCAACTGCTCTCCCTGGAGCGGGAGATGCTCGGCCTCTACGTCTCCAGCCACCCGCTCGACGGCGCCGAGCACATCCTCTCCCAGAACCGGGACACCTCGATCGCCGACCTCCTCGGCTCGGGCCGCACCGAGGGCGAGGTCCGCCTCTCCGGCCTCATCACGGCCGTGGACCGCCGGATCAACAAGGCCGGGAACGCCTGGGCGATCATCACCGTCGCCGACCGCGACGGCTCGGTCGAGGTGCTCTTCTTCCCCGCCACCTACAATCTGATGGCCGATCAGATGATCGAGGACAACGTGGTCTCGGTCCGGGGCCGCCTCAACGAGCGCGACGGCTCGCTGAGCATCTTCGGGCAGGAACTCACCACCCTCGACGTCTCCTCCGCCGAACTCGGCACCAAGCCCCCGGTCCAGATCACCGTCCCGGCCGCCCGGGTCACCCCCGGGGTCGTCGCCGAGCTCAAACTCGCCCTCCAGGCCCACCCCGGCGACGTCCCCGTCCGCCTGCTCACCACCGGCTGGGACAAGGACACCCTCTACGAGCTGGGCTTCCAGGTGAACCCCGACAACGGCTTCGCCTCCGACGTCAAGACCCTGCTCGGCAACCGCTCCTGGATGGGCACCAGCGTCCGCTGACGGGGCCCGACGGCGGGACGGCGGGGCGGGCCGGTGACCACCACCGGCCCGCCTCGTCATGTCCCTGCCCCCGCCCCTGCCCCTGCCCCGCCCTGCCCCGCCGTGACCTGCTAGGTTCCCTCCCGACGAACGTACGTACGGGGGGGGTAGCGCTGTGGTCGGGCTGGGAGCAATCGCGGGAATCGCACTGGTGGAGCTCGGCATGGTGATGACGCCGGGACCGAACATGATCTACCTGGTCTCCCGCTCCATCGCCCAGGGCCGCCGGGCCGGGCTGACCTCGCTGGCCGGGGTCGCCCTCGGCTTCCTGGTCTACCTGATCGCGGTGTCCGCCGGGATCGCCACCGTCTTCGCGCTGGTGCCGGAGATCTACCTGGCGGTCAAGCTGGCCGGGGCCGGCTACCTGCTGTGGCTCGCCTGGAAGGCCGTCCGGCCGGGCGGGCGGTCCGCGTTCGCGGCCCAGGAGCTGCCGCACGACGGGCCCCGCAAGCTCTTCCTGATGGGCCTGCTCACCTGCCTGCTCAACCCCAAGGTGGCGATCCTCTACATCTCGCTGCTGCCGCAGTTCGTCGACCCGTCGCGCGGCCACGTCGGCCTGCAGGGCGTGGTGCTGGGGCTGACCCTGATCGTGGTCGGGGTCGCGGGCAACGCCTTCTTCATCGTCACGGCCGGCTCGGTCGCCGGGTTCTTCTCCCGGCACCCGCTCTGGCAGCGCGTGCACCGCTACGTGGTGGGCACCGCGCTGGCCGGCTTCGCCGTCCGGATCGCCACCGAGCGTTCGGGCGCGGCGGTCGCCCTGCGCTGACCGCTGACCGCTGACCGCACTGCGCGGTACTGCTCAGGCGGCACAGCTCAGGCGGCGCGGCAGAGTCCCGCGGGGCCGGCGGCCACGGTCGAGGTACGGACGACGGTCACGTCCAGCGGGCGGGCCACCGTGGCGGCACCCGATCGGGTGCGCGCGAACACGACCAGGCGCAGCACGGCGAACCGGGCGACGCCCGCCAGTGCGGAGGCCGAGAGGTAGACGGCCTGCTCGGCCACCGCGCCGGGCCGCGCGGCCACCTGGTGCAGGACGAGCACGGCCGAGCAGGTCACCGCGTACGCCGCCGCGGCCGACCCGGCCGACTGGACGTGCTGCCGCCAGGTCGCGTGGCCGCCCGCGCCGAAGGTGAAGCGGGCGTGCAGCTCGGTCGCGAGCAGCGTGGAGACCACGGTGACCAGCGCGTTGACCAGGACCCAGGGGACCTGCGGGAGCCATGCGGCCAGGGCCGCCACGGCGAAGCTCGCGGCCACCCCCACGCCGCCGCCGCAGACCACGAAGCGGGCGAAAGCCACGAGGCCCCCGACCTCCGCCCGCTTCCCGCGCCGCCCTGCCGCCATGACCCGCCCCCTTCGGTTCCCGCCCCCCGGAACGCGCGCTCCCGACCCCGGGCCGGGAGCGCGTTTCCCCTTGGCATCAGCATGGCGCACTCCATGGCGCCATGTCCAGTCAATCTGGCGCCACTGTGGCACCATGCGTGAAGGAGACGCGTCCTACCGGAACAGCCGGTCGCCGCTGTTCGCCATCCGGTGGGTGCCGCCGTGGCGGCCGACCCAGTCGCGGACGAGGTTGACGGCGTTGGCGCACTGCCAGCCGCCGTCGTACTCCCGCACCCCGGTGAAGGCGCCGTAGCCGGCGATGATGCCGTCCACCTGGGCGTCGCCGAGGAGCTTGTCGACGTACCACGGGTCGTTGTAGGTGGTCGTCCAGGAGAAGGTGGCCGCGAGCCGGCCGGCCGCCCGGTCGGCGGCGCCCTTCCTGAGTTCGGCGCAGGTGTTCCAGGTGGCCTCGGTGCAGTTGCCGAAGCCCTTGGTGATGTCGCTGTCCCCGTAGTCCATCGCCCGGCGGCCGGCCGGGAATCCGGAGCCGGAGCGGTCGAAGGCGCCAAGCACCTGGTCGCGGGTGCCGGTCGTGGTGATGCCCTCCAGCGGGCCGAGCCGGCCCGCCAGGCTCTGCCAGCCCCGGCCGCCGACGTCCGGGGTGCTGCCGCCGTGGTACTCGTAGAAGCCGTAGAGCACCTGGATCCCGGCGGCCGTCAGCCGCTGGGCCTTGTCGCGCAGGCCGGCGACGCTGCAGGTGCGGTTGGGCGCCTCTCCGCAGTAGTTCGGGTCCTTGATGTCCAGCCAGACCAGCGACAGCCGGCGGCCCGCGGCGGCGTGGGAGAGGATGCGGTCCAGCATGCTGTCGAAGCTGGGCCCGAGGCGGTTCTCGCCGGCCGAGGAACAGTCGTGCCAGGCGCGCCACTCGTTCGGGTTCCACCAGGCGCAGACGTCGATCTCGATGGCGTTGGCCCCGTGGCCGATCGCGGCGTCCACCCCGTTGAGGGTGTCCACCCGGTGCGCGATGGCGTAGACCGGTCGGCGCGCGTCGGCTGCCTGCGCGGGGGACGCCTGCGCGTCGGCGGCCCGCGCGGGGGACGCGAGCGCGGTGGTCCCGAGGATCCCGCACAGCGCCGCCACCAGGGCGGGCAGCATCCGCAGGCGGGCGCCGCGCGGGCGGCCTTCGCCTCGGCGGGCTCCGCGTCGGCGGGTGTCACGTCGGCGGGCTCCGCGTCGGCGGGTGTCACGTCGGCGGGCGTCGCGCAGGCGGGCGTCATGCGAGCGGGCGTCGCGGTGAGTCACCGTCACGAGGTCGCTCCCTTCTCGTCTCTCGTCCTTCGTCGGTACTTGTCTTTGTCCGCCCCCCGTCAATCGAATCACCAACCGTGCGTCGACGTACGGTGAACGGCGGGTTCGGCGGAGAATGCGGCGGTGGCCGCACGGGCCGTCAGGCCGAAGCGGCCCGGCCCTCGCGCGGCACTGATTTGCCATTCCTTTACACTTCTGTAGAACTGATCACCCTCTGCCGTAGAAGGAGTCGCGGACCTCGCGATGGACGAGCCTCCCAGTCACCATCCAGCTGTTCCCTGCCCGCCCCCTGCCCCTCGTGCGGCCCGGACCGGGGCGGGGGTGACCCGGTGAGCGAGGTGCTCCTGCTGGTCCTGGCCCTGCTCCTGACCGCGGCCTGCGCCCTGTTCGTCGCCGCCGAGTTCTCCCTCACCACCGTGGAGCGCGCCGCCGTCGAACGGGCGGCCGAGGCCGGTGAGCGGGGCGCCGCGACCGCGCTCAAGGCCGTCCGGCGACTCACCTTCCAGCTCTCCGGTGCCCAACTGGGCATCACCATCACCAGCCTGGTGATCGGCATGGTCGCGCAGCCCTCGGTGGCCGCGCTGCTCCGCGGCCCACTGGAGGCCACCGGCCTGCCCGAGGCCGCCACCGAGACCGGCTCACTCGTCCTCGGCGTGCTGCTGTCGACCGTCGTACTGATGGTCGCCGGCGAACTCGTGCCCAAGAACTGGGCCATCTCCCGGCCCCTGGCCGTCGCCAAGGTGGTGGCCGCCCCGCAGTACTGGTTCTCGGCCGCGTTCGCGCCGTTCATCGGCCACCTGAACAACACCGCCAACCGCGTCGTTCGACGGTTCGGCCTGGAGCCGGCCGAGCACCTCGCCTCCGCCCGCACCCCGCAGGAACTCGTCGCGCTCGCCCGGCACTCCGCCCGCGAGGGCGTCATGGAGCCCGACACGGCCGAGCTGTTCATCCGCTCGCTCAACCTGCGCGAGCTGACGGCGGAGAACGTCATGAAGCCCCGGGTGGACGTCCGGGCCCTGGCGGAGCACGCCACCGCGGCCGACGTCGCCGACCTCACCCGGGCCACCGGCCTGTCCCGCTTCCCGGTCTACCGGGACAGCCTCGACCACGTGGTCGGCACCGTCCACATCAAGGACGCCCTCGGCGTGCCCGTGGAGCGGCGGGCGAGCCGGCGGGTCTCGGCGCTGATGACCGAGCCGATGCTGGTCCCCGAGACCCTCACCGTCGACCGCCTGCTCGACCGGATGCGCGGCGAGGAGACCCTCGCCGTGGTCATCGACGAGTACGGCGGCACCGCCGGCATCGTCACCCTGGAGGACATCGTCGAGGAGGTCGTCGGCGAGGTCCGCGACGAGCACGACCCCACCGGGACCCCCGACCTGGTCGACCTCGGCACCACCGACGACGGCCGGCACGGGTGGGACTCCGACGGCATCACCCGCACCGACGAACTCGAAGCCATCGGCATGCCGGTGCCCGAGGGGCCGTACGAGACGCTGGCCGGCCTGATCGCCGAGCGGCTCGGCCGGATCCCGCGGGTCGGCGACGCCGTCGAGGTCGACGGCTGGACGCTGGAGGTCGGCGCCGTCGCCCACCACGTCGCCGAACGGGTGCGGATCACCGGCCCCGAACCCGCCGCCTCCCCCGACGACGACCGCCCCGAGCACCAGGAGCGGAACCGATGATTGCCGTCCAACTGATCATCGGCCTGCTCACCATCGTGGCCAACGCCTTCTTCGTCGGCGGCGAGTTCGCCCTCATCTCGGTGCGACGCAGCCAGGTCGAACCTCTCGCCGAGGCCGGTGACCGCCGGGCCCGCACCGTCATCTGGGGCCTGGAGCACGTCTCCGCCATGCTGGCCACCGCCCAGCTCGGCATCACCGTCTCCTCGCTGGTGCTCGGCATGGTCGCCGAACCCGCCATCGCCCACCTGCTGGAGCCGCCGTTCCACAGCCTGGGCGTGCCGGAGGGACTGATCCACCCGGTCGCCTTCGTCATCGCCCTGGGGACGGCGACCTATCTGCACATGCTGCTCGGCGAGATGATCCCGAAGAACCTCGCGCTCGCCGCGCCCGAGCGGGCCGCCCTGCTGCTGGTGCCGCCGCTGGTGGCCACCTGCCGGGCGGTGCGGCCGGTCGTCTTCTCGATCAACGGCTTCGCCAACCGGATCCTGCGCCTGCTCAGGGTCGAGCCCAAGGACGAGGTGGCCTCGGTGTTCACCGAGGACGAGCTCGCCCGGATGGTCAAGGACTCCTCGGACGCGGAACTGCTCAGCGCCCGGGACACCGAGCTGCTGCACGACGCCCTGGAGCTGGGCTCCCGACCCGTCTCCGAGGTCGTCACCCCGCGCGAGCGGATCGTCTTCGCCGACCCCGACACCACGCCGGCGCAGCTGGAGCAGCTCGCCGCCCGCACCGGCTACTCGCGCTTCCCCGTGCTCGGCCCGGACCAGCGGGTGGACGGCTACCTGCACATCAAGGACGCGCTCGAGCACGACGGCACCCGCGACCGGCCGTTCCCGCCCGGCACGCTCCGCCCGATCGCCCGCGTCCCGGAGGCGATGCCCCTCGACGACGTGCTGACCGCGATGCGCCGCTCCGGCACCCACCTCGCGGCCGCGATCACGGCCGACGGCACCCCCCTGGGCCTGGTCACCATGGAGGACGTCCTCAAGGAACTGGTCGGCCCGGCCCCCACCACCGGAGCCCGCTGACACCCCACCACCGGGGCCCGTTCGGACAGCACGGGCCGTGGCACCCGTGAAGCCCAAGGCCATGCCCGGCGGGCGCACCTCCCGGTGTGCCCGCCGCCGGCTCGTCACCGTCGAGGACAGCCTCGGTGGCGGTCGTCAGTGCCCCGTCCGGACGGGTGCCGGGTCACTGCTCCGGGATGCGGCCGCACATCGCGTTGCCGGGGTCGGACGGGTCGGCGCTGATCCAGAACTGCTCCCACAGGAGGGCGAATTCGGGTCGACTGAGGTAGCCGTCGCCGTCCAGGTCGAGCAGGTCGAAGACGTCGTCGGTCGGCACCGTCCGGCCGTGCCAGATGTCGACGAGGCGGCTGTGCTCGGCGCGCGAGATGCGGCCGTCACCGTTCTCGTCGACCGCGTCGAAGACGGTGTCGGCGGTGGCCGTGACCACCTCGCGCAGGGCGGGGAGGCGATCGACGAGGACCAGGAACTCCTCCATGTCGACCTTGCCGTCGTGGTTGCTGTCCGCGACCGTCAGCAGGTGGTCCCACCAGCCCAGCATCAACGCCTCGACCCTGACGCCCAGTTCCGCGTCCCGCTGGACGGCCGGCAGTCGGCCCCACCGCTCCGCCAGGGCCTGGAAGTCGTTCTGCCGGAGGCAGCCGTCCCCGTCGGTGTCGAATGCGGCGAAGACGTTGCGGAGCTTGCGCCGCTGGAACTCGTTGGCCATGAACGGGCCTCCCTGTGCGAGCCGTTGCGCCATCACGTGTGGCGACAGGCTGGCGACTGTAAGGGTGCGGCGCACGGCCAAGGCGGACTTCGGCGAAAGAGCCGGTGATTCCCGGCACAGCTGCCCCGTGGCGACTCGGGTGTGCTAAGCCGAACGCCCGGACGGTCCGGCCCCGTCCCGGGACAGGGCCTCCGGGCCCCGTGCGCAGCGATGTCGAAGCCGCGATGTCGAAGCCGCGAAATCGAAGCAGCCACGGGGCAATCCGCCGGCCCGGCGGCCTCGAATACGGTCGAGCGTCTTCCCACCGGACCCAGGAGGTCTTCATGCGCAGCTGCCGACCCGGCGGCAGGCCCCGGTTGTCGATCGTGGCCAGGAGTGCCGCCGGTCGCGGGGGGACGGGCCGGTGACCGCCGTCGTGTACCTGTCCGGCCCTCGGTACCGGGGCCCGGATCTGAAGGACCTGGTCGCCAGGACGGCACTCGGCGACCAGGAGGCGTTCTCCCGGCTGTACGACGCGGTGGCCGGACCGATACTGGGTCTGGTCCGGCGGGTGCTGCGGGATCCGGCGCAGTCGGAGGAGGTCGCCCAGGAGGTGATGTTCGAGCTGTGGCGCACGGCCGCCCGGTACGAGCCGGAGCGCGGCGAGGTGATGGCGTGGGTGCTGACGATGGCCCACCGGCGGGCGGTGGACCGGGTGCGGACGGCGCAGGCGGCGTCCGACCGGGAGCAGAAGGTGGCCGCGCGCTCGCACACGCCCGCGTTCGACGAGGTCGCCGAGCAGGTCGAGGGCCGGCTGGAGCGTGAGCAGGTCCGCCGGTGCCTCGAATCGCTGACCCGGCTCCAGCGTGAATCGGTCACCCTGGCGTACTACCGGGGGTACACCTATGCCGAGGTCGCCGAGGTCCTGGGCACCCCGCTCGGCACCGTCAAGACCCGGATGCGGGACGGTCTGATCCGCCTGCGCGACTGCTTGGGGGTTGGTTCATGAACGCGGCACCCGACCTGCACACCCTCACCGGTGCGTACGCCGTGCACGCCCTGTCCGAGCAGGAGCGGGCCGCGTTCGAGCGGCACCTCGCCCGGTGCCCGGCCTGCGCGCAGGAGGTGGCCGAGTTCGAGGCGACCGCCGCCCGGCTCGGGGCCGCCGAGTCGGTGGAGCCGCCTCCCGCGCTCAAGGCCCGGGTGCTGGCCGGCCTCGGCGGGATCCGCCAGCTCCCGCCGCCGACCGCGACCGCAGGCCGGCTCCGGCGCGTGTCGCGACCGGCGCCGCGATGGCCCCGGACGGCGGTGGCCGCGTGCCTGGCCCTGGCGGCGGCCCTGGGCGCCCTCGCCGTGCAGCAGCACGACCGGGCCGGCCGGGCCGAGGCCCGGGCCGACCGCCAGCGCGAAGAGCAGGCCACCGTCAGCGGCCTGCTGACCGCCTCGGACGCCCGCACCTCCACCGCGGCCTCCGGCGCGGCCGTCGCCACGGTGGTCTGGTCGGCCGCTCGCGGACAGGCGGCGTTCCTCGTCGCGGGCATGCCCGTCCTGCCCCCGGGGCGGACCTACCAGCTCTGGTTCAGCGACAGCGGCACGATGCGCCCGGCCGGACTGCTGCCCGCGGGCGACGGGCAGCTGCTGCTCACCGGCCGTGTCGACGGCGCCGTCGGGGTCGGTGTGACCGAGGAGCCGTCCGGCGGCTCGGCCCTTCCCACCGGGCGGCCCCTGATGCTGCTGCCGCTCACCTGACTCCTCCGGGGTCCACGGGCTCCCCGGGCTCCCCGGGCCTCCCGAAGGGTCCGGCCGGCAGGCCGTCCGGCGCCGCGGCGCTTCTTCCGTCCACGACCCGGTGGGCGGTACCGCCCACGCCGCGCGGCCGGGGAGGTCATAGTCTGCGGCCATGACCGACACACAGGCTCTGACGCCCCGGGAAGCCCTCGAGACGCTGCTGGCCGGCAACCACCGGTTCGTCACCGGGATACCCGAGCACCCGAACCAGGACGCCGCCCGCCGGACCGAGACCGCGCCCGCCCAGGCGCCGTTCGCGGTGCTGTTCGGCTGCTCCGACTCCCGCCTCGCCGCCGAGATCATCTTCGACCAGGGGCTCGGCGACATGTTCGTGGTGCGCACCGCGGGCCACGTCACGGGGCCGGAGGTGCTGGGCAGCATCGAGTACGGGGTCAGTGTGCTCGGCTGCCCCCTGGTGGTGGTGCTGGGCCACGACTCCTGCGGGGCCGTCGCCGCCACCCGGGCCGCCGTCGCGGCCGGCACCACGGTGCGCGGCTACGTGCGGGATGTCGTCGAACGGGTGACCCCGAGCGTGCTGGCCGCCAACGCCGCCGGGCACACCGAGGACGCGGACTTCATCGCCGAGCACGTCCGGCACACCGTGGACCTGCTGCTGGAGCGCTCCCGCTGCCTCTCCGAGGCGGTCGCCGAGGGCAGTACCGCCGTGGTCGGCCTGTCCTACCGCCTGGCCGACGGCACCGCCCGCCTGGTCACGGGCCGCGACGTGGACGTGGCGGCCGGCGCGGCAGCCGTCGACCCCGGGTGAGACCCCGGGTGAGACCCCGAGTGAGGCATGGAGGTGGGGGGGGGGGGGGGGGGGGGGGGGGGGGACCCCCCGCCCGGCCCCCCCCCCGGCGGGGGG
>NZ_JAXCLC010000012.1:0-142120 GCF_034043715.1 Kitasatospora purpeofusca | reverse complement strand
CCGCCACCGGGCCGGCCCGTCGTACCACCAAGGGGGAGGACCCATGGGAATGTTCACGCTGGAGCGCGACCATCGTGAGGGACACGAGGCGCGGGACGTCCTCGCGCGCACCCGCACCCTGGTCGACCCGGTGCTGCGGGCCGCCGTGGAATCGCTGCCCGGCACCATGCGCCGGGTGGCCGGCTACCACTTCGGCTGGTGGGAGGCGGACGGCTCGCCGTCGGCCGCGCCCTCCGGAAAGGCCATCCGGCCCGCGCTGGTGCTCGCCGCCACCCAGGCCCTGGGCGGCGACCCGGCCAAGGCCACCGCCGCCGCGGCCGCCGTCGAGCTGGTGCACAACTTCACGCTGCTGCACGACGACATCATCGACCGGGACGAGACCAGGCGGCACCGCCCCACCGCCTGGCTGGTGTTCGGCACCACCGAGGCCATCCTGGCCGGCGACGCGATGCACTCGCTGGCCCTGCGCCTGCTGGCCGAGGACGGCCACGCGGTGGCGGGCGACGCCGTCCGCCGGCTGGCCGACTGCGTGGTGGAGCTGTGCGAGGGCCAGCAGATCGACTGCGCCTTCGAACAGCGCGACGACGTCTCGCTGACCGAGTGCCTGGCGATGGCCGAGGCCAAGACCGGTGCCCTGCTCGGCGCCGCCTGCGCGCTGGGTGCCCGGTACGCGGGCTGCTCCGAGGAGGCCGCGCAGGCGCTGGACGGCTTCGGCCGGGAGATCGGCCTGGCCTTCCAGCTGATCGACGACCTGATCGGCATCTGGGGCGACCCGGAGGTCACCGGCAAGCCGGTCGGCGCGGACCTCCTGGTCCGGAAGAAGTCGCTGCCGGTGGTCGCCGCGCTCCGCTCCGGGACGCCCGACGGGGACCGGCTGGCGGAGCTGTACGCGCTGGAACGGCAGCTGACCGCCGAGGAGTTGGCGAGCTGTGCGGCCGCCGTCGAGGGCGCGGGCGGGCGGGCCTGGGCCCAGGGCGAGTCCTGTGAGCGGATGGCGGCGGCGATGTCCCAGCTGGCCCTCGCGGTGCCCGAGCCCTCGGCGGCCGACGAACTGCTCGCGCTCGCCGAGCTGGTGACCCGCCGGACCCACTGAGGCCGGGCGACGCCGCCGGGGGAGCGGGCAGCCCGCTTCCCCCGCGGCCGGACCCGGGTCGCGACACCGGCCCGTCGTGCGACACCGGCCCGTCACGACACTGGGGCCGCGACACCCCGGCCGCGACATCAGGGCACGACATCAGGACCTCGACACCAGGGCCAGGACCGGTCCCGACCCGCCGCCGTCAGGCCGACGCGTCCAGCAGCCGCCGTTCCTTCGCCGGCTCGATGCCGTGCGTGATCCGGCCGCGCTTGCGCCCGTCCGGCTCGGTGTCCTCGGCCGGTCCGCGCCGGCGCAGCCAGTCCCAGGTGTCCCGGGCGGTCTCGGCGAAGGGCCGGCAGCGCAGTCCGGCCGCCTCCGCCCGTCCGGTGTCGACCCGCCAGGTCCCCGCGGACTCCGCCCCCTCGGGCAGCCAGAGCGGCAGTTCGCTCCACGGCTGGACGCTGTCCGGGCCCTCCTGCAGCAACCGCCCGTCCGGGACCCAGACCAGCTCGACGTCCGCACCGCCGGCCACCGCCGCGCACCCCGCCAGGAACTCCCCGTAGGTGAGCAGGTCGGGCGGCGCCGTGGTGAGGAAGCTCCCGGTGGTGCCCGCCGTCAGCAGGTCCAGCCCGAAGGCCGCGAAGTCCCGGACGTCGATCAGCTGCATCGGCCGGCCCGGCTCGCCCGGCGCCAGTACCCGGCCGCCCCGGGCCATCCGCTCCAGCCACCAGGGCAGCCGGCCGCCCTGCTCGTACGGGCCGAGCAGCAGACCGCTGTTGAGGACCAGCGAGCGGTCGGCGCCGAAGTACTCCAGGACGGCGCGTTCGCACCCGGCCTTGAGCGCGGCGCTGAACTCCTGCCCGGGCGGGGTGTCGGCGGGGCAGGGGTGGAGCGGCGAGGTCTCGTCGACGGCCCGGGCCGGCCAGTCGGCGAAGGCGTGGACGGAGGAGATCAGCGTGTAGTGGCCGACGCGGCCGCGCAGCAGCCGGGCCGTAACCGCGGCCTGGGCGGGCTGCTGGGCCGAGGTGTCGACCACGGCGTCCCAGTGCCGGCCCTCGACCAGCCGCGCCAGATCCCCGGCCGAGTCGCGGTCGCCGCGGACGGCCTCGACGCCGGGCAGGTCGGCGGCCGTTCGGCCGCGGTTGAAGGTGGTGACCTGGTGGCCCCGGGCGAGGGCCTCGGAGGCGAACGCCCGTCCCAGGAAGGAGGAGCCGCCGAGCAGAAGGATCTTCATACCGGCAAGGCTGTCCCGGTCACTCGCTCCGCATACCGCCGTTCGCCCTGGGCGGAGGCCCGCTCTCCGGGCACCCCGCGCCCGCCCATCCGTCCCGGCGCCCGCCCGCCCGTCCCGACGTCCGCCCGTCCGCCCCCGCGACCGCCCGTCCGCCCTCGCGTTCCTCCGCGCCCGGCCGCCGCCACCGGATGGCGCTTCCGTCGCCGGGATGCCGCCCCCCGGACACCCGAATAGCATCCGGTTCGTACCCCGGGCCCCGGAAGGACGCCCCATGAACCAGCCCGAGCTGGAAGCCATGGCCGCCGACGCCTATGTCTACGGCTATCCGCTGGTCGCCGGCCTCACCATGCTCGACCGCTTCGTCAACGGCGGCCTGGGCGTCCTGCCGCCCGCCCCGTTCAACCGCTTCGCCCACGCCACCCGCCGGGCGGGCCCCGAGGACGACTTCGGCTCCGCCAACGTCGACGTCCTCTACTCGGTCGCCCCGCTGGACCTCTCCGAGGGGCCGCAGCTGCTGCGGGTGCCCGAGGCCGGACCGGCCTACTACGTGCTGCAGTTCGTCGACGCGTGGACCGCCAACTTCGCCTACGTCGGCAGCCGCGCCACCGGCACCGCCGCCCAGACCTGGCTGATCGTCCCGCCCGGGTGGCACGGCACCCCGACCGACCCGGGCCGGGTGATCGTCGCGCCGACGACCGTCGCCGTCCTCGTCGGCCGGTTCGCCTGCGCCGGCCCGGACGACCTGCCCCGGGTGCGGGCGCTCCAGGCCGGGCTGGCCCTCGAACCGATGGAGCCGGGCGGCCTCGCCGCCGGGCTGCCGGAGCCGGACCCCGAGGTGCCCGAGCGGCTGGCCTTCTTCGAACGGCTCCGGGTCTGGGCGGCCGCCTTCCCCCCGGCCGAGCCCGACCGGGACTACCAGCAGCGGTTCGCGCCGCTCGGCCTGCTCGACCCCGGGCCCTCCCCGTACCGCGCGGCAGTCCCGGACTGGACGTTCGCCCTGGCGAGCGGCCTCGCCGCCGGACGCGAACGGGTCGAGGACGCCACCCGGCCGCCCGAGGACCACCCGGCCGGCGAATGGCGGGCGGCGCTCCACCTGTTCGACCACAACGTCGACTTCCTCGGCCCGGGCACCCTGGACGGCCCCGAGTGGCGGATCGCGGACCGCCGCGCCGCCTACCTCAGCCGGGCCGCCGCCGCCCGGGCCGGCCTCTGGGGCAGCCACGCCTACGAGGCGCTCTCGGCGGCCACCGCAGAGGACGCCGACGGCCGCCCGCTGGACGGCGCCCGCCACTACACCCTCCGCTTCCCGCCGGACGGCCTGCCGCCCGTGGCGGCCTTCTGGTCCCTCACCGTGTACGGCCTGCCCGACCACCGCCTGGTGCCCGATCCGGGCGGCCGGTACGCGATCGGCGACCGCACTCCCGGCCTGGTCCGCGACCCCGACGGCGGTCTCACCCTCCACCTGTGCCGCGAACGGCCCGCCGACCCGGACCACGCCGCCAATTGGCTGCCCGCACCCGACGGCCCGTTCACCGCGGTGCTGCGGCTCTACCGGCCGGGCCAGGCGGCGCTGGACGGGTCGTACCGCCTGCCGCCGCTGCGCCGCCGGTAGCGGCCGGTGGACGTGCCGCCCGCGGGGCGGCTCAGCGCGGCGTGGGGCCCGGGGAGGCGGGCGGCGCGGAGGGCGCGGCGGTGGACGGGGCCGGGGACGGGGTCGCCGACCCGGTCGGGCTCGGCGAGGACGTGGACGTGGACGTGGGGGTCGGCGTGGCCGGCGCGGGCGTCGCGGTCGGGGTCGGGGTCGCGCCGGAGGTCGGCGTCGCGGTCGCGGTCGGGCCGGCCGTCGGCGGAGCGGTGGGCGCCGGGGTGCCGGACGGGGACGGCCCGCCGGTGGGAGCGGGGCTCGGCGCGGTGGTCGGTTCGCCGGCACCCGGCTCGGCCGGGGCCGAGGTGGACCCGCCGCGGTGCTGCGGTCCGCCCTCCAGGGTGACCACGGCCTGCGAGGGCGGCAGCGCGATCCGGGCGGTCCAGCGGGTCGTCGGGGCGAGGTCCTCGTCGACGCTGACGATCACCGTGATCCGCTGCCCGGGCGCGAGCGTCCCGGAGTCGCGGCTGAGCCGCAACCAGGACACGTCCAGCACGGCGCGCCAGCGGAACTCGGTGCCGCCGGAGTTGGTGAGGGTCAGCACCGTCCGGTTGCCGTACTCGCCCGCTTCGACGGTCAGCAGACCGGACGGTGCGGGCGCCCCGTCCGAGGGGTTGCCCGGGCCGGACGGCACCACCGCCGCCCCGCCGACGGGGGCCGGTGCCGCGACCAGGGTGGGGCTGGCGAGCGGGGTCGCACCGTGGGCCGGGACCGGGATCAGCGGACCCTGGATCCCGGGGAGCAACGTTTCTGCATTGATCGGTCCCGCCCCGGCGAGCTCCATCCCGGCCACCGGCCCGGCACCCTGGGCCGTGGCCCCGCCGGTCCCGCCCGCGCCGAGCACCGTGCCGAGCACCGTGCCGTCCACCGGGACGGCCGAGGTGTCCTCGCCCCGGCCCGCCGTACCGTCCGCCGCGCCTCCGGGACGCCTCCCGCCCGCCGGGCGCCCGTCGCCCTCGACCCGGACCGAGGAGACCGCCGCGGCCGCCCCGGGCCCGCCGCCGCTCCGGTGCCCGGCCCACAGCGCGACGACCGGCGCGGCCAGGACGGCGGCCAGCACCCCGGTGGTCACCACCCGGCGGCGCACCGTGGGCCCGCGCCCGGAGTCCGGCGCGCGATGGCGGGGGAACCCGCCCTGGTCGAAGCGGAGCCCCGGCTCGGTCACCGGGACCGGCGTGCCCACCCGCCGCCCGGTCGGCTCCCGGGGCGCCGACGGCAGGAACGCCAGGGCACCCGCCGGGGAGCCTGCTGCCCTCGAAGCCCGCCCCGAACCCGGCCCCGAATCCACCACCGCCCCGGCCGGCGCGGTGAGCACCGGCAGCCCGGACAGCCCCGGACCCTGCGGCACCTCGCCCGCGACCCGCTCCGCCGTCCCCCGGCAGGTCGGGCAGTCCACCACGTGCTGCACCAGCTCGCGGCGGAGCGCCGGGCCGAGCACCCAGTCCCGCCGGCTCTCCGCCCCGGCGCCGCCGAGCCGGTCCAGCTCGGGGCAGCTGCCCACGCCGAGCACCAGCAGCGCGGCCCTGGTCCGGTCGACCTCGGCCCGCGCGGAGGCGAGCAGCACCCGGACGGTGTCGAAGGGCTGCCCCAGCACGGCGGCCACCTCGATCGGGGTGAGCCGGTGGCGGACGGCCAGCTCCAGCGCCTCGCGCTGCTCGGGATCGGTTCCGGCCGCCTCGGGCCAGGCCAGGGAGGCCAGCTCGCGTCGCCGCCGGACCGCCTCCGCCCCGCCGTCGCCGCCGTCCTTCCCGGCCGTGTCCTGGCCCGTCGCGTGGCGGCCCGCCGCGACCGCTCCGATCCCGCGCGCACTCCCCGCCGCACCCGCCGCACCCGCCGCACCGGTCTCCGGACCGCCCTGCGGGCCGTCCGCCAGCCGCCGCAGGCAGCAGTACCGGGCCAGCGAGTAGAGCCAGGCCCGGAGCAGCCCGGGCTCGGCCAGCCGGGCACCGTGCCGCACCGCCAGCTCGCGCACCTCGCGCAGGGCGGCCGCCGCGGCCTCGTGCTCGCACAGCACCGAGAGGCAGTAGGTGAAAAGACCGTCGGCCTGTCGCTCGTATGCCGCGAGGACGGCGTCGCGCGGCCCTTCCGTACTCGTCGTCACCCGTACGACGGTAGAGACGGCGGCGGTCCGGTCCGGGCCATTCCGCCCGGTTGTACTTCTTTCGGGTAACAACATCGCTCATTCGTGGACCGGCTCCCGCTCCCGCGGGTCCGCACCGCCCCCGCGCGTCCCCGGCCCGGCCGCCCCCCGCGTTGTCGTACCCGGGCGCTACGGTGACCGCATGGCTGCCCGTACCAAGACCACCGCCAAGCCGCGCCCGGCGTACCGCTGCACCGAGTGCGGCAACCAGCTGCCCAAGTGGGTCGGCCGCTGCCCGGAGTGCAACGCCTGGGGCACGGTCGAGGAGTACGGCGCGGTGCCGATCCGGACCACGGCCGCCGGGCCGGTCAGCTCGCCCGCCCGCCCGATCGGCCAGGTGGACGGCCAGGTGGCGACGGCCCGCTCCACCGGCGTGCCCGAGCTGGACCGGGTGCTCGGCGGCGGACTGGTCCCGGGCGCCGTGGTGCTGCTGGCCGGCGAGCCCGGTGTCGGCAAGTCCACCCTGCTGCTGGACGTCGCGGCCAAGGCCGCCAGTGGCCAGCACCGCACGCTCTACGTCACCGGTGAGGAGTCGGCCGGCCAGGTGCGGCTGCGCGCCGACCGGATCAACGCGCTCTCCGAGCACCTCTACCTGGCCGCCGAGTCCGACCTCGGCGCCGTGCTCGGCCACATCGAGGCGGTCGACCCCGGCCTGCTGGTCCTGGACTCGGTGCAGACCATCGCCTCCGCCGAGCTGGACGGCGCGCCCGGCGGCCCGGCCCAGGTCCGCGAGGTGGCCGGCGCGCTGATCCGGGCCTCCAAGGACCGGGGCATGGCCACCCTGCTGGTCGGCCATGTCACCAAGGACGGCCAGATCGCGGGCCCCCGCCTGCTGGAGCACCTGGTGGACGTCGTCCTGAGCTTCGAGGGCGACCGCCATGCCCGGCTGCGGATCATCCGCGGGATCAAGAACCGGTACGGCGCGACCGACGAGGTCGGCTGCTTCGAGCTGCACGACGAGGGCATCGAGGGCCTGGCCGACCCGTCCGGCCTCTTCCTGACCAGGCGTGACAAGCCGGTACCGGGGACGTGCCTGACGGTGACCCTGGAGGGGAAGCGCCCCCTGGTCGCCGAGGTGCAGGCGCTGATGGTGGATTCGCAGATCCCCTCGCCCCGCCGGACCACCTCCGGCCTGGAGTCGCCCCGGATCGCGATGATCCTCGCCGTGGTCGAGCGCCACGGCGGTGTGAAGCTCGGCAAGCAGGACATCTACACCGCCACCGTCGGCGGTGTGAAGCTCTCCGAGCCCTCGGCGGACCTCGCGATCGCCCTCGCGGTGGCCAGCTCCTCCTCCGACACCCCGCTGCCCAGCAACCTGGTCGCGATCGGCGAGGTCGGCCTGGCCGGTGAGGTACGGCGGGTGACGGGTGTGCAGCGGCGGTTGGCCGAGGCGCACCGGCTGGGCTTCACCCACGCCCTCGTCCCGCCGGACCCGGGCAAGGTCCCCCAGGGCATGAAGGTGGTCGAGGTGGCGGACATCGGCGAGGCGCTGCGCGCGCTCCCGGGCCGCCGACGGGCCGCCGCGAAGCCGAAGAGTGAGGCCCCGTCGGCGCCGCCGGCCCCCCGGGCGCACCGGCCGGCGGCCTACCCGGAGGAGGTCATGGAGGGGTGGGAGCCGGTCGACTCCGACGAACTGCACTGACCCAGGCCCTGTCGTTGCCGCACGCAGTTAGACTTTCCCCTGTCTCATTGGTGATAAGGCAGTACTAAGCGACAGAGCAACAGACCGTCGGCCGGCGCCCCGCACGAGGCGCCAGGTACGGGGTCGACCGGAGGAGTCACGTGGCAGCCAGCGACCGGGCGGACAAGTCCTCCCGCGAGGAGGCCCTGCTGCGGGCCTCCCTCACCGCCATCGCCCCCGGCACCGCACTGCGAGACGGGCTGGAGCGGGTGCTCCGGGCCAACACCGGCGGTCTGATCGTGCTCGGTTTCGACAAGACCGTCGAGCCGATCTGCACCGGCGGCTTCGTGCTCGACGTCGAGTTCACCGCGACCCGGCTGCGCGAGCTGTGCAAGCTGGACGGCGCCGTGGTGCTGGACAAGGACATCACCAAGATCGTCCGGGCCGGCGTCCACCTGATGCCGGACTCCACCATCCCGACCGACGAGACCGGCACCCGGCACCGCACCGCCGAGCGGGTCAACCGGCAGACCGGCTTCCCGGTGGTGGCGGTCTCGCACTCGATGCGGCTGATCGCCATGTACGTCAACGGCACCCGCCGGGTGCTGGAGGACTCCACCACCGTGCTGTCCCGCGCCAACCAGGCGCTGGCCACCCTGGAGCGCTACAAGCTGCGCCTGGACGAGGTGGCGGGCACGCTCTCCGCGCTGGAGATCGAGGACCTGGTGACGGTCCGGGACGTCACCGCGGTCGCGCAGCGGCTGGAGATGGTCCGGCTGATCGCCACCGAGATCGCCGGCTACGTGCTGGAGCTCGGCATCGACGGCCGGCTGCTCTCGCTGCAGTTGGACGAGCTGATCGCGGGCGTGGAGCCGGAGCGCGAGCTGGTCGCCCGGGACTACTTCCCGGAGCGCGCCGCCAAGAAGGGCCGGACCGTCACCGAGGTGCTGGCCGACCTGGAGGCGCTGACCCACGCCGAGCTGCTCGACCTCACGACGGTGGCCAAGGCGCTCGGCTACTCGGGCACGCCGGAGTCGCTGGACTCGGCGGTCTCGCCGCGCGGCTACCGGCTGCTGGCCAAGATCCCGCGTCTGCCCAACACGGTGATAGAGCGCCTGGTGGAGCACTTCGGCGGACTGCAGAAGCTGCTGGCCGCCAGCATCGACGATCTGCAGACGGTCGAGGGCGTCGGCGAGACCCGGGCCCGCTCGGTCCGCGAGGGCCTGTCCCGCCTTGCCGAATCGTCCATCCTGGAGCGCTACGTCTGATCGGGCGCGGCCCCGCCCGCCCCGCGAGGACGGGGCGTCCCGATCCGACGCCCGGCCGCGGAAGACCAAACACGCAGAAGGCCCGGACCGTGTGAACGGTCCGGGCCTTCCGCATGGTCCGACGGGTCGGAGTGGCCCGAGGGGCCCGAGGGACCTGCCTCAGTTCTCCAGGCGGATCGGGGAGCGGGCCGAGGCCTGGCCGCCGGAGAGGCCGGTGAGGTCGGCGACCACCAGGTAGTTGCCGGCCGGGGCGGTCGCCTGGTCGGCGGTCGCGCACTGCGGCTTGCTGCGGACGCGGTCCCAGCCGAAGGTCTCGGTCAGCCCACCGTTGGCGGGGAGCTGGACCCAGGCGCTGTTCCGGTCGGCCGGGCAGTCGCCGGAGGACCAGATGCGCTCGCCGTTGCTGGCGGTGACGGTGATCGCGGAGGCGGTCCGGCCCAGGTCCACCCGGCAGGTGGTGGCGGAGGAGTTGTTGATGGTCAGCGCCAGCTTGGGCTTGTCCTTGGGCTGGTAAGAGTTCTGAGCGCTGGCCAGGTTGAGCGTCACCTGGGAGGAGGCGCAGACCGGCAGGGCCATGATCTCGGCGGTGTTCACCGATGGCTGGCCGCCCGCGCCGCCCGCGCCGCCCGTACCGGCCGGAGTGCCGCCGCCCGAGGTGCTTCCGCCCGCGCCGCCGCCCGTGCCGCCCGTGCTACCGGTGCCGCCGCCCGCCGCCCCGCCGGTGGCGGGTGCCGGGGCGGTGCCGCCACCGGTCGCGCCGCCGGTGCTCAGGCTGACGTCGCCGCCGCCGGAGCCGCCCACCGCGCCGCCGGAGCCGCTGCCGCCGCCACTGCCGGGCCGGGAGTTGTTGGCGGGTCCGCTCGGCGAGGCGCCCGGCGTGATCGCCTGGGCGGGCGTCTGGTTCTGGGACTGGGTCGGCACGGCCTGTGCGGCCTTGTCCTTGCCTCCGTCGCCACCCCCGCCCTGATCGGTCATCAGCCAGATGACAAGGGCGGCGACCGCGACGGCGGCGACGATCACGACGACACGCCGACGCCAGTAGATCGAGGCCGGCAGCGGTCCTACGGGTTGACGGAGAGAGGGCACGCCCAAACTCTACGAGACGGTGTGTGCCCCTTGACGCACCAACACCGCACAGTCACCCCTTCCTTCACATGATCCGCCATTTGCGCCGTTCGGGCGAGGCTGAATGGGGTGTTTTGCGCGCCGAAGCGGAAGCCAACGATCCGCTTCGGTGACCGCTACCGGCATGGGAGGATCGAAGGGCCATGGCTGCCAACACCGTCACCCCCGCCCTTCCCGCACCCGCACCCGCCACCGCCCCGCCGGGCCCCGGCGCATCCGTCGCCGCATCCGTCGCCGCGGCCGCGCCCGCCGATGCGACGCCGAAGCTCGGGCTGCCCCTGCGGGTCCTGCACGCGACCGTCCTCGACTGGTACGCGGCCAACGCCAGGGACCTGCCCTGGCGGACGCCGGACGCCTCGCCCTGGGCCGTGATGGTCAGCGAGTTCATGCTCCAGCAGACGCCGGTGAAGCGCGTCCTGCCCGTCTGGGAGACCTGGATGGAGCGCTGGCCCACCCCGGCCGACCTGGCCGCCGAGGCGCCCGGCGAGGCCGTCCGGATGTGGGGGCGGCTGGGCTACCCGCGCCGGGCGCTGCGTCTGCACGGCGCCGCGGTGGCGATCACCGAGAAGCACGGCGGTGAGGTCCCGGACGACCACGCGGTGCTGCTCTCGCTGCCCGGGGTCGGCGAGTACACCGCGGCGGCGGTGGCCTCCTTCGCCTTCGGCCGGCGGCACGTGGTGCTGGACACCAATGTCCGCCGGGTGTTCGCCCGCGCCGTGACCGGTGCCGAGTACCCGGCGCAGGCCACCACGGCGGCCGAGCGGCGGACCGCGACGGCGCTGCTGCCCGCCGCCGAACGCACGGCGGCCACCTGGGCGGTCGCCGTGATGGAGCTGGGCGCGCTGGTCTGCACGGCCCGGGGCCCGGAGTGCGGGGACTGCCCGCTGTTCACCTCCTGCGCCTGGCAGCGGGCCGGCCGCCCGCCCTACGAGGGCCCGGCCCGGCGCGGCCAGACCTACGAGGGCACCGACCGCCAGGTGCGGGGCAAGCTGCTCGCGGTGCTCCGCGAGGCGCACGACGAGGTGCCCCAGGCCCGGCTCGACGCGGTCTGGCCGGACGCCGTGCAGCGCGCCCGCGCCCTGGACGGGCTGGTCGCCGACGGACTGGTCGAGCCGGTCGAGCAGGGCGTCTACCGGCTGCCCCGGTAGCGGCTCCCTGGGGGTTGTCGGACAACCCCTGGCCCCGGAGGGTGACACGAGGGCCCCCGCCCGCCGGTTCGGCGAGCGGGGGCCCGGTGCGTTCCGGTGGTGGACCGCGTCAGATCGCGACGGCCTCGGTGCTGCCGACCGGGGAGCCCTTGACGGCCTCGCCGTCCTTGGCCCCGCCGTCCTTCGCGTCGGCGGGCGGCCCGTCGGCCCCGCGCAGCGGCACCTCCCGCATGAAGACCGCGGCGGCGACCGAAATCACGGCGGCGGCCGCACCCCAGAGGAAGACGGTGTGCATGCCGTTGGCCACCGCGTGGTGGTAGGCGTCCTGGACCGGCGCGGGCAGCGCCCGGAGCGCGTTCGGGCTCAGCTGGGCCGGGTCGCCGCCCTGCGCGGAACCCGCCCCGGCGGCCGAACCGAGCCGCTCGTTCATGGTCTCGGTGACCCGGTTGTTGAACAGCGCGCCGAACAGCGCCACACCGAAGGAGCCGCCGATGGTGCGGAACAGGGTGGCGGTGGAGCTGGCCACACCCATGTCCTTGAGCTCGACGCTGTTCTGCGCGACCAGCATGGTGATCTGCATCAGGAAGCCCATGCCGGCACCGAGCACGACCATCCAGCAGGCGGAGGTGAAGCCCGAGGTGTCGGTGGAGAGGGTCGACAGCAGCAGCATGCCGGCGGTCATCACGATGGTGCCGATGATCGGGTAGATCCGGTACTTGCCGGTCTTGGTCACCGCCTGCCCGACCACCAGGGAGATGATCAGCATCCCGAACATCATCGGCATCAGCAGCAGGCCGGAGTTGGTCGCCGAGGCGCCCTGCACGGTCTGCTGGTAGAGCGGCAGGAAGACGGTCGAGCCGAACATCACGAAGCCGACCACGAAGCCGATGATCGAGACCAGGGTGAAGTTCAGGTTCTTGAACAGCGACAGCGGCAGCATCGGCTCCTCGACCCGCTGCTCGACGTAGCAGAAGCCGATCAGGGTGGCCGCGGCCAGCGCGCTCAGGCCGAGGATCTGCTTCGAGCCCCAGGCGTACTCCTGGCCGCCCCAGGTGGTGATCAGGGTGAGCGAGGTGATGCCGGTGGTGAGCAGCAGCGCGCCGAGGTAGTCGATCCTGGCCTTGCTGCGGACCTTCGGCAGCTTCAGCGTGACCACGACGACGGCGAGCGCGACGGCGCCGAGCGGCAGGTTGATGTAGAAGGTCCAGCGCCAGTTCAGGTGGTCGGTGATGAAGCCGCCGACCAGCGGGCCGCCGATGGTGGCGAGTGCCATCACCGCGGCGAACATGCCCTGGTACTTGCCGCGGTCGCGCGGCGGGACCAGCGCGCCCATGATCGACATCACGCCGACCATCAGACCGCCTGCGCCCAGGCCCTGGAGGGCGCGGAAGCCGATGAGTTCCGTCATGTCCTGGGAGAGGCCGGAGAGCGCCGAGCCGGCCAGGAAGATCACGATCGAGGTGAGGAAGGTGCCCTTGCGGCCGTAGAGGTCGCCGAGCTTGCCCCAGATCGGGGTGGAGGCGGCGGTGGCCAGGGTGTAGGAGGTGACCACCCACGACAGGTGCTCGGCGCCGCCGAGCTCGCCGACGATGGTCGGCATCGCGGTGCCGACGATCAGGCCGTCGAGCATGGCGAGCAGCATGGTGACCACCAGGCCGATCATGACCAGGCGGATCTCGCGGGCCGAACGGGGCTGCTCGTCCTCGGCCGGTTGCTTCTCGGGGGCCGCGTTGCCGGCCTTGGGCTGTGACATGGGTGGGACTCCCGGACAGGAGCGGGCGACCGGTGGGGCCTGCGGAAGCCCCCTTACTTGTCGCCCGGCTAGTTTGTGGACCGTGGGCACGGTAGGTTGTCCACTAGCCGGTCGTCAAGCCAGTTTTTCGGTGGACTCCCGGGGCGGGAAGAATGGGCGCACCAGTGGGTCGCCGGTCGGGGTGCCCGCCGCTCATGCCGCGGCGGCCGCAGGCCGCCGGGGACCGAACCACGACCCAGTCAGAGGCAGGCGATGGGCACGACGCGGAGCCCCCGTAGCGACACCCGGGCGCGCATCGTCGCGATCGCCCTGGAGCTCTTCTCCGAGCAGGGTTACGAGCGCACCTCGCTGCGGGAGATCGCGGACCGGCTGGGCGTCACCAAGGCCGCGCTCTACTACCACTTCAAGACGAAGGAAGACATCGTCCACGGCATCGTGGCGACCACCGCCGCGCCGATCGACGAGCTGATCGCCTGGGGCCGGGAGCAGACCTGGACCCCTGAGGTGCGGGACGAGCTGATCCGCCGGTTCGCGGTCGGGATCTCCGAGCGGGCGCCGCTGCTGCGCTTCTTCCAGGAGAACCAGCCCGCGCTGCGCGACCTGCCGGCCGGTCAGGAGTTCCGGGACCGCATGATCGCCCTGGTCCGGCTGGTGCACGGCCCCGGAGCGACCTTCGAGGACCGGCTGCGGGCGATGATGTCCCTCTTCACCATCAACTCGGCGCTCTTCCTGCTGTACCAGGACCAGCGGCCCGAGGTCGACCGCTACGTCGGGGACATCCCGGTCGCCGAGGCCACCCGCGAGGAGGCGATCGAGGCCGCCCAGCACGTGGCGCTGGAGATCTGCCGGCTGATCGTCCGGCCCGCGCCGACGGACTGAGCGGCCCGCGGCCCGCGCGCGGACCGCTCCGCACGCCGACCGCTCCGCACGCCGAGCGGCGCGCGCACCCGACCGGCGCGCGCACCCGACCGGCGCGCGCACCCGGGCGCCCCCGTCGCCCGGGGATCAGAAGTCGGTGACTCCGCGCGCGGCGAGGTAGGCGATCGGGTTGATCACCGCGCCGTACTGGTTGGCGGAGCGGATCTCGAAGTGCAGGTGCGGCCCGGTCGAGTTGCCGGTGTTGCCCGAGCGGCCGATCTGCTGCCCGGCCGCGACCTTCTGGCCCGGCGACACCGCGAGTGCCGACATGTGCGCGTACTGGGCGAAGCGGCCGTCGGCCAGCCGCAGCACGACCTCCTTGCCGTACGCGCCGTCCCAACCGGCCGACACCACGGTGGCGTTGCCGACCGCGAGCAGCGCGGTGCCCGGGGAGACCGCGAAGTCCACGCCGGTGTGGTACCCGGCCGCGTACTCGGGGTTGCGCACGCCGTAGGGGTTGCTGGTCGGCGCCCCCGGGATCGGCGCGGACCACTGCCGGGCCGGGGCCGGGGCGGGCGCAGGGGCCGGGGCGGGGGCCGGGGCGGGCGCGGGCGCCTCCTCCGGCGCGGCGGGCTCCGGCTCGGCGGCGGGTGCCGGTTCCGCGGCCGGCGCCGGTTCCTCGGCGGGGGCCTGCACCTCGGCCGGGGCCTGGTCGGCGGACGGCGCCGGGGCCTGCGCCCCCGCGGTCAGCAGATTGGCGGCGATCGCCACCGAGTCCTGGGCCGAGGACTGCTCCGAGGGCAGGGTGTACGGGCTGGGGCCGGCGACCTGGACCAGGGCCGGGGCCGGGGCCGCGCCGTGCGGCGCGGTGAACACCGAGTTGCCGGGGGTGGTCGGAGCGATGGTCTGCGCCGAGGCGCTGACCGCGGCGGTGAGCACCAGGGCACCGGTCAGGACGGCCGCCCCGGCCGCGGCGGCGGTGGTGGAGCGGGTCCGGTCGGTCTGCCGAAGGAAGGCGTCGGCGAGCCGGCACAGGGCCGGCCCCAGAGGCGGGACAGAAGACATCGGAACCTCACGAACACGTACGGGGGCAGCACGCTGAGCCCGTTCGGGCGTGCTGAGTGGGGGACCACTCAGGTGTAACCGTCACCGAGCGGACTCCCAAACCGTGTGACGTACTACGGCGTGTAGTCATCACCGGGCCGGAGATTCAAACCGATGGAGTAACGATCATGTGATCGGATGCTCTGTTCAGGGGACGAAGGCCGGCCCCCTCCGCCCCGCCGTCCTACTACCCCCGCTCGTACCGCCTCCGGGGGCTGTGAGGAGCACCACCCGCCCCGGTGGGTTCGGGCCCTCCGGGTACAAAGAATCCGGCCCGCCCCCGCGGGTGCGGGAGCGGGCCGGATCGGCTCAGCGGTGCCTGGTCACGGACCGGGCGTCAGAGCTCGGTTCGATCAGTTGTCGACCGGGCGGACGCGGATCCAGGTCTCCAGGTAGTTCGAGGACTCGTTCTCGACCTCGATGCTGGTGCCCGTCTTCGGGACGATGACGCTGCTGTACTTGTTCTCGCTGGTCCAGTAGGACTTCAGGTCGGAGAACTCGTCGACGCCCTTGGACTTCGGGATGACCGTCTCGACGCCCGCCTTGTGCAGGGTCAGACCGTCGGTGCGGCGCGAGCCGAAGGTGGAGTCGTAGCCGTTGATGCGCGGGCGCATCAGCGAGCCGTCCTTCCACTTCAGCGGGGCCGGGTGCGAGTCGACCGGCAGGATCAGGCCCTGACCCGGGTGGTTGGTGACGTTGTTGTCGGTCTGCGACTCGTCCCAGTACCAGATCAGCAGACCGGCCTGGTACGGGTAGTGCTCGACGAAGAGCGGCTTGTCGGCGAAGCCGAAGTTGTACGGGCCGACCTTGAGGGTGCGGTCGTACGAGACGTACTGCCGGTTCTCCGCGATGTAGTACTGGTTGTAGTCGTTGGTGAACGAGCCGGTGGTCCGCGAGAAGCCCTTGGCGGTCCAGCCGTTGTCACCGTTCTCGGCACCGTCGGTGAAGACGTTGGCGCCGTCCGCGGTCACCGCGAGGTCGTCCAGGGCCAGGCCCTTGAGGTGCAGACCGCCGTCGGTGGTGTAGCGGAAGCGGACCTTGACGGCCTTGCCGGCGTAGGCGTCCAGCGGGAAGGCGAGGTCGCCCCACTTGTCGCCCGAGTTGCCGGTCAGCGCGGCCTTGCCGGAGGGGTCCTTCGGCAGCGCGACACCGTTGTAGGAGCCGTCGAGGGCGGTCCAGTTGGCGCCGCCGTCGGTGGAGACCTCGGCGTAGCCGTAGTCGAAGTCCTGCTCGATGTCGTACCAGGCCTTGGCCGACAGCGCGGCCTTGGTCTTGCCGGTCAGGTCGACGTCGCGGGTCAGCGAGACGTTCAGGTCGTCCGCGCTGCCGCTCCACCACTCGTTCGCCCCGGCGAAGGGCTTGTTGATGGTGGTGGTGACGGCCTTCTTCGGCAGGTCGACGACGAGCGCCTGCGGGAGCGCGCTGTTGTACTCGACCGGGCCGATGTGGTGGGTCGACTCGGTGCCGGCCTTGGCCTTGTCGAACTTCAGCCAGCCGAGCTTGAGCTTGCTCCAGGCGTCGAGGTCGTTCGGCATGTCGCCGATCGAGTTCTTGCCCTCGCCGAGCCAGGAGCCGGACGACATCAGCGACCAGAAGCCGACCGAGTTGTCGATGCCGCTGCCGGAGGTGTCGTAGAGGTCCGGCAGACCGAGGTCGTGGCCGTACTCGTGGGCGAAGACACCGAGGCCGCCGTTCTCGGGCTGCATGGTGTAGTCGCCGACCCAGACACCGGTGCCGCCGACGGGGGTGCCGCCGAGCTTGTTGGTGGCCGGACCGGTGGTGCCGGCGCCGGTGCCGTAGGCGTACGAGCGGTGGGCCCACAGGGCGTCGGTGCCCTGCTTGCCGCCGCCCGCCGACTGGTCCTCACCGGCGTGCACGATCTGGAAGTGGTCGATGTAACCGTCCGGCTCGTTGAAGTTGCCGTTGTGGTTGAAGTCGTACCGGTCCCACAGGTCGTACTGCGCGATGGCGGCCTTGATCTGCTCGTCCGTCTGGCCCTTGGCCTTCTGGTCGGCGACCCAGGTGTCGATCGCGTCGCGGATCAGGTCCTGCGCGTTGGCGCAGACGTGCTGGCCGCAGTAGTCCGAGCCGTAACGGGCCTCGTTGTACTTGACCTTCACCCAGTCGGTGACCTGACCGTCGACCGAGTAGCGGCCCGAGGACTGCTTCTCGTAGAAGGTCTTCAGCGAGTCACCGGACTTGTTGAAGTACAGGTCCTGGTAGTGCTGCTGGTTGTAGTCAGCCTGCCAGAGGGTGGAGTTGTTGGTCGCGGCGTTCGGCTGCTCGATCTGGTTGCGCTGCGGACCGGGCTGGCCGCCGTACTTGACCTTGCCGTCCGGCGTCTTGGTGGTGCTGTCGACCTCGTCGCCGAACTCCACCAGGATGGTGAAGATCTTGTCCGTGCGCTCACGGGCCAGCTCGACGTACTTGTCCTTGCCCAGCTTGATGCTGGAGCCGCCGCCGTGCTGCTCGATCTGGGCGGTGCCGGCGAGCAGCTGCTCGGTGGCGGCCTTCTGCTCGGCCTCGACCTTCTCGGTCAGCGGGCCGGGAATGTTGTGCTCAGTGCTGGTCTGAACGGCGTCGGCCGGGTCCTGCGGGACGGGGGCGGCGCCGGCGGCGACCGCCGTGCTCGGGAGCAGTCCCGCGCCGAGCGCGGCTATGACCGCCACGACTGAGGCGGCCGAAGCGGCTTTCCTGGTCATCTTCAACGTTGTGACGTCCTCCCCAAACCGTCCGGCTCTTGGCCTTCCGGTAAACCAATGAAAGACAGGTGGACGACATTTGATCCAAGCGTGGACGGAAAAGATAGACCTTGACCGTGACATGGCCACAGCGCTATCCTCCGCGACTTCGTATCAGCTGACGTGCCGTCAACAGCATTGTCATTAAAGATGACCGCAGCTTCGATCGCACCCGCACCGCCCCCCCGTTCAGGCCAGTGACCTGCCGATTCGTGGCCCGGATCACAGTTTCGACGGGGGCACGGAAAACGGTTTGGGCCCCCGGCGCGAACGCCGGGGGCCCAAACCGTTGCTGTTGTCTGTTAAATGTTGCTACTTCGTCAGGTCCGGACCCGGCGAGGCGACGGCGGCCGGGGTGTCCGCGACCGCGGTCTTCTCCTCGCCGCGGAAGGTGAACTTCGCTTCCTTGCCCTCGCCCTCGACACCGACGACCACGATGTGGCCGGCCCGCAGCTCGCCGAAGAGGATCTTCTCGGAGAGGTGGTCCTCGATCTCGCGCTGGATGGTCCGGCGCAGCGGACGGGCGCCCAGGATCGGGTCGTAGCCGCGCTTGGCCAGCAGCTGCTTGGCCTCGACGCTGAGCTCCAGGCCCATGTCCTTGTCCTTGAGCCGCTCGTCCACCTTGTCGATCATGAGGTCGACGATCTGGATGATGTCTTCCTCGGTCAGCTGGTGGAAGACCACGATGTCGTCGACGCGGTTCAGGAACTCGGGGCGGAAGTGCTGCTTGAGCTCCTCGCTGACCTTCGCCTTCATCCGGTCGTACCCGGTCTGGGTGTCGCCCTGGGCCGCGAAGCCCAGGTTGAAGCCCTTGGAGATGTCCCGGGTGCCGAGGTTGGTCGTCATGATGATGACGGTGTTCTTGAAGTCGACCACGCGGCCCTGGGAGTCGGTCAGGCGACCGTCCTCCAGGATCTGCAGCAGCGAGTTGAAGATGTCCGGGTGGGCCTTCTCCACCTCGTCGAAGAGGACGACGGAGAACGGCTTGCGGCGCACCTTCTCGGTGAGCTGGCCGCCCTCCTCGTAGCCGACGTAGCCGGGGGGCGAGCCGAAGAGCCGGGAGACGGTGTGCTTCTCCGAGAACTCCGACATGTCCAGCGCGATCAGCGCGTCCTCGTCGCCGAAGAGGAACTCGGCGAGCGTCTTGGACAGCTCGGTCTTACCGACGCCGGACGGGCCGGCGAAGATGAACGAGCCGCCGGGGCGCTTCGGGTCCTTGAGGCCCGCACGGGTGCGCCGGATGGCCTGCGAGAGCGCCCTGATGGCGTCCTTCTGGCCGATGACGCGCTTGTGCAGCTCGTCCTCCATGCGCAGCAGCCGGGAGGTCTCCTCCTCGGTCAGCTTGAAGACCGGGATGCCGGTGGCGGTGGCCAGGACCTCGGCGATGAGCTCCTCGTCGACCTCCGCGACGACATCCATGTCGCCGGCCTTCCACTCCTTCTCGCGCTTGGCCTTGGCCTGCAGGAGCTGCTTCTCGTCGTCGCGCAGGGACGCGGCCTTCTCGAAGTCCTGCGCGTCGATCGCGCTCTCCTTCTCGCGGCGCACATCGGCGATCTTCTCGTCGAACTCGCGGAGGTCCGGCGGCGCGGTCATCCGGCGGATGCGCATCCGGGAGCCGGCCTCGTCGATCAGGTCGATCGCCTTGTCCGGCAGGAAGCGGTCCGAGATGTACCGGTCGGCCAGGGTGGCGGCGGCGACCAGGGCGGCGTCCGTGATGGAGACCCGGTGGTGGGCCTCGTAGCGGTCGCGCAGGCCCTTGAGGATCTCGATGGTGTGCGGCAGCGAGGGCTCGGCGACCTGGATCGGCTGGAAGCGGCGCTCCAGCGCGGCGTCCTTCTCCAGGTGCTTGCGGTACTCGTCGAGCGTGGTGGCACCGATGGTCTGGAGCTCACCGCGGGCCAGCATCGGCTTGAGGATCGAGGCCGCGTCGATGGCACCCTCGGCGGCGCCCGCGCCGACCAGGGTGTGCAGCTCGTCGATGAACAGGATGATGTCGCCGCGGGTGCGGATCTCCTTGAGAACCTTCTTCAGGCGCTCCTCGAAGTCACCGCGGTAGCGCGAGCCGGCCACCAGGGCGCCCAGGTCCAGCGTGTAGAGCTGCTTGTCCTTGAGCGTCTCCGGGACCTCGCCCTTGACGATCGCCTGGGCCAGGCCCTCGACGACGGCGGTCTTGCCGACGCCGGGCTCCCCGATCAGGACCGGGTTGTTCTTGGTGCGGCGGGACAGCACCTGCATGACCCGCTCGATCTCCTTCTCGCGCCCGATCACCGGGTCGAGCTTGGCCTCGCGGGCGGCCTGGGTGAGGTTGCGGCCGAACTGGTCCAGGACCAGCGAGGTCGACGGGGTGCCCTCGGCCGGCCCGCCGGCCGTGGCCGACTCCTTGCCACCGGGGGTCTGGTAACCGGAGAGCAGCTGGATGACCTGCTGACGGACCCGGTTCAGGTCGGCGCCCAGCTTCACCAGGACCTGGGCGGCGACGCCCTCGCCCTCGCGGATCAGGCCGAGCAGGATGTGCTCGGTGCCGATGTAGTTGTGGCCGAGCTGCAGGGCCTCCCGGAGCGACAGCTCCAGGACCTTCTTGGCCCGCGGGGTGAAGGGAATGTGACCGGACGGGGCCTGCTGGCCCTGGCCGATGATCTCCTCGACCTGCTGGCGAACGGCCTCAAGAGAAATCCCGAGGCTCTCCAGGGCCTTAGCGGCGACACCCTCACCCTCGTGGATCAGACCCAGGAGGATGTGCTCGGTGCCGATGTAGTTGTGGTTGAGCATCCGGGCTTCTTCCTGAGCCAGGACGACAACCCGCCGCGCGCGGTCGGTGAACCTCTCGAACATCGTTTATCGCTCCTCAGAGCGGTCGGGCAGTTCGGGGTCCGTCCCCGCCCTGTCCTTCCGCATGCTAGTCCCGCTCAGCGGCGCGGCCCACGGATTCGCTCCCCTCGCGGTGAGCGACATGCTGCGCGACCAGCCGACACCAATCCCAACCCGATGTTGGGAGACGGTGTTCCCGCACGGGGGCCGGATGCACCGGATGCCGCTACGCCATCGGCGAACAAACGCCGCCGCGGCGCAGTCGGTGGACGTCCGACCGGTCACGCGTACTGCCTCGGACAGGGTCACGGACCCCGTCCTTCTGCATTCATACCCGGTATCGGGGCGGTTCTCGCGCAGTTTCCGCGGTGGCGGTGTTCGCCTGGCGAGAAGTCGGCCGCCGCTGACGGCCGGTCAGCCGCGGTCGCGGTGGCCGGTACGCCGTCCCGGTGGTGTCCGCGTTACCGCTTCGCCCTTCCAGCGTTGCACAGGCCGTGACCGTTCCGCCGCCCGAATCCGTGCCCCGCCGGCTGCCCGAGCGGGCGCCCGCGCCCGCACCGGGCCGCCGCGGCGCCGTCCGGACGTACGCCGCGGGGCGCGGAGGGAATCCCTCCGCGCCCCGCGCGTGTGCCGTGGACGCCTCGGCCGGTGCCCGGGGCACCGAACCCGTCCGGGCGGCCGGGCGTCGCCCGGGTCAGGCCGCGTTGGCCTTCTCGTAGGCCTCGCGCACATTGCTGGGGACGCGGCCGCGGTCGTTGACCTCGAGGCCCTGCTCCTTGGCCCACGCGCGGATCTTGGCGGTGTCCGGGACGCTGCCGGACGGGCGCGGGGCGGCGCTGCGGCCCGCGCGGCGGGGGCCGGCGAGCCTGCCGCTCTGCTTGCGCCCCTTCTCGACGTACGGCGCCAGCAGATCGCGGAGCTTGTCCGCGTTGGCGCTCTTCAGATCGATCTCGTAGGCAACGCCGTCGAGCGCGAACGTGACCGTCTCGTCCGCCGACCCGCCGTCGAGATCGTCTTCAAGAATGACCTGCACCCTCTGTGCCACGGGCTTCCCTTTCCGCTAAACGACCCTTTGCCTAAGGAAAGGAAAGCGCCTTTCTCCGAAAAACACAAACCCCTGACCGTCCCGGGGGCGGCTCACAGGTGCAACAGCATGCGCGAGTTGCCCAGTGTGTTGGGCTTCACCCGCTCCAGGTCGAGGAACTCGGCAACACCTTCATCGTACGAGCGGAGAAGTTCTTCATAGACATCCGTAGCGATCGCTGCCGGGTCTGTCGTACCATCATCGGTTTCCTGGACCTCTCCGATCTCCACGAAACCGTGTTTCGCGAAGAACGGGACCTCGAACGTCAGGCAGAAAATCCGACGGACGCCGAGCCAGCGGGCGGTCTGCAGCAGCTTCTCCAGCAGCAGGTGTCCGACGCCGTGGCCCCGGCAGGACTCGTCGACGGCGAGCGTGCGGACCTCGGCGAGGTCCTCCCACATGACGTGGAGCGCGCCGCAGGCCACCACCGTCCCGTTGTCGTCGCGTTCCGCGACCCAGAACTCCTGCACCGATTCGAACAGCATCACGGTGGGCTTGTCGAGCAGAATCCCGTCACGCGAGTAGGTGTCGATGAGCCTGCGCACTGCCCGCACGTCCGTGGTCCGCGCCCGGCGGATGGTGACCTCCATGGCGGGACGTTATCGCGCCGGCCCCGATCCGGTCTCCCCGGTATCCGGCCCGCTCTTCGTCCCGCTCCCCGGTCCGCTCTTCGTTCCGCTCTCCGGGGAATCCGGGGCCGCCGGATCGGTCGGGAACAGAGCGGCCACCCGCAGGGCGTCCCGCAGCGCCTCCCGTTGCTCCGGCGACATCAGGCCGAAGAAGTGCACCAGGGCCGCGGCCGGATTGTCACCGGTCGCCCACGCGTCGTTCATCAGGGCCGCCGTGTACGCCTCGCGCGAGGAGACCGGTTCATATCGATAGGCCCGGCCGACACGCTCCCGGCGGAGCCAGCCCTTTCGGTGCAGCTTGTCCAGGACGGTCATCACCGTGGTGTACGCGATTTCCCGTTCCGACCGCAGATCCAGAAGGACCTCGCGAACCGTGACCGGTCGGTTCCACTGCCACACCCGGGTCATGATGGCGTTCTCAAGTTCGCCGAGTTGCCGGACCATAGTCCGGCCAGGATAGGGAGTGAACGGGGCAAATCTTGTGAAGTGCGGCGAAACCGGCGCGCCGCCACCCCCGGAATCCGGGAATGGCGGCGCGCGGTGTCACGGGGGCGTCCGGCGGAGGCCGGGCGGCCGTCGGGCACTCAGTCGACCAGGTCCTCCTTGGCCTTCTGGGCGCCGCCCTGGGTGCGGATGATGGCCCGCACCAGGAAGCCGAAGCCGATCGCCATGACCAGCGGTGGGACGATCGCGCTGACGTAGTCCATCAGGTCACTCCTCCTCGGTCTGCTCCGCCGTACCGGCGGACGCCTTGGGCTCCGGCTTCACCAGCGGGAACAGCACCGTCTCCCGGATGTTCTTGCCGGTGAGCAGCATGATCAGGCGGTCCACCCCGAGTCCGAGGCCGCCGGTGGGCGGCATCGCGTACTCCAGGGCCCGCAGGAAGTCCTCGTCGATCTGCATCGCCTCGACGTCGCCGCCGGCCGCGAGCAGGGACTGCGCGGTGAGGCGGGCGCGCTGCTCGACCGGGTCGATCAGCTCGGAGTAGGCGGTGCCGATCTCGGTCCCGAAGATCACCAGGTCCCACTTCTCGGCCACGCCCGGGACGGAGCGGTGCTGCCGCGTCAGCGGGGAGACCTCGGTCGGGTAGTCCTTGATGAAGGTCGGCCGGACGGCGTTCTCCTCCAGCAGGCGCTCGACCATCTCCAGCACGATCTGGCCGTGGCCCCACTCCTTCTCGAAGGGGATGCCGTGCTGGGAGGCCAGCTCGCGCAGCGTCTCGACCGTGGTCTCCGGGGTGACCTCGGTGCCCAGGTGCCCGGAGATGCCCGGGTAGACGCTCACCTCGGCCCAGGGCTCGGCCAGGTCGATCTCGTGCTCCACGCCGTGCGGGTCCAGGCCCTTGATCACCGTGGTCCCCAGCGCGTCCCGGGCCGCGTTGATGATGGTGGCCCGGATCAGCTCGGCCTGGGTGTCGTAGTCGCCGTAGGCCTCGTACGACTCCAGCGAGGTGAACTCGGGGTTGTGGGTGGAGTCCGCGCCCTCGTTGCGGAAGTTGCGGTTGATCTCGAAGACCTTCTCCGCGCCGCCGACCACCAGCCGCTTGAGGTACAGCTCGGGGGCGATCCGCATGAAGAGGTCGATGCCGTAGGCGTTGATGTGCGTCTTGAACGGACGCGCGTTGGCGCCGCCGTGCACCGGCTGCAGCATCGGGGTCTCGACCTCGATGTAGCCGCGCTCCTCGTAGGTGCGGCGGATCGAGCGGACCACCTTGGAGCGCAGGTACAGGATCTCGCGGGCCTCGGGGTTGACGATCAGGTCCACGTACCGCTGGCGGACCCGGGCCTCCGGGTCGGTCAGGCCCTTGTGCTTGTCGGGCAGCGGGCGCAGGCACTTGGCGGTGAGCTCCCAGCGGTCCACCATCACCGACAGCTCGCCGCGCCGGGAGGTGATCACCTCGCCCTCGACGCCGACCTGGTCGCCCAGGTCGATGTCCGACTTCCAGGCCGCCAGCCGCTCCTCGCCCAGCTTGTCCAGGGACAGCATCACCTGGAGGTCGCCGGAGCCGTCGCGCAGGGTCGCGAAGCAGAGCTTGCCGCCGGTGCGGGAGAGGACCACCCGGCCGGTGATGCCGGCCCGCTCGCCGGTCGCGGTGTCCGGGGCCAGGTCGGGGTGCTTGTCCCGGAGGTCGGCGATGGTGCTGGTGCGGGGGAAGCCGACCGGGTACGGGTCGATGCCGGCGGCCCGGAGCCGGTCCAGCTTCTCGCGCCGGACGCGCATCTGCTCGGGAAGGTCGTCGGTCGCGGTGATGGGACTCTGATCGCTCACCCCACCAGGGTAGCCAGCCGGTGATGGTGCTCCGCCACGGGATTACCGCGCCGCGCGGTGCGGGGGCGGGGTACGCCGCCCCCTCCCCGCGGGACGGGGTCAGGAGCGCCGGCGGCCGAGGCGGCGGGAGACGAGGAGCGCGGCGCCGCCCAGGGCCAGCGCGGTGGCGGAGGCCCAGGCCAGCGGGACGGCGTCGCCGCGGCCGCTGTCGGCCAGCTCGCCGCCGTCCGCGAGGTCGAGCGCCACCGTGGCCCTGGCCCCGGTCCCGGTCCCGGTCCCGGTCCGGCCGGCCGCGGCGGTGGCGGTGCCGCCGGTGGTGCCGGCCGCGGTGGCGCCGGTCCCACTGCCGGTGGAGTCCGCCACCGAGGCCGGTACGACCGGTACGACCGGTACGGCCGGCTCGGCCGGAGTCCCGGTCCCGGCGTCCGCGGCGGGGGTCCCGGGCGCGGGGAGCGAGCGCAGCGCGACCTTGATCCGGTTGTTGTCCGGGTCGGGGTCCCAGCTCATGGGGGCGCTCGGGTAGCCCTCCTCCAGGTCGCTGAACTGGGTCTGGAACGAGACGGTGGCGGAGAGCGGGACGGTGCCCTCGTCCAGCTTCACGCCCAGGACGTGGCGGCTGGACGCGCCGTTCGCCATGAAGAAGTCGAAGGCGTCGCAGTCGAACTTGTTGAGCGGGTGGTCCTGGGCCTCGCCGAGAATGCGGTCGTTCGCCCGGCAGTTCTCGGGGAGGTCGGTGACCGAGGCGCCCTCGGGCAGCTGGATCCGGACGAACGGGGTGCCTTCGCCGCCGCTGCGGTCGTAGATCGAGGCCGGGCCGCGGTTGGCGGCCGTGATGGCGAGCGTGCCCGCGCGGCCGGAGGCGTCCGGGGTCCAGGTGCCGGTCAGGCCGAAGTCGGCGCCGTTGTCGGCGAACACCTCCTGCTCGGTGAGGTGGCCGTTGATGTCGGGGTAGCCGGAGGGGATGCCCTCGGCGGAGTCCCGGACCAGGGTGGCGGGCGCGCCGGTGCCGCGTTCGAAGGCCAGCCGCCGGCGCAGCGCCGGTCCCTGCGCGGCGGCCGCGTCCGGGGCGGCGAGGACCGCGAAGTCCGCGAAGGTGTACCTGGCCTCGGACGTGACGGTCAGGTCGAGGCCGTTCAGCCGGACCGGTTCGTTGGGCAGGATCTCCCCCTCGACGGTGCAGATGCCGTGCGTGGTCGCGATCGGTGCGCCGAAGCCCTCGCGGCCGAGCTGGCCCGGGTCGGTGGCGTACTCGCAGTTGGACGGCCAGTCCTCGACCTTCAGGCCGGGCAGCATCATCACCTCGACGATCGCCCGGACGGCCGAGACGCCGCCGCGGTTGGCGAACCGCACGGCCGGGGTGAAGGTGCTGCCGACCTTGGCCTGCTCCTTGGGGGCGGTCTCGGCGACCCGGAACGCGGCGCCGCCGACCTCGACCGCGAAGTCCTTCTCCGCCGACTCGGCGCCGGGCGCGGTCAGCGCGGCGTGCACCACGCCCCGGGTGCCGGCCTTGGCCCCGGGCACGGCGCTCAGCCACAGGTGGTCGGTGATGTTGACGCTGTCGCTGTTGAGGTGGCCGAGCTCGCAGGTGATCGTCCGGGCCGCGGTGACGCAGCGGCCGCCGGAGGCGGTGAGCACGGCGATGCCGTCCAGCCCGGTGGTGTCGAGGGTGAGCCTGGCGTCCGGGACCGGGGCGGTGCCGGTCCGGCCGACCCGGAGGAAGACGTTCTCGCCGAACTGCGGCTGGGTGGTCGGCTCTCCCGGGATCTGGACCAGGGCGCCGACGTCGAGCCTGAGGGCCTGGCCCGCGGCGTGGGCGGGGACGGCGAGCGTGCCGACGGACAGGGCGGCGACGGCCGTTGCCGCGGCCGAGCCGAGCACCCGGCGCGCGCGGGTCGAGTTCACGGGGATCCTCTTGGTCGTGGGGTGTCCCCGCGACCCTATGGACGGCGGGCCGGACGTCAAGCCGGTTGATTGCCCATCAATTCGTACAGGACGGGAGCGATCCGGCGGCGCGCGCGGTGATGGTTGTGGAGTCGTGACCCGAACGATCCGCCCGGTGAACGGGATTGTCGACAGATGGACCGGGGAGGCCGGGCCGCTCGGTGCGGCGCGGCCTCCCCGGGCGGCGGTGGCGGTCCGGGCTCAGCCGGTGCCGGTGGCGAGCTCCAGGTCCTCGGGCGCGGCCGGCTGGACCGGCCGGTCCGGGTGGGCCGAGGCCTTGGGGCGGCGGCCGAACAGTTCGGCGGGGGTGGGCATCCGGTGCGGCCGGGCGGGCTGCTGGTCCTGAGGGCCGCGGGGGGCGCCCTTGCGGGCGGCGGCGGGCTGCTCGGCGGGGTGCTCGGTGCTGCTCATCGGGATCCGTCCTCCAACAGGGATGAGGGGACTGCTCGGGGGTGCGGCGGGGCTCGGTACGGCGACGAGGTGGCGCTGGCCGCTGGTGAGGGCGAGCCGTTCGCGGACGGCGGCCTCGGCCAGCGCGTGGCAGCGCCCGGCCAGCCGGGAGCGCCGGGAGCGCTCGTGCTGGCCGCAGGGCTGGCGGGACAGTCCGCGCAGCGCGGTGAGGTCCTCCGGTCCCGGGAGGTAGCCGTCGGCCACCGCCTCCTCCAGCCGTTCCAGGTAGCCGCTGGCGCTGCCGGGCAGGGCGGCCCGGTAGCGGGTGAGGTCGGCGAGGAGGAAGGCGCGCAGCCGGCCCCCCTCCTGGACGGCCTCGTCGATCGCCTCGGTCAGGCGCAGTGCGTCCTGGACGTCCTCGGCCCACAGGGCGGCGCCGGTGCCGGCGTACAGCCGGTCGGAGAGCTGGAGGTGGACGGGGACGGCGGGGTGCAGGGCTTGGGCGAGGGCGCGGCGCAGCACGCGGACTTCGTCGGCGCTGAAGGCCATGCCGCCGCGCGATCCGTGTGGCGTAGGCATGGGCTGACACTACGTGAGGAATATCCGATTTGTCGGTAGTGTCGCGCCGAGCCCCCACGTTCGGACGCCGCGGTGCGCCTCCCGGGTCAGGCCGGGCGGTTGCGTTCGAAGACCAGACGCAGGCCGATGAGGGTGAGCCAGGGCTCGTGGACGTCGAGGGAGCCGGCCTCGCCGAGGACGAGCGGGGCCAGGCCGCCGGTGGCGATCACCTGGACGTCGTCGGGGTCCTTGGACAGCTCCCGGGCCATCCGGTCGACCAGGCCGTCGACCTGCCCGGCGAAGCCGTAGAGGATGCCGGACTGCATGCCCTCGACGGTGTTCTTGCCGATCACGTTCCGCGGGCGGGTCAGCTCGATCTTGCGCAGCAGGGCGCCGCGGTTGCCGAGCGCCTCGACCGAGATCTCGATGCCGGGGGCGATCGCGCCGCCGACGTAGTCGCCGCGGGCGTTGACGGCGTCGAAGGTGGTGGCGGTGCCGAAGTCGACCACGATGCAGGGGCCGCCGTAGAGGTGGTTGGCGGCCAGCGCGTTGACGATCCGGTCGGCGCCGACCTCCTTGGGGTTGTCCATCAGGACGTGCACCCCCGTCTTCACCCCCGGCTCCACGATCACCGCGGGGACGTCGCCGTAGTACCGGCGCGCCACCTCGCGGAACTCGTGGAGCACGGAGGGGACGGAGGAGCAGATCGCCAGGCCCTCGACCTTCGCGTCCGCGATCGCGGTGCGCGACCCCTGCGAACCCATCAGGCCGTGCAGCAGCACCGCCAGCTCGTCCGCCGTGCGGCGCGGATCGGTGGAGATCCGCCAGGTCTCGACCACCTCCTCGCCGCCGAACAGGCCGAGGGTGGTCTGGGTGTTGCCGACGTCGATGGTGAGCAGCATCAGGTGCTTTCTGCGTCGAGGACCAGGGGCGAACGGGCGAACGGGCCGGACGGGAGAACGGGGCCGGACGGACGGTCAGGCGCGCAGGTCCAGGCCGATGTCCAGGATCGGCGAGGAGTGGGTCAGCGCGCCCACCGCCAGGTACTGGACACCAGTCTGGGCGACCTCGCGCGCGGTGGCCAGGGTGAGTCCGCCGGACGCCTCCAGCTCGGCCCGGCCGGCCACCAGGGCGACCGCCTCGCGCAGCTGCGGGACGGTGAAGTTGTCCAGCAGGATCAGGTCCGCCCCGGCCTCCAGGACGGGGGTGATCTGGTCCAGGGTGTCGACCTCGACCTCGACCGGCAGCTCCGGGTAGGCGGCCCGGACGGCCCGGAAGGCCTCGGCGACGCCGCCGGCCGCGACCACGTGGTTGTCCTTGACCAGGGCCGCGTCCGAGAGCGCCATCCGGTGGTTGGCGCCGCCGCCGCAGCGGACCGCGAACTTCTCCAGCGCGCGCAGGCCCGGGGTGGTCTTGCGGGTGTCGCGGACGACCGCGCCGGTGCCCTCCAGGGCGTCCGCCCAGGCGCGGGTCGCGGTGGCGATGCCGGACAGGTGGCAGAGCAGGTTGAGCGCGCTGCGCTCGGCGGTCAGCAGGTCCCGGGTGCGGGAGCGGACCGAGAGCAGCACCTGGCCGGCCTCGACCCGGTCGCCGTCCTGGACGTGCCGCTCGACCTCGAACTCCTCCTCGCAGACCAGCGAGACGACGGCCTCGGCGATCCGCAGGCCGGCCACCACGCCCGCCGCGCGGGCGGTGAAGTCGGCGGTGGCGACGGCGTCGGCGGGAACGGTGGCCACCGAGGTGACGTCCTCGCCGCCGGCCAGGTCCTCGGCCAGTGCCAGGGTCGCGATGTCCTCGACCTCGACCGGGTCCAGGCCGGCCTCCTCCAGCAGCTCGGCGAGCTGGGGGTCCAGGCCGGTCTCGTAGCCCTCGCCGTCCCCGCAGGCGCAGCCGTCGCCGCAGCCGCCGGCCAGCGGGAGCTCGTCGTGCTCGTGCTCGTCGTGCAGGTGGGTCACGTCGGTCGCGTCGGTCATGGTGTTACGGCTCCTCGAGGGTGCTGACGGGTCCGCCGGAGGCGGTGAGGGTGGTGATCAGATGGCGTTGCCAGTGCGCGTCGTCGCGCTCCGGGAAGTCCTCGCGCCAGTGGCAGCCGCGGGTCTCCTCGCGCTGCGCGGCGGCGGTGACCAGGGCGTCGGCGACCAGCAGCAGGTTGGCGGCCTCCCAGGTCTCCACCCGGGGGTCGGCCGGCTTCTCCTCGGCGACGGCGGCGCGGGTCTGCTCGGAGAGCAGGGCCAGCCCCTCCGCCGTGGCGGCCATCGACGCGGCCGAGCGCAGCACGCCGGTGCCGCGCGACATCAGCCGCTGGATCTCGGCCCGCGCCTCGGGCGCGGGCAGCGGCACCGGACGGGCGGCCCGGGCCGCCTCGACGTCGACGACGCGCTCGGGCAGGTCCCCGGCGGCGTGCCGGGCGGCCAGGTCGGCGGCGATCCGCTCGGCGAAGACCAGGCCCTCCAGCAGCGAGTTGGAGGCCAGCCGGTTGGCGCCGTGCACGCCGGTGCAGGCCACCTCGCCGCACGCGTAGAGGCCGGGGACGGAGGTCCGGCCGCGGCTGTCGGTGCGCACCCCGCCGGAGGCGTGGTGCGCGGCCGGCGAGATCGGGATCGGCTCGGTGACCGGGTCGATGCCGTGCGCGCGGCAGGAGGCCAGGATGGTGGGGAAGCGCCGCTGCCACATCCCGGCGCCGAAGTGCCGCCCGTCCAGGTACATGTGGTCGGTGCCGTGCTCCTGCATCCGGCGGGTGATCGCCTTGGCGACGATGTCGCGCGGGGCCAGCTCGGCCAGCTCGTGCTGCCCGACCATGAACCGGACGCCGTCCGCGTCGACCAGGTGCGCGCCCTCGCCGCGGACCGCCTCGGAGACCAGCGGCTGCTGGCCCTCCGCCTCGGGGCCGAGCCAGAGCACGGTGGGGTGGAACTGGACGAACTCCAGGTCGGTGACCACGGCGCCGGCCCGAAGCGCGAGCGCCACGCCGTCGCCGGTGGAGACCGCCGGGTTGGTGGTGGCCGAGAAGACCTGGCCCATGCCGCCGGTGGCGAGCACCACCGCGCGGGCCCGGACGGCGCCGACGCCGTCCCGCTGGCCCTCGCCCATCACGTGCAGGGTGAGCCCGGTGGCGTGCCCGTCGGCGTCGGTGAGCAGGTCGAGCACCAGGGCGTGCTCGATCAGCTCGATACCCGGGTCCCGGCGGACGGCCTCCACCAGGGCGCGGGATATCTCGGCGCCGGTGGCGTCCCCGCCGGCGTGCGCGATCCGGTTCCGGTGGTGACCGCCCTCGCGGGTGAGCAGGACGTCGCCGTCCTCGCCCCGGTCGAAGGCCGCGCCGACCGCGATCAGCCGGCGGACCGCGTCCGGGCCCTCGGTGACCAGGGTGCGGACGCTGTCCCCGTCGCACAGCCCGGCGCCCGCCACCAGGGTGTCGGCCAGGTGCTGCTCGGGGGTGTCCCCCTCGCCGAGGGCGGCCGCGACGCCGCCCTGGGCCCAGCGGGTGGACCCGTCGTCCAGCATCGCCTTGGTGACCACCAGGGCCCGCAGGCCGGCCCGGCGGACGTTGAGGGCGACGGTGAGCCCGGCCACGCCGGAGCCGACCACGACGACATCCGTGTCGGTGGTCCAGCCCGGGGCGGGGGCGGTGAGGCGGTGGGTGACGGACATGACTTCAGTGGCTCCTTAGCGCGCGACCGGGCCGGCCGCGCCGTTGTCGCCACGGTACGCCGCGTCGCCGCGCAGCAGTCCGGTGCCCTCCCCGGCCTCGGCCGGGTCGCCGCCGGTGCCGGTGACCCGGTTCCGCTCGTCGACGAAGACGACCTTGGGGAGGTAGCCCTTGGCCTCGGCGGTGTCCATCTGCCCGTAGGCGATGAGGATGACCAGGTCGCCGGGGTGGACCAGCCGGGCGGCGGCGCCGTTGATGCCGATGACGCCGGAGCCGCGCGGGCCGGCGATGGTATACGTCTCCAGCCGGGCGCCGTTGTTGATGTCGACGATGTGGACCAGCTCGCCGGGGAGCAGGTCGGCGGCGTCGAGCAGGTCCTCGTCCACCGTGACCGAGCCGACGTAGTGCAGGTCGGCCTGGGTCACGGTGGCCCGGTGGATCTTGGACTTGAGCATGGTGCGGAGCATTGCGGGTCACGCCTCCTGTGAGTGCATGCCTAGGGGGTACTTGCTGCCCAACGCTCTGCGGGCGAGCGTTTGTTTCGGTCCGGCGCCGCGATCCGGCGCGCCGGGTCCGGCGCTGGTGGCTACCGGACGATGACGTGGACGTTGTCGATCAGGCGGGTCGCGCCCACCTTCGCGGCGACGGCCAGCACCGCCTCGCCCTGGAAGTCGTCCGGGGCCTCGGTGAAGTCGTGCGGATCGATCAGGGCGAGGTAGTCGAGGTCGACGCCCTCGGCGGCGTCGAGCACGGCCGAGGCGGCCTCGCGGGCGGCCTTCGGGCCCCGCGCCGCCGCGTCCCGGCCGGCGAACAGGGCCTCGGAGAGGGCCAGTGCGTGGGCGCGCTCCTCCGCCGAGAGGTAGCGGTTGCGGGAGGAGAGCGCCAGGCCGTCCTCCTCGCGGACGGTCGGCACGCCGACGATCTCGACGTCGAAGTCCAGGTCGGCCACCATCCGGCGGACGACCGCCAGCTGCTGGGCGTCCTTCTCGCCGAAGAGCGCGAAGTCCGGGTCGGTGATGTGCAGCAGCTTGGCGACGACGGTCAGCACCCCGTCGAAGTGGCCGGGCCGGGTGGCGCCCTCGTAGCGCTCGCCCATCGGGCCGGCCGCGATCCGCACCTGCGGCTCGCCGTTCGGGTAGACCTCGTCGACGGACGGCGCGAAGACCACGTCGGCACCGTTGGCCTCGGCCAGCCGCACGTCGTCGTCCAGGTTGCGCGGGTAGCGTTCCAGGTCCTCGCCGGCGCCGAACTGCAGCGGGTTGACGAAGACGGTGACGGCGACCCGGCCGTCCCGGCCGACCTGCTTGCGGGCGGCCCGGATCAGCGCGGCGTGGCCCTCGTGCAGGGCGCCCATCGTCATCACGACCGCGTTGTCGACCGGCTGCTCGTCCGGCCAGAACGCCGACTCGAAGTCGTCGACGGTGCGGGTGACGACGGCCCGGTGGACCTTCGGGGCGTGCTGGGTCTTGCCCGGCTGCTTGCCGCGTGCCATTACTGCTTCTCCTCGTTCAGTACGTCCAGCAGCGCCGCCGCCGACGTCTCGTCGATCGTCCCGCGGGCCAGGGCCCGCTGGGCGGTGGCCCGGGCCATCGCCCGGTAGGCGGCGGGGATGTCCGGGGACACCGTACTGAGCTGCGCCAGGTGGCGCCGTACGGTGCCGGCGTCGCCCCGGGCGACCGGGCCGGTGAGGGCCGCGTCGCCGGAGCGCAGGGAGTTGTCGAGCGCGGCGCCGAGCAGCGGGCCGAGCATCCGGCCGGGCTCGGCGACGCCGGCCGTGCGCAGCAGCTCCATCGCCTGCGCGACCAGCGTGACCAGATGGTTGGCGCCGTGCGCGAGGGCGGTGTGGTACATCGGGCGGACGCCCTCGGGCACCCACTCGGGTTCGCCGCCCATCTCCACCACCAGCGCCTCGGCGACCGGGCGCAGCTCCTCGGGGGCGGTCACCCCGAACGGGCAGCCGGCCAGCCGGGCCAGGTCGACGGAGGTGCCGGTGAAGGTCATCGCGGGGTGCAGCGCGAGCGGCAGCGCGCCGGCCGCGGCGGCCGGCTCCAGCACGGCCACGCCGTGCGCGCCGGAGGTGTGCACCAGGATCTGGCCGGGCCGGACGGCGCCGGTGGCGGCGAGGCCGGTGACCAGGTCGGCCAGCGCGTCGTCGGGGACGGTGAGCAGCACCAGGTCGGCGGCGGCCAGCACCTGCGGCGGGGTGACCACCCGCACGCCCGGCAGCAGGGCCTCGGCCCGGCGGCGCGAGGCGGCGGACACCCCGGAGGCGGCGACCACCCTGTGGCCGGCGAGCTGGAGGGCGGCGCCGAGCGCCGGGCCGACCCGGCCGGTGCCGACCACGCCGACGGCCAGGCGGGCGGGGCGGTTGCCGGGGTCGGCCGGGTCGCCGAGGTCGTCGGCGAGCGGGGCGAACTCGCCGCGGTCGGCGAAGTCGGACGGACTCACGCGTCCACCTTTGTCCAGGGGTTCCGTTCCAGTCCACTGCCGGGGTACCGGACGTACCGGCCCATTCTACGGGCGGGGCCGGGCCCGCGGAGCGGTTCGCTCCGGCCCGGGCGGGGTCCGGAGCGTGGGGTCGAGTCCGGAGCGTGGGGCCGGGTCCGGAGCGTGGGCGGCCGTGGGCGGGCCGCCGTTGGCCCGGGTCAGTCGGTGGCGCCGGCCCGGATCAGTCCGGCCTCGTAGGCCAGGACCACGGCCTGGACCCGGTCGCGCAGGCTCAGCTTGGCCAGGATCCGCCCGACGTGGGTCTTCACGGTGGCCTCGGAGAGCACCAGCCGGGCCGCGATCTCGCCGTTCGACAGGCCCTGGGCGACCAGCAGGAACACCTCGCGTTCGCGCTCGGTGAGCGGGTTCAGGGTGTTGGGGCCGCCCGGGCCGTTCTGCGGGGTCGGCAGCACCTCGGCGAAGCGGTCGATCATGCGGCGGGTGGTGGTCGGCGCGACCACGGCGTCCCCGCCGTGGACGGCGCGGATCGCGGCCACCAGCTCGGTCGGCGGCACGTCCTTGAGCAGGAAGCCGCTGGCCCCGGCCTTGAGCGCGGCGAAGGCGTACTCGTCGAGGTCGAAGGTGGTGAGGATGAGCACGTGCGGGGTGTTCGGCAGCGGGCTGCCGTCCTCGGCCAGGCAGATCCGCCGGGTGGCCTGCACGCCGTCCAGCCGCGGCATCCGGACGTCCATGAGGATCACGTCCACCTCCGTGTGCCGGAGCTTCTCCACGGCTTCGGCGCCGTCGCCGGCCTCGGCGACGATCTCGATGTCCCCCTGCGACTGGAGGATCATCCGGAATCCGGTGCGCAGCAGCTCCTGGTCGTCGACCAGCATCACGCGGATGGTCAAGGGTGGCTCCTAGTTCCTCGGGGAGGACAGCGGGGGTCGGTGGCGTCCGTCGGCGGGTGTCCGTCGGCGGGTGTCCGGGGCCGGCGGGTGTCCGGGGTCAGGCGGCCTTGAGCGGCAGGACGGCGCGGATCCGGAATCCGCCGCCGGGGCGCGGCCCGATGTCGAGGCTGCCGCTGACCATACCGACCCGCTCGCGCATGCCGATCAGGCCGTGGCCCTGGCCGTCGGGGCCGCCGGAGGCGAGCTGCTCGTCGGTGCTGCCGCGGCCGTCGTCCTCGACCAGTACGGCCAGTTCGCGCTCGCCGAAGTCGACCGCGACCCGGGCGTGGACATCGGGGCCGCCGTGCTTGCGGACGTTGGTCAGCGCCTCCTGGACGATCCGGTAGACCGTCAGCTCGACGCCGCGCGGCAGCTCGCGCGGGTGGCCCGAGGTGGCGAAGTCCACCTGGAGGCCGGCCGTGCGGACCTGGTCGAGCAGCTCCGGCAGCTCCTCGACGCCGGGCTGCGGCACGTACTCCTCGCCCTTGCTGTCGGCGCTGCGCAGCACGCCCAGCAGCCGGCGCATCTCGACCAGCGCCTGCCGGCCGGTGGAGGCGATGGTGCTGAGCGCCTCCTTGGCCTGCTGCGGCGAGTTGTCCAGGACGTAGGCGGCGCCGTCGGCCTGGACGATCATCACCGAGACGTTGTGCGCGACCACGTCGTGCAGTTCGCGGGCGATCCGGGCCCGCTCGGCGGCGACCGCGACCTTGGACTGGGCGTCGCGCTCCCGCTCCAGCCGGGCCGCCCGGTCCTCCAGCTCGACCAGGTAGGCCCGGCGCACCCGGGTCAGCCGGCCCCAGGCCCAGCAGAGGATGAACGGGGTGGTCATCAGACCGATGATGAGCAGCGCTTCGGGGGCGGAGTAGTTCACGAAGCGGACGTCGGAGTCGCCGACCGACTGGATCTTCTGCGGATGCAGCCGCCAGTACACCAGCGGACCCGAGAGCAGACCGCCGAGCAGCGCGAGCCGGGACGTCCAGGGCCTGCCGAACGCGGCGCCCGTGTAGGCGAACACCAGGTAGGCGATGCTGGAGACCGCCGGGTTGACGTCCAGGAGGACCTGGGCGAGGCCGGTCAGGCCCGCGGCGGCCACGGTCGCGTCGGGGAAGCGCCGACGGAACACCATCAGCAGGGGCAGCAGGACGGCGATGGCGTAGTGGACCGCCAGCCGCCAGCCGGCGTTCCCGCTCCCGTTCTCCGGCAGCACGCCGACGAAGAGCACCATCGCGGCCCAGACGGAGTCGATCACCATGGGGTGACGGCGGAGCCAGGCGTTGAGTCGATGCACGACTCAAGCGTAGGCAGTCGCACCCCGTGCCCAGGTCCGCCGGGAGAGCGATCCGTCCTACTCCCTAGGTCGGAGAGCGGGGCATGCCGGTGCCGTACGGATTGGGCGGGTACGGACCGGGTGTGTAGCCTCCCGGCCCATGAGCTGGATGCGGTGGGCGCCCGCCACGGAGCGTGCCCTCTACGACCCCGACGGCGGCTTCTACCGCAGGCCGGAGGGCCCGGCCGGGCACTTCCGGACCTCGGTGCACGCCTCGCCGCTGTTCGCCCGGGCGGTGGCCCGGCTGCTGCTGGAGGTGGACGCGGCGCTCGGCCGTCCGGAGGAACTGGCCTTCGTGGACGTCGGGGCCGGCCGGGGCGAGCTGGTCGCCGGGGTGCTGGCCGAACTGCCGGAGCCGGTGGGGGAGCGGCTGCGGGTGTGGGCGGTGGAACTCGCCGCCCGCCCGGACGCGCCGCCCGCCGCTCCGTCCACAGGGCTGTGGACGGAGCGCGGCTGGGCCGGGACGGTGTGGACGGAGCGGGTGCCGCGCGGCGTCACCGGGCTGCTGTTCGCCAACGAGTGGCTGGACAACGTGCCGCTGGACACCGGCGAGGTCGGTGAGGACGGGCGGCTCCGCTACCTGGAGGTGGACCCGGCGACCGGCGAGGAGCGGCTCGGCGGGCCCGTCGACGCCGCCGACGCCGACTGGGCCGCCCGCTGGTGGCCGGCCGAACGGCCCGGGGACTTCGTCGAGTTCGGCGCGCCCAGGGACGCCGCCTGGGCGCAGGCGGTGGCCGGCCTGGAGCGGGGCCTGGCCGTCGCCGTCGACTACGGGCACACCGCCGGGCGCCGCCCGCCGTTCCCCACCCGGACCGGCTTCCGGGCCGGCCGCGAGGTGCCCCCGGTGCCGGATGGCTCGTGCGACGTCACCGCGCACGTGGCCCTGGACGCGGTGGCCGCGCCCGGTCTCCACAGCCTGTGGACGACCCAGCGGGAGGCGCTGCGGGCGCTCGGGGTCAGCGGTGCCCGGCCGCCGCTGGCCCTCGCCTCCAGCGACCCGGTCGGTTACCTGCGCGCGCTCGGCGGCGCGGGCGAGGGCGCCGAACTCACCGACCCCGCGGGCCTGGGCGGATTCGGCTGGCTCTCGCAGGCCGTCCGCATGCCGGTACCGCCGAGCCTCGGGGCGCTGCCGGGATGGCAGACTCTGACCCCATGAGGGAGACCACGGTCGGCATCGGGGCGGGAGCCGAGAACGTCACGGGCGGGGCGGACAGCACCGACATGGTGCTCAACATCGGCCCGCAGCACCCGGCGACCCACGGCGTGCTGCGCCTGCGGCTGGTGCTGGACGGCGAGCGCATCGTCAGCGCCGAGCCGGTGATCGGCTATATGCACCGGGGCGCGGAGAAGCTCTTCGAGGCCCGGGACTACCGGCAGATCATCATGCTGGCCAACCGGCACGACTGGCTCTCGGCCTTCTCCAACGAACTGGGCGTGGTGCTCGGCGTCGAGCGGATGCTCGGCATGGAGGTGCCCGAGCGGGCGGTGTGGATCCGCACCCTGCTGGCCGAGCTGAACCGCGTCCTCAACCACCTGATGTTCCTCGGCTCGTACCCGCTGGAGCTGGGCGGGATCACCCCGATCTTCCACGCCTTCACCGGCCGCGAGGACCTCCAGCACGTGCTGGAGGAAGCCTCCGGCGGCCGGATGCACTACATGTTCAACCGGGTCGGCGGCCTCAAGGAGGACCTGCCGGCCGGCTGGCTCGGCCGGGTCCGCACCGCCGTCGCCGTCGTCCGCTCCCAGCTGCCGGTCTTCGAGGACCTGGTACTGGGCAACGAGATCTTCCGCGCCCGCACCGCCGGTGTCGGCGTCCTGACCCGGGCGCAGGCCCAGGCGTACGGCGCCAGCGGCCCGATCGCGCGGGCGAGCGGACTGGACCTCGACCTGCGCCGGGACGAGCCCTATCTGGCGTACGGCAGCGAGGAGCTGCGGCAGGTGCTGACCGTGGTCACCCGCGAGGAGGGCGACTGCCTGGCCCGCTTCGAGTGCCTGCTGGAGCAGACCGCCAACGCGCTCGACCTCGCCGACGCCTGCCTCGACAAGCTGGCGCTGCTCGCCCCCGGGCCGGTCAACCTGCGGCTGCCCAAGGTGCTCAAGGCCCCGGAGGGCAGCACCTACGCCTGGACCGAGAACCCGCTCGGCGTCAACGGCTACTACCTGGTGTCGCGCGGCGACAAGACGCCCTGGCGGCTGAAGCTGCGCTCGGCCTCGTTCAACAACATCCAGACGCTGACCGAGCTGCTGCCGGGGACGCTGGTCGCGGACATGGTGGCGATCCTGGGCTCGATGTTCTTCGTCGTCGGCGACATCGACAAGTAGCCGGCCGGGGGCGGGCCGGGCCCGCCCCCGGGGGGCGCTACTTCTTCGGCGCCTTCGGCCGCTTCGCCGGGTCGGCCGGGTGCGGGGCCACCTTGCGGTCGCCCTTGGTGGCGATCCGCTCCTCGCAGAGGCCGGCCAGCACCCGGTACGCGGCCGGGCCCATCAGCTCGGTGAGCTCCGGGCGGTAGCTGACGAACACCGGGTCGGCGCCCTGGTGGGCGTCCGGGCTGCCGGTGCACCACCAGTGCAGGTCGTGGCCGCCCGGGCCCCAGCCCCGGCGGTCGTACTCGCCGATGGTGACCTGGAGGTAGCGGGTGTCGTCCGGCCGGTCGATCCAGTCGTAGGTGCGGCGGACCGGCAGCTGCCAGCAGACGTCCGGCTTGGTCTCCAGCGGCTCGCGGCCCTCCGCGAGCGCCAGCGCGTGCAGGGCGCAGCCCGCTCCGCCGGCGAAGCCGGGGCTGTTCACGAAGACGCAGGCGCCGTCGACCCGCCGGGTCTGGCGGTCGCCGTCCTCGTCGAGCATGGTGATGCCGCCGTCGAGCTTGAGCCGCCCCTTGGCGTCGGTGCCGTGCCGGTGGTTCTCCCACAGCTCCGGGGTCAGCCGGGCCGCGTGGCCGGCCACGCGCTTCTCGTCGTCCTCGTCCGAGTAGTGCGCGCCCAGGGTGCAGCAGCCGTCGGACTCGCCCCGGCCCTCGCGGATGCCCTGGCAGCCCTGACCGAAGATGCACGACCAGCGGGAGGTCAGCCAGGTCAGGTCGCAGCGGAAGACCTGCTCCTCGTCCTCCGGGTCGGTGAACTCGACCCAGGCGCGCGGGAAGTCGAGCGGGACCTCGGGGCGGACCTCGGGGCCGAGTTCGGAGCGGAGGGTCGGCATCGCCAGGTCGACGGCGCCCGGGCCGCCGCTCCCGGACTTCTTCCTGCCGCCCTTGGAGGCGCTGGTCTGCTGGGAGGTGTCTGCTGCTGCCACCCGGCAAGGGTAGAGCCTCCGCGGTGCTGCGAACCGTCCGTGGTCACGCGGTTCACGGTGGGTGCACCGCCCGGCCCGGTGAACGACGGGCCAACACCGGCCGAATGCCGTTCGAACCGGGCCCAGGTCCACCGCGGTCGGTCCGCCCCGGACCGCGATCAGTACCCGGACCAGCACGAACACCGGCACGACCGGTCTCCTCCGGCGTGAGATCGCGTAGCGTGGACGGTTATGCGACTCGGTGTGCTCGACGTAGGTTCCAACACGGTCCACTTCCTGGTGGTCGACGCCCACCCGGGCGCCGCACCCCTGCCCGCGTACTCCCACAAGGCCGAGCTCCGGCTCGCCGAACTCCTCGACGAGCAGGGCGCGATCGACGGGTCCGGGGTCGAGAAGCTGATCGGCATGATCGCCTCCTCGCTGCGGGTCGCCGAGGACAAGGGCGTGGTCGACATACTGCCCTTCGCCACCTCCGCCGTGCGCGAGGCCGCCAACGGCGAGCAGGTGCTCCGCCGGGTCGCCGAGGAGACCGGGGTCGAACTGCGGGTGCTCTCCGGCCAGGACGAGGCCCGGCTCACCTTCCTGGCGGTCCGCCGCTGGTTCGGCTGGTCCTCCGGCCGGCTGCTCAACCTCGACATCGGCGGCGGCTCGCTGGAGATCGCCTGCGGCCTGGACGAGCAGCCGGACGTGGCCTGCTCGGTGCCGCTGGGCGCCGGCCGGCTGACCGCCCGCTGGCTGCCCGGCGACGTCGCCGACCCCGAGCGGCTACGCGAACTCCGACGGCACATCCGCGCCGAGATGGCCACCGTCGTCGGCGAGATCTCCCGGCTCGGCGCGCCGGACCACGCCGTCGCCACCTCCAAGACCTTCAAGCAGCTGGCCCGGATGACCGGCGCCGCCCCGGCCGACGCCGGCCCGTACACGGACCGCCGGCTCACCCGCGGCAACCTCGCCGCCTGGCTGCCCCGGCTGTCCGCGATGACGGTCGCCGAACGGGCGCAGATCCCCGGGGTCTCCGAGGGCCGCGCCAAGCAGCTGCTCGCGGGCGCGCTGGTCGCCGACGCCGCGATGGACCTGTTCGGCCTGGACGAGCTGGACGTCTGTCCCTGGGCGCTGCGCGAGGGCATCATCCTGCGCCGGCTGGACGCCATGGACAGCCCGGCCGACCGCCGTCGGCCCGTGCTCACCCCCTGACACCGGGGGGCGGGGCGGCCGGGCGCGCGCCGACCGGCTCCCCGTTCCGGGCGCGGTCCGCTTACGCTGTCTCCCGTGGCGCAACCAGCGGACGAGGACGGGACGCGGGAGGGCCGCGCGCCCCAGGACGGGAAGCCGCGGCCGGACGCCCCGCGCCGCGCCGGGCGCCGCACCGGTCCGGACCCCGTGCCGGAGACCGCCGCGGATCCTGTGCCGGAACCCTCGCCGGATCCCGCTCCTGCCTCTGCTCAGGGCGTCAAGGGCGGCAAGGCTGCCAAGGGCGTCAAGCGTGTCAAGGGCGTCAAGGCCGTCAAGGCCGTCAAGGGCGTGAAGGCGGCCCGGGAGGCGGCCGGCGGCGTCGCCGAGAGGGCGGCCCGCAAGGCCGCGAGCCGCGCGGCCACCAAGGCGACCAGGACGACCAGGACGACCGGTGCTGCGAGGACGACCGGTGCCACCGGGGCGGCGAAGACCGCCCGGACGCCCAAGGGCCCCAAGGCCCCCGGCACCGAGCCCACCCGCACCGCCCGGGCGGCCGGCGCCGCCAAGGCCGCCGTCCAGTCCGTGAAGTCGGTCAAGGCCGCCCGCCAGGCCGCCGCCCGCCCGCCGCTGCTGCGCACCACCGACCGCCTGGTCCTGCCCCCGCACCCGGCCCTGCACATCCCGGACACCAAGGTCGTCCTCTCCACCGCCTCGGTCTACCCGGCCACCACCGCGGTCGCCTTCGAGCTGGCCGCCGGACTCGGCTACGACGGTGTCGAGGTGATGGTCTGGAACGACCCCGTCAGCCAGGACATCGAGGCGCTGCGCCGGCTCTCCGACGCCCACCGCATGCCGATCCTCGCCGTCCATGCCCCGTGCCTGCTGATCACCCAGCGGGTGTGGAGCACCGACCCGTGGACCAAGCTGGTCCGCGCCCGCGCGGCGGCCGAGAAGCTCGGCGCGAGCGCGGTCGTCGTCCACCCGCCGTTCCGCTGGCAGCGCCAGTACGCCCGGGAGTTCGTCGAGGGCATCCACCGGATGGCGGGGGAGACGGACGTCCGCTTCGCGGTCGAGAACATGTACCCGTGGCGGTACAAGGACCGCGAGATGCTGGCGTACGCGCCGGGCTGGGACGTCACCGAGGAGGAGTACCGGCACTTCACCATCGACCTGTCGCACGTCGCCACCTCGCGGGTGGACGCCTTCGCGATGGTCGAGCGGATGGGGGACCGGCTCGCCCACGTCCACCTGGCGGACGGCTCCGGCTCCGGCAAGGACGAGCACCTCATCCCCGGCCGGGGCAAGCAGCCCTGCGCCGAACTGCTGGAACACCTCGCCCGGACCGGCTTCGACGGCCACGTCGTGCTGGAGGTCAACACCCGCCGCTCCACCTCGCCCGCCGAACGCGAGGCCGACCTGGCCGAGGCCCTCGCCTTCACCCGCCTGCACCTGGCCACCCCCGCGCGCGTACGCTGACGGCGCACGAACTGCCTTCCACAGGGGGACACATGGCGGAAAAGACCGGAACCGGGCCCGGCAGTGACTTCCGCGAACTGGCGAAGTCCTTCGGCGGCGTGGCGGCGGAGTACGACCGGGCCAGGCCCTCGTACCCGCAGGAGCTGTTCGACGCGCTGGAGCGGCTGGCCGGGCGCGGTCTGGCGGGCGCGCGGGTGCTGGACGTCGGCGCCGGCACCGGCATCTCGACCCGGCTGCTGGCCGGCCGCGGCGCCGAGGTGCTCGCGGTGGAGCCGAACGCGGGCATGGCCGGACAGTTCCTCGCCGCCTCGCCCGGGCTCGGGCTGGTCCGGGGCAGCGGCGACGAGCTGCCGTTCCACGACGGCTCGGCGGACTTCGTCACCTATGCCCAGGCCTTCCACTGGACCGTCCCGGAGAAGTCCGTGCCGGAGGCGATCCGGGTCCTGCGGCCGGGCGGCGCGCTGGCCCTCTGGTGGAACGTGAAGGACAGCGGCGTCGCCTGGGTGCGGGCGCTGGGCGAGCGGCTCCACGCCGCGCTGCCCACCGGCTACCACGGCTACGGAGCCGTCGACGAGGTCACCTCCCACCTCGCCCCGTACGACCTGAGGACGGAGCACACCCGGCTCCGCTGGGAGCGCCGGGTCTCCGTGGACCACGTGATCACCGACCTCACCTCCCGCTCCTACCTCGCCGCGCTCACCCCGGAGCAGCGCGCGCCGCTGCTGGCCGTCGAGCGCGAGGCCCTGCTGGCGGAGTTCCCGGACGGCACGGTCGTCGAGCCGTACGTGCTGGACCTGACCGTCGCGATCACCCCGTCCTGAGCCGCGCCGCAGGTCACCGGCGCCCCGCCCGGCACCAGTCCGGCGGCCGTCCGGCTGATGCCCCGCCCTGCACCCGTCCGGCACCCGTCCGGCACCCGTCCGGCACCCGCCCGGCTGACCGCATCGCGGACGCCGGGTCCGCCGCCCGGACGGCGGGCGTAGGCTCGACGGACACAGTGGCCCCGCACCCTCCTGATCGAGCGGGGCCGCCAGTCAGCCTCCGAAGGAGTCGAGCACAGTGCCCGAGCTGAGGTCCCGTACGGTCACCCACGGTCGCAACATGGCAGGCGCCCGGGCGCTTCTCCGGGCGGCCGGCGTAGCCCGCGAGGACTTCGGCAAGCCGATCATCGCGGTCGCCAACTCCTTCACCGAGTTCGTCCCCGGCCACACCCACCTCCAGCCGGTCGGCCGGATCGTGTCCGAGGCGATCAAGCAGGCCGGCGGCATCCCCCGCGAGTTCAACACCATCGCGGTGGACGACGGCATCGCGATGGGCCACAGCGGCATGCTCTACTCGCTGCCCTCGCGCGACCTGATCGCCGACTCGGTCGAGTACATGGTCAACGCGCACTGCGCGGACGCGCTGATCTGCATCTCCAACTGCGACAAGATCACCCCCGGCATGCTGATGGCCGCACTGCGGCTGAACATCCCGACGGTGTTCGTCTCCGGCGGCCCGATGGAGGCCGGCAAGGCCACCCTGGTCGACGGCACGGTGCGCAAGCTCGACCTGGTCGACGCGATCTCCCAGGCGGTCAACGAGAACGTCTCCGACGAGGACATCGCGATCATCGAGGAGAACGCCTGTCCGACCTGCGGCTCCTGCTCGGGCATGTTCACCGCCAACTCGATGAACTGCCTCACCGAGGCGGTCGGCCTCTCGCTGCCCGGCAACGGCTCGCTGCTCGCCACCCACACCGCCCGCCGCGCCCTCTACGAGGCCGCCGGCCGGACCGTGGTCGAGATCACCGACCGGCACTACGGCCAGGACGACTACTCCGTCCTGCCGCGCTCGATCGCCTCCCGCGCCGCCTTCGAGAACGCCATGGCCCTCGACATCGCCATGGGCGGCTCGACCAACACCATCCTCCACCTGCTCGCCGCCGCCCAGGAGGCCGAGCTGGACTTCGACCTGCGGGCCATCGACGCGATCTCCCGCAAGGTGCCGTGCCTGTCCAAGGTCGCGCCCAACGGCGCGTACTACATGGAGGACGTGCACCGGGCCGGCGGGATCCCGGCCATCCTCGGCGAGCTGCACCGGGGCGGGCTGCTGAACGAGGACGTGCACACCGTCCACTCCGACTCGCTCACCGAGTGGCTCAAGACCTGGGACGTCCGCGGCGGCTCGCCGTCCGCCGAGGCCGTCGAGCTGTGGCACGCCGCCCCCGGCTGCGTCCGCTCCGCCGAGGCCTTCTCGCAGTCCGAGCGCTGGGAGTCGCTTGACACCGACGGCGCCCGGGGCTGCATCCGCGGCGTCGAGCACGCCTACTCCGTCGAGGGCGGACTCGCCGTGCTGTACGGCAACCTCGCCGAGGACGGCTGCATCGTGAAGACCGCCGGCGTGGACGAGTCGATCTGGACGTTCAGCGGCCCGGCCGTCGTCGTCGAGTCCCAGGAGGACGCGGTCGAGGCGATCCTCGCCAAGCGGATCAAGGAGGGCGACGTCGTCGTCATCCGCTACGAGGGCCCCAAGGGCGGCCCCGGCATGCAGGAGATGCTCTACCCGACCTCCTTCCTCAAGGGCCGGGGCCTCGGCAAGGCCTGCGCGCTGGTCACCGACGGCCGCTTCTCCGGCGGCACCTCGGGCCTGTCGATCGGCCACGCCTCCCCGGAGGCCGCGTCCGGCGGCACCATCGCCCTGGTCGAGGACGGCGACACCATCGCCATCGACATCCCGGGCCGGCGGATCTCCCTGGAGGTCCCGGCCGAGGTCCTGGACGAGCGCCGGCGCGCCCTGGAGGCCGGCCACGGCTACCGGCCGCAGAACCGCGACCGCCAGGTCAGCCAGGCCCTGCGCGCCTACGCCGCGATGGCCACCTCCGCCGACAAGGGCGCCGTCCGGGACGTCAGCAAGCTCGGCTGACCCCCACCCCGACCACGAGGCGCCGTCCCGGCCACCGGGACGGCGCCTCCGCCGTTCCCGCCCGCCGGGGATAATCGGACCCGTGACCCAGGAACGCACCCCCACCACCCAGCCCGCCGGCGCCCCCGAACCGGAGCCGATCCGCTGGTTCGGCACCAGCTGGGTCGAACGCGGCGGCGACTACCGGCTGCGCCGCGTCCTCGTCCCGGCCGGGGCGCTGCTCGCCGCCGCGGCCGGCGCCTTCGTGCTGCGCCTCGCCGTCGACGGCATCCGGGTCGCCGACAACGGGGGCTTCCTCAACGGACTGCTGGTCGCCGCCGTCGCGATCTGCTCGCTGCTCGCCGCGCTGCGCACCTGGAAGCTGCTCACCGAGGGCCGGGACGCGCTGACCGGCTGGATGGCCGAGGACAAGTCGCTCGGCGTGGTCTGGGTGATCGGCGGGGTCGGCTCGCTGCTCGCCTACTTCCTCCGCGCCCTGCGCGAGGCCCCCGGCGAGGCCCTGCACCGGGCCCGCTACGAGAAGGCGCTCGCCCGGCACGACCGCCGGCAGGCCGCTCGCGGCGGCCGGCCCGGCAACGGCGCCCCGGGCCGGGGCCGGCGCAGGCGCTGACCCGGCGGGGCGCCGGCCCGGTCAGCTGCGGCTGACCGTGCCGCAGACGCCGTCCGTCCGCAGCTCCTGGGTGCGGTCGTACGGGTCCGAGGGCGGTCCGGACGGTGCGGGGGACGTCCCCCCGACGGCCGCGAACTGGTCGAACTGCGGGTGGTACCAGCCGTCGTACACGTCGCACTCGCTGTTGCCGACGTCGGACATGGTCCGCTCGAAGTAGAGCCGGTCCCGCTCGACCTGGAACTTCGCCGGGTCGTGGAAGCGGAAGGTGTCCACCCGGCGCACGACGGTCCGCGCCGTCCAGGTGTCCCCGGCCACGTCGGCCGCCGGGGTGAGCAGGCCGACCGGCTTCGGCGCGGCGCCCCCGCCGGGCGCCGGGCTGCCCGTCGGCCGCGCGGGACCGGACGGCCTGGGCGCGGTGGCGCGCTTGGCGGCGTCCGGGCCGGGCCGGAGCGGGTAGACGAAGGTGAAGTCGGTGTGCACCAGCACGCCCCGCTTGCCGTCCCCCTCGACGCTGATCCGGCCCTGCAGCCGGTAGGTGTCGCCGACCGGGATCGCGTCGCGCCCGTCGAAGCGGCTGAACCAGCCGGTCGGGTCCTGGTCGCGGGAGGGACTGGCCAGCGCCTTCTCGGCCGCCGCCCGGCCCTCCGGGCTCAGCATGGCCAGGGCCGCCTCCGGGCGGCCGCCGGCCACCGTCCGCGGGTCCAGATTGGCCGCCGCCAGGTACCGCTTGACCAGGTCGACCTGCGCGGCGACCTGGTCGGCGCCGAACACGCCGATCCTGGTGACCGTGCCCGGTTCGGGCCCGAACGCGTCGATGCCGGTGGGCCACCCCTCGGCGGGGGAGCCCGCCCACGGGCGGTCGACGGTCGGCTGCTTCGGGTCGGCCGGTGGCGGCGCGGCGGTCGGCGCCCCGGTCTCCGGAGCGACGGTCGCCACGGGCGTGCCGACCGTCGTACCACCGGACCCGGAGCCGTCGCCGAAGTGCGTCGAGTACCAGGACCGTAGCCCGTCGACGTTCAGCGCGGCGAGCACCAGGGCGACGGTGAGCAGCACGAACAGCGGCGTCCGCCACCACCCGCCGCGGCGCGGCCGGGGGTTGCCCCACGGGTCGACCGGCCGCGCCCGGCGGGCGAACCGCCGTCGCGGCCGGGGCCCGTCGTTCACCGAGCGGCGGCCGCCGGGGTCGACCGGCGGCGTGTGCTGCCACCGGGCGGCGAGCATCCGGGTGCGCCCCGTCTGCTCCTTCACGGCGGCGCCCCGGACGAAGTCCTCGTCGAGTACGAGGCCGGCGAACGGGTCCTTCCCGTCCGTCCCGTCCTTCGGCTCCTTCGGCTCCTCGGACGGACGCGGTACTGGGTCTTCGGCGATCGGCATCGCGCCAGTATGCCGACGGGGTGTGACGGGTGTTCGATCGGGGCCGCACCGCCGGGTGAACACCCCGCCGGAGCGGGGCCGCCGACCACCCGTTCCCTGTCGGGACGTCAGCCCTTCGCGCGGGCACGCTTGACCGAGCCGACCACCCCCGCCACGCCCAGGACCATGGCGGCCGGGAACAGTGAGAGGAAGAACGCCTCGAACAGGCCCGCGTCGCCGAGGAACAGCTGGGCCAGCGTGTTCAGGAGGAGCAGGCCGCCCGCCGCCGGGAGCGCGGCCTGCCAGGGGTGCTCGTTCGCCCACTTGTGGAGTCGCCGGTCGGCGGTGTCCCGGCGCAGCCGGCCGCCCACCGTGCCGACCAGGAAGAAGAAGAACAGGGCGACGCCGGCCGGACCGGCCAGCATGCTCAGCGACCAGTCCCCGTCGATCAGATCGATCACCAGGTCCGTCACCCCCACCAGCGCACCGACCCCCGCGGCCGTCCGCCACGGGCCCAAGGTCGCCGCGGCGACGGCGACCTGCCGGTTCTCACGTCGGGACATCTCTCCGTGTGCCATGCCTCCACGGTGCGCCCGCGCCCACCGCCGGGCCATAGGGGAGAACCCCGAGATTCGCCCTAGGGGGCTGCTTCACCGGGTACCCGAACCGGGTGCCCGAACCGGGTGCCCGCAGGGTGGACGGTGCCGCCCAGGAGCGGGACGCGGTGCGAGGATGGCCGGGGTGGCGGGACACAACACCGGAGGCAAGGAGCGGCCATGACCAGCAGCGCGGCGCACGGACAGAAGATCGCCTTCCTCGGCACGGGCAAGATCGGGGAGGCCCTGCTCTCCGGTCTGCTGCGGGCCGGCCAGGACCCGGCGGACGTCCTGGTGACGGCCCGCCGGCCCGAGCGGGCCGCCGAACTGGCCGCCAGGTACGGGGTCGGCGCGGTCGGCAACGCCGAGGCCGCCAAGCTCGCGGACACCCTGATCCTCGCGGTGAAGCCGCAGGACATGGGCACCCTGCTGGACGAGCTGGCGCCGCACATCGACCCCGACCGACTGGTGATCTCGGCCGCGGCCGGCATCCCCACCGCCTGGTTCGAGGCCAGGCTGGCCCCCGGCACCCCGGTGGTCCGGGTGATGCCGAACACGCCCGTCCTGGTGGACGAGGGCATGAGCGTCATCTCCGGCGGGTCGCACGCCGCCGAGGCGCACCTGGAGCGGGCGGAGGAGATCTTCCGCTCGGTCGGCAAGGCGCTGCGGCTGCCCGAGTCCCAGCAGGACGCGGCGACCGCCCTGTCCGGCTCCGGTCCGGCGTACTTCTACTTCCTGGTCGAGGCGATGACCGACGCGGGCATCCTGCTCGGGCTGCCCCGGCAGGTGGCGCACGACCTCATCGTGCAGTCGGCGATCGGCGCCTCGGTGATGCTGCGGGACTCCGGGGAGCACCCGGTGAAGCTGCGCGAGGCGGTCACCTCGCCGGCCGGCACCACCATCGCGGCCATCCGCGAGCTGGAGAACCACGGGGTGCGGGCGGCCCTGCTGAGCGCCCTGGAGGCGGCCCGGGACCGCTCCCGGGAGCTGGCCTCCGGCGGCAGGTGACCCGCGGGGACGGCCGGTAGGGTCGCCCGTATGGCCCATGAACTGGTGATCTTCGACAACGACGGTGTCCTGGTGGACAGCGAGCCGCTCTCCAACCGGGTGCTCGCCGGGTACCTGACCGAACTGGGCTACCCGACCACCGTCGAGGACTCCTACCGGGACTTCATGGGCACCGCGGCCCACCGGGTGCACGACGTGATCGCCGAGCGGTACGACGGCGCCCGCCTCCCGGAGGGCTTCGACGAGGCTTTCCACGGGCGGGTCTTCGACACCTTCACCGCCGAACTCGTCGCCGTGCGGGGCGCGGAGACGCTGCTGAAGGAGCTGCGCCAGCGTTCCGTGCCGTACTGCCTGGCCTCGTCCGCGCACCACAGCTGGATCCGCGCCGCGCTGGACGTCACCGCTCTGCGCGGCTGGTTCCCGGAGGAGCGGATCTTCAGCGCCCAGGACGTGGGGGTGGGCAAGCCCGCGCCGGACCTCTTCCTGCACGCCGCCCGCACCCTCGGCGTCGATCCGGCCGCCTGCCTGGTGGTGGAGGACAGCCCGAACGGCGTGCTCGCCGCCCGCGCGGCCGGCATGGACGTGTACGGCTACACCGCCCTGACCGACCCGGCGAAGCTGACCGCCGCCGGTGCCACCGGCCTGATCGCCGACCTCGACGAGGTGCTCCCGCTGCTCGACCGGTAGCGGCCGGCCCCCACGGGGCCGCAGCCGTCTCACGCGCACCCCCTCACGCGCACCCCCTCCCGCGAACGCCCGTCAGCGCCTACGCTCTCGCCACCGACCGCCGTACCGGCCAGTAGCGAGGTGGATGTGCCTACCGAGAGTGCCTGCCGTTCCGGGAGCGACGCGGGGGACGGGAGCGTCCCGGTCGCACCGCGGCTCCGGGCCGGCCGGGCGGCGCTGGCCGCGAGCTTCCTCCTCCAGGGCGTCACCTTCGCCCTGCTGGTCACCTGCATCCCGGAGATCCAGGACCGGTACGGACTGAGCGACTCGCTGCTGCCGCTCTTCCTGGCCGCGGTGCCGGTGCTGGCCGGGGTGGGGTCGATCGCCTCCGAGCGGCTGGTGCGCCGGACCGGCGCGCGGGCCGTGCTGCGGGTGGTCCAGCCGGCGGTCTGCGCCACCCTGGCCGCCGCCGGCCTGGGCGACGAGCTCTGGCAACTGGCCCTGGCCCTCGGCGCCTTCGGCCTGCTGGTCGGCGCGCTGGACGCGAGTATGAACATGCTCGGGGTCGGGCTCCAGCACCGCTACGGCCGCTCGGTGATGCTCGGCTTCCACGCCGCGTTCAGCCTCGGCGGCATCCTCGGCGCGGCCGTCGCGGGCCTCGGCGCGCACGTCGGGCTCGGGCTGCCGGTGCTGTTCGGGACGGTGGCCGGGGTGGTCGCCCCGCTCGCGATGCTGGCCGGTACGAGGTTCGCCGGACCGGCCGAACTCGGCGACGCGGTACGGGAGGCCGCCGCGGCCGCCGCCCGTTCGATCCCCTGGCGGCCGCTGCTGCCGCTCTGCCTGGTGATGGCCTTCGCCTACATCGCCGACGCCTCGGTCTCCAACTACAGCGTCAAGTACCTGACCGACGGTCTGGGCAGCGCCGAGGACGTCGCCAAGCTCTCCTACCTCGGCTACATGGTGGCGATGCTGCTCGGCCGGGCGCTCGGCGACCGCGCGGTGCAGCGCTGGGGGGCCGTCCCGGTGGTGCGGTCCGGTGCCGCGCTGTCCGCGCTCGGGTTCGCGCTGGCCGCCGCCGCGCCCGCCGCCTGGGCCGGGATCGCCGGGTTCACCGTGCTGGGGCTGGGGATCTGCGCGATCATCCCGCAGGTGTTCGCGGCCGGCGGGCGGCTGTTCCCGGCCGACTCGGACGCCGCGGTGGCCCGGCTCAACCTGTTCAACTACGTCGGCTTCCTGGTCGGCTCGCCGCTGGTGGGGGCGCTCGCGGACGCGAGCTCGTACCGCTGGGCGCTGCTGGCGCCGATGCTGCTGGTGCTGGCCGTCCTGCCACTGGCGGACCGCTTCGCCCCGCCGCCGACGTCGTCCCCGGCGCCCACCGGCCCGGCCGTCCCGGACGCCGTCCGGGACGCCGTCCGCGGCACGCCGTAGGGCGCGCCGCCGGGGGCGATCCAGGGGACTGCCTCTGGGGACTGTCTCAGGGCGTCGCCTTCCTGATCTCCGCCAGTGACTCGTGCAGGACCGCCTTCGCGCGGGTGAACCAGTCGGTGAGCACGGCGATCTCGGCCGGGGTGTAGTCGGCGAAGAGACCGTTGATCCGTCCGTAGAACGGGCCGTAGACCTCCATGATCCGGTCCTGTGCGGCGGCCTCCAGCACCACCCGCACCCGGCGGCGGTCGCCCGGGTCGGCCTCGCGCCGGGCGTACCCGGCCTTCTCCAGCCGGTTGAGCACACCGGTCACCGCGCCGGTGGTCAGCTGCGCGCGTTCGGCGAGGTCGCCCGCGGCCAGGGCCTCGCCGGCCATCGCCGCCTCGATCAGGAAGCCGACGCAGGTGAGGTCGGTGACGTTCAGGCCGAGCCGGGCCGCGATGTCCTGCTGGCCGAACTGCGCGAGCGCGATCATCCGGTCCATCGCGTAGAGCGCCTGCTCGGGCGACGCCTGGGGGCGCGGCTTGCCCTCCACGGGAAATCTCCTTAGCATCTAAGTTACTTACCTCGTGAGATAAATGTCAGTCCATTCGCGGACGGGGAGCCCGGTGGACCCGTCCATCACACCAAACGAGGACACATGGGCGCACACGCTGATCACGACATGGGCCACACCGTGGCCGGCTGGACCGGCACTGCCGTCGTCACCCTGGGCTTCGCCGTCGCGGGCGCGGCCTTCGTCGCGGGCTCCGGAGCGGGACTCTGGGCCGGCGCGGCGCTGATCCTCCTCGGGGCGGTCGCCGCCTGGACGCTCCACCTGGGCGGCCGGGGCAAGGCCACCGGGCCGCGCCCGCCGGAACTGCGGCACTGGCGCACCCCCGACCCGGCCGGCCGCCAGGGTCACCCCGACTGCCTCGGTTGCCGGCTGGCCGGCCGCCGAACCGCCCGCGCCGCCGTCCCGGCCTCCGCCCGTGCTGCCGCGCCCGCCCCCGTCGGAGCCGCCGCGCCCGCCCCCGGGGCGGGCGCCCGGGTCCCGACTCCCGTGCCGCGGGCGTTCGAAGACCCGTTGCCCGGCCGCACGGCCGCCACCCACTACGGTGGAGGCCATGCCCGACGCCGAGCGTGACCCCTCCTGCGGCCTGCACCTCTTCTGGGACGAGGCGGTCACCGCCTACGACTTCGGCCCGGGCCACCCGATGGATCCCACCCGGCTGTCGCTCACCATGCGGCTGGTCGAGGACCTCGGCCTCGCCGCCGGACCGGGTGTCACCGTCCGCTCCGCGCCCGCCGCGGGGGACTCCACCCTCCGCCTGGTGCACACCGCGGCGTACGTCGAGGCGGTCAAGCAGGCCGCCGCCCACCCCGACCGGCAGGACGCGCGGCACGGCCTCGGCACCGACGACAACTGGTCCTTCCCCGCCCTCCACTCCGCCTCCGCGCTGATCGCCGGCCAGTCGGTCGCCGCCGCCGAGGCCGTCTGGCGCGGTGAGACCCCGCACGCCGTCAACTTCGCCGGCGGGCTGCACCACGCGATGCCCGACCGGGCCTCCGGCTTCTGCGTCTACAACGACCCGGCCCTCGCCATCGCCCGGCTGCTCGAACTCGGCGCCGAGCGGATCGCCTACGTCGACGTGGACGTCCACCACGGCGACGGCGTCCAGGAGGCGTTCTGGGACGACCCCCGGGTGCTCACCGTCTCGTTGCACGAGCACCCGGCCACGCTGTTCCCGCAGACCGGCTGGAGCACCGAGACCGGCGGCCCGGGCGCCGAGGGCTCCGCCGCCAACCTCCCGCTGCCGGCCGGCACCGGGGACGCCGGCTGGCTGCGCGCCTTCCACGCCCTGGTACCCGACCTGCTCGCCGCCTTCCGGCCGCAGGTCCTGGTCACCCAGCACGGGGCCGACACCCATCTGGAGGACCCGCTCGCCCACCTCGCCGTCACCGTGGACGCCCAGCGGGCCATCGCCGAGGAGCTGCACGGGCTGGCGCACGAGCACGCCGGCGGCCGGTGGATCGCGCTCGGCGGGGGTGGCTACGCCGTCGTCGACGTCGTCCCGAGGGCCTGGACCCATCTGGTCGCCACCGCCGCCGGCAGGCCGGTCGACCCGGCCACCGAGACCCCGGAGTCCTGGCGCGCCGAGGTCTACCGGCGCACCCGGGGCCCCGCCCCGCTGCGGATGACCGACGGCGCCCGTCCGGTCTGGCGCGACTTCGACGCGGGATACGATCCGGCGGACCGCCTCGACCAGGCCATTCTGGCCGCCCGCCGCGCCGTCCTGCCGCACCACGGCCTGCTGCCCTGAGCGGGCGGCGAAGGGACGCCGTCCGTTTGTGAGGACCTGGTGTCCGGTCGCGTTCCGTGCGCAGGCCGACCGGTACAAATCGCCGATCGACTACGTACTGCAACCGACTTATCCCTCACCGTACGAGGACTGGGCTTCTCCCTCTTCCCACTGGTACCACCCATAACTACTCTGGGGATACACGTGTGCCGGTGGAGTCACCGGAGGGGAAGCCGGTGCCTTGCACACGGGTAAGGGTCGGGTGATGGTCATGAGTTCCGGCGAACGCCCCTTGCAGGACGTCGTCTTCCTGACCGTGGCCGAAGTGGCCGCGGTCATGCGGGTCTCCAAGATGACGGTCTATCGGTTGGTGCACAGCGGTGAGCTGCCTGCCATCCGGGTCGGCCGCTCGTTCCGGGTGCCCCAGCAGGCAGTGCACGAGTACCTCAAGGAGTCCTACGTGCGGCTCGAGAGCGCGTAGGCAAGACCGGTCCGGGCGGGGCCCACCACCGGTGGGCCCCGTCTCCGTTCGCTCCGGATTCGCCTGCGGTTCGCCTGCTCCAGGGGGTGCGATTACGACCCTGGGCGAGTGGACGGTAGGCTGGGCCCTCACGTCAGTCGTATGGACTCCGTCTCTCACGGGCGAGAGTCTCAGTGAGCGAGGGTTGTTCCGTGGGCTCTGTCATCAAGAAGCGTCGCAAGCGTATGGCCAAGAAGAAGCACCGCAAGCTTCTCAAGCGCACGCGCGTTCAGCGTCGCAACAAGAAGTAAGCGCCCCCGGCCGCGCTCGCGCGTCCAGCGCTTCACACCGCCCGCCCAGGCCTTCCGGCCTGGGCGGGCGGTGTCGTTTCCCGGCCCGGCCGTGTCCGGCCCGGTTGTTCCCGGCCCGGTCGTCTCCCGGCCCGCCGGGGCGGCGCGGTACGGTGCACGCAGGTCTCCCGGGCCGAGGAATGGGGTGCAGCGCTGTGGGAACGGTCGTGCTCGTCACCGGCGTCGGCCGGCACCTGGGCGCCCGCTTCGCCGCCGAGCTGCGCCGCCGCCCGGGGGTGGACCTGGTGGTCGGCGTGGACGTGCAGCCGCCGGGCCCGGCACTGCGCGCGCTCGCCGAGCCGGACGGGCCCGCCGCGCCGTACCGCTTCCACCAGCTGGACCTGCGCCGCCCCGCCGTGGCGCGGGTGATCGCCGAGCACGGCGTCGACACCGTGGTGCACCTCGCGGTCAGCGCCACCGGACTGGGCTCCACCCACCGCTCCGCGGTGAAGGAGGCCAACGTGATCGGCACCATGCAGCTGCTCGGCGCCTGCCAGAAGGCGCCGGGGGTGCGCCGGCTGGTGGTGAAGTCGACCACCGGCGTCTACGGTTCGGCGCCGCGCGACCCGGCCGTGTTCACCGAGCGCACCCAGCCGAAGACCCTGCCGGGCGGCGGCTTCGCCAAGGACGCGGTCGAGGTGGAGGGCTACGTCCGGGGCTTCGCCCGGCGCCGTCCGGACGTCGCGGTCACGGTGCTGCGGTTCGCCAACATCGTCGGCCCGGGTGCCGACACCCCGCTGACCGACTACTTCGCGCTGCCCGTCCTGCCGACCGTGCTCGGCTACGACCCCCGGCTGCAGTTCGCGCACGAGGACGACGTGGTCGAGGTGCTCTGCCGGGCTTCCTTCCCGGCCGAACCCGGCACCGTGAACACCGGCACCGTCAACGTCGCCGGGGAGGGCGTGCTGCTGCTCTCCCAGTGCGCCCGCCGGCTGGGCCGGCCGACCCTGCCGCTGCTGCTGCCGGCGGTCAGCTGGATCGCCGGACTGGCCCGGCAGACCCGGCTGGTCGACGTCTCGCCCGAGCACCTGCGGCTGCTGACCCACGGTCGGGTGGTGGACACCGCCCGGCTGCGCGAGTCCTTCGGCTACCGTCCGGTGTTCAGCACGCCGGAAGCCTTCGCGGACTTCGCCGCCGCGCAGTCGCCGGGCCTGCTGCCGCCGCGGCGGCTGACCGCCGTCACCGACGGGCTGGCCGCGCTGCTCGGCCCGGAGGCCGGCCGGACCCCCGCTCCGGGCACCCCCGCCCGACCGCACCGACCCAGGAGCTGAACCCCCATGAGTGCCGCCGCCGAGAACGCGCCGGGTGAGGCGAAGGTCATCCCGATCGAGTCCGCCCCCAGCTGGAGCGAGCCGCCGGCCGACGGCTCCGGCCTGGCCGACCGGGTGGCCGGCGCCGTCGGCGGCGCGCTGGCCGGTCGGCTCGGCGCCGCCGCGACCCGTGCGTTCGGCAAGGGCTGGGAGGACCGGGCCGCCGACGGCCTGGCCTTCCTGCGCCGCCGGATCACCGGTGACTACGAGGTGGACGAGTTCGGCTTCGACCAGGACCTCACCGAGGAGGTGCTGCTCGGGCTGCTGCGGCCGCTGGCGGAGAAGTACTTCCGGATCGAGGTGCGCGGGATCGAGAACATCCCGGCCGAGGGCGGCGCGCTGATCGTCGCCAACCACTCCGGGACGATCCCGCTGGACGCGCTGATGACCCAGGTGGTGATCCACGACCACCACCCGCACCACCGGCACCTGCGGATGCTCGCCGCCGACCTGGTGTTCGTCCTGCCCGGGATCAACGAGCTGGCCCGCAAGGCCGGGCACACCCTGGCCTGCAACGAGGACGCCCAGGCACTGCTGGAGCGCGGCGAGCTGGTCGGGGTGTGGCCGGAGGGCTTCAAGGGGGTCGGCAAGCCGTTCTCCGAGCGGTACAAGCTCCAGCGCTTCGGCCGGGGCGGCTTCGTCTCCTCGGCGCTGCGGGCCAGGGTGCCGATCGTGCCGTGTTCCATCGTCGGGGCCGAGGAGACCTACCCGATGATCGGCGACTTCCGGACCCTGGCCCGGCTGCTGGGCCTGCCGTACGTGCCGATCACGCCGACCTTCCCGTGGCTGGGCCCGCTGGGGGCGGTGCCGCTGCCGACCAAGTGGATCATCGAGTTCGGCGAGCCGATCGCGACCGACCGGCACCCGGTGGAGGCGGCGGACGACCCGATGCTGGTCTTCGACCTGGCCGACGAGGTCCGGGAGACCATCCAGCACACCCTCTACCAGCTGCTGGTGCGGCGGCGCTCGGTCTTCTTCTGAGCCGGTCTGCCGGGCCGGTCCTCTGCCGGGCCGGTCCTCTGCCGAGCCGAGTGCCCGCCGGGCCGAGCGGGAACGGCGGTGCCCCGGCGGACAGCTCGTCCGCCGGGGCACCACCGTTCCCGCTCGCCGGGATCAGCCGCCGAGGATCCGCAGACCGGGCAGCAGGCCCGGGATCAGCGGAGGCACCTCGACCCCCTGCTGCTGGGCGGGGCCGCCGCTCGCACTGGGCGACTCGGACGGCTGCGCCGGGGACCGGTCCGGCGCGGGGGCCGGGGCCGGGGCGTCGGCGCTGGGCGAGGGCTTGGCCCCGGTGAGCCCGCTGGTGAGGTTGTCGACCAGGCCGCCGACCGGGCCCGGCACGACATTGGCGTCACCGCTGGGCGCCGGTGCGGCCGGTACGCCGGGGGCCGCGGGCGCCGCCGGTGCGGGCACGCCGCCCTGCGGCGGGACCTGCGGGGTGCTCCCCGGCCGACCGCCGACCGCGCTGCCGGCCGGTCGGCCGGTGGCACCGCCCTGGGCCGGTACCCCGCCGACCGCCTGGCCGCCGGGCGAGGTGCCGACGGACGGTCCGCCCTCGACGCCCGTCCCGCGGGTGCCGTCGCCCGCCCCGCCGTCGTCCGGCATCCCGCTCTTGGCGGGCGGCCGGACCAGACGCAGGGGCGCGACGTCCTGGCTTATGTCGTCGAAGAGCTGGTCCACCAGGTGAGCCTGCGGGACGAGCTGGTCCGGGAGCCGGGACTGGACCTCGGCCCAGGTGCCGTCCTCGTCCTGGGCGAAGCCGGCCAGGGCGCGCATCGGGTCGAGCGAGCCGTTGTCGCGGTAGACGGCGCGCAGCAGGTCGCGGCCCTTGAGGGCGTCGGTGTGCATGTCGTCGAGGGCCTTGCGGACCTGCTCGACGGTGCCCGGGCTGAGCGAGCCGCCGGTGCCGGACCGGCCCACCAGGGACCGGGCCTCGCCGAGCCGGGTGGCCGCGTTGTCGAGCAGCAGTTCGCCGCGCTCGCTGTCGGTGTTCGCGAGGTCGAGCCGCAGTCCTTCCAGGCCGCGCTTCATGCCGTACAGCGGGTCGCCGGGTAGGGCGTTCCCACTGGCGGCCGCCGCCCCGGCGAAGCTGCCGACGGCGAGGCCGGCGACGAGCCCGCCGATCGCGAACCGGCGGCTCCAGCGTCCGCGCGGCGCCGTACGGACGGCCCGGTGGCGCCGCTGGCGCGGCACGGTGACGCCCGGTCCGCCCGCGAAGGCCTGCTCGAACGCGGCCATCAGCTGGGCGCGTTGGACGGTCCGGATCTCGTGGTCGAGCTCCGGGGCGGGCAGCGCGCCGAGCGCGCCGACCGTGTCGATGAGTTCGGCCATCGCGACCGAACCGGCGTTGCCGGTTCCGGTGTTGGCCGTTCCGTTGCCGTCGGTAGCGCGTTGCTCCGCCTGGTGGGCCTCCAGCGCCTCGGCGAAGGCCTTCGCCCGCCGGTGCTCCAGCACGTTCGCAGTCACGGGCCACACCTCCCTTCGTCGTTGTCGACACCCCGGCCTGCCGGACGGTTGCCCCGGCAAGCCAAAGCCACTCCATCGGGTGAGAGGTCGCAATTCGACTTGACCGCACGCCTGGTGGAGGCTTGCAAGCTGGCCAACGAGCGGCGCGGGCGGTCGGTTACGCACGGCTGATCATCGGACCGACCGTTCACCCGGATGTGTCGGGCCGCCGCCGAGGGTGACGGCCCGCCCACTATCTCTCCCGCCGCTTCCCCGGGGGGCTCCCCGGACCGCCGCCGGTTCACCGCGCGTCGGGCGGGAGCAGACGGGCGAGGGTGCGCACGGCGCGGTATTGGAGGGTCTTGATGGCACCCTCGTTCTTGCCCATGATCCGGGCGGTCTCGGCGACCGACAGGCCCTGGAGGAAGCGCAGCGTGACGCACTCCTGCTGCTGCGGGTTCAGCCGGTGGACCGCCTCCAGCAGGGCCGCGTTGGAGAGCGACTCCAGCACCGAGTCCTCGGGACTCCGTTCGCACTCGTTGGAGTCGAGCATCTCGCCCGTGGTGACCTCCAGCCGGAACCGGCTGGACTTGAAGTGGTCGGCGACCAGGTTGCGGGCGATGGTCACCAGCCAGGCGCCGAAGTCCCGGCCCTGCCAGGTGAAGGTGCCGATCCGGCGCAGCGCGCGCAGGAACGTCTCGCTGGTGAGGTCCTCGGCGGTGGCCCGGCTGCCGACCCGGTAGTAGATGTAGCGGTAGACGGTGTCCGCGTAGTGGTCGTAGAGCCGGCCGAAGGCCTCGCTCTCGCCGGCCTGGGCGCGCTCGACCAGCTCCATGATCGGATTGTGCTCGGTCTCGTAACCGGGGCCGGTGGTGGTGCGGGAGCGGCTGCGGCCGCCGGTGCTGCCGGCCCGGCCCCGGGTGCCGGCCCCGGTCGAGCCGGCCGCGGTGGTGCGCAGCAGGGGGGTGCCGGGACGGTCCTGGGTCTGGCCGAACGAGGCTCCGGCGGGCACCAGTTGGGGGACGGCGGTGAGCTGGCTGCGGAGCAGGGTGCGCAGCAGGTCCAGGCCGGTGGAGATCTGCCGGGGCGGGACCGGACGGCCGCGGAGGCTGGTACGGGAGCGCAGGGGCGCGGACGACGGGCGGGAGGGTGCAGGCGCGTCGTTCCGGACGGGTGGGTACACGGGACTCCCAGAGGCAGAACTGTGGACGGATCACCTCCGCCTGCGCGGAGAGCACGTCCGCGCCCCCCGGGTCGCGCTGGGGCGGTTGGGTGACGTGCATCCAGGAGAGAATAACGCTTTGTGCAATGACAGCTACACCGTGTGGTCGAAGTGGTCGTTTGGGATCCGCATTGGACGTATATCCGGCCGACACTGACCGAACATGTCGGCGATCGCCTGGCTCAACGTGACAGAACGGGTGCGCCTGGTGACCAATTCGGTGGCGTGGCGGGCGGTTTCCCGGTTCTGGGGCCCGATAACCCCCGACTTTGTCGAGCTGGCGAACGATCAGATCCGGTCACTGGCTGACGAGTTCGATCGAGGGGGCCGGACGGGTCCGCGACGCACGGGAGTTCGCCCGTACGGGCGGCATCGTCAGCGCGCGAATTGACCGGGTTCACCCCGGCGCGAGCCCCTCCGGCCGTGCGCGGCGCCCGGTTCGCCCGGCCGCTGGGCCACTCGGCCGCTCAGCCGCGGTGCCGGCGGTGCAGCGCGGCCCAGGCCGCGACGGCGCCCGCGGCCACGCCGAGCGCGGCCGCGGCCGGCAGCCCGACCCGGGCGGCCTTGCGCCCGGTCCGGAAGTCCCGGACCCGCCAGCCCTGCGCGCGGGCGTGCCGCCGCAGCGCGCCGTCCGGGTTCACCACGTAGGGGTGGCCCACCAGCGAGAGCATCGGGATGTCGTTGGCCGAGTCGCTGTACGCGGCGCAGCGGTCGAGCTCGAGCCGCTCCCGCCGGGCCAGCGAGCGCACCGCGGCCGCCTTGGCCGGCCCGTGCAGCAGCTCGCCGACCAGTCGGCCGGTGTACGCGCCGTCGCGCGCCTCGGCGACGGTGCCGAGCGCCCCCGTCATGCCGAGCCGGGCCGCGATGATCCGGGCCACCTCCACCGGGGCGGCGGTGACCAGCCAGACCCGCTGCCCGGCGTCCAGGTGCATCTGGACCAGCGCGCGGGTGCCCGGCCACACCTTGTCGGCGATGACCTCCTCGAAGACCTCCTCGCAGAGCGCCTCCAGTTCGGCGGTCCGCTTGCCGGCGACCAGGCCCAGGGCGGTGTGCTGGGCGTCGGCCACGTGGTCCGGGTCCTCGGCGCCGTACAGCCGGAACCAGGCCTGCTGCCAGGCGAAGCGCGCGATGTCCCGGCGGGTGAGGAAGCCCCGCCGGTAGAGCCCGACCCCGAGGTAGAAGATCGCGGCCCCGCGCAGGATGGTGTTGTCGCAGTCGAAGAAGGCGGCGGCGCGCGGGTCGTCCGGCTCGGGGGTGTGGTTCTCGGCGGGGGGCCTGGGCGCCCTGCCGCGCCGGGCGGGCTCGTCCCCGGTGGGTCCCGTCCCCTCGGCCGGCCGGGCGTCCGCCGTCGGCAGGCTCCCGCCGGCCGGCTCGGTCGGGGCCTCCCCGGCGGGCTCCGGGGCGGCCCGCAGGGCGGCCTCCGCCGCCTCCGCCGCGGCCTCGCCCGCCAGCGCGGCCCGCGAGCCGGTGGGGCGCCTTGACTGGGTGAGCCTTCGGAGCACGGCCATGCCGTCGAGCATAGCCAGCCACCTGTGCGGCGGCCGTGACGGCGACGTGCCCGACGGGTGAACGGCGGAAGGGGCGGCCCGGTCCGGCCCGCCCGCCGGGGCGGCGCACAATGGCGGGGTGAGTCCACTGCTGCGACGTGACAAGAACCGGGGCCCGGAGCCGGCCGGCCGGACGGTGACCCTGGTGGCCAAGCCCGGCTGCCATCTGTGCGACGACGCCCGGGAGGTGATCGTCCGGGTGGCGGCCGAGCTCGGCGCGGCCTTCGAGGAGAAGGACATCACCCAGGACCCGGAGCTCCACCACCTCTACTGGGAGCAGATCCCGGTCACCCTGATCGACGGGCGCCAGCACGACTTCTGGCGGGTGGACGAGAAGCGCCTCCGGGCCGCGCTCGGCGCCTGACCCCGGCTCCGGCGGCCCCGGCGGGGAGGTTCCCGCCCGCTGCGCCGGGGCCTCCCGCGCCCCCGCCGAACGGCGGGGGCGGTTCGCCGAATCGTTGTGAAGAATCCGCGTTCCGGGCTTGGAGCACCGGCCGTCGGTCGGCTTACGATCGAACTCGTCCGCGCCCATGGGGGGCTGAGCACGCGAGGAGTGCCGCCATGCTTCCCGGTCCGCCCCTGGATGCGCCCGCCGAGCCGTCGGCCGCGGGTGGGGGCTTCGCCGTGGTGGACGTGGAGGCGACCGGCCGCAGTCCCTGGCGGCACCGGGTGGTCGAGGTGGCGGTGGTGCTGCTGGACGAGCGGCTCCGCTCCGAGGGCGAGTTCTGCACCCTGCTGGACCCGCTCGGCCCGGTCGGCCCGACCCATGTGCACCGGATAGCGCAGGAGGATGTCGAGGGCGCCCCGCGCTTCCGCGAGATCGCGCCGCTGCTGCTGGAGCTGCTGGCCGGCCGGGTGCTGGTCGGCCATCACGTCACCTGCGACCACGCCTTCCTGGATCGCGAGTTCGCCCGGATCGGGGTCCCGCTGCCGCCGGTGCCCTCGCTGTGCACGATGCGGCTGGCCCGGACCCACCTGCCGGAGGCCGGCGGCTTCGGCCTGGCGGCCTGTGTGGCGGCGGCCGGTCTCGGCGGTTTCGCCGCGCACACCGCGCTCGGCGACGCCCGGGCCACCGCCGACCTGCTCCGCCACTGCCTGGCCGCGCCGTCCTGTCCGCCGGACGACTGGGCGGAGCCGCTGCGGGAGGCGGCCGGGGTGCCGTGGCCGAGGCTGGGTCGGGCCCGGTCGGCCCCGTCCGGGGAGCCGGTGCCGCTGCTCCCGCGCGGGTCCTCCCGCCCGGCTCCGCCGGGGCTGCCGAAAGCCCTGCTGTACGGCCCTCGGCCACCCCTTGCACCGCCCCCGGCGGCGCCCCGGAAAGCGGCCGGTGCTATGGGGTCCACGGCGTGATGCGCATCACTGTGCGTGGACAAATCGGACACCATCTTTGTGCACACGTTCACAAACGCATAACCTGGCTGCCAAAGCCCAGCTTCACCCACAGGAGCACCGTGGCAATCGGCCGATCACCACAGAGCAGTTCGCAGACGCCCGACCAGGGCGCCGCGCGCCGACCTTCGCGTGCCCGGGGCATCCCGGAGGCGACGGTCGCCCGGCTCCCGCTGTACCTGCGGGCGCTCACCGCGCTCTCCGAGCGCTCGGTGCCGACCGTCTCCTCCGAGGAGTTGGCGGCCGCGGCCGGGGTGAACTCCGCCAAGCTGCGCAAGGACTTCTCCTACCTGGGCTCCTACGGCACCCGCGGGGTCGGCTACGACGTCGAGTACCTCGTCTACCAGATCTCCCGCGAGCTGGGCCTGACCCAGGACTGGCCGGTCGTCATCGTCGGCATCGGGAACCTCGGCCACGCCCTCGCCAACTACGGCGGCTTCGCCTCCCGCGGCTTCCGGGTGGCCGCCCTGCTGGACGCCGACCCGACCGTGGTCGGCAGCAGCGCGGCCGGCCTGCCGGTGCGCCACATGGACGAACTGGAGTCCATCGTGGAGAGCCAGCACGTCTCGATCGGTGTCATCACCACGCCGCCCGGCGCCGCCCAGCAGGTCTGCGACCGGCTGGTCGAGGCCGGTGTCACCAGCATCCTGAACTTCGCCCCGACCGTGCTGACCGTCCCGGACGGCGTGGACGTGCGCAAGGTGGACCTCTCCATCGAGCTGCAGATCCTCGCCTTCCACGAGCAGCGCAAGGCCGGCGACGAGCCGGACCGCACGGAGTCCGTGCTCGACCGCGCCCCCGGCCCGGTCCGCGCCGCCGCGGCCAAGCTGCGCCGCGCGGCCAGCGGCAGCACCAAGCCCCGCACCGCCGCCGAGTCGGCCAAGGACGCGGAGCCGACGGCGCAGGGCAAGCCCGGCAAGCCCGGCGAGGGCGAGCTGTCCGCGGTGATGCCGGCATGAGCGGGACCGAGAACCGCGGGACCAGGGGGCGGGCGTGAGTCTTCTCGTCGTAGGGCTGAGCCATCGCACGGCCCCGGTCGGCGTGCTGGAGCGGGCCGCGCTGACCGGTGAGGTGCCGACCCGGCTGCTGCACGACGCGGCCGCGTCCGCGACCGTCGCCGAGGCGGCGCTGGTCAACACCTGCAACCGGATCGAGCTGTACGCGGACGTGGACAAGTTCCACGCCGGCGTCGCCGAGCTGTCGCTGCTGCTCGCCCACCACAGCGGGGTCGACCTGGAGGAGCTGACCTCCCACCTCTACGTCCACTACGAGGACCGCGCGGTCCACCACCTCTTCTCGGTGGCCTGCGGCCTGGACTCGATGGTGGTCGGCGAGGGCCAGATCCTGGGCCAGCTGCGCGACGCCCTGGCCACGGCGCAGGAGGAGCACACCGCCGCGCGCGGCCTCAACGAGCTCTTCCAGCAGGCCCTGCGGGTCGGCAAGCGGGCGCACAGCGAGACCGGCATCGACAAGGCCGGCCAGTCCCTGGTGACCTTCGGCCTGGAGCAGGTCGCGGCCGGCGCGGGCGCGATCGCGGGCAAGCGGGCGCTGGTGGTCGGCGCGGGCTCGATGAGCTCGCTGGCCGCCGCCACGTTGGTCCGCTCGGGCGTGACGGACCTGCTGATCGCCAACCGGACGCCGGAGCGCGCCGAGCGGCTGGTCGAGATCCTCGGCGGGGACGTCGCCCGCACCCTGGACCTGGCCAAGGTGCCCGAGGCGCTGGCCGACGTCGACCTGGTGATCTCCTGCACCGGCGCGGCCGGCACGGTGATCGGGGCGGACGACGTCGCCGCCGCCGTCGCCGCGCGCGCCGCCACCACCCCCCTCGCCTTCCTCGACCTCGCCATGCCGCGCGACGTCGACCACGCCGTGCACGAGCTGCCCGGCGCACTCCTGGTCGACCTGGAGAGCCTCTCGCACGCCCACGCCGCCACTCCCGGCGCCGGGGACGTCGACGCCGTCACCGGCATCGTCGCCGAGGAGGTCAGCGCCTTCGGCGCGGCCCAGCGGGCCGCGCGGATCGCCCCCACCGTGGTGGCGCTGCGCGCGATGGCCTCCGGCGTGGTCGCCACCGAGCTGGCCCGCCTGGACTCCCGGCTGCCCGGTCTGGACGAGCGCTCGCGCGCCGAGATCGGCCAGACCGTCCGCCGGGTCGTCGACAAGCTGCTGCACGCCCCCACCGTGCGGGTGAAGCAGCTGGCCGCCGAGCCCGGCGGCGCCTCCTACGCGGAGGCACTGCGTGAACTGTTCGACCTCGACCCGGCCGCCGTCCACGCGGTCTCGGGCACTCCGATCGGCACCCAGCAGCCTGCGGGCGGGGGCGCCGGATGAACCGTCAGCCATCCCACGAGTACCACCGGGACGATCACCCCATGAATGGTCAACCGCTCACCGGCCATGCACCGGACACCACCGCGGCACCCCTGCGGCTCGGCACCCGGCGCAGCGCGCTCGCCATGGCGCAGTCGGGCATGGTCGCCCGCGAGGTGACCCGCCTCACCGGGCGCCCCGTCGAGCTGGTGGAGATCACCACCTACGGCGACACCTCCCGCGAGGCGCTGGCCCAGATCGGCGGCACCGGTGTGTTCGTCTCCGCGCTGCGCGACGCGCTGCTCGAGGGACGGATCGACTTCGCCGTGCACTCGCTCAAGGACCTGCCGACCGCGGCCCCCGAGGGCCTGCTGCTGGCCGCCGTCCCCGAGCGCGAGGACAGCCGCGACGCCCTGGTGGCGCGCGAGGGCCTGGCGCTCGGCGAGCTGGTGGAGAAGCTGGCCGGAGCCGGCCGCCCGGCCCGGATCGGCACCGGTTCGCCGCGCCGCATGGCGCAGCTGAACGCCTGGGCCCGCGAACGCGGCGACCGGCTGGAGACCGTCGCGATCCGCGGCAACGTGGACACCCGGATCGGCTTCGTGGCCTCCGGCGAGCTGGACGCCGTGGTGCTGGCCACCGCGGGTCTGAACCGGCTCGGCCGGTCCGCGGAGATCACCGAGCACCTCGACCCCGAGCTGATGCTCCCGGCCCCCGGCCAGGGCGCGCTCGCCATCGAGTGCGCCGCCGCCGCACTCCCGGAAGGGGGCGGTCTGGCCGCCGCGCTGGCGGGCCTCGACCACGCCCCCACCCGGGTCGCGGTGGCCGCCGAGCGGGCCCTGCTCGCCACCCTGGAGGCCGGCTGCTCCGCACCGGTCGCCGCGCTGGCCGGCTGGGGCCACCGATCCGAACTGCGGCTGGAGGGCGTGGTCGGCACCGTCGACGGCGCCACCCTGCTGAAGATGTCCGCCGATGGTCCGATCGTCCTCGACGAGACCGCCGAGCAGCAGGCGGTGGCCCTCGGCCGCGCGCTGGCCGCCCGGCTGCTCGACGCGGGCGCGGCCGCCCTGATGGGGGAGCGAGCCCGATGAGCCCCACCGCCGCCACCGACAGCCCGTTCCCGGCCGACAGCCCGTTCGGGGGTACGGTGCCCGCCACCGGCCGGTGCACGTTCCTGGGCGCGGGCCCCGGCGACCCGGGCCTGCTGACCCTGCGCGCGGTCGAGGTCCTGGCCTCGGCCGACGTCCTGGTCGCCGACCCGCTGACCGCGGCCGCCGTGCGCAGCCACTGTCCCTCGGGCGTGCAGGTGCACGCCCCCGGTACCGAGGGGCCGGACTTCGACCTGGCGCACCTGGTCGCCGAGGCCGTGCGCTCCGGCAAGCACGTGGTGCGGACCGTCGACGGCGACCCGGGCCTGGACGGCTGCGCCGCCGAGGAGATGCTCGGCTGCGCCGGGGCCGGGATCGCCTTCGAGGTGATCCCGGGCGTCGCCCAGTCGGTCGGCGTGCCGGCCTACGCCGGGGTGCCGCTGCGCGGCGCCGCCGGGACGGACGTCCGCTTCGTGGAGGCCGCCGCGCTGCTGGCCGGCTCCCCGGTGGACCTGGGCGCGCCGGAGACCACCCTGGTCGTGCGCACCACCCTGGGCCAGCTGCCGGCCACCGCCAACGCGCTGGTCTCCAACGGCCGCAAGCCGGAGTCGGCGCTCAGCGCGACGCTCTCCGGCACCACCACCCGCCAGCGCACCTTCACCGCGACCCTGGCCACCATAGCGGCGGACCTCAAGGCCGCCCGGGTGCTGCCCGCGCCGGTGTCCGCCCCGGTGGACCCGGCCACCCCGGTGATAGCCGTGGTCGGTGAGCAGGTCGCCCACCGCTCCTCGCACTCCTGGTTCGAGACCAAGCCGCTGTTCGGCTGGAACGTCCTGGTGCCGCGCACCAAGGAGCAGGCGCACGGCCTGTCCGAGCAGCTGCGCTCGTACGGCGCGGTGCCGCAGGAGGTGCCGACCATCGCGGTCGAGCCGCCGCGCACCCCGCAGCAGATGGAGCGGGCGATCAAGGGCCTGGTCACCGGCCGGTACGAGTGGATCGCCTTCACCTCGGTGAACGCGGTGCGCGCGGTGCGCGAGAAGTTCGAGGAGTACGGGCTGGACGCCCGGGCGTTCGCCGGGATCAAGGTGGCGGCGGTCGGCGAGACCACCGCGCAGGCGCTGGTCGACTTCGGCGTGAAGCCGGACCTGGTGCCGTCCGGCGAGCAGTCCGCGGCCGGGCTGCTGGAGGACTGGCCGCCCTACGACCCGGTGTTCGACCCGATCGACCGGGTGCTGCTGCCGCGCGCCGACATCGCCACCGAGACCCTGGTGGCCGGCCTGGTCGAGCTGGGCTGGGAGGTCGACGACGTGACGGCGTACCGGACGGTGCGTGCCTCGCCGCCGCCGGCCGAGACCCGGGAGGCGATCAAGGGCGGCGGCTTCGACGCGGTGCTGTTCACCTCGTCCTCGACCGTGCGGAACCTGGTCGGCATCGCGGGCAAGCCGCACAACGTGACGGTCATCGCCTGCATCGGCCCGGCCACCGCGAAGACCGCCGAGGAGCACGGCCTGCGGGTCGACGTGATGGCCCCGGCCCCGTCGGCCGCGGCGCTGGCGCAGGCCCTGGCAGACTTCGGGGCCAAGCGCCGGGACACCGCGACCGCCGCCGGTGAGCCGGTCTACCGGCCCAGCGAGCGCCGCCCCGGCTCGCGCCGCAAGGCCGCGCGCTGAATCGAGGCCGGGGGCGGACCATCCGCCGCCCCCGGCACCAGCACCACCGTTCGGAGAGAGAAGCCGTGTCCGCTGAATTCCCGTACGTCCGCCCGCGCCGGCTGCGCTCGACCCCGGCGATGCGCCGGCTGGTCGCGGAGACCCGGCTGCACCCGGCGGAGCTGATCCTGCCGCTGTTCGTCCGCGAGGGCGTGCGCGAGCCGGTCCCGGTCTCGTCGATGCCGGGCGTGGTCCAGCACACCCGGGAGACCCTGCGCAAGGCCGTCACCGAGGCGGCCGCGGCGGGCCTCGGCGGCGTCATGCTGTTCGGCGTCCCCGAGACGCAGGACGCGACCGGCAGCGAGGGCACCAACCCCGACGGCATCCTCCAGCAGGCGATCCGGGACGTGGTCGCCGAGGTCGGTGACGCCCTGGTGGTCATGTCGGACCTCTGCCTGGACGAGTACACCGACCACGGCCACTGCGGTGTGCTGGCCGCGGACGGCTCGGTGGACAACGACGCCACCCTGGAGCGGTACGCCGAGATGGCCCGGGTGCAGGCGGACGCGGGCGTCCACCTGGTCGGCCCGTCCGGGATGATGGACGGCCAGATCGGCGTGGTCCGCCAGGCCCTGGACGAGGCCGGCCACCAGGACGTCGGCATCCTCGCCTACACCGCCAAGTACGCCTCGGCGTTCTACGGCCCGTTCCGGGAGGCGGTCGGCTCCTCGCTGAAGGGCGACCGCAAGAGCTACCAGCAGGACCCGGCCAACGCCCGGGAGGCGCTGCGGGAGCTGGCGCTGGACGTCGCCGAGGGCGCCGACCTGGTGATGGTGAAGCCGGGCATGGCCTACCTCGACATCCTGCGCCAGGTGGCCGACGCCTCGCCGGTGCCGGTCTCCGCGTACCAGGTGTCCGGCGAGTACGCGATGGTCGAGGCGGCCGCGGCCAACGGCTGGATCGACCGGGAGCGGATGATCCTGGAGACGCTGACCTCGCTGCGCCGGGCCGGCGCCGAGCAGATCCTCACCTACTGGGCCCTCGAGGCCGCCGCGATGGTGAAGTAGCCGGACCAGGACCAGGGCCGGCAGCAGGACCGGCAGCAGGACCAGGACACGGCGGAGGCCGGGCCCCCTTCGGGAGGGGACCCGGCCTCCGTGCGTGCTACCAGCCGCCGAGGTGGGCGAAGCCCTCCTCGCCGCCGACCGCGTCGGTGGAGGTGGCGGCGCCCCAGCCGTGCGCACCGGCGTGGATGTTCGAGGTGTGGGCGAGGCCCCACCACTCTCCGGCCACGAACACCGGGTGGGCCGAGGCGGCGAACTCGCCGCCACCGACCACGCCGACGTGCGCGGACGCCGCCGGGGCGGCCAGGCCGGCCAGCGCCAGCGCGCCGACGGCGGTCAGAGTGACCTTGACCAGCTTGCTCTTCATGGATCTGCCCTCTCTTCCGGAGCGCCCCGTGCGGGCGCCCTGCCTCTGACGTGTGCTAGGGACCGGTGTCCGGTACCGGTCCTGCCACGGGACCACAAGCTGCCGTCCGGCGCGGCGCCCCACGCGCCCCGCCGACGGCCTGTCACCCGGCCGGACGCCGCCCGAGCGGCCCCCGGCCGGACGTCCCGGCCCGGTACGCCCGGAGGGCCCGGGGACCAGACGTCCCCGGGCCCTCCGTCGCGCCGTGCGGCCGGATCAGCCGATCAGGTGCGAGACACCCGCGTCGCCCGAGGACTGGGTGTTCTGGCCGACGTTGCAGATCTGCTTCGGGGTGCTGTTGAGGATCGGCACCTCGACCGGGACGGCCACGCCGAGGACGGCGACCGCGATGTTGTGGACCTCCGGCAGGCAGATGTTCGCGTTGTCGAGGGTGTGGAAGTTCGGGCTGTGGTCGCCGTGGGTGCCGGTCTGGTTGGTACCGCCGTTGCCCTGGGCCGAGACGGCGGCGCCGTCCGAGTCGGCGATGGCGGAGGCCGAGCCGGCGGACATCGCGATGGCGGCGGCGGCCAGGCCGGCGGCGGCGAGAGACTTCTTGATCATTTCGGTGTTCCTCTCAGGGGTGAATCGGGGAGCGATTCGAAGGGTGGATCAGGAGGGATGACGCAGCTTGGGACGAGCAGGTCAGCCGATCAGGTGGGAGACGCCCGAGTCGCCCTTGGTCTGGGTGCCCTGGCCCTGGGTGCAGTACTGCTTGCCACCGCTGTTGGCGATCGGGACCTCGACCGGGACGGCCACACCGAGGACGCCGACCGCGATGTTGTGGATCTCGGGCAGGCAGATGTTCGCGTTGTCCAGGAAGTGGAAGTTCGGGCTGTGGTCACCGACGGTGCCGGTGAAGTTGGTGCCGCCGTTGCCCTGGAACGACCCGGCGGAGCCGTCCGAGTCACCGATGGCCGAGGCCGGCGCCGCGGCGGCGGCCAGCGCGGCGGCGGCCAGGCCGGCGGCCGCGAAGGACTTCTGGATCATGGGAGATCCCTCTCTGAAAAGCTCTTGAGTTTCCGTGCGTACAACGCGTACAACGCTCAGGCCCGGTCTGCGGTCACTGACGCTCAGATCAAAGAATGACGGCACGGAAGGTTACGGGGATTTCTGAAAAGAGTCCGGGAGGCGCGACGGCCGGGTGTTTCTTGTCGGATTATTAGCCCGAACCGGTTAACGCCCGCAATCCGGGGTCCGGGTGGATCGTTGAGCACATCGCTCCAGGCTGCGCCCGCGCAGCCCTTCCCTGTAGAGATCTCCACTACGGACAGGCAGAACGGTGAAAAGCATGAGGTTCTCCAAGCGGGCCGGCGCGATGCTGCTGGCGGTCGGTGCGGGCATGCTCGCCTCCCAGGGGGCGGCCTCCGCCGCCCCGGTCGGCCCCGAGCAGGTGGGGGCCCTGGAGGAGCAGCTGGCCACCCAGCAGGTGCCGGTGGACATCCCGGTGGCACCGCTGGACAGCCGGATCTCGGGCGGCATCCCGACCTCGCTGCTGATGCCCCCCGTGCCCGCCCACACCACCGGGGACGCGTTGATCCCGGAGCGCGTCGTGCCGCCGCTGGGCACCGGCCGGGTCGGCCCGACCGCCAAGGCCGAGCTGCCGCTGCCGCTGCTCGACCGGGGCGCCGACCTCGGCGAGCTGCTGCTGGACGCCCCGGCGGCGCCGCTGCACGCCGACACCCCCGGGATCGGTCTCGGCAAGCCGCTGTCGCTGGCCAAGGACGGCACCGGCCAGCTCGCCGACGGGCGGCTCAAGGTGGACGAGATCGACCCGCGGCTGGTGACCGGCGCGGTGCAGGCGGTGCCCGGCGCCAGCGCCTCGCTGGGCAACGAGGACGAGCGGATCTCGGTGACCGACTCGGTGGACAACCTGGCGACCACCACGACCGCGACCACCACCGGCGTGGTCCAGGAGACCGGCCTGGCGGGCCTGGCGCAGCTGTAGAGGTCGCCCCGGACAGTCCGGGAGCCCGGCACCCCGTGTCGCAGGACGGGGTGCCGGGCTCCCGGCGTGCGCGCTGCGGGTACGGCGGCTCAGCCGGGCAGCGCGCCGAGCAGCCCGCCGACCAGCGGCAGGTCGCGCGGACCGCCGCCGGCGCTGAGCGGCCCGGTCAGCAGATCGGTGCCGACCGGCGCCAGGCCGGAGTCCACCGGCTGGACGGTCGCGCCGTTGTTCAGCACGTCGGCCGAGGAGTTGGCCCACGGGTCCAGGCGGAGGTCCTTGACCGGCGCCACGGCGTAGCCGAGCCCGGTGGTGGTGCCGCCGAGCGCCTGGTTGACGTCGGTCTTGGTCAGGGCGGCACCGCCCTCGGCGGGGGCCGCGTGCGCCGCGCCGGCGCCGCCGAGCAGCATCGCGGCGCCCAGGGCGGCGGCGAGGCCGGCCCCGCTCTTCTTCGAAACCATGCGCAATCACCTTCGGGGGGAGGGGTGCCCCGGGCGACCGGACCGTGCCCGGGTACGCCGAACCGCCCCCCGGCCGGCGGGCCGGGGGGCAGTTCGGGCGGAACGCGTGCCGATGGGGATCAGCAGTCGTCCATGTCGTGGTGGTGCTGCTCGGCCTCCGCGTTGATGCAGGTGTTGCCGAACGCCGGGTTCAGCAGACCGATCACGTTGATGGAGTTGCCGCACAGGTTGACCGGGATGTGCACCGGGACCTGGAGCTGGTTGCCGGAGACGACACCGGGCGAGCCGGCGGCGACGCCCTCCGCGCCGGAGCTGGCGGCGGCGCCGCCAGCGGCACCGAGCACCAGGCCGGCGGCGGCGGCGGAGAGGACGGCGACCTTCTTCACGTTCTGCATGGGGGTTGATCTCCTAGATCACACACGGGTTGAGCGGGCCGCACCCCGCCCGGGGCGGGATGCGGCACGGGCGCGGCCGATCGACTGTCGCCGGTGCGGCGACGGCCGGGTCAGCCGTGGTTGACGCAGGTGTTGCCGAACGCCGGGTTGAGGATGCTGACAACACCGATGGAGTTGCCGCAGACGTTGAGCGGGATGTGCACCGGGATCTGGATCTGGTTGCCGGAGAGCACACCCGGGGAGCCGGCGGCGACGCCCTGGGCACCGGAGCTGGCGAACGCGCCACCGGCCGCACCGACCACCAGACCGGCGGTGACGAGGGACAGGGCGGCAGCCTTCTTGAGGTTACGCATGTGGTTCTTCCTCCGATTTCTTCCCGACCGTCTGTGGAATAGTCGGGATCCGGGCAAGGTGAAATCCTGGCCCGGTGGCTTCTGGGAATACCGTGATTGTCACTCGGGCGGCCCAGATGGCGCGTGTCGCCCGTGGTGCGGGCGATGAGCGGCCGCCGCGGTACCGTGCGCCGCGAACGATTCCCGCACGGCCGGGAAGAATTCGCATCGACGCGCGACCGGGAGGAATTCCGGACGGGCTTGGACCGGCGGCGGATCTCCTCGTCGTAGCGGGCGGTGGAGCGTGTTCCGACTGTGAGAACGAGGCAGTGCGCCGGGGGAAACGGTCGGACTCGGTAGTCACCCGAATGCCCGGACGAGGCTCCGTTCCTCCGGATGGGTGACAGTGGGCATGCCCTCGCAACCGCCTCGACCGGGTCTCGTTGGAGATGTCGCACTCCCCGTGCATCTCTGTCGAACAGTCAGGAGGCTCCTCATGAGCATCAAGAAGACGGCCGCCGTCGGCGCCGCTGTTGTCGGCATCGTGGCCGCCGGTGCCGGTTCCGCGATGGCCAGCTCCGGCGCGGAGGGTGTCGCTGCCGGCTCCCCCGGTGTCATCTCCGGCAACCAGCTGCAGATTCCGGTGCACGTGCCGGTCAACCTGTGCGGCAACACGATCGACATCGTCGGTCTGCTGAACCCGGCCTTCGGCAACACCTGCGTCAACCACGGCTGATCGTTCCTCGGTCCGGCCGGTGCGAGCCGCCGCTCCCGCGCTTCCCTCCTGGGGTGCGGAGTGGCGGCTCGCGGCGTTGCCGCCCCCGGTGCCGACGGCGGTCGCCGTCAGCACCGCCGGCTTCCGGCGGCAGGCCGGGTCCGGCCTGCCGCCACCCCTGCGGCCGGTCCGTCCACGACCCGCCCGCCCGGCCACGGGACGGGCTGCCCACCCGTGCGGCGGGCGGGGTGTCGTAGGCTCGCCCGGCGTCGCGGTGTCGGTCGGCGCGCCGGACGCGAGTGGGGCGGGGAGTACCAGAGCTGATGAGCACGGCATCGAGCACCGAGTCGTCGGGCGGTGGCGCGGGCGTGCCCTCGTCGTCCTCCCCGTCGTCCGACCCGCCGCCGTCCGGGTCGGTGGACCCGGAGGAGAACGGTCGGCCGGACACCCCGGCCCCGGGGCCGGGCCGGATCGGCGCCCTGGTCGACCGCTTCGCGCCGGCGCTCGGCGCGTACGCGGTGGTCAAGGCGACCGGGCTGACCGTCTTCCTGCTGCTGCTCTCGCACACCGAGGACTTCCTGAAGAAGGACCCCGGACGCGGCGGCGGCGCCCGCCCCTGGGACGTGCTCGGCACCTGGGACGGCATCTGGTACCAGCGGATCGCGGAGAACGGCTACGACCCGCAGCTGATCCCGCTGCACGGCTACCCGCTGGCCACCTACTACGAGAACTCGGCGGCGTTCTTCCCGCTCTACCCCTGGCTGATGCGGCTGGTCGGCGCGGTGACCGGGCTCGGACCGTACGGCTCGGGGATCGTCGTCTCGGTGCTGGCCTCCTTCGTCGCCGCCGCCGGGATCTTCGCGATCGCGGAGCGGCTCGGCGGCTTCCGGGCCGGTGTGACCGCCGCGGTGATCTGGGGACTGTTCCCGGGCTCGGGCGTGGAGTGGGCGGTCTACTCCGACTCCCTGTTCGTCGCCCTCTCGGCCTGGGCCTGCTACTGCGTGATGACCCGCCGCTGGCCGGCCGCCGGCGTCCTCGCCCTGGTCGCCGGTCTCAACCGGCCGACGGCGGCCACGGTGATCGCCGCGGTCTCGATCTCCGCGCTGGTGGCGCTGGTGCGGCGCACCGACGGGGTGGCCCGGCCGCTGATCGCGATGCTGATCACCCCGTGGGGCATGCTCGGCTACATCGCCTGGGTCGGCTGGCGGATGGGCGACTGGACCGGCTACTTCAAGCTCCAGCGCGGCGCCTGGAACCGCTACTTCGACTGGGGCGCGTCCACCCTGAGCAGCACCCTGGACACGGTCACCGGGCACTGGACGTTCTGGCAGTCCAATCCGGCGCCGGACCTGATCGCGGTGTGCCTGCTGATCGCGCTGCCCGGACTGCTGGTGCTGCTGCTGAGGCTTCGGCCGCCGCTGGTCCTGGTGGTCTACACGCTGCTGACCGTCTTCATGGCGCTGAGCAGTAACCAGATCTACGGCAACATCTCCCGCTACCTGCTGCCGGCCTTCCCGCTGTGCGTCGGCCTGGCGGTGGCGCTGCGCCGGCTGCGGCCGAGCACGGTGGCCGGGCTGTTCGCGGTGCCGGCGGTGGCGGCCGGCTGGTACGCGGGGTACGCGCTGTTCGAGCTCGGCATTCCGTAGCCCGGCGGCACCCCGGCGCGCGGGTGTCCGGGCGCCGGGTGCCCGGGCCGTGCGGAAACAGTCCCGCACGGGATCGTCCGTCGGCGGACGGTCGTTGCTAACCTCGGAGCCATGACGACCAGCCCGCCCGTGCGGCAGATCCGTGACATCTCCGGCCTGCTGGACCACGCCAGCCATGTGCTCGCGACCCGGATGTCGGCCGCGTTCACCGAGCTCGGGATCACACCCCGCGCGTACTGCGTGCTGTTCCACGCGATGGAGGCCGAGCGCACCCAGATCCAGCTGGCCGAGCTGGCGGACCTGGACAAGACCACGATGGTGGTGACCGTCGACGAGCTGGAGAAGGCCGGGCTGGCCGAGCGCCGGCCGTCCGCCGCCGACCGCCGGGCCCGGATCATCTCGGTGACCGCGGCGGGCGAGCGGGCCGTCGAGCGGGGTACGGCGATCGCCGACCGGGTGCACCGGGACGTGCTGGAGGCGCTGCCGGAGGGCGAGCGCACCGCCTTCGTCGCGGCGCTGACCCGGCTGGTGGGCGGGCCGCTGGCGGAGCCGGTGGAGAGCGAGCGGACGGTCCGCCGGGCCCGTCGTTCCCGAGGCTGATGCCACGAAGAGGATCATCCCGAGGAAGATTCTCTTGGAAGAGATAGTCCACAACAAAACCATCTGCTAGCGTCTTACCCGGTACTCGACCCACCGGGAGACCCCGCCATGACCACGCATGCCACGACGACTCGCGCGTCGGCCACGACCGCGCCGACCACGACCACGACCACGTCGACCGCGACCGCGACCGCGCCGAGCAGGCCCGCGCCGAGCACGACCGCCTCCACCCGCTCACGGGCCCTCGCCCTGGCGGTGCTCTGCGCGGGGATGCTGATGATCGTCCTGGACGGCTCGATCGTCACCGTCGCCCTGCCGGCCATCCAGCAGGACCTCGGCTTCACCCCCGCCGGTCTGACCTGGACCGTCAACGCCTACCTGATCGCCTTCGCCGGGCTGCTCCTGCTCGCCGGCCGGCTCGGGGACCTCGTCGGACGCCGGAAGGTGTTCGTCGCCGGGCTGGTGGTGTTCACGGCGGCCTCGCTGCTGTGCGCCCTCGCCACCGGCCCGGAGCTGCTGATCGCCGCCCGCTTCCTGCAGGGCGTCGGCGGCGCCCTGGCCTCCTCGGTCAGCCTCGGCATGCTCGTCACGCTCTTCCCCGAGCCGGGCGAGCGAGGCCGCGCCATCGGCGCGTTCAGCTTCGTCGGCGCGGCCGGCGCGTCGATCGGCCAGGTGCTCGGCGGGGTCCTCACCGAGGCGCTGGACTGGCACTGGATCTTCCTGATCAACCTGCCGCTCGGCCTGACCGCCGCCCTGCTGGCGCTGCGCGTCCTGGCCCCCGACCGCGGCCCCGGGCTGCGGGCCGGCGCCGACACCCTGGGCGCGGTGCTGATCACGGCGGCGCTGATGCTCGGCATCTACACCGTCGTCGGCACCGCCGAGCACGGCTGGACCTCCGCGCGGACCCTCGGCCTCGGTGCGCTCGCGCTGGCCCTGCTGGCCGGCTTCCTGGTCCGGCAGGCCCTGGCCGCGACGCCGCTGCTGCCCCTGCGGATGTTCCGCTCGCGGGCCGTCTCCACCGCCAACGCGGTGCAGGTGCTGGTCATCTCCGGGATGTTCGGTTTCCAGGTCCTGGTGGCCCTCTACCTGCAGAACGTGCGTGGCTACGGGGCCGCCGCCACCGGTCTCGCCATGCTCCCGGCCGCCGTCGCCATCGGCGCCGTCTCCCTGCTGCTCTCCGCCCGGCTGAGCGCCCGGTTCGGCGAGCGCGCCGTCCTGCTGGCCGGCCTCGGACTGCTGGTCGCGGCGCTCGGCCTGCTGGCGCGGCTGCCCGCCGACGCGGGCTACCTCGTCGACCTGCTGCCGACCATGCTGCTCGTCGGCGGTGGCGGGCTGGTGCTCTCCGGACTGGCCGCGCTGGGCATGTCCGGCGCGGGCGAGGAGGACGCCGGGACGGCCTCCGGGCTGTTCAACACCACTCAGCAGGTCGGTGCCGCGCTCGGGGTGGCGGTGCTCTCGACCCTGGCCACCTCCCGCGGCGACGCCCTGGCCGCCGCCGGCCGGCCCGCGGCGGAGGCGCTCACCGGAGGCTTCCGGCTCGCCTTCACGGTCGCCGCCGGGCTGCTGGCCCTGGCCTTCGCCGTCACCGCGCTGCTGCCGCGTCCCAAGAAGTGAGGGCACCTCCGGGGCCGCCCGCGACCTCGCGGCCCCGGAGCGGGGACAGGGCGTTTCCGGTCGGCTTGTATGCTCCACCTGGCGCCGGGGTGGACGTCCTGGCCGCCGATCGTTCGAGGACACAGCCGTGAGAGGTGCGGGGATGTCGGGTCGCCGAGACAGGAGTCGGTCCAGCGTGGCCAGGCCGCGTTCGGAGGACCCGACCGGCTCGGCGGGTTCGGGCGCTCCCGCGAGCGGCTCCGCGGACGGCGCTGCGGCGGGCGGTCCCGGTACCGGTACGGCCGGCGCCGGTGGCTCGATCCCGGCGCCCAGGACCGGCGGCCGGGCCGAGGCCAGGCGCGCGGCCCAGGGCAGGGGCCGGGGCGGACCGGGCGGCGACGGCGGGCCGAACGGCTCGGGCCACCGCAAGGCCGGCGGGCGCGGCAAGAAGCCCGAGCGCAACCTCAAGAAGATCGTCGGCTGGACGGCCGTGGGCGCCCTGGTGCTCATAGCCGGGACCGGCGGGGTGATCTACTTCAAGCTCAACGGCAACATCAAGACCATCGACTCGGACGGGCTCAGCAAGGACCGCCCGCCGGAGTCCGCGGCGGACGCCAACGGCAACAAGCCGGTGAACATCCTGCTGATCGGCTCCGACAGCCGGGGCGCCGGCAACGCCGACCTCGGCGGCGGCGACGCCGAGGGCGCCCGCTCGGACACCACGATCCTGCTGCACGTCTACGCCGACCACAAGAACGCCATCGGCGTCTCGATCCCGCGCAACACCCTGGTGACCATCCCGCCCTGCAAGCTCCCCAACGGCAAGTGGACCAAGGAGCAGAAGGGCAAGGACATCCTGTTCAACGCCGCGTTCTCGCAGGGCGACTCCTCGGAGGGCAACGCCGCCTGCACCCAGAACACGGTGGAGAAGCTCACCGGGATCCGGGTCGACCACACCCTGGTGGTCGACTTCTCGGGCTTCGCGGCGATGACCAAGGCCGTGGGCGGCGTCGAGGTCTGCCTGCCCAAGGTCATCTACGAGAACGACATCAACCCGAACCTCCAGAAGAGGGGCGCCCAGGTCCTCCCGGCCGGACGGCAGAAGGTGGAGGGCCAGAAGGCGCTCGACTACGTCCGGCTGCGGCACGGCATCGGCGACGGCTCCGACATCGGCCGGATGAAACGCCAGCAGGCCTTCATGAGTTCGATGATCAGCACGGTGAAGAAGAAGGGCCTGGAGCCCACCACCCTGCTGCCGCTGGCCGACGCGGCCACCAAGTCGCTGCGGGTGGACGAGGGGCTCAACTCGGTCGACAAGCTGATGTCCTTCGCCCTCTCGCTGAAGAACATCGACCTGCACGACCTCAAGTTCGTGACCCCGCCGTGGCGTTTCAGCGACGCCAACCTCGACCTGGTGAAGCCCGACGTGGACCGGCTGTGGGAGGCGATCAAGGCCGACCGCACCCTGGACGGCAAGGACGCCACCGGCGAGCAGGCCGCCGCGCCCGCCGCACCGGAGGCCCCGGCGGCCACCCCGGAGGCCCCGCCGACCACCACCGCGCCGCCCGCGCGCACCACGGCGGCCCCGATCAGGGTCGCGGTCTACAACGGAACGACCGTCAACGGGCTGGGCGCCAAGGCGGGTGAGGCACTGAAGGCGGCGCAGTTCACCGTCACCGGCGTCAACCAGGCGAAGTCCACCAACAAGCTCACCACGACGATCGAGTACGGCGCCGGGCAGAAGGCCAACGCCGAGAAGGTCGCCGCGCTGTTCCCGGGGGCCACCCTCACCTCCACCACGGCGGCCGGCATCAGCGTCGTCCTCGGCAAGGACTACGCCGACGCCAACGGCGGCGCCGGCACGGCCGCCCCGGGCACCCCGGCGGCCCCGGCCGCCCCCGCCCCGCTGCCCAGCTCGGTCACCGACGAAGCCCGCTCGGCGGACGACGACATCTGCGCCAACACCAGCTACGGCTCCGGCGGCTGACCCCCCGACGCCTGTCCCTGCGCCTCGTCCCGACGCCTGTCCCGACGCCTGTCCCTGCGCCTCTCCGACGCCTGTCCTTGCGCCTCTCCCGAAACCGACGGGCGGGCCCCGGCGTGGTGCCGGGAGCCCGCCCGTCGAACGTTCCGCGAAGCCGGTGGGTCAGGGCCAGACCAGGCAGTACAGCTGGTGCCCCGCGTCGTGGAGGCGGTTGGCGAAGTCCTGCCACTCGTGCAGCATGCTGTAGATCACGAAGGCGTCGCGCGGGCCCCGGCGGTCGGGGACGGTGGACCAGATGAAGGCGGCGGCGCCGAGTTCGGTCTCGTCGGCCTTCCGCAGCGGTTCGACGACGTTGTGGGGGAGCTGGACGACGGCGTAGTCCGGGTGCAGCACGACCAGTTCCAGCGGGGGCACCTGGTGCAGCGGCACGCCCTGGATGCCGGTGAGGACCATCGCGCTCATGGTCTCCGGCTTGATCTTGGTGGAGAGATGGCCGTTGGGCGAGCCGCTGGTCTCCATCAGATCGCCGAGCCGGCCGAGCGAGCCGAGTTCGCCCGCGTCCAGGCCGAGCCCGCCGGGGCCCAGTGCGGTCGGGACCCGGGCCGCGGTCGCCCGGTCGGGTGCGCCGAAGTACTTGTACGTCACCCCCACGCGTCCCTCACCCCGCCTCTCACGGCCACGGCCGCCACGCCCCGTTCCCGCTCCCGTACCCCCGCGTGCGGTCTCGGCGGGCCGGCGGGGGCCACCCGCGGCCTCGTCGTAGCCGTCCTGCGCCTCGGACACTCGGACCATCCTCACCGGAATTCGCCGGAATCGACAGACCCCCGCACGCCCGGTGTCCTCCGGACGTGCTCCTTACCCGTCATGCGCCGCCGTACCCAGTCGCGGTACGCGGCAGTCCTCTTCACACCCCTGTATCGACCCGGAGTTCCTGCCCACCCTCGCGGCCGGCCGAACCCCGGAGACACTCCGGGTACATAGTCTGACTGGTCCGGGTGGCCGTTGCAGCCAGGGGCCCTGTTGTACGGATAACCGTACAGACTCGGGTGCCCGGATCATCGTTCCAGATGATGAGGTCCGACATGCAGAGGTGAAGGACACGATTTGAGACCATGTCTCCCGTGAGCTACCCCTACGAAGCCCCCCAGTCCCAGTCGCTCTTCGATCGTGCCTCGGTCGTCACGCCCGGCGGCGTGAACTCCCCGGTGCGCGCCTTCCGCGCCGTCGGCGGTACGCCGCGCTTCATGGTGTCCGGAACCGGCCCCTACCTGACCGACGCCGACGGCCGCGAGTACGTCGACCTGGTCTGCTCGTGGGGCCCGATGATCCTCGGCCACGCGCACCCCGCCGTCCTGGACGCGGTGCGGGACGCGGTCTCCCGCGGCACCTCCTTCGGCACGCCCGGGCAGGGCGAGGTCGAGCTGGCCGAGGAGATCGTCGCCCGGATCGCCCCGGTCGAGCAGGTCCGCCTGGTCTCCTCCGGCACCGAGGCCACCATGTCGGCGATCCGGCTGGCCCGGGGCTTCACCGGCCGGGCCAAGGTCGTGAAGTTCGCCGGCTGCTACCACGGCCACGTGGACGCGCTGCTGGCCGCCGCCGGATCCGGGCTCGCCACCTTCGGCCTGCCGGACACCCCGGGCGTCACCGGCGCCCAGGCCGGCGACACCATCGTGCTGCCGTACAACGACCTCGCCGCCGTCGAGGCGGCCTTCCGGGCCAACCCCGGCGAGATCGCCTGCGTGATCACCGAGGCCTCGCCCGGCAACATGGGCGTCGTCCCGCCGCTGCCCGGCTTCAACGGCGGCCTGGCCCGGCTCTGCCGGGAGAACGGCGCGCTGTTCGTCTCCGACGAGGTGATGACCGGCTTCCGCGTGTCGAAGGCGGGCTGGTACGGCCTGGAGGCGGCGCACGAGGGCTGGGCGCCCGACCTGCTGACCTTCGGCAAGGTCATGGGCGGCGGCTTCCCGGCGGCGGCCTTCGGCGGTCGCGCCGACGTGATGGGCCACCTCGCCCCGGCCGGCCCGGTCTACCAGGCCGGCACGCTCTCCGGGAACCCGATCGCCACCGCGGCCGGCCTGGCCCAGCTGCGGGGCTGCACCGACGAGGTCTACACGGCCGTCGACCGGGTCGCCGCCGAGGTCTCCGGCCTGGTCTCCGCCGCGCTCGCCAAGGAGGGCGTGACGCACCGGCTGCAGACCGCCGGGAACATGTTCTCGGTGTTCTTCACCGAGGACGCCGTGACCGACTACGACGGGGCGAAGGCCCAGGAGTCCTTCCGCTTCACCGCGTTCTTCCACGCGATGCTCTCCCGGGGCGTCTACCTGCCGCCGTCCGCCTTCGAGTCCTGGTTCGTCTCCTCGGCGCACGACGAGCGGGCGATCGAGCGGATCGCCGCCGCCCTGCCCGCCGCCGCCCGGGCCGCCGCCGAAGCCACCGCCTGAGCCACCGCCTGAGCCACCGCCCGGGCCCACCGGCCCAGCGACCAGCCCTTACGAGTCCCAGGAGTACTGAGAAGTGAGCGCCAAGGACATCACCGTCGTCCATCTGATGCGGCACGGTGAGGTGCACAACCCGGAGGGCGTCCTCTACGGCCGTCTCCCGGGCTACCGGCTGTCCGAACTGGGCCGGGAGATGGCCGAGCGGGTCGCCGAGGACCTGGCCGGGCGGGACATCACCCACGTGGTGGCGTCCCCGCTGGAGCGCGCCCAGGAGACCGCCACGCCGATCGCCCGGTCCCACGGTCTGGACCTCGCGTCGGACGAGCGGCTGATCGAGGCGGAGAACATCTTCGAGGGCAGGACCTTCGGAGTGGGCGACGGCTCGCTGCGCAACCCGTCCTACTGGAAGTACCTCACCAACCCGTTCAAGCCCTCCTGGGGCGAGCCGTACCTGGAGCAGGCGGTGCGGATGATGGGCGCGCTGGCCGCCGCCCGGGACGCCGCGCGGGGGCACGAGGCGGTCTGCGTGAGCCACCAGCTGCCGATCTGGATCGTCCGCTCCTTCGTGGAGCGGCGCCGGCTCTGGCACGACCCGCGCAACCGGCAGTGCTCGCTGGCCTCGCTGACCAGCTTCACCTACGAGGGCGACCGGATCGTCTCGGTGGGCTACCGCGAGCCGGCCCGCGACCTGCTGCCGGCCCATCTGGTCGGCAAGGGCGGCAAGAGCAAGCCGGTGGGCAAGAGCTTCGGCGCCTGACGCCGGCTCCGGGGCCGGTCAGGGGCGGGCCGGCGGGTCAGCGGGCCGAGCCTGCGCCGGTCGGGCGCCGATCCGGGGGTGTCCGGGGGTGTCCGGTTCCGGGTACGCCGAGGAGGCCCGGACGATCGGAACGGTGCTCATGGTTCCCGATTCGGTGTAAGAGCCGTGTGAGTAAGACCTGGGTCACACTCCCGCGACACCCCGCAGTGCGATCCCACCGCAGGTCAGAGGGGGTCCGGCAGACAATGCCGGACCCCCCGGTACCTGCCCGTGACTCCATGCGAAACTTTTCACATGTCTGGCACGACGCGCCTCCGTCCCCGTCTCGCCGCCGCCGCGGTCACCGCCGCCGCAGCCGCGCTGGTCCTCACCGCCTGCAGTTCCTCCGGCTCCTCGGCCAGTGGTGACGGACAGATCGGTTTCGTCACCGCCAAGGGCAGCAACATCTCCACCGCCGCCGTCGGCCACCGCCAGGAAGCGCCCGACATCGGCGGTGACACCCTGGAGGGCGCCCCGGCCAAGCTCTCCGACTACCGGGGCAAGGTCGTCGTGCTGAACGTCTGGGGCTCCTGGTGCGGCCCGTGCCGCTCGGAGGCCGACGACCTCCAGCGGATCTGGGACAAGTACAAGGACCAGGGCGTGCAGTTCCTCGGGATCAACACCCGGGACACCGAGATCAAGAACGCCGTCCGCTTCGAGCAGGAGAAGGGCGTCACCTTCCCCAGCATCTACGACCCGGCCGGCGCCCAGCTGCTCAAGTTCCCCAAGGGCAGCCTCAACCCGCAGTCCATCCCGACCACCCTGGTGATCGACCGGGACGGCCGGCTCGCCGCCCGGGCCGTCGGCGGCCAGACCGACGACGCCCTCGAGACGATGCTCCAGCCGGTGCTGGCGGAGCAGCAGCGGTGAACGGGACGCTGCAGCTCGCCGACAACATCGGGACCATCCAGAGCGGGGCGCTGCTGGTCGCGGCGCCGATCGCGCTGGCGGCGGGCCTGGTGTCGTTCTTCTCGCCCTGCGTGCTGCCGCTCGTCCCCGGCTACCTCTCCTACGTGACCGGCTTCTCGGCCGCCGACCTCGCCGACGCGCGCGGGGCCCGGCGCGGGCGGATGCTGGCCGGCGCGGGGCTGTTCATCCTCGGCTTCACCGCCGTCTTCGTCTCCAGCGGCGCGCTGTTCGGCCAGTTCGGCGACACGCTCAAGGAGCACCAGGCGGTCATCAGCAAGGTGCTCGGGGCGCTCACCATCGTGATGGGCCTGGCCTTCATGGGGCTGGTGCCCGGCCTGAGCATGCGCGAGGTGCGCACCCACCGCCGCCCGGTGGTCGGGCTGCTCGGCGCGCCGCTGCTCGGTGTGGTCTTCGGGGTCGGCTGGACCCCGTGCATGGGGCCGACCCTGGCCACCGTCACCAACCTCGCGCTCAACCAGGCCGACGCCCGGCGCGGTGCGCTGCTGATGGTCTTCTACTGCCTGGGCCTCGGCGTACCGTTCATCGTGGCCGCGCTGGCCTTCCGCCGGGCGCTGGGCGCCTTCGGCTGGGTGAAGCGGCACTACCCGCTCGTCATGCGGATCGGCGGCGGCATGCTCGTCGTGGTCGGTCTGCTGCTGGTCACCGGAGTCTGGGACGCCATGGTGAGTGACCTGCAGAACCAGTTCGCCGGCTTCCAGATCGGAATCTGACCCGTGACCAACACGACGACCGACCGTGAACGGGTCGGTGACCCGGCGCAGCGCGCCACCGAGGAAGCCGCCGAGCGGCTCACCACCGCCCCGGCCGAGTCCGACGGCCCGACCGGTATCGGCGTGGTCGGCTGGCTGCGCTGGATGTGGCGCCAGCTGACCTCGATGCGGGTCGCGCTGATCCTGCTCTTCCTGCTCTCGCTGGCGGCCATCCCCGGCTCGCTGATCCCGCAGAACGGTCAGAACCAGTTCAAGGTCGAGACCTGGAAGGCGCAGCACACCACGGTCGCGCCGATCTACCAGAAGCTCCAGCTGTTCGACGTCTACAGCTCGGCCTGGTTCTCCGCGATCTACATCCTGCTGTTCGTCTCGCTGGCCGGCTGCATCGTGCCGCGCACCTGGCAGTTCGTCGGGGTGCTGCGCTCCCGGCCGCCGGCGGCGCCGCGCAACCTGACCCGGATGCCGGTGTACGCGGCCTGGCGGACGGACGCGGACGCCGCGGCCGTCAACGCCGCCGCCCACCGGCTGCTGCGCGGGCGGCGCTTCCGGGCGCACCTGGACGGCGGCGCGGTGGCGGCCGAGAAGGGCTATCTGCGCGAGGTCGGCAACCTGGTCTTCCACCTGTCGCTGTTCGCGCTGCTCGGCGGCTTCGCCTGGGCGAGCCTGGCCAGCGGCACCGGCGGCAAGCTGCTGGTCGAGGGCGAGGGCTACTCGAACACGATCACCCAGCTCGACGACTTCACCGGCACCCGGTTCTACGGGACCGAGGACCTCGACCCCTTCTACGTGAAGCTGAACAGGTTCACCTCGAAGTTCCAGAGCAACGGCTCGCAGATCGGCAGCGCGCGGGAGTTCACCGCGAACGTCGACTACTACGAGGGCAGCGACCCGGCGAAGCTCAAGCAGGGGAAGATCGAGGTCAACCACCCGCTGGAGATCGGCGGCAGCAAGTTCTTCCTGATCGGGCACGGCTACGCCCCGCGGATCACCGTGCACAACGCCGCCGGCGACGTGGTCTACACCGGCGCCACCCCGTTCCTGCCGCAGGACGGCAACCTGACCTCCACCGGCGTCATCAAGGTCTCCGACTACGGGGACAAGGACGGGAAGCGCACCCAGCTGGGCCTGTCCGGCTTCTTCCTGCCGACCGCCCCGGTGGCCTTCGACCGGAACACCGGCCCGCGCTCGCTGTTCCCCGGTGACGCGGACCCGGTGCTCGTGCTCAACGCCTACGCGGGCGACCTGGGCACCGACTCCGGCCTGCCGCAGAACATCTACCAGCTCAACACGAAGAACCTGACCCAGCTCCAGCAGGACGGCCAGCCGGCCAAGGTCCGGATGAAGCCGGGCGAGGTCTGGGAGCTGCCGGACGGCTACGGCTCGGTCACCTTCGAGGGCTACCGGCACTGGGCCAGCTTCAATGTCTCGCACCGTCCGGGGAACGTGATCGCGCTGACCGGCGCGGTGCTGGCGATCGCCGGCCTGATCGGCTCGCTGTTCATCCAGCGGCGCCGGATCTGGGTGCGGGCGGTGGCCCTGCCGGGCGGCGGCACGCAGGTCGAACTGGCCGGGCTGGGCCGGAGCGAGTCGGCGAAGATCGCCGAGGAGCTGGCCGCGCTCGCGGTGGACCTCCAGGACGACGCCCCGGCGCTCGACGACGAGCCCGGTAACGAGCCCGAGCCCGAGCCCGAGCCCGGTAACGAGCCCGAGTCCGGGAACGAGCCCGGTAACGAGTCCGGGAACGAGCCCGAGTCCGGGAACGAGCCCGGTAACGAGTCCGGGAACGAGCCCGAGTCCGAGGACGGCTCCGAGGACGGCTCGGCGGAGGCCGACGAGGCCTCGGCATCCGCAGAATCCGCAGTTCCCGCCGATCAGAACTCCAAGGAGTAGACGGTGCACCTCGCCTCGTCGGTCGACCCGCAGCTGGCCGACCTGTCCAACAAGCTGATCTACTCGGCGATGGCGGTCTACCTGATCGCCATGTTCGCCTACATGTTCGAGTGGACCTTCGGTGCCAAGGGCACCGTCGCCGTCCGCTCCACCGAGCAGGCGGGCCTGGCCGGGACCGTCGCCGCGGCGGAGGCCGCGGCCAAGGGCGCCAAGAAGGTCACCGTCACCGTCGCCTCGGCCGGCGGCGGCACCACCACGCTCACCCGCACGGCGCTGGCCGGCGAGGGCGCGACGGTGGTGACCAGCGGGCGCGGCGACGAGGAGGTCGACGGCCCCGGCGCGGCCGGCACCAGCGAGAGGGCCGACCTGTCCGGCCGGATCGCGGTCTCGCTCACCGTCCTCGGCCTGCTGCTGCACGTGGGCGGCGTCCTCACCCGCGGCCTCTCGGTGTCCCGCTGGCCGTGGGGCAACATGTACGAGTTCTCCTGCGCCTTCGCGCTCGCCATGACGCTGGCCTTCGTCGGCCTGCTGCTCGCGAAGAAGCAGGTCCGCTGGCTCGGCCTGCCGGTCACCCTGGCCGTCGTGCTCACCCTCGGCATCGCGACCGAGGTGCTGTACACCGAGTCCGAGCAGCTCGTCCCGGCCCTGCACTCGTACTGGCTGGCGATCCACGTCTCCACCGCGATCGTCTGCGGCGGCGCCTTCTACGCGGCGTTCATCACGACCCTGCTCTACCTGGGCAAGGACTCCTTCGACAGGCGGACGGCGGCCGGCCTGGCCAAGGGCCCGCTCGGCACCTCGCCGTCGATCTGGCGCCGGCTGCCCGCCGCCTCGACCCTGGACAAGCTGTCCTACCGGATCAACGCGCTGGTCTTCCCGCTCTGGACCTTCACCATCATCGCGGGCGCGATCTGGGCCGAGGCCGCCTGGGGCAAGTACTGGGAGTGGGACCCGAAGGAGACCTGGTCGTTCATCACCTGGGTCGCCTACGCGTGCTACCTGCACGCCCGCGCCACGGCCGGCTGGAAGGGACGCAAGGCCGCCTACCTGGCCCTCGGCGCCTTCGCCTGCTGGCTGTTCAACTACTACGGCGTGAACATCTTCGTGACCGGCAAGCACTCCTACGCGGGGCTCTGACCGGAACGGAACCACCCACCGGCCCGGCGCTCCAGACGAGGAAGCCGGGCCGAGGTGCGACGGGGGTAGTGCGTGCCGGGCCACCCGGTCCGGCACGGGGAGGAACTGAGGAGGAAATCGCGCAATGGAGTGCGACGAGGTCATGCTGACCGTCCGAATCACCGCCGCCGAGCAGCTGCTGCTCCGCCGGCTCGCCCAGGGGCACCGCAGCGACGTGTCCGAGGTGGTGGCCGACGCTCTGCTGGACATCATCCCGACGTTCGTCTCGCCGGCCGACGCCCACCGGCTGCTGGGAGCCCTCGCGGCCCCCGCGCCGTGCGCGCTGACCGTCTGGCTGCCGACGCCGCTGGCCGACCTGCTGGTGCCGGGCGCGGCCCGGATCGCCCAGGTGACGCAGGTGCGGATCGGTTCGGCCAGCGCGATGCTGGGCGCCGCGCTGCGGCTCTGGCTGACGCAGGACCCGGGGCGGCTGGCGGAGAACCTCAGCGTGATGCACGCGGGGCGGCCGTCGTCGGCGCTGGTGGCGGCCTGACCCGGCCGGGACAGCGGGGCGGGGCGCCGGCAGACCGGGGGAGCGGGGAAGCGGGGGCGCCGGTTCAGCTGGCGAGCGGCAGACCGCGGCGGGCGGGGGCCGGGGCCGCCGCGGCCTTGCCGCCGCCGGCGGGGGCACCGTCGGCCGGGGCTCCGATCAGCCGGACCTCGGCCACCGTGCGGCCGTCCTGGACCAGGACGACCCGCACGGGCGCCCGGCGTCCGCCGCGGCCGTCCTGACCGGACTCCGGCCCGGCCTCCTGGACGACCCGCACCACACAGGGGCGGTCCGGTGCGATCGGGTCGTGGAAGGCCGTCACCAGGTCCACCGGCACCACCCGGTCCGGGTGGTGCAGACGCTGGGCGGCCTGCCGGGCGGCCTCCAGGACGAGCATTCCGGGCAGGTGCCCCGGCGCCGGGTCCATCGGGTCGAACAGCACCGGGTGGGCGGCGTCGGCGCGCAGCAGCCAGCTGCCGGGCAGCAGCGCGGGGCCGAGCACCACGTCGGCGGCCTGCTGGCGGCCCACCAGTTCCGGCGCCACGACCTGCTCCGGGATCCGCGGCGGGGCGGCCGGGCGGCCGGGGCCGCGCAGCCGGTCGTAGGCGGCGGGGGAGAGGATCCGCAGGCCCCCGACACCGCGGCCGACCGGGCGGCCGTCGCGTTCGATCTCCGCGTGCACCCGCAGCGCGACCAGCCGGCCGTGCCGCATCCGGACGTCGTGGCAGCTGATCCTGAGCATCAGCTCGGTGGGGGCGGCGCCGACCGCCAGGCCGTCGAGTCCGGCCGGGCCGAGGGTGTAGCCGAGTTCGTCGAGGACGGCGTGGTGGTCGTGGGGGACGCCGAAACCGGCATGCCCGACCAGCAGGGCGGCCTGCCTGACGGTTTCGGCCATCAGCACCGGGTCGTGGTGCCGGTCGCCGGGCAGCCGGTAGAAGCCGTGCAGCCGGGGCCACTGGGCGCCCAGCAGGAAGTCGTACGGGCCGGTGGACTGCCAGCCGGTGATGAGTACTTCGGCGACCGAGGAGCGGTGGACCAGTTGGCGGGAGACGGTCCGTTCGTGGAAGTCGTAGCGGCGCGGGCTGGGATGCGCGGGGCCGGGGTGGGGATACGGGGCGTCGCCGTCCATCGCGGTGAACACTGGCATGACTGGCCCCACTCCCGGGTGTCGGTCGGCCGGCCGTACGGGCGGCCTGGGCAAAACATACAGGCCACCCGGTTTCTGCTCGTTCCGCGGGGTGGCCGCCCGCGCGCGCCCGACGGGTTCACCGTACCCGGGTCCCGGCCTGCGGCAACGTCCGGGCGGCCCGCCCAGGACCTTGGACGGGGGTCGGTCCCCTCTGGACGGCGGGGGTCGGACAGGGGCTAGATTAGATACCAACCATGCGGTTTCGGGCGGGCGCGGCGCGCCACCGACGGTCCGCAGAGGCGCCGCACCATCGACGACGGCGCCGTGACAGCAACCGGGCGAGCCGGAGCTCGCCACGGCCGGGGGCCGGAGGGACCGAGTGGCCAAGCAGGAACGGGCGGGGCGGACCAGGCAGGCCGTGCTGCTCGCGGCGGCGGACACCTTCGCCGACGCGGGCTTCGAGTCGGCGAGCCTGGTCGACATCAGCCGCCGGGCGGGTGTCAGCAAGGGCGCGCTCTACTTCCACTTCGTCTCCAAGCAGGCGCTCGCGGACGGGGTCCGCACCGCGGCCGCCGACACCATCGGCCTGGCCGTGCTGCGGGCGCTGCGCGGCCGGGGACCGGCCGTCCAGGAACTCCTCGACCTCACCCACGAACTGGCCCGGCTGCTGCGCGAGGACGTGGTCGTCCGGGCCGGTGTGCTGCTCGGCCTCGGCGGACGCCCGGCCGGCTGCGGGGTGGGGGCGGTGGTGTCGCCGGCCGGTTCGCCGCCGGAGCCCTCGGCGGACGCGTGGTGGAGCCTGACCGCCGTCTTCCGCACCCTGCTCGACCGCGCCGCCGCCGCCGGCGAGCTGCGGCCCGGGCTGGACCGGGAGCAGGCGGCCGGGCTGCTGACCACCCTGGCGGCCGGGCTGGTGTTGTTCGCCGCCGAGTCCACCGGCCGGCTGGCCGCCGAGGCGGTGGGCGGTCTCTGGACGGCGGCCCTGCCGTCCCTCGTCCCCGCCGACCGGGTGGCGGACTACCGGATCCGGGCCGCCCGGGGTGCCTGACCCCGGTCCCGGTCGAAGTCGAAGGTGTTCAGCCGGGCGAGGGTCCGCGGCTCGACCAGTCCGGGCAGCAGCAGCGTCCAGAGGTCGGCCATCCGTCGCAGCAGGTCCTTGCGGTCGGTCAGGACCTGCGAGCTGAGCTGGATGCCGGTCACCGCGCCGGTGATCACGCCCGCGGCGGCCTCCGGCCGCACCCCAGGCCGCAGTTCGCCGGCGTCCCGGGCCCGCTCCAGCAGCTCCCGCGCCGCGTCCGTCCAGCCCTGGTAGGCGCCGATCTGCGGCTGGGTGAAGGTGCCGTGCTCGATGGTCAGCCGGATCGAGCCGCGCAGCAGCGGGTCGTCCAGCAGCGAGTGGGCGAAGGCGTGTCCGAGGTCGATCACGGTCTGCATCGGGCTGTCGGAGGTCGGCTGCCAGGTGGCCAGCCAGGCGCCCTGGCCCTCGATCACGGCGAGCGCCAGCTCCTCCTTGGACGGGAAGTGGAAGTAGAGCGCGCCCTTGGTGACCCCGGCCCGGTCCAGGATCTCGGCCATGGTGGCGCCCGCGTAGCCGCGCTCGTCGAACACCTCGGCCGCGGCGCGCAGCACCGTCTGGCGGGTCGCCAGCGCGCGGGCCTGCCTGGCCATCGCAGTCTCCCTGGTGGTTCCGGTCGTCAGCTGCTGGATCCTACGGGGGCGGGCCGGGCGGCGGCCCGCGTACCGTCCGGTAGGGACCCTTTCGAGCCGTTTCGGGCGGCAGTGCGGAGTTCCGGCCCCCGCCGGCCCCGCCCCGGCTGAGCCCCCTGCCCGGGGAACGCCGTCGGCCGGCCACCCCGGTACTGCGGGTGGCCGGCCGACGGCCGAGCGGTCTCCGTGCGGGCCCTCGGGCGAGGCGTCAGGCGGCCCACTGCCAGCTGACCGGCGAGAAGTACGCCGGACGGCGCTCCAGGCGCTGCCAGTTGGCGATCGGCTCGACCGGCGAGGCGGCGGCCGCCTGCTGGGCGGCCGCGGCGCGGGCCATCAGCACGGCGGTCAGGGCGGCGAGCTCCTCGTCGGAGAGCGAGCCGCGGACGATTCGGACGAGTGGTTCGGCGGAAGCGGTCATGGTCCGGTTTTCTCCCGGCGGAAGTGGTGAGTGGGCGTCGGCGCGGCCGGCCGTACTGCTGGGGCCGGGCGGCGCCGCTACATCGGAGGGTTGCCGTGCTTGCGGCTCGGCAGGTCCGCGTGCTTGGTGCGCAGCATCGCCAGCGAGGACGCCAGGACCTGGCGGGTCTCGGCGGGGTCGATGACGTCGTCCACGAGGCCGCGCTCGGCCGCGTAGTACGGGTGCATCAGCTCGCTCTTGTATTCCTTGATCTTCTGGTTGCGCATCGCGTCCGGGTCGTCGGCGGCGTTGATGTCCCGGCGGAAGATCACGTTGGCGGCGCCCTCGGCGCCCATGACGGCGATCTCGTTGGTCGGCCAGGCGTAGGAGAGGTCGGCGCCGATCGAGCGGGAGTCCATGACGATGTAGGCACCGCCGTAGGCCTTGCGCAGGATGAGCTGGATCCGCGGCACGGTCGCGTTGCAGTAGGCGTAGAGGAGCTTGGCGCCGTGCCGGATGATGCCGTCGTGCTCCTGGTCGACGCCGGGCAGGAAGCCGGGGACGTCGAGCATGGTGACCAGGGGGATGTTGAAGGCGTCGCACATCTGGACGAAGCGCGCGGCCTTCTCGCTGGCGTTGATGTCCAGGACGCCGGCCAGCGACTGCGGCTGGTTGGCGATGATGCCGGTGACGTGGCCGTCGATCCGGGCGAGCACGCAGAGCACGTTGGTGGCCCAGCGCTCGTGGACCTCCAGGTACTCGCCGTGGTCGACGATCTCCTCGATGACCTTGCGCATGTCGTACGGCCGGTTGCCGTCGGCCGGCACCAGGTCGAGCAGGGTCTCGTTGCGGCGGTCCACCGGGTCGTCGTTGACGACGGGCGGGGGCATCTCGCGGTTGTTCTGCGGCAGCAGCGAGAGGAGGTAGCGGACCTCCTCGATGCAGGACTGCTCGTCGTCGTAGACGAAGTGCGAGACGCCGGAGACACCCGCGTGGACGTCGGCGCCGCCGAGGCCGTTCTGGCTGATCTTCTCGCCGGTGACGGCCTGGACGACGTCCGGACCGGTGATGAACATCTGCGAGGTCTCGCGGACCATGAAGACGAAGTCGGTCAGGGCCGGGGAGTAGGCCGCGCCGCCGGCGCACGGGCCGAGCATCACCGAGATCTGCGGGATCACGCCGGACGCCTTGGTGTTGCGCTGGAAGATGCCGCCGTAGCCGGCCAGCGCGGTGACGCCCTCCTGGATGCGGGCGCCGGCGCCGTCGTTGAGCGAGACCAGCGGGGCGCCGGCCGCGATGGCCATGTCCATGATCTTGTGGATCTTCTGCGCGTGGGCCTCGCCGAGCGCGCCGCCGAAGATCCGGAAGTCGTGGGCGTAGGTGAAGACCGTCCGGCCGTGCACGGTGCCCCAGCCGACGATCACGCCGTCGGTGTGCGGCTTCTTCGCCTCCAGCCCGAAGCCGGTGGCCCGGTGCCGGCGCAGCGGCTCGACCTCGCGGAACGAGCCCTCGTCGAGCAGGAGGTCGATCCGCTCGCGGGCGGTCAGCTTGCCCTTGGCGTGCTGGGCCTCGGTGGCCTTCTCGCTGGGACCCCGGCGGACCTGCTCGCGGAGTTCGTGCAGTTCCGCGACTCTTCCCCGGACGTCCGTGGGGATCTCCGGGACGTCGTCGTCGACCGGCGCCTGGTGCACAACCGTCATCTCGAACCACTCCAAAGGTGAGGGAACTGTCCGACAGCCAACGTCTGCGATGCCCCCGGCTGCGAATCACTTCTTCACTTATGACTGTACGAGGGGCCGCGCGCTGGTTTCGGCGTCGATTCCGTACAAGGTCGCGTCCGTTTAGATGTCAGGGCTGCACAGAAAGCGAAGCGTTTCAGCCCGTCCGGCCGGTAGCTGTTCGATTACCCCGAGCTGTCGTCCAGATGGCGGTCAGGTGAGCGCAACCCGAGGAAACACGCAGGTCACAGCTGCCACCGTCGAGGACGGCCGGGTTTTGCGAGGGGGCGTCCGCGGGACGCCTGGTGCGGCGGTGAAGGCCGTGCCGGCGGGCCGGTGGTGTCCGACCAGTCGTAGGGATGCACCAAAAAGACCGCAGCCCACCCGGTGGATGCCGGGTGGGCTGTCCGAGCGACGGAGGCTCAGCCCCGACGGCCTTCGTCCGGGTCGTCCTCGCCGCGCAGCTCGTTCTCGCGGCGGCGCAAATCCGCCTCCCACTGCTTGAGCATGTCCTCGTGCTCGTTGTTGTGCTTCTTCAACGAGGCGAGGAACTCGGGGTTGTCGTCCGGCGCGACCGGCCGGCCGTCACGGCGGGGAGCGTACGCCGGGCCGTCGGCACCGCCGCCCGCCGGCGCGGTCCGCAGGGCGCCGCGCTGCTTGCCGGCCACCAGCCAGGCGATCGAGCCCACGAGCGGGAAGAGCAGCACGATGATCACCCAGACCACCTTGGGCAGGTGCTTCACCTCGTCCTCGGGCGTGGTCAGACAGTCGATGAAGGCCCACACCCACAGGGCGAGCGGGAGTACGAAGGTCAGGATCCTCAGCACGGCGGCGGTCTCCCCCGGGTGACGTCGGTGGCGGGCGGGCGCGTTCTCACGGCGGCGGGCCGGTCCGTCGGGCGGTGCGCCGCTTCGAGGGGGCCCTTGACACAGGCCAGGCTAGCGGGTGGCGGATACTGGCAGGCATGGCATACGACGATCTCCGCTCGTTCCTGCGGGCGCTCGACCGCGAAGGCGACCTCAAGCGGATCAAGGCGGAGGTGGACCCCTATCTGGAGATCGGCGAGATCGTCGACCGGGTGCAGAAGGCCAAGGGCCCGGCCCTGCTGTTCGAGAACGTCAAGGGCTCGTCGATGCCGCTGGCGATGAACGTCTTCGGCACCGAGCGCCGGCTCTCCAAGGCGCTCGGCCTCAAGGGCCCGGAGGAGATCGCCGACCGGATCTCCGGCCTGCTGAAGCCGGAGCTGCCGCAGGGCTTCACCGGCTTCCGGGACGCCTTCGGCAAGCTGGCCTCGATGGCCCACGTGCCGCCGAAGAGCGTGAAGTCCGGCGACGCGCCCGTGCACGAGGTGGTGCTCACCGGTGAGGACGTCGACCTGGACGATCTGCCCGCGCTGTTCACCTGGCCGCTGGACGGCGGCTCCTTCTTCAACCTGGGACTGACCCACACCAAGGATCCGGACAGCGGCATCCGCAACCTCGGGCTCTACCGGCTCCAGCGGCACGACCGCCGCACCATCGGCATGCACTGGCAGATCCACAAGGACAGCCGCAACCACGCCGCGGTGGCCGCCAGGCGCGGCGAGCGGCTGCCGGTCGCGATCGCCTTCGGCTGCCCGCCGGCCGTCACCTACGCCGCCACCGCGCCGCTGCCGGGCGACATCGACGAGTACCTGTTCGCCGGCTTCGTCGCGGGCGAGCGGGTGCGGATGGTGGACTGCAAGACCGTCCCGCTGCAGGTCCCGGCCGACGCCGAGGTGGTCCTGGAGGGCTGGCTGGAGCCGGGCGAGATGCTGCCCGAGGGGCCGTTCGGCGACCACACCGGCTTCTACACGCCGCAGGAGCCGTTCCCGGCGCTGACGATCGACTGCGTGACGATGCGCCGCCGTCCGATCCTGCAGTCCATCGTGGTCGGCCGGCCGCCGACGGAGGACGGCCCGCTGGGCAAGTTCACCGAGCGCTTCTTCCTGCCGCTGCTGAAGATCATCATCCCGGACATCGTCGACTACGACCTGCCCGAGGCCGGCGGCTTCCACAACTGCGTGATCGTCTCGATCGACAAGAAGTACCCGAAGCACGCCCAGAAGACCATGCACGCCATCTGGGGCGCGCACATGATGTCGCTGACCAAGCTGATCATCGTGGTGGACTCCGACTGCGACGTCCACGACTACCAGGAGGTCGCCTGGCGGGCCTTCGGCAACGTCGACTACAGCCGCGACCTCACCGTGGTCGAGGGCCCGGTCGACCACCTCGACCATGCCTCCTACCAGCAGTTCTGGGGCGGTAAGGCGGGTATCGACGCGACCCGCAAGCTGCCCGAGGAGGGCTACACCCGCGACGGCGGCTGGCCCGAGATGGTCTCCTCCGACCCCGGGACCGCCGCCCTGGTGAGCCGGCGCTGGAAGGAGTACGGCCTGTGAGCACCGCCGCCGCACTCCCCGAGGCCCCGCCCGGCAAGGTCAAGTCCTTCCTGCGGCTGGTGATGATCGAGCACTCGGTCTTCGCCCTGCCGTTCGCCTACATCGCGGCGCTGACGGCGATGTTCCGGTTCGACGGGCGGGTGCACTGGGGCGAGCTGTTCGTCGTCACGGTCTGCATGGTCGGGCTCCGGACCTTCGCCATGGCGGCGAACCGGATCATCGACCGGGAGATCGACGCCCGCAACCCGCGGACGGCCGGGCGCGAACTCGTCACTGGCGCGGTGTCCCTGAGGACCGCGTACGTCGGCTCCGCGGTCGCCCTGGTGGTCTTCCTGGGCGCTGCCGCGCTGCTGAACCCGCTCTGCCTCGCGCTGGCGCCGGTCGCCGTGGTGCCGATGGTGGTCTACCCGTACGGCAAGCGGTTCACCGACTTCCCGCAGGCGATCCTCGGCCTGGCCCAGGCGATGGGTCCGGTGGGCGCCTGGCTGGCCGTCACCGGCACCTGGTCCTGGGACGCGGTCGTGCTCGGCGCGGCGGTCGGCATCTGGATCGGCGGGTTCGACCTGATCTACGCCTGCCAGGACGTCGCCTCCGACCGGGCGGGCGGGGTGCGCTCGGTGCCGGCCCGGTTCGGCATCCCGGCCGCGATCCGCGGCGCGCGCGGCTGCCATGTGCTCACCACGCTGCTGCTCGGCTGGTACGCGGTGCTCACCGACGCGGGTGCCGCGTTCTGGACCGGTCTGCTGGTGGTGGCCGGCGCCTTCGTCTACGAGCACACCATCGTGAAGCCGAACGACCTGTCCCGGCTGAACCGGGCGTTCTTCCAGGCCAACGGCTTCGTCGGCATCTCGCTGTTCTTCTTCGCGCTGGTGGACCTGGTGGTGCGCGGCCTCGGTATCTGAGGCCGCGCCCCGCGGGGCGGGGTCCGAAAGGCCCGGCCTACTTCCCGCCCTCGTCGAGCGTGTGCTTGACGAGGGCGTTCGCGTGCCCGTGGCCGATCCCGTGCTCCTGCTTCAGCCAGGCGACCAGCTCCATGTGCTTGGTCAGCGGGGAGGCACGGACGAGCTCCTGCCAGTAAGCGACCGGCTGCCCGTACTTCTTCTCGATGGCGGGGAAGTAGCTGGCGGGGCCGTGGGGGGCGGGGGTGGTCATGCGGTGCTCCTCGAAGTCCGTCCGGTCGTCCACTGATTGATGATCATTACGCATGGAGCCTGATCGCGACAGCGGTCAGCCAGACCAGTCCGAGCGCGGCGGCGAGGGTGAACGCCAGCACGGTGGCGCCCGAGGCGGCGAAGCCGAGCAGGACGACGGCCGCGACGACGCGCGAGGCGAGGGCCCAGGGGTGGTCGAGGTGCCGGGCGAGGACGAGGAAGGCCGCGCACAGGGCGAGGAAGCCGACCGTCCCGCCGGCCAGGTGCACCAGGCCGTGTCCGCTCAGTTCGGTCACCCGGCCCTCGGGCGCCCCGACCGGGAACCCGGCCCCGGGGTCGGCGGCGAAGAACCCGTCGAGCACGAAGCTCGCTCCGAACACCCCGACCAGCCGGGGTGCCCAGGTGCTCCCCGGCAGGGCCCGGCGGAGTCCGACGGCGCCCGCGACCAGTAGGGCGCCGGTGAGCAGGAACGCGGTCTGCTGGATCCACCCGAGCCCGCCGAGGCTCAACTGGCTGAGCGCGTTGCGGGTGAAGTCGAAGCCCTCCCGGGTCAGTCCGCCGACCGCTCCGACGGCGAGGAAGAGCGGGCCGGCGACCGCGCCGGCGGTCAGCAGCGGGCGGGCGGCGGGGGAGGCGGTGGCGGTGCGCGCGGTCATCGTGTTCGTCATGCCCATAGGACCGGGGCCGGTGCGCGAACTCATCGGAGGGTCGGATGTGACCCGCGTCACTCGAAGCGCTGTGAACGGGCCGTGTACGCCCGGCCGGAATTCCCCGGTCGGGCGTGCCGCGTGCGGGGGCGCAGATCAGCCAGTCCGAACGGTCCGCCGGCCGGTGCGACCGCCCGGCTCGTGGCCGGACGCCCCTTAGCTGCCTGCCTGCTGGTTCGTTCCGGCCGGAACCGTCGCAGGTCGGCCGCGTGGAGGGCGGAACGGAGGGCGGGATGGCTGGAAATCTCATGCAATATAACCTGTGACATTGTTCTGATCATCCGCCGATGACAGGATCCACGCCACATCTCCTTCCTTCAGTCCGACCCCAACTCGGGCTGCCCCCACTCACGAAGGATTCGGCGTGCTCCTGCGCACCAGACTCTCCATGCTCGCAGCCGGCGTCGTCGCCTGTTGCGCCACGGCCACCGCCGTGCTGCCGGCCCAGGCCTTCGCGGCGCCCCCCGCCGCCAGCGCCGGCCCGGCCCCGGCCCCCACCTCGGCCGGCCCGGTCGGCCTCACCGCCCCGACCGCGACGACGGGGTCCGAGGACCTCGCCGAGCCCGCCGCCGCGCTGCCCCCGGCGCTGATCGGCGCGACCCGCCTGAACGATCCGGCCGAGACGAGCGCGCCCGCCGCGTTCAAGTCCCTCGCCGTGCAGAGCTGCACCCCGGCCGACTTCGCGGCCCGCACCGGGGCCGACCTGGTCGCGTTCATCCGGAACTCGACCGTGGACTGCGTCAAGTCGCTGTACAGCAGCGGCGGTTCCGACCCCACCATCTTCCAGCAGTCCCGGATGCTGTCCGTCGCGGCCGCCCTCAAGGACCTGGCGGCCGGATACGCCGGTGACAACTCGACCGGCATCACCCAGCTGGTGAAGTACCTCCAGGTGGGCTACTACATCCAGTTCTACAACCCGGCCCAGACCGGCCCGTACACCGGCGAGCTCACCACCGCCGTCACCTCCGCCCTGGACACGCTCTTCGCCGGGACCCGCTGGCGCGACGTCAGCGACAACAACGGCAGCCTCCTCAAGGAGGTGGTGTGGCTCACCGACAGCGCCAATGTGCAGGCCCGCTACATCGGTGCCTACAAGCGGATCCTGGACGAGTACAACAACACCTACAACGCGTTCCCGCAGATGATCAGCGCGGTCAACTCGGTGCTGTACTACCCGCTCTGGGGCGGCTACCGGAACCAGGAGTTCGTCCGGGCGCTCGCCGCCGACCCGAGCCTCGCCAACTCGCTCGCCGACTTCGCGATCAAGCACCGCGACCTGCTCAGCGGCCCCCACGCCGTGCTCGACACCAACGCGGGCAACGACCTGGCCCGGTTCGCCGGCACCAGCCCCGCCGCCGAGGCCGTGGCCAAGCCGCTGGTCAAGAAGGTGCTGGACTCCGCGCCGCTCCTCACGCCCTTCGGTTCGCTGTACGTGTACACGGCCGTCCAGGCCGCGTACTACAACGGCGGCCAGTGCTCGTACTACGGCATCTGCAACCTGCCGGCCAAGCTCACCTCGGTGGTCCTGCCGAACCAGCTGGTCTGCGACAACCGCACCCTCCAGGCCCAGGCCCTGTCGGCCGCCGAACTGGAGGCCGTCTGCACCAGCCTGCGCGGCCAGGACGGGTTCTTCCACAGCATGGCCAAGGACAACGGCCCGATCCCGAACCAGTACGCCAAGACCGTCACCCAGGGCATCTTCGCCAACAAGGCCGACTACACCACCTACTCGTGGGCGATCTACGGCAACTCGACCGACAACGGCGGCCAGACCGTCATGGACCCGACCAACCCCAACAGCCGGGCCGTCAACGTGATGTACCAGAAGGCCTGGAACACCAAGGACACCGCCCGGGTGTGGAACCTCAACCACGAGTACACCCACTACCTCGACGGCATCTACGACATGAAGGGCAACTTCTCCACCCAGACCTCCGTCCCGGACATCTGGTGGGTCGAAGGCGTCGCCGAGTACATGTCGTACAGCTACCGCGCCACCACCGACACCGACGCGATGGCGCAGGCCGCCCAGCACACCTACAAGCTCAGCACCATCTTCCAGAACACCTACGGCAACTCGGACTCGACCCGGGTCTACCCGTGGGGCTACCTGGCCGTCCGCTACATGCTGGAGAAGCACCCGGCCGACGTGCAGGCCATGCTGGCGCGGTTCCGGGTCGCCGACTACACCGGCGGCTACGCGGTCTACAACAACCTCGGCACCTCCTACGACGCCGACTTCGACGCCTGGCTCACCGCCTGCGCCGCCGGTGCCTGCTACGCGGCCGGCCCGACCGCGCTGTTCGACACCACGGTGAGCGGCGCCACCGTCAACACGAGCGAGCGGTCCGTGCAGACCGGCCCGGGCCGGATCACCGCCTGGCACTGGACCTTCGGTGACGGCACTACCTCGGAGGAGCGCAACCCGAGCCACACCTACGCGGTGGCCGGCTCCTACACCGTCGCCCTCACCGCGACCGACGACACCGGCCGGACCGCCGTCACCCCGTCCACGGTCACCGTGACCGCCCCGGGGACCTCCCTGCTGACCTGCGGCGACCAGCGCGCCGACGCGATGGGCCAGAACTGCGCCCGGTCCGGCCGCGCCGCCACCGCCGGCAACTCCGACTACCTGTACGTCTACCTGCCGGCCGGCACCAGCACGCTGAAGGTCTCCACCACCGGCGGCACCGGCACCGCGTACCTGTACTACAACGCCGACACCTGGGCGTCGCCGACGGCCTACACCGCCGCCTCGACGGCCGCCGGCGCCACCCAGTCCATCACCGTCACCAACCCGACGGCCGGCTACCGCTACCTGAGCCTGTACGCCGTCACCGACTTCAGCGGCGTCACGGTCACCACCCAGTTCTGACACCTGTCACCTGTCACCTGTCACCTGAGACCTGAGACCTGAGACCTGACACCTGGCACCGTCTCGGATCCGCCAGCCTCGGATCCACTCGCCCGGCCGGGACCTCCCGGCCGGGCGTTCCGCGTCCACGGGCCGTTAGCCTCGGCCCGTGATCGACAACGAGAACGAGAACGACTGGAAGTCCGACCGCGTCGGCAGCGCGCTGCGCGGGGAGAACCCCACCGTCGTCCGGCGGCTGGAGTCCGGCTTCGCGGTGATCGGGGACGTGCAGTTCCTGCCCGGGTACGCGATCCTGCTGACCGACGAGCCGGGCGTGCAGCGGCTCTCCGACCTGCCCCGGCCGCGTCGGCTCGCCTACCTGGAGGACCTCGACCGCCTCGGCGAGGCCGTCGAACGGGCCTGCCGCGCGGCCGATCCCGCGTTCCGGCGGGTCAACCTGGAGATCCTCGGCAACACCGACCCGATGCTGCACGCCCACGTCTGGCCCCGCTACGACTGGGAGCCCGCCGACCTCGTCCGGCTGCCGGTCTGGCTCTACCCGCACGACCGCTGGACCGACCCGGCGCACGCCCTCACCCCCGCCCACGACCCGATCCGCGCGGCCCTCGGCGCGGAGTTGGATGCGCTCCGGTAAAGGCGAGTGGTGCAGACCACTCGTTCTCGTGAATCCGCAGCGCAGGGGCGGACTCCGGTACGGTCCCGCCCCTACGCTGCGGCGCATGGACATCGTCATCCTGCTCTTCGACAACTTCGAGCCGTTGGACGCGATCGGCCCGTACCAGGTGCTCGGCCACCTGCCGGGCGCCACCGTGCGGTTCGTGTCGGCGGGCGAGAAGGGGGTCGTGGCCGACAGCATCGGCGGGATGCGGCTGGAGGTGCCCACCGGCCGGGCGGACGTCGGGACCTGCGACGTCCTGCTCGTACCGGGCGGGCACGGCACCCGGCCGCTGATGACGGACGCCGCGCTCCTCGACTGGCTGCGCCGGACGCACGCGACCACCCGGTTCACCACCTCGGTGTGCACCGGCGCGCTGCTGCTCGGGGCCGCCGGGCTGCTGGACGGCCTGGACGCCACCACGCACTGGGCGGCCGCCGGCGAACTCGCCGCCCACGGCGCCACCTACACGCCCGAGCGGGTGGTGCGGCAGGGGCGGATCGTCACGGCGGCCGGCATCTCCGCCGGCATCGACATGGCGCTGCACCTCGCCGCCCTGCTCACCGACGAGACCACCGCCCGGGCGATCCAGCTCCACGCCGAGTACGACCCGCTGCCGCCCTTCGACAGCGGGTCGTGGGAGAAGGCCTCGCCGGCCGTCCGGGAGCGGATCCGGCAGCTCGGGTAGCCGCCGGGGGGGGGCTACTCGCCGAGGAAGGCCTCCAGGGCGGCCGCCAGGGCGACCGGGGTCTCGTGCATGGGGTAGTGGCCGCTGCCGGGCAGCTCCGCCACCTCCGCGTTGGGGTAGTGGGCGAGGAAGGTGCCGCGCATCGCCTCGGCGGTCAGCAGCAGGTCGTGCTCGCCCGCGAACACCCGGACCGGCACCGGGTTCCCGGCGACCCGGTCCACCAGGTCGGCGGTGGCCCAGTCGCGGACGTAGCCGCCGAAGGCCTCCCGGGTGGACAGCTCCAGCGAGCGGTCCACCATCAGGTCGAGCCAGACCCGGCCGGCCCGCTGCCCGGTCACCAGGTCCAGGATCCGGTACCGCTTGGCGCGGTCCTCGGCGGCGCCGTAGAACAGCGTCTCGCCGTCCGCGTCCATCGGGTACGGGCCGGCCGGAACGGGCGCCAGCCCGGCCAGCTTCCGTACCCGCCCGGGGGCCTGGGCGAGCACCTGCTGGGCGGCCTTGCCGCCCATCGAGTGCCCGACCAGTGAGAACTCCGGCCAGTCGAGCTGGTCGGCCAGCGCGAGCGCGTCGTCCGCGATCTCGGCCAGGGTGTAGGCACCGGCCACGTCCTTGCGGTCGCCGTAGCCCCGGTAGTCGAGGAAGGCGTAGCTGAAGGCGGAGCCGTCCAGGTAGTCCGGGAACGGGCCCCAGCCGGCGCTGGTTCCGAACCAGTCGTGCAGGACCAGGACCTTGTGGGCGCCGGTGCCGACCAGGCGGTGAGGGATCGTCATGCCGGGATAGCTGCCCGCCGGTCGGGCCGTCGAACCGCCGTTCAGAGGGCCCGGCGGTAGGCCACGACGGTCTCGCCGTCCACGAGTCGCTCGCCCACCTCGGCGAATCCGGTGCGGGCGAGCAGAGCGCGGGAGGCCTCGTTCCTCGGGGAGCAGGCCGCGGTGAGCGAGCTCAACCCGTAGCTTCCGGCGGCGAGTCGGAGGACCTGCTCGACGGCGGCCCGGGCCACGCCCTGTCCGGTGTCGGCCTCCGCCACCCGGTAGCCGAGTTCGGCGCCGCCGTCGGCCACGTCCACCAGGTTGACCCGGCCGACGATCCGACCGTAGCTGTTCAGGACTACATGGAAGTGGCAGCTGCCGTCGGCCTGTTCGGCGAGCAGCGCGCGATGCCGGTCGGCGAAGCCGTCGGGGGTGAAGTACTCGTCCCCCCGGTCGGGCACCGAGGAGGCGAAGAAGTCCCGGTTCTCCCGCTCGAACGCGAGGACACCGCCCGCGTGTTCGGCCGTCAGTCGCTCCAGCGTGGGGCCGGGGCCGAGCCGCGGGGCCTCCGGGTGGTACAGCCGCTGGCGTTCGGGCTCGGTCTCGCTCAGGTCGTAGCCGATGTCGTACAGCACGTCGCCGGCGGCGACCAGGACGCCCGAGACCCGGCCGAGTCCCTTGAGGACGCCGCCGCGGCCGTCCGGGTCCGGGTGGGTGTACGGCAGGCCGGCGGCGAGTTCGACCGAGCGGGCGGAGATCCGGCCGAGGATCTGCGAGCCGCGGCCGAGCAGGCTGTCGCCGAGCACCTCGGCGCCGTCCGTCAGCCGGACTTCGTCGCCGACGACGATGCTCTCGTGGGCGCCGGCGAGGATCCGGGTGCCGCCGTCGCCGATCAGTGAGCGGGCGCCGACGGTGACCCGGCCGCCGTCGGTGGCGGAGATCCTGGTGCCGCCGTACAGGACGTTGCCGGGGCCGACCGCGCAGTGGCTCTGCTCGTCGCACTCGATGACGACACCGGGGTGGAGCACGTTCTCCGGCCCGAGTTCCACCCGGCGGGAGACGATCACCGAGAACGGGTCGAGCACCGTCACGCCCTGGTCGGCGAGGTCGAGCAGTTCGGCGGGGGTGAGCAGCCCGCGTGCGCGGCGCAGCCGGTCGAGGCGCGCGGGCACGGATCCGTCCGGAGTGGTCATCCGAGCATGTTTACGATCTTCGGTCGGCTTGTCCAGCACGGCCACCGGAGCCCGCGGCCGCCGACCCAGGTCCCTCCCGGAGGAGCCCCGATGATCGGCCGGCTGCAGTGCGTCGTCCTCGACTGTCCGGACCCGGCCGCGCTGGCCCGGTTCTACGCCGGGCTGCTCGGCGGCGAGGTGGACCGCCCGGACCCGCGCTGGTCGCTGGGCGAGGACTGGTCCACCCTGCACACCCCCGACGGCCGGGTGCTCTGCTTCCAGCGGGTCGCCGGGTACCGCCCGCCCCGCTGGCCGGACCCGGAGCACCCGCAGCAGGCCCATCTGGACGTCGACGTGCCCGACCTCGCCACCGCCGACCCCGCCGTCCGGGCCCTCGGGGCGACCCTGCTCCAGGACGCCGGCGGCTGGCTGGTCTACGCCGACCCGGCCGGCCACCCGCTCTGCCTGCTCCCGGCCCGCCGCTGATTCGGTTGTGTGGCGGGCCGGGAAGGGGGCGGACCGGCCCCGTGCCCGGCCCGCCCCGGTCTCAGGGCGACATGCGCCTCCTCTTGAGTCGTGACGACCAGGCCGACGCTTACGCGACGGCCTTTCGACTCGGTGCCGTGCTGGCCCGCGCCGGGATCACCGAGCGGTACGAAATGTCCGTGCAGCGCATCCCTGGCCGGCGATCCGATCCCGGGCGGGGGGTGTACCTGGTCGACCGTGAGGCGGACCGGCCGAATCCTGCAGGGCTCGCCCTGGTGACCACGGTTCGGCACACCCGCGCCCTGGTCACCGAGTTGGTCGGATTCGCGGCCCAGACGCAACGAAGCCCCGTCGCTCAGCGGCAGAGCGTGGGGCCGCAGCCCACGCGGCGTGCTTCGGCTTACGCGGTACGGTCCCTGTAGCCACGAGGGAGGGTAAGCGGTGCTGGAGGAGCGGGAGACCATCGGCCAGCGCGTGAAGCGCCAACGTCTACGGCTGGGCATGCCGCAGGCTGACTTGGCCGCGACGATGGGCAGAACCCAAGGGTGGGTGTCCAAGGTCGAAAACGGCAGGGTGGAACTTGACAGGGCAAGCATCATCAACCAGCTTGCGGCGGCTCTGCACTGTCATCCCAACGATCTGATAGAGCGTCCGTACGTGGCGGGCAAGTCGTCCGAGAATCAGTGGCAGGTGTCAGCCTCGGGCATCTTGCGTGAGCTGCGCCGCTACGACTTGACTCCGGTTTTCGACGGCGAACCCCGTCCGTCTGCCGAGCTGTGGCGTGACACGCTACGCCTCCACCGGCTCCGGGACACGGCATCGAACGTTGCCATCCTGCGGATACTGCCGGACATGCTCCGCGAAGCGCGCTCGCTCGCTGAGGTGTCCACCGGTCGAGAGCGGGACGAGGCGTTCTCGGTCTATGCGGTGTGCTGCAAGTTCGCCCATACGTCGGCTCACGCCCTCGGGCACCCGGAGCTGGTCACGATGGCGTGTGAGCGCGCAGCCTGGGCTGCTCGGCTTTCAGGTGATCCAGTGCTTCCCGCTGTAGCTGACTGGATGCGGGTGTGGGACATGTGGGCCAGTGCGGACTGGTCCGATGCCGTCGTACTGTCGGATCGGGCGCTGGGCTCGATCGAGGGGCAGTACCGCGCAGGTGACCCCCTGGCCGTGCGCGCATGGGGAACACTGCATCTGCGGGCCGCCGTCTCTGCCGCTCGCGCAGGTGATCCGCAGGTCTGCGAAGAGCACATCCGACAGGCCCGCGAGGCAGCGGGTCGGCTCACTGAGCAGCCGGCCTTCGATCGGCACTCCCTGACCTTCTCGCCGGGGAATGTCCTGGTCCATGCGATCTCCGTGCAGGTGGAAATGGGGGATCACTCGCAAGCCTTGGCACTCGCCGAGCGATCCGACCCGGCGCAGATCGAGGCGCTGCCGAACTCGCGGCGCGGCCACCATTGCATGGACGTGGCTCGGGCCTGGCTGTGGGACGGAAACCGGGACCGAGCCTTGGCAGAACTCGAAAGAGCGGAGCGGATCGCCCCACAGCTGATCCGCAACCATCCCATCGCCCGCGCCACGCTCAGGAAGATCGTTTATGCCGAACGGAGCGCTACCCGCGAGCGGCTGAGGCGCATGTCCGACCGCTTCCACCTGGACGGATAGGACTGTATTCCGCTGAGTCATACTCAGCTGTAATCGCCCACGTACGTTCTGTTGCATGAGCGGACGACGTAGGACCCCAAGGGGCGATCCCCGTAGCGAGGCCCCTCGGTGGGCTGCCCGTACATGGCCTCAACTTGGCGATCTGGCGCGCGACTTGGTCACAGGCCGGACGGGTGTGGTGGTCGACGTCCCTGGCGAGGATGTGTACTCGTACCATCTTCGGCCCGAGGGTGGCGGCGATGAGTGGACGTCCGCCTGGCCACGGTCAACGAGCGGGTGCGCACGGACATGGCGGCCGAGAGTTCCGCGGAGGTGAGTTGACCGTGGCACTTGGAACACCGCCGCGCACGGTCGGCGCCGCGGAGCGTCCGGACCACCGAGGCTACGGGCGCCTGTCCTACCAGTGGTGCTCGCGCCGGTCGTCCTGGTCGCAGGTCTGTCGGGGATCGGACCAGGGCGACCCCTCTCACCCCGGTGGTGCCTACGTGCCGTCGGGCTGCACAACCCCCGCCCTGGTGGCGCCAACTCGGATCGGCGGACGACCGGGGCGGGGGTCCGATCGCCCTTCGAAGGACAACGCATGAGCGACCCGGACTTCTCCGCCGCCGACGATGCGGCATTGGACTTCGCCGCCAATCTCGGTGCCGCCGCCAACCTGAGTCGAGACGAGACCGCGGACCCCGCCCTTCGCGCCATGGCGCAGCGAGCCGGCGAGAACGTGCGGTGCGACAGAGGCCAGGTCCCGGACTGATCCCCATAGCTCCCGTCCTGGGCGATCGAATGAAGGTTCTCGCCCGGATGGGGTTCCACCCCTGCCTCATGGCAGGTACTCGCTGCACTCAGGGGTGCAGCGAGAGCACCACCGCTGGTCCCCGGCGGGAAGTGGGCGAAAGTGCACGGCCGACCCGTCAGACGTGACGGGCGCTCCGACACCGCTTCGCCCCGTCCCGCCCGTTCGACGGGACACCCTTTCCTGCGGGGGTGGGGGACAGCAACTGACTGCCCCGGTCGCCCTTTCCGTGAGACGGCCGGGGCGGGCAGTCCGAACCGATGTACGGCCCGGAGCGTCGTCCGATGCCCCGGATCTCTCCATCGTGAGGAGTAGTCACCGTGAACACCCCGACCGAGCGTCCCCCCGGGCCGACGGCGCCGGAGACCAACACCACGACCGCCGTCACCATCAAGTAGAGGAGAGCACCAATGCCCAGTGACGTCATCGAGTCCAAGCACAAGGGCGCCGAGAAGCCCCCGCCGAAGCACGCGGGCAAGCCGGCTCCGGAGACCCCGCCGCCCACTCCGACGGGCAAGTGACGGCGATCCATCCGGGCGGGCCCGGACCTGAACAGCCCGCACCGCCGCCCCCGTCGTCGCCGGTGGACCCGCATCGGCAGCCCTCTCCGCCGCCGGGGAGCTGACACACTGGGTGGCCCCCGCATGTGACTTGTGCGGGGGTCACCCTCTCTGCAATGGAGCGTAAGTGACAGACCAGGACAGGTTCTTGATCGCCTACGAGTCACGGCACTACGAGGATGCGGACTGGAAGGTACAGGCCGACCGTTGGACGGCATCGTTCTACACCGCTGCCGACACCCGGATTTTCGGCACCGCCGTCATCACCCGCGTGGTCCCCAGAGTGACCCCGAACCCCCGCTCCGTGTTCGATGCGGACCCGGGGTTGCTCGACCGAATCCCGCGGGTCATCTTCACCGAGGACGGCGAGCTGGTTCCCGATCTCGCCAAGATGAACCCCTCGCTGCTGCTGCTGCTGGAGTCGGTGCACGTCACGGACGAGTGGCGAGGCAAAGGGGTGGGGATGCGCCTGGCGGTCGCTGCTCTGCGACAGCTGGCCGTTCCCGGGGCCGTGGCCGTCTGCTACCCGGCTCCGATTCATGATCACGGGCCGGACGAGCTGTGTTCGTACGAGTCGGACGATCCGGAGATCCGACGGCCGGACGAAGAGGCGGTGGCCAAGCTCCAGGCAGCGTGGAAGCGGTGGGGGTTCGTGGAGCTTGACCAGGCTGTCTACACCCTGGCTCTTGACCCCGGCAACCACTCGCAAGCCCGTGTGCGGCGGCCCTCGCCCCGGCCGGTGCGACGGAGCCCCGTGCAACCGTGACCCGTTCCACAGGGACGACCACGCGAACACCCTCGGCGAAATGTGGCCCCGCGTATGGCCCGCTACCCCCCGCTGTGTCCGGTGCCAGGGGGAGGCCGTCAACCCGGCCCCGACCGGCTGTCAGGATCCATCAGCGGCCCCGGCTGCACCCGGTGGGCGCTGCTGGCCAGGCTGCCCGCAGTAGAACCCCCTCGCCCCGTCCGGAGCCGATCCGGGCGGGGCGTCCTCGGCCCTGCCGTAGAACCGCCAATCGCACGTCTCCGCCGACCCGGCCGGTCACCCCGTGTGCCTGCTCCCGGCCCGCCGCTGATCCTGCTGGTGCGGCGGGCCGGCCCCGTGCCCGGCCCGGCCCGGGCTCAGGAGATCCGGCGGACCCGGCGGACGGCGACGGTGACCAGCAGGACGGTCAGGGCGAGGAAGATCCCGGTCTCGATCGCCTGGAAGGTCCAGAAGCGGTCGGCGGGCTGGTACTCCTGCCAGTTGGTGTGGGGGCCGGGGCCGTAGTCCTGGGCGATGCGGGCCAGGCACCCGGCGCTGTCGCCGGCCTCGGGGGCGCAGCCGATCCGGCCGTCGGGGAGGACGAGGGCGCCGGTGCCGTTGCGGACGCCCTCGTGGTAGATCCAGGAGCCGGCGAAGCGGTTGGCCATCAGCGGGCTGTCGATCGCGTAGGTGAGCGTCTTGGCCGGCAGGAAGTACGGGCGGGCGAACAGCTCGACCAGGGCGCGGACGGCGATGAACGCGGTGAGCGAGATGCCCATCGCGGGCAGCACCCGGCGGCTGATCGTGCCCGCCAGGATGCCGAGCGCGACCGCGAACAGCGTGTACCCGATCGGTGCGATGCCCTGGACGTCGAAGACCAGGTAGCGGAAACGGCCGAGGCCGTTGTCGGCGAGCGGCTCCAGCCACCAGGCGGCGCCGAGCGCGTAGCCGACGGACAGGACCAGTGCGACCGCGCCGACCAGGCCGAACTTGGTGAGGATCCAGCGCCGGCGGCTGATGCCCTGGGTCCAGACCAGTCGGTGGGTGCCGTTCTCGACCTCCCGGGCGACCAGCGGGGCGCCGAGGAAGACGCCGGCGAGGACCGGCAGCAGGACCAGGAGCACGGCCAGGTAGGCGGTCGAGTCGTACTTGTTCCGGAAGCGCTCGCTCAGCGCCTCGCAGCCGCCGTTGTCGACGAGTTCGGCGTGGCCCAGTGCGCGCAGGCAGGCGCCGAGGCCGGAGTCCTGGAAGGAGGAGCGCATGGCCAGGCCGGTGGGGACCAGGACGGCGGCGAGCGCGAGGAGCGCCACGGCCGTCCACAGGGCCTGCTTGCGGTGCTGGCGCCAGGTCAGCCAGATCATGCGGCCACCTCCGCTGCGGTCGGGCCGGTGGTCGGGCCGGTGGTCGGGCCGGTGGTCGGGCCCGCCGAGGCGCCGAGGTGGGCGAGGACGAGGTCCTCCAGGGTGACCTCGTGCACGGTCCAGCGGCTCGCGTCAACCGGGCCGTCGGTGCGGACGAGCAGGGTGGACTGCCGTTCGGTGTGACTGGCCCGGATCACCGCGGCCACCCCGGGGACGGCGGCGCCGTCGGGTGTCCTGGGGCCGACCAGCCGGCAGTGCGAGGCGAGCAGATCGTCCACGGGGGCGGAGAGTTGGACGTGCGAGGTGTGCAGCAGCACCAGGTGGTCGCAGACCCGTTCCAGGTCGTTCAGCAGATGGGAGGAGAGCAGGACGGTGGTGCCGTACTCGCCCACGGCGCCCATCAGGGCCTGCATGAACTCGTGCCGGGCGAGCGGGTCCAGCGCCGCCACCGGCTCGTCCAGCAGGAGCAGCCGGGGCCGTTTGGCCAGGGCCAGGGCCAGCGCGACCTGGGCGCGCTGGCCGCCGGAGAGCCGGCCGACGCGCTTGTCCAGCGGGAGGCCGAGCCGGGTGAGCCGGTCGCGGGCGATCGAGTCGTCCCAGCCGCGGGGGTTGAGCCGCCGGCCCATGGAGATCAGCTCGTCGGCGGTGAAGTCCGGGTAGAGCGGGGTGTCCTGGGCGACGAAGCCGAGGTCGGCCCGCGCGTCGGGGTCGTCGCGCGGGTCCCGTCCGAAGACGCGGACCTGCCCGGTGTCGGGCCGGAGCAGGCCGACGGCGAGGTGGAGCAGGGTGGACTTTCCGGCGCCGTTGGGGCCGACCAGGGCGGCTATCCGCCCGGCCGGGAGCTCCAGCGAGCAGTCCTGGAGTGCCCAGGTCTGCCCGTAGCGCTTGCCCAACGCCTCGGTGCGCAGAGCTAATTCCGTCATGGTGTTCTCCCCCAGGATGACTGTCAGGCCGGTGCGGCGCCGTCGGTGGGCGGCCGGTCCGGGGTGGCTCGCAGGGTGGTGTCGACGAGTGCGGTGATGTCCTCGCGGGTGAGTCCGGCGGCCTGCGCACGGTGCAGCCAGGCCACCAACTCCGACCGCAGTTCGGCCTGGTGGGCCAGGGCGGGTCCGGCCAGGGTGCGGACGAGGAACGTCCCCACGCCGGGCCGGCCCTCGGCGAGCCCTTCCAACTCCAGCTCCCGGTAGGCCTTGAGCACCGTGTTGGGGTTGATCGCCAGCGCCTGGGCCACGTCGCGCACCTTGGGGAGCCGGTCCCCCGGTTGCGCGAGTCCGACCCGCAGCGACTGCTTCACCTGCAGGACCAGCTGCATGTACGTGGCCACCCGTGAGCGGCCGTCGAGCACGAACTCGATCACCAGTTGTTCTCCTGTCCTACGACAGTAAGACAGGATAGGCGTACGTCAGTCAAGTAGCGAAGCGAGCGAGCGATTTGACGGACGGTGAGGCGGCGGCCGACCGGTCAGCCGAGCGTCAGGGTGTCCCCGACGCCGAGGCGCCCCGGGGCGGCGACCTCGGCGAGGGCGTCGAGCCGGGTGTCATGGGCCTGGGCGATGGCCCTGAGGATCTCGGGGGCGTGCGGCAGGCCGGGCTGGGCGACGGTGGTCATCGCGCACCGTTCGCTGGCGCGGACGAAGGCGAGCCGGGCGCCCGAGCGGGCACCGCCCCGGACCTCCCGGCCGAACCAGCTGTCCTCGGTGAACGGCGGGGTCCCCGGCGGGGTGCGCAGCAGGACGTTCGGGCGGAAGCGGCGGACGTCGACCGCGGCGGTCGGCACGGCCCGGGCGACCCAGTCCAGGGTGGCGGTGGTGAGCACGCTGACCGGGAGCTGGTCGAAGTGGGAGACGGCGTCCTCGCGGGCGAGTTCGACGTCCTCGCGCTGGAGGTAGGCGCGCAGGAAGGCGGTGGGGTCGGCGACCGGCTGCCCGAGCGGGTCGAACAGTTCGGGGCCGTCGAGCCGGTGGCCGAGCCGGGAGGAGAGGCGCAGCAGGCCGTCCATCCGCCGGAAGCGGCGGGTGTTCTTGCCGGAGCCGAGTCTGCCCTGGCCGTCGCGCACGGCGTAGAGGCGGTCGCCCGCGAGCCCGCGGTCGTCCACCTCGACGGAGTCGAGCCGCTCGCCGCCGGTGGACTTCACGGGGTAGCGCCAGAGCTGCTCGACGACTCCGATGATCTCTGCCATGGCCGGACAGCGTACCGGCGCCCGCCGATGATGGTCTAGACCAAGTGTCCGAGTGTGGCGAGGGGTTCACCCCAATCGGGCCACCGCCCGGACCGGAGCCCCGTCCGCCGCGACCAGCCGGAGCGGGAAGAGTGACACCTCGACCGCTTGCCCGGCCTCCTGCGCCGCCAGCAGTGGCCGCAGATCGGTCAGGTTCTCCGCGATCACCCCGCCGCCCGGCGCCCCGAGCAGCACCCGGTGGGCCGCCAGCGTGGGCTCCTCGGCGGCCGGTTGGTCGTGCTCGTCGGTGAGGTCGGCGAGCAGCGCCGCCACCGCCGGGTCGCCCGGGCCGGGATCGGGGGTGGGGTCGACGCTCAGCGCGTCCACCCCGACCGTGCGGACCCCGGCCGCCACGATCGCCTCGGCGGCCCGGGCGGTCAGCGACGGGTGGGCCAGGTAGGCGTCGGTGCCCCAGTGCCGCGCCCACCCGGTGGCGAGCAGCAGGACGGTGCCCTCGCCGGCCAGTTCCAGGGCGGGCGCGAGCTGTTCTGCGGTGACCTCGGCGCGCGGCTCCAGGCCGCGCAGGTCGGCCACCACGGCCGGGCCGGTGAAGCGCTCCAGCGGCAGGCCGTCCAGCGTCGGCCAGGTGACGTCGACGTGGTACGGCGCGTCGACATGGGTGCCGGACTGCGAGCCGAGGTGCACGGCGAGCACGTTCACCCCGGCGGTGGCGGTGGTGAGGGCGGGCTCCAGGAGGACGGCCGGATCGCCGGGGTAGACCGGCATCGCGGTGGTCACCTGGTGGGTCAGGTCGACGAGGGTCGGGGCCATGCGGCCATCCTTCCAGGGCGGGCCGGGGCGGGGTGGGGATAGAAAGGAAGCACTATGGAAAAGCCTGAGCAGCCCGTGCGCCGCCCCTGGATCGTCGGGGTCTCCGGCGCGTCCGGCACCCCGTATGCCGCGTCCGTGATCCGAGCCCTCCTCGCCGCCGGGGAGTCCGTCGACCTGGTGGTCAGCCGCGCGGCCCGGCTGACGATCCTCGACGAGACCGGTATCGCCTTCCGGGACGCGCACTGGCGCGCGGACCTGGCACAGTGGCTGGGGACGGCGGCGGACGCCCTGGAGGACGTCCGGTACTGGCCGGCCGGGGACTTCGCGGCCGGCCCGTCCAGCGGCTCGTACCCGGCGAAGGGGATGCTGGTGGTGCCCGCGACCACCGGCGCGGTGGCCGGGATCGCGCTGGGCCTCAGCAAGGACCTGCTCCAGCGTGTGGCCAGCGTCACCCTCAAGGAGCGGCGTCCGCTGGTCGTCTGCGTCCGGGAGGCACCACTCAACGGGGTGACGTTGAAGCACTTGGTGGAGCTGGACGCGCAGGGCGCGGTGGTGCTGCCCGCCTCGCCCGGGTTCTACGCCGGCGGCTCCACCGTCCGCGAGCTGGTCGACTTCGTCGCCGGACGGGTCCTGGACGCCGTCGGCGTGCCCCACACGCTGTACCGCCGCTGGGAGGGCGAGTTGGGCGGGGCGGCGCGCGCGGCGGAACGACCGGCCTGAGGGGGAGTGGGGAGCCGCAGGACAGGAGAGTATGTTCTCTGCGATATCCGGGTTGGTGCGAGCATGGCGCCTTTGAATCCGGATAATGATCTGTGGGTCTGGTGAGGTTCGGAAGGACGCGGACGGTATATGGACACGGTTGACAGACAGCTCATCCAGGCGCTCCGGGAGAACGGCCGCGCGTCCTACGCAGAGCTGGGCCGGCTGGTCGGCCTGTCCGGCCCGAGCGTCACGGACCGCATCAACCGCCTGGAGCAGGCCGGTGTCATCACCGGCTACCGCGCGACGGTCAACCCGGCCTCGCTCGGCTTCGGCGTGACGGCCCTGATCGGCCTCCAGCTGACCGACGCGGCGGACCACGAGGACGTCGCGTTCCGGCTGAAGGACCTGGGCGAGGTCGAGGACTGCTGGTTCATCGCCGGTGACGACTCGTACATGCTCAAGGTCCGGGTGCCGGACGTCGAGGGCCTGGAGTCGGTGGTGAAGCGGATTTCGGGCACGAAGGGTGTGGCCCGGACCCGGACCACCGTCGTACTCTCCACCAAGTGGGAGAGCCGGGTCAGCGAGCTGCCGTTCGCCGACGCCGAATAGCCGCCGCGGCGGGTGACCGCCGCGGGGCGGGCCGGACGAACGAGAGCACACGGGGGAGTGGTGGACATGGCACTGGTCGGTCTGGAGGAGCTGCGCGCGGCCCGGCGGCGGATCGAGGGGGTCGCGGTGCGCACCCCGCTGGTCCCCGCGCCCTGGGCGGCCGACGGCGAGCGCCGGCTCTGGCTCAAGCCGGAGAACCTCCAGCCGACCGGGGCGTTCAAGACCCGGGGCGCGTACAACCGGCTCGCCGCGCTGACCGAGGACGAGCGCGCCCGCGGCGTGGTCGCCCAGTCCAGCGGCAACCACGCGCAGGCGGTGGCGTACGCCGCGCGACTGCTCGGGATCAAGGCCGTGATCGTGATGCCGGACACCTCGCCGGCGGTCAAGGTCGAGGCCACCCGGTCGTTCGGCGCCGAGGTGCTGGTGGTGCCGCCGGAGCAGCGGGACGTGGTGCCCGGCGAACTGGCCGAGCGGCACGGCTATGTCTGGGTGCCCCCGTACGACGATCCGTTCATCATCGCGGGCCAGGGCACGGTCGGCCTGGAGATCGCCGACGACGCCCCGGCGGAGCTGGACACCGTGCTCGTCCCCGTCAGCGGCGGCGGACTGATCGGCGGCACGGCGGCCGCGCTCAAGCTGACCCGCCCCGAGGTGCGGGTGATCGGCGTCGAGCCCGAGCTGGCCGCCGACGCCCAGGCCGGTCTGCGGGCCGGCGAGCGGGTCACCTGGCCGGTCGCCGACACCTACCGCACCATCGCCGACGGTCTGCGCACCCCCTCGGTGGGCGTGCTGCCCTACGAGCACATCACCGCCTACGTGGACGACATCGTGACCGTCAGCGAGGACGAGATCCGCGCCACGGTGGCGCTGCTGGCCCGGCGCGGGCGGATCGTCGCCGAGCCGTCCGGCGCGGTCGCCCCGGCCGCGTACTTCCACCGGGCCGCCGAGACCGGCGGGCGGGCCGTCGCGGCGGTGGTGAGCGGCGGCAACATCGAGCCCGCGCTGCTCGCGGAACTCCTGGCCGGCTGACCCGCGCGGGGCGGCTGCCCGCGAGTCGACGCGGGTGGGGGCGTACGCTCGTTCCGGCAACGATTCGAAGTCGGAGGAGGCGGGTCACCGCATGGACGCAGGGCTCAAGCGCGAGCTGGAGGCGAAGGTCTACGCGGGGGAGCGGCTGACCCGGGAGGACGGGATCGCGCTCTACGAGAGCGACGACCTGGCCTGGCTGGGCGGGCTCGCCCACCACGTGCGGACGGTGAAGAACGGCGATGCCGTCCACTTCAACGTCAACCGCCACCTCAACATGACCAACGTGTGCAGCGCCTCGTGCGCGTACTGCTCGTTCCAGCGCAAGCCGGGCGAGAAGGACGCGTACACGATGCGCATCGAGGAGGCCGTCCGCCTCGCCAAGGCGATGGAGGTCGACTCCCTCACCGAGCTGCACATCGTCAACGGCCTCCACCCCACCCTGCCGTGGCGCTACTACCCGCGCTCGCTGCGGGAGCTCAAGGCCGCGCTGCCGAACGTCTCGCTCAAGGCGTTCACCGCCACCGAGATCCACTGGTTCGAGCGGATCAGCGGCCTGCCCGCCGACGAGATCCTGGACGAGCTGATCGACGCCGGTCTGGAGTCGCTGACCGGCGGCGGCGCGGAGATCTTCGACTGGGAGGTCCGCCAGCACATCGTCGACCACGACACCCACTGGGAGGACTGGTCGCGGATCCACCGGCTCGCCCACAGCAAGGGCCTCAAGACCCCGGCCACCATGCTGTACGGCCACATCGAGGAGCCCCGCCACCGGGTGGACCACGTGCTGCGGCTGCGCGAGCTCCAGGACGAGACCGGCGGCTTCCAGGTCTTCATCCCGCTGCGCTACCAGCACGACTTCCACGACTCCAAGGACGGCGTCGTGCGCAACAAGCTGATGGCTCGCACCGAGATGGCCACCGGCGCCGAGGCGTTGAAGACCTTCGCGGTCTCCCGGCTGCTCTTCGACAACGTGCCGCACGTCAAGGTCTTCTGGGTGATGCACGGCGTCACCACCGCCCAGCTGGCGCTCAGCCACGGCGCGGACGACATGGACGGCTCGGTGGTCGAGTACAAGATCACCCATGACGCGGACAACTTCGGCACCCCGAACAAGCTGGGCCGCGAGGATCTGCTCGGCCTGATCCGGGACGCCGGCTTCCGCCCGGTCGAGCGCAACACCCGCTACGAGGTCATCCGCGAGTACGACGGCCCCGACCTGGCCCGTCGGGAGACTCCGCAGGCGATGCGCCTCTGACGCACGCTCCGCCGCCCGGGCCCCCGCGGCCCGGGCGGCGCGCTCCCTTCACCGGGCCCGCACAGCCCCCGGGTTTCCCAACCCGGCCTCCGTTTGGCAGGATCGGCCACATGTCCGGTCACCGTCGCACCTCCCCGTACCCGTCGTACGAGCCGGTGCAGGAGGTGCCGCAGCCGTCGTACGGCGAGCACCAGCAGGAATACGGCACCGTGTACGAGGGTCAGGACGCCGGGTACGGCTACCCGGGCCCCGCCGGCCCCGATGTCCCCGACGTCCCCGATGTCCCCGATGTCTACGACCGGCCCTTCCAGCCGTACGCCGACGGGTCGGCCTTCCCGGCGGACCAGCAGCCGGTGTACCGGGCCGCCCCGCAGGACGGGTACGGGGGCGGGTACCAGGACACCTACCAGGACGCCTACCGGAGCGGCCACGGGGACGAGTACCGGCCCGAGCCGCGGGACCCGGCTCCGCCGGCGGCGCCGCTGCCGCAGCAGCGGAGCACCGCCGCCGCCCCCGGACCCCGGGCGGCTGCCCGGGGCCACCGCCGCAAGCCCAGGAAGAAGCGCACCGGCCGCGCCGTCACCGCCGGTACCGTCCTGCTGCTGGCGGCCGCCGCCGGCTGGTTCACCGTCGGCGAGGACGCCGCCAAGCCCGGGGTGACCAGCGCCGACGGCCCCGGCGCCGAGGGTGTCGCCGCACAGCCGACGGCCGACCGGCCCTCGCCGACCGCCGACCCGGCCGCCCGGGCCGCCGACGCCCGGCAGGACGAGACCCCCGCCGCCGACCGCAGCGAGCGCACCGACGGCTCGGTGGCCGCCATCCCGGGCCTCGGCGCCGCCTTCGCCGGCCGGATACCCGCCGGCACCAACCAGGTGGTGCTGGCCTCCGGCGAGGGCAAGGACACCAACCGGAGCACCGTCACGCTGTGGACCCGCACCGGTGAGGGCCGCTGGCTGGCGGGCGAGACCTGGCAGGGCCACAACGCCTTCAAGGGCTGGACCACCGACCACAACGAGGGCGACCTGCGCAGCCCGATCGGCGTCTTCTCGCTCACCGACGCCGGTGGCCGCAAGGCCGACCCGGGCAGCAAGCTCCCGTACGACCGGGACTCGAACTTCGTGGTCTCCGGCCGGGGCTTCGCCGGCGAGCAGCTGGCCGGCTCCTTCGACTACGTCGTCGCGATCGACTACAACCGGGTACCCGGGAACTCCCCGCTGGACCCGCGCCGCCCCAACGGCTCGACCAAGGGCGGCGGGATCTGGATCCACGTCGACCACGGCGGTCCGACCCACGGCTGCGTCTCGGTGCCGGAGGACAAGATGGCGGAGTTGATCCGCACTCTCGACCCGGCCGCCCATCCGGTGATCGTGATGGGGGACGCCGGCTCGCTGGCGGCCTGAGCGGCCCGGACCGGGCGGTCGTTCGTCCACGACTGTCTTTGCGCGTCCGATCGGGACCCGCCTGCCGCAACGGTCCTTGTCGGCCTCCTACAGCATCCCGGCGCGGATCCTGTAGCCGGTCGCGCCCGACTGACCAGCGGGTAACCGGGTTGAGTGGGCAGTATGACCGGTTCGCGCATCGTGGCACTCGGCCACTACCAGCCCCCCAAGGTCCTCACCAACGACGACCTGGCGAAGCTGGTCGACACCGACGACGAGTGGATCCGCAGCCGCGTCGGCGTCCGGACGCGGCACATCGCGGAGGACGAGACAGTCGTCGACCTCGCCACCGAGGCGGCCCAGAAGGCCCTGGCGAACAGCGGCCGCTCGGCCGCCGAGGTCGATCTGGTCGTGGTGGCCACCTGCACCGCGGTGGAGCGCAGCCCCAACACGGCCGCCGCCGTCGCCGCCCGGCTCGGGATCCGCGCCCCGGCCGCCTACGACATCAACACGGTCTGCTCGGGCTTCTCCTACGCGCTGGCCACCGCGGACCACGCGATCCGGGCCGGGGCGGCCACCAAGGCCCTGGTGATCGGCGCGGAGCGGATGTCGGACACCCTCGACTGGACCGACCGGTCCACCTGCGTGATCTTCGGCGACGGCGCCGGCGCGGCGCTGGTTGAGGCCCAGGAGGAGGGCGCCGAGCCCGGCATCGGCCCGGTGGTCTGGGGCTCGGAACCCGAGCGGGGCGACGCCGTGGTGATCACCGGCTGGGACCCGGTGATCAGCCAGCAGGGCCAGTCGGTGTTCCGCTGGGCGACCACGCAGATCGCCCCGCTGGCCCGGCAGGCCTGCGAGCGGGCCGGGATCGACCCGTCCGAGCTCAAGGGCTTCGTGCCGCACCAGGCCAATCTGCGGATCATCGACGCGATCGCGTCCCGGCTGGGGATCACCGACGCGGTGGTCGCCCGGGACGTGGTGGACTCCGGCAACACCTCGGCGGCCTCGGTGCCGCTGGCCTTCTCCAAGCTGGTCGAGCGCGGCGAGCTGTCGCCCGGCGACCCGGTGCTCCTGTTCGGCTTCGGCGGCGGCCTCGCCTACGCCGGCCAGGTCGTCCGCTGCCCGTGACGCCCCGGTCCGCCGCTGCCCGGGCCCCTCGGGGCGCCCGTAGGCCGCTGTAGCCCCCGCGGGGGCCCCGGAACGGCACGACATGCCTGTGGCGCGCTACGGACCGCCGGCGGACCTCCCCCGAGGACACGGCCGCCGTCCGTCGTACCCCGGACAGGAGGCCGGGGCGCGCGCGAAGCGGAAGGGCGGGTAGGTGCGGACCGGTCTACTTGGGCGCCTTCTTGCCGGTGACGCCCAGGTACACCAGGGGAGCGAGGTTGGGCTTGAGGTCCTTGAGCTTGACGCCCCAGGAGGTGAAGGCCTTCTGGTGCTCGGCCGCGGAGGCGAGCAGCGAGACCAGTGACCCGGCTACGGCGGCCGGATCCAGTGACTTGTCGGCCTGTCCCTTCGCCTGGAGTTCCTTGACGGCTTCCGTGAGTGGCTTGGCGACCGCGTTGAGGACGGTCATGCGGATCTTGAAGAACCGCTTGTCCCCTTCCGCGGCACCGAGCGTGACCACTCGGAGAATGGCGTCGTTCTTGCGCCAGAAGGCGAGGAATCCGTCGACCAGTTCTTCCGAAGTGGTCGTGCCGGACTTCCCTGCCCAGGACTTTCCGGCCACCAGCTCTTTGAGCGTGTCGGCGTCCTTGGCCATTTCCTCGGCGATTTCGAGGACGGCGCCCTCGACATCCGGGAAGTACTGGTAGAAGGTCGCGGGGGAGGTACCCGCCATACGGGCGACGTCGATGACCTTGACGTCCCGATAGGGCGACGTGCTGAGCATCTCGCGGAGGCAGTCGAGCAGCTTCTGCCGCGTCTCCTGTCCGCGTCGCCCGGCGACGCGACCGTCGACGGTGCGAACTTGTCCTGTCATGCCGTCAGCTTACCGTGGCCCGATCTTGGCGCGATTCGGTGATGTGACAATTACTCCGCCCGGGGGTTGGTATAGGGGCTCCAGGGCCTTCGGACGGATATTCACCGGCCTGCGGAGGGCGTCATGACGCCCCCCCGTGCACCGATGACGCCACAGGGTGACGACCCCTTCGCTGAGGGGTTATCGAGTAACGGAGCGTGACGAAGTAACAGGGGGTGTGAGTCGCCCCTCATGGTGGCTCCGGGCGTGTCGGGCGCAAGCCCGGGCCGGAGCGGACGTCAGGATCCGGCCGTTCCGGAGCCGCTGACCGCGCCGTGGCCCCGCCCGCAGGCCGGACGGCGTCTGGGCGGGGGAGGTTGGAGATGGACCGGGCGGCATTGGAGAATCGGGTCCGGCACCACGCGGTGGGTGCTCTGCACCACGCGGGCGGTGCTCAATACGGGGAGGTGGCAGCGGGTGGACCAGCTGACGGCGCACGATCCGAGGCGGATCGGGCCCTTCGAGGTGCTGGGGCGGCTCGGGGCGGGGGGAATGGGCCTGGTCTACCTGGCGCGGTCCGCGTCCGGCCGGCGGGTGGCGATCAAGACCGTCCGGGGGGAGCTGGCGGAGGACGAACTGTTCCGGGTCCGGTTCGCACGGGAGATCGCGGCCGCCAAGACGGTCGGTGGTTTCTACACCGCGGCCGTGGTCGACGCCGACGCGGACGCCCGGGTGCCCTGGCTGGCCACCGCGTACGTGCCGGCGCCGTCCCTGGAGGACCTGGTCACCGACTGCGGGCCGCTGCCGGCCGGGGCGGTGCGCTGGCTGGTCGCCGGCATCGCCGAGGCGCTGCAGTCCATCCACGCCGCGGGGCTGGTCCACCGCGACCTCAAGCCCTCCAACGTCCTGGTGGTCGAGGACGGCCCCCGGGTGATCGACTTCGGTATCGCCGCCGGGGTCTCCAGCACCCGGCTCACCATGACCAACGTCGCGGTCGGCACCCCGGCGTACATGTCGCCGGAGCAGGCCAGGGACAGCCGCGGCGTCACCGGCGCCAGCGACGTCTTCTCGCTCGGCTCGCTGCTGGTCTTCTGCGCCACCGGCCACCCGCCCTACCGGGGCGCCAACCCGGTGGAGACGGTGTTCCAGCTGCTGCGCGAGCAGCCCGACCTCTCCGGCCTGCCGGCCGAGCTGGTCGACCTGGTGCGGGCCTGCATGCGGCCGGCCCCCGAGCACCGGCCGACCCCGGAGCAGATCCAGGTCGAACTGGCCCCGCACCTGTTCTCCCGGGACGACGCCTCCGGCGAGGCCGGGGACTGGCTGCCGCCCAACGCGCTGGCCCTGATCGAGCAGAAGCGCCGCGGGCGCCCGGCGCCCCCGGTCTTGCAGCCCCCGGTCGCACAGCCGCAGGTTGCACAGCCGCAGGTCGTCCCGCCGCAGCCGGTGCCACCGCACCACCAGCACCAGCTCGGCCACGGGTCGGCCCCGCACTCCGCCCCGCACCTCGCCCCGCCGCCGGTGCCGCGGCCCGGCCAGGACGACCCGCGCACCCGGCAGGTGGCCGGGCACGCGCCGCCGTCCGCCGGTCCGGTGCACAGCGCGCCGCTCGGTCCGGACACCGAGGCCGCCACCGAGAAGATCTCCGCCCCCAGCCGCCACCGCCGGCCGGTCGGCGAGGACGAGGCGGAGGTCCGGCTGCCCGGGGCCTCGGTCCGGATAGGTCCCGGCCCGCGCGCCGAACAGACCGGCCCGGGCACGCCGCCCGCCGAGACGGACTGGGTCCGCCGGATCACCCCGCCCCCGGCCCGCGCCGCCCGCTGGCGCCCCTGGCGGTTCCGGATGTCCAACGACGTCTGGGGCACCCCCGTGGTCGCCGACGGCACCCTGTTCGTCTCCAGCTTCGAGGTGCACGCCCTGGACATCGGGTCCGGGCAGCGCCGCTACAAGACCCGGGACGTCGCCTGGGCCCTGGCCGTGGACGCCGGGCGGGTGCACGCGGCCGACGGCCCCCACCTCTACACGGTCGACGTCGCGGACGGCACCGAGCGCTGGCGGCACTCGCTGGACGGCTGGGTGTACGCGCTGGACGCGGCCGACGGCGTGCTCTGCTGCGGTGTCCGGGGCGGCGGCGTCCAGCTGCGCTCCGCGGTCACCGGTGCCGAGCTGTGGCGGGCCGACGACGCCCAGCAGGACTACGAGAACCCGCAGTCCGGGCCCGCCCTGGTGGCCGGTTCGGCGTACTACTACGGCGGCGGCCGGCTGCGCTGCGTGGACCCGCGCGGCTCCGGCCTGCGCTGGTCGGTCCCGGTCGGTGAGGACGTGCCGTCCCGTCCGGTCGAGCGGGCCGGCGTGCTCTACGTGACGGCCGGGACCAGGGTGTACGCGCTGGACGCGGCGAGCGGCGCCGAGCGCTGGCGGTTCGAGGCCCCGGTGGTGCTGTTCACCCCGCCGGCGCTGGACGCCGACGCGGTCTACGTGGCCGACTACCTGGGCACCGTGTACGCGCTGGACGCGGCCACCGGCCGGGACCGCTGGCGCGCGGCCACCGGCACCCGGCAGGGCGCCGAGCCGGTGGTGGTGGGCGACGGCGTGGTGCTGGTCGGCAGCGGTGAGGTGCTGTACGCCCTCGAGGCGGCCGGTGGCCGGGAGCGCTGGCGCTACACCGCGCGGGGCGAGATCGTCGGCTCCCCGGCGGTCGCCGACGGACTGGTCCACCTCGGCAGCAGGGACCACTCGCTGCACACCCTGGACCTGGCCAGCGGTCAGCTGCGCTGGGAGCTCGGCACCAAGGGCGAGCTGACCGGCTCCCCGGTCGCGGTCGGCGGGAAGGTGTTCGTCGGCAGCAAGGACCGCTGCGTGTACGCGCTGGACGCCTTCTACGGCACGGCGGTGCCCTCGCACTGACCCGGACGGGGCGGGGGCCGGAGCCCCCGCCGCGCCCGGTGCCGGTCTACTTGCGGGCCTCCGGGTGGCGGCTGCACCAGCCTTCCCAGGCGGAGGCGACCATGTCCTCGACCTCGTGCCGGGCGGTCCAGTCCAGCTCGCGGTGGATCAGATCGGCCGAGGCCACCACCCGGGCCGGGTCGCCGGCGCGGCGGGGGGTGATCTCCGGCGTGGTGTCGTAGCCGGTGACCTTGCCGATCACCTCCAGCATCTCCCGCACGCTGACGCCCTCGCCGCGGCCGATGTTGAGCACCAGGGAGGTCTCCCCGGCCGGGTCGGCGGCCAGTCGCTTCGCCGCGGCCACGTGCGCCGAGGCGATGTCGGAGACGTGGATGAAGTCGCGGACGCAGGTGCCGTCCGGCGTCGGGTAGTCGTCGCCGAACACCAGCGGGGCCCGGCCGGCGGTGAGCCGCTCGAAGACCATCGGGATCAGGTTGAAGACGCCGGCGTCGGAGAGCTCCGGCGAGGCGGCGCCGGCCACGTTGAAGTAGCGCAGCGCGACGGTGGACATGCCGTGGGCCTTGCCGGCCGCGGCGACCAGCCACTCGCCGGCCAGCTTGGTCTCGCCGTAGGGGCTCATCGGCGCGCACGGGGTCGACTCGGTGACCAGGTCGACGTCCGGCATGCCGTAGACGGCGGCGGAGGAGGAGAACAGGAAGCGCTTGACGCCGCCCTCGGCCGCGGCCTCCAGCACGGTCTGGAGGCCGATCATGTTCTCCCGGTAGTACAGGAAGGGCTGCTCGACCGACTCGCCGACCTGCTTCTTGGCGGCGAAGTGGAGGACGCCCTCCACCCGGTGGTCGCGGACGGCCGCGTCCAGCGCGGTCCGGTCCAGGGTCGACCCCTCGACCAGGACGACCTCCTTCGGCAGCCGGGCCCGGTCACCGGTGCTCAGGTCGTCCAGTACGGCCACGCGCTCGCCCGCGTCGAGGAGCTGCTGCACGACGTGCCCGCCGATGTATCCGGCACCGCCGGTGATCAACCAAGTCATGGCCGAATCCTAGGGTGTGCGGGTTTCGTACCGGTGCCGCGGGCGAGTCGGAGCCGAGCAATCGGACATTTCGGTGAAATGCTGACAAAGATCTCTGCGTCCTGTCCGAGCGGCCCCGAGCGGCCGTGTGCTGAGGAATCCGGAGGCGTCACCGGTGAACCGCAAGAAGGAGCCCACCCGTCCGATTCCGGCCGGACCGCGGCCCACCGGGCCGAAGGCCGTCGACCGGCGGCTGCTCGGGCCCGGCGCCGTCGCGGTGCTGACCGCGCTCGCGGTGGCCGGGTGCAGCAGCGGCCCGTCCTCGTCCTCCTCCTCGTCCGCCTCCTCGGGGTCGGCCGGATCCGCGACCGCCTCCGCCGGAGCCTCCGGCAGCGCCGCCGCCCAGTCCGGCGGCGGCAACCAGCTCCAGTCCGACTACCAGAAGGTGATCAAGGACGTCCTGCCCTCGGTGGTGCAGATCACCACCGCGACCGGCCTCGGCTCCGGGATCGTCTACGACGACAAGGGCGACATCGTCACCAACGCCCACGTGGTCGGCACGGCCACCAGCTTCGCCGTCACCCTGGCCGGCAGCACCAGGCCGCTGGACGCCACCCTGGTCGCCGGCTACCCGGACTCCGACCTGGCGGTGATCCGGCTGAGCAGCCCGCCGGGCGGACTCAGGCCGGCCGTCTTCGCGGACTCCACCAAGGTCGAGCTCGGCCAGATCACCCTCGCCATGGGCAGCCCGCTCGGGCTCTCCAGCAGCGTCACCCAGGGCATCGTCTCGGCCACCGGCCGGACCGTCTCCGAGCCGCGCACCGAGGGCTCGCCGGGCGCCGTGATCGGTAACATGGTGCAGACCTCGGCCGCCATCAACCCCGGCAACAGCGGCGGCGCCCTGGTCAACCTGGACAGCCGGGTGATCGGGATCAACACGCTCGCCGCCACCGAGCCGGAGGCCAACGGGGCCGCCGCCCCCGGTATCGGCTTCGCCATCCCGGCGTCCACCGTGACCAGCATCGCCGACCAGCTGATCAAGGACGGCAAGGTCACCAACTCCGGCCGGGCCGCGCTCGGCATCACCGCCCGGACCTACTTCGACCAGGACTACCGTCCGGCCGGCGCCGTCGTGGTCGCCGTCACGGCCGGCGGTCCGGCCGCCTCGGCCGGCCTCCAGCCCGGGGACGTGATCACCAGGATCGGGGACACCCCGGTCGACTCGCTGAACTCGCTCACCACCGCCCTGGCCTCGCTCGCGCCGGGAAGCAAGGTCACCGTGACCTACAGCCGGGACGGCAGGAGCGCCACCGCCGAGGTCACCCTCGGCACCCTGGCGACGCCGTAGGGCGTCCTGCAGCCCCCGGACGGCGGGCGCCCCGCACACCGCGCAAGGGTTCGCGGGACGCCGCCGTCCGGGATTGTGTTGTCGCCCGCTCGTGGGTGGGGCCTCGGGGCGGGGCGGCTCGGGGCGGGGCGGGGCGGCGGAAGCGGTCAGCGACGGGTGGTGCGGGTGTGCCAGGGGAGCTCGACCGTCACCGAGGTCGGGCCGCCGTCCGGGCTCTCCACCAGGAACACCCCGTCCACCGCCCGCACCCGCTCGGCCAGCCCGGCCAGGCCGCTGCCCGGGTAGGGGGCCGCGCCGCCCTTGCCGTTGTCCTGGACCAGCAGCAGCAGCTGGTCGCCGGCCCGCCAGACGTCCACGGTGGCGGAGCGGGCGCCGGAGTGCTTCGAGATATTGGTCAGCAGCTCGCTCACGGTGAAGTAGGCGATGCCCTCCACCGCCGAGTCCGGCCGGCCGGTGCCGCCGTCCGGGGCCTTCAGGTCGACGTGCACCTTGACCCCCTCCGGCACCGTGCAGCGCGCGGCCACCGAGGAGAGCGCCGCGTCCAGGCCGCGGTCGGTCAGCACCGCCGGGTGGATGCCCCGGGCGAGGTCCCGCAGCTCCTGGAGGGCCAGCTTCACCTCGCCGTGGGCGTTGTCCACCATCTTCGCGGCGGCGGCCACGTCCTGCGGGTTCTCGGGCTCGCGCAGCCGCTCCTTGGCCATGCCGAGGTCCATCGCCAGCGCCACCAGCCGGGCCTGGGCGCCGTCGTGCAGGTCGCGCTCGATCCGGCGCAGGTCGGCGGCGGCGGTGTCGACGACGGTGCCGCGGTCGTCCTCCAGCTCCCGCACCCGCTCGGACAGCGCGCCCGGGGTGAGCAGGACCTCGACCAGCATCCGGTCCACCGCCGACTCGGCGCGGACCACCCAGGGCAGGGCCGGCCAGCCGACCAGGACGAAGACCAGGGTCACGGCGAAGCTCAGCACCCCCCACGGCAGCATCAGCACGTGGTAGAGCGCCGAGCGCCAGGAGAGCGAATCGGTCAGGTGGGCGATCGCGAAGCCGGTGACGCCCGGCCGGCGCGGCACCGGCTCCGGCTCGTGCACCCCGGAGCCGTACAGGGACCGGGCCCGGCCGCGGGCGAAGCCGCCCATGCCCCGGCAGCCGGCCAGGCCGGCTGCCAGCAGCGGCAGCCCGATCACGGTGACGGACAGGGCGAGGCCGACCGACAGGGTCACGATCGTGAAGACGAAGCCCACGATCCCCAGCGGCAGGTTCAGCAGCAGCCGCCCGACCTGCCGCCACATCCGCCCGCCGTACAGCGGGGTGCGTCCGGCGGGCGCCGGCGTCTGCGCACCGGTGTCCCCGGCGTGGCCGTCCTTTGGCTTCATCTCGGTCTTCCGTCCCTCTCGGTCGAGCTGAACCCCTAGCTTCGCCGGTCGGGGGCGGGCGGGGCCATGGGGGTGATCCGTCTCCCCGGCCGGGGGTTATCCCCACCCCGGTCCGGACGGCCCGGGTGACGGCGGGGTGACCGGCGCGTGCCGCCGGATGTCCACCGGCCGTCCATCGGATGTCTTGCGGACCGGGCAGGATGCCGGGCAGGGGGGCGGTGCACTTAGACTCACGCACTGGCGATGGTTATGAGCGTGTAAAGGAACGTCGTAGAACCGCCCCGAGGGCGGGTTCCGCGGCCGATGTGGAGGCGAGGCATGGTGGGGCAGCAGGCGGCCGAGGTCGCGGCCGACCCGGCGGCCGGCAGCGGCTACTTCGACGCGTACGCCGCGATGGGCCTGCTCGCCGTCGTCGGCGTGCTCTTCGTGACGGTGGCGTTCACCGCCAACCGACTGCTCCGGCCGGTGGTCCACTCGCCGGAGAAGCTCCTCGCCTACGAGTGCGGCGTGGACCCGGTGGGGGAGGACTGGGCGCACACCCAGGTCCGCTACTACGTCTACGCCTTCCTGTACGTGATCTTCGCGGTCGACGCGATCTACCTGTTCCCGTGGGCGACCGTCTTCGCCTCCGCCGGGTACGGCGCCGGGACGCTGGTCGAGATGTTCGTCTTCATCGGCTTCCTCGCGGTCGGCCTGCTCTACGCCTGGAAGAAGGGCGTTCTCGAATGGACGTGACGCACAGCCACTCGCACGGGCACGGCAACGCCGGGGGCCCCGTTCCGCTGGGCGTGCCGGACCCGTCGAGCCCCGGTGCCGCCGCGGAGCGGCGCATCGGCCCGCTGGCCCGGCTCGCGCCGGACCCGGTCAAGGTGGTGCTCAACTGGGGGCGGCGCTACAGCCTCTGGTGCTTCAACTTCGGCCTCGCCTGCTGCGCGATCGAGTTCATCGCGGCGTCGATGGCCAAGCACGACTTCATCCGGATGGGTGTCATCCCGTTCGCGCCGGGCCCCCGGCAGGCCGATCTGATGATCGTCTCGGGGACGGTGACCGACAAGATGGCGCCCGCGGTGAAGCGCCTCTACGAGCAGATGCCCGAGCCGAAGTACGTCATCTCCTTCGGCGCCTGCTCCAACTCCGGCGGTCCCTACTGGGACTCCTACTCCGTCACCAAGGGCGTCGACCAGATCATCCCGGTCGACGTCTACGTGCCCGGCTGCCCGCCGCGGCCCGAGGCGCTGCTCCAGGGCATCCTCAAGCTCCAGGAGAAGATCGCCGCCGAGTCGCTGCCCGACCGCTACACCGCGCCCGCGGCGGCGCTGCGGCGTCCGCCGGTGCCCGGGCCCGGGGCTGTCGCCGGTAGCGACACCGACACCGGTACCGACGCTGGTGGCGACACCGGTAGGGCCGGGGGCTCCGGCACCGTCGAGGGAGGGGCCTCGTGACCACGGCCGAGCAGTACGCGGCGTCGGTCGGGGAGTGGGCGACCGGCGCCGAGGCATACGGGCTGATCACCGTCGACGTGCCCGCCGAGCACTGGATCGAGGCGCTCACCGTGGCCCGGGACACCCTCGGCCTGACCTTCTTCGACTGGCTCAGCGCCGTCGACGAGCTCGCCGAGGGCTTCTCGGTGGTCGCCCACCTCGCCGCCGTCGACGCCCCCGGGGTGCGCCACCTGGCGGTGCGCACCCGGGTGCCGCGCGCCGGGGCGGCGCTGCCGACCGCCGTCGCCGTGTACGCCGGGGCCGCCTGGCACGAGCGCGAGACGCACGAGATGTTCGGCATCGACTTCCCCGGGCATCCCCACCTGGTCACCCTGCTGCTGCCGGACGGCTTCGAGGGGTACCCGCTGCGCAAGGAGTTCGTGCTCGCGGCGCGGGTCGCCAAGGCCTGGCCGGGTGCCAAGGAGCCGGGCGAGTCCGAGGGCGACGGGCCGGCGCGGCGCAAGATGCAGCCGGCCGGCGTGCCGGACCCGAACGAGTGGGGGCCGCTCAAGGGCACCCTGCCGCCGGTGGCCGAGCGTCCCGCCCGGGGGGCCAGGGCCGCCGGCGCGGCCCGGACGCCGCGGGCGGCGGCGGGTGCTGCCGGGGCTGCGGCTGCCGACAGCGCTGCGGGTGTCGAGGGTGCTGCCGCGCCGCCGGTGCGGGCGGACCGGCCGCGGCGGACGAGGTCGGTCTCCGAGGGGTCGGCGAGCCAGGCGGAGGCCGCTCCGGCCGCCGCTGCTCCGGCCGCCGCTGCTCCGGAGCCTGGGCCCGCGCGGACCGAGCCGTCCCGGACCCGGTCCTCCGACGCGCCCTGGCACAACCCGGTGCCGGCCCACGACGGGCCGACGGGCGAGCCTTCGGACGGGCCTTCTGGCGAGCGCGCTGAGCCTTCGGACGGCGCTGCCGAGCCTTCGGCCGGGCCCGTCGCCGGGGAGCGGAAGACGAGCGAGCCGCCGGCCGAGTCGGCCGACTCGGCCGACCAGGACGGAGACGGCGCGTGAACCTGTTCGACACGGTGCTGCGCTGCGTCGCCACGCTGGTCGTCTTCCTCACCCTCCCCCTGGTCATCGGCCAGGCCGAGCACAAGGTGATGGCCCACATGCAGGGCCGGCTCGGCCCGATGTACGCCGGCGGCTTCCACGGCTGGGCGCAGCTGATCGCGGACGGGGTGAAGTTCGCGCAGAAGGAGGACATCGTCCCGGCCGGGGCCGATCGCCGGATCTTCCAGCTGGCCCCCGCCGTCTCACTGCTGCCCTACCTCTTCGTGCTGCTGGCGGTCCCGGTCGGCCCGGACGGCTTCGTCGGGCAGGCGATCGACGCCGGCCTGTTCTTCGTGCTGGCCGTCATGGGTGTCGGCGTGATCGGCAAGCTGATGGCGGGCTGGGCCTCGGCCAACAAGTTCTCGCTGCTCGGCGGTCTGCGCACGGCCGCGCAGCTGATGTCCTACGAGCTGCCGATGGTGCTCGCCGCGGCCTCGGTGGCGATGGCCGCCGGGACGCTCTCGCTGCCCGGGATCGTGGACGCCTGGGAGTGGTACTGGATCCCGTGGCAGGTCATCGGCGCCTTCGTGTTCTTCACGGCGGGTCTGGCCGAGCTGCAGCGCCCGCCGTTCGACATGCCGGTCGCCGATTCGGAGATCATCTTCGGCGCGTACACCGAGTACACCGGTCTGCGCTTCGCGCTGTTCCTGCTCTCCGAGTACGTGGGCATCCTGGTGGTCTCCGCGCTGACCGCGGTGCTGTTCCTCGGCGGCTGGCACGGCCCGCTGCCGGATCAGCTCGGCTGGCTGTGGACCCTGCTGAAGACCTTCGCGCTGGCCTTCGTGGTGATCTGGCTGCGGGTCACCTACCCCCGGCTGCGCGAGGACCAGCTGATGCGCTTCGCGTGGACGGTGCTGATCCCGCTCGCCCTCGTCCAGCTGGCCCTCACCGGCATCATCAAGGTGGCGATCTCATGAGTTTCCCCGGTGCGGGCCTGGCCAAGGGCCTGGCCGTCACCCTGCGGACGATGACGAGGAAGACCGTCACCGCGCAGTACCCCGACACGCTGCCCGCGCTGCCGCCCCGTTCGCGCGGCGTGATCGCGCTGCTGGAGGAGAACTGCACGGTCTGCATGCTCTGCGCCCGTGAGTGCCCGGACTGGTGCATCTACATCGACTCCCACAAGGAGACGCTGCCGGCCGCCGACCCGAACGCGCGCGCCCGCACCCGCAATGTGCTGGACCGGTTCGCCATCGACTTCTCGCTCTGTATGTACTGCGGGATCTGCATCGAGGTGTGCCCGTTCGACGCGCTGTTCTGGTCGCCCGAGTTCGAGTACGCGGAGACCGACATCCTGGAGCTGACCCACGAGCGGGACCGGCTCCGGGACTGGATGTGGACGGTGCCGGTGCCGCCGGCGCTGGACCCGGCGGCCGAGGAGCCCAAGGAGATCGCCACCGCGCGGAAGGCCGCCGACAAGCTCGCGGCGGCCGCCGCCGCGGCTCTCGAACAGGGGGGTGACGCGCAGTGAGCGCTGCCGCCCTGCTCGCCGCGGCCGGGCCGCTGGACCCGGCCGCCCGCTCCTTCCTCTCCCCGACCGGGGTGGAGATCGTCTTCCTGCTGGTCGGCGTCGCCGTGCTCGGCTCGGCCGTGGTCGCAGTGACCACCAGGCAGCTGGTGCACGCCGCGCTGTGGCTGGTCGCCGCGCTCGGCGGGCTGGCGGTGGAGTTCCTGCTGCTCACCGCCGAGTTCATCGCCTGGGTGCAGGTGCTGATCTACCTCGGCTCGGTGGTCGTGCTGGTGCTGTTCGGGCTGATGCTCACCAAGGCGCCGATCGGGCGCTCGCCGGACGCCGACTCGAACAACCGCTGGGTCGCCCTGGTGGTCGCGCTGGCCTCGGCCGGGACCCTGGTGACGCTGGTCGTGGACGCCTTCCGGACGTCCTGGATCGACCTCGGGGCGGGCGGTGGCTCGGCCGCCGTGACCGGTGCGAGCCTGTTCCGCACCTGGGTGCTGCCCTTCGAGGCGCTCTCGGTGCTGCTGCTGGCCGCGCTGGTCGGCGCCATCGTGCTGTCGCGCGGCGCGGGTCGGCGGGTCCCGCCGCCCCGGGCCGCTCGGATCCGGGCCGGCCGCCCGGTGGGCTCCAACGGGACGGTCGCCCGGCAGGCCGCCGCGCCCCCGGCCGAGGCCCCCCAGACCGCTCCGGCGGAGGAGAGCTGATGCACCTCGCCTACCCCGTCGTCCTCGCCGCGCTGCTGTTCAGCGTCGGCGTCTACGGCGTCCTCGCCCGGCGCAACGTGATCCTGGTGCTGATGTCCGTCGAGCTGATGCTCAACGCCGTCAACCTCAACCTGGTCGCCTTCGACGCCTGGCTGCGCGACTCGCTGCACGCCGGCCAGGCGCTGACCCTGTTCACCATCACGATCGCCGCCGCCGAGATCGGGCTCGGGCTCGCCATCGTCCTGCTGCTCTTCCGGGCCCGGGGCACGGCGGACCTCGACCGGGCCACCGCGCTCGGCGACCCGGCCGAATCCACCGCCGACGTCGAGGAGGCACCGGTCGGGACCGGTGCGCCGAAGGGCCGGGCCGCCGCATGAACCTCGCCCTGCCCGCCCTCGTCCCCGCCCTGCCCGCGCTCGGTGCGGCCGCCACCCTGGCCGTCGGCCGCCGCTCCCCGGGCCTGGCCCGGCCGCTGGCGATCGTGCCGGTCGCGGTCTCGGCCGTGCTCGCCCTGGTGGTCGCGATCCAGCTCGGCACCGGCCAGGTGCTGGACGCCGCCACCCGGCTCACCCCGACCGGCGGCCCGGAGATCGCGCTCGCGATCCACCTGGACGGCTACAGCTCGCTGATCTCGGTGCTGGTCGGCCTGGTCGCCACCTGTGTCCAGGTCTACTCGACCGCCTACCTCAAGGACGATCCGCGCTACCCCTCGTACGCGGCGCTGGTCTCGCTGTTCACGGCGGCGATGTTCCTGGTCGTGTACTCCGGCGACCTGATCGTGCTGCTGGTCGGCTGGGAGGTCATGGGCATCTGCTCGTACTTCCTGATCGGCCACCACTGGGAGACCGAGGACGCCCGCTCCGCCTCGCTGAAGGCCTTCCTGGTCACCAAGCTGGGCGATGTGCCGTTCCTGTTCGGCATCTTCCTGCTCGGTGCCGACGCCGGCAGCTTCCGGATCGAGGACGTGCTGCGGGCCGCCGGCGACGGGCGGCTCGGCCACCCGACGCTGGTGGCCCTGCTCCTGCTGGCCGGGGTGGCGGGCAAGAGCGCGCAGTTCCCGCTGCACACCTGGCTCCCGGACGCGATGGCCGGTCCGACGCCGGTCTCCGCGCTGATCCACGCCGCCACCATGGTCGCGGCCGGCATCTACCTGGTGGCCCGGCTGCTGCCGGTCTTCCTGCTGTCCGGGGCGGCGCTGGTGGTCCTGGCGGTGATGGCCGCCGTGACGATGATCGGCTCGGCGCTCTGCGCGCTGGCCCAGGACGACCTCAAGCGGGTGCTCGCCTACTCGACCGTCGGCCAGCTCGGCTACATGGCCGGGGCGCTGGCCAGCGGCGACCGGGAGGCCTCGGTCTTCCACCTGGTGAGCCACGGCGCCTTCAAGGCGCTGCTGTTCCTCGCCGCCGGTGTGGTGATCCACGCCGCGCACACCAACTCGATCTCGGCGATGTCCAGGATCCCGGGACTGCGCAAGCGCGTCCCGGACGCCTACTGGACCACCGCCATCGCGCTGATCGCCCTGGTCGGCCTGCCGCCGTTCTCCGGCTTCTTCAGCAAGGAGGCGGTGCTGACCGCCGCCGAGCACGCCGCCAAGGGCGAGGCGCTGACCAACGGTCTGGGACCGGCCTCGGCGGTCCCGCAGGCGGCCGGCTGGATCGTGCTGATCTCGGCCGGGCTCACCGCGGTGCTCACGGCGGCGTACGCGGCCAGGCTCTTCCTGGTGACCTTCCACAGTCCGGCGGGTGCGGTGGCCACCGCCACCGCCACCGCCACCGCCGGGGCCCCGGCCGTCGCCGACCACGAGCCGGACGCGCCGTACTCGCCCGAGCCGGACGAGGCCGACCCGGCCGTCGCCGAACCGCCCGCGATGCGCTGGCCGCTGTGGGTGCTGGCCGTCCCGACCATGGGCTTCGGCATCGCCGGCCTGCGCTCGGACTGGCTGCCCGCACTGCTGGACGGCGGCTCGCTGAGGCCCTCCGCCGTCACCGCTGTCACCGGCACCGGCCTGGCCGTGGTCGGTGTGCTGCTGGCCTACGGCGCCTGGCGCTCGGCCACCGCCCGGGCCACCGAGGGCCGGCCCGCCCCGGCGGAGCCCGGCCGGGTGCCCGAGCAGGCCGGAGCCCCGGCCGCCGAGGTGATCGTCGCCGATCCCGGGCGCGCCCTGCTGGGCCCGCTGTTCGGCCCGGCCCGGCACGGCTTCGGCGTCGACCGGCTCTACAGCGCGGTGTTCGTCCGCCCGGTCGAGGCCGCCGCCCGGCTCGTCCGCTTCCTCGACCGCGAGGTCGTGGAGACGTACGTGCGCGGCAGCGGTGCCGGGGCCGACCTGCTCGGCCGGGTCGTCCGGCTCGCGCAGACCGGCAACGCGCAGACCTACCTCAGCGCGCTGCTCGCCGGCGTCGTCCTGCTGGCCGTCCTGGTGGCGGTGTAGCCGATGCCGTACCTCCCGTTCCCGCCCGTTGTCGTGGTTGTCGTCAGGAGTCCCCGATGAACGCGGTCCTCATCGCCCTCCTGGTGCTGCCGCTGCTCGGCGCCGCGCTCACCCTGGCCCCGGTGTTCGGCCCGGAGCCGGCCGCCGCCGACCGGCGGGCGCTGCGCCTCGGCACGGTGGTGACCGGCGCCGTCCTGCTGCTCACCGTCGCCCTGGCGGCCGGCTTCGACCACGACGAGCCCGCCCGGATGCAGGCCACCACCGACGTGGCCTGGATCCCGGCCATCGGGGTGCGCCTCCACCTCGGGGTGGACGGCGTCTCGCTGCCGCTGCTGGTGCTGACCTCGCTGCTCACCTTCCTCTGCGCGCTGTACTCGGAGCGGCGGCTGCCGTCCGGGCCGGGCGTTCCCTCCGCCCGGGCCTTCGCCGGGCTGTTCCTCCTCCTCGAAGCGGGCATGCTGGCCACCTTCGCGGTGCTGGACCTGGTGCTCTTCTTCCTGGCCTTCGAGATCGTGCTGATCCCGATGTACTTCCTGATCGCCCGCTGGGGGAGCGGCGCGAAGGTGCCGGCCGCGAACCGGTTCATCCTGTACACGCTGCTCGGCTCGGCCGTGATGCTGCTGGGCTTCCTGCTGGTCGGCCTCAAGGCGGGCACCTTCGACATGCAGGCCCTCGCCGCCGCCCACGGCTCCGGCCTGAGCCACTCCACCCAGGTGATCGCCGCGCTGGCGATCATGATCGGGCTCGCGGTCAAGGCCCCCGCCTGGCCGCTGCACAGCTGGCTCCCGGACGCGCACACGTCCGCCCCGACGGTGGGCTCCGTCCTGCTCGCCGGCGTGCTGCTGAAGATGGGTACCTACGGCCTGGTCCGGGTCCTCCTCCCGGTCGTCCCCGACGGCACCACGACGCTCGCCCCCTACCTGGGCGCGTTCGCCGCCGTCGGCATCGTCTACGGCTCACTGGCCTGCCTCGCCCTGGCCAGGACCGGCGCCAAGGGCGACCTCAAGCGCCTGATCGCCTACTCCTCCGTCGGCCACATGGGCTTCGTCCTGCTGGGCATCGCCTCCCTCACCCCGGTGGGGGTCAACGGCGCGCTGTTCGCCAACATCGCGCACGGTCTGATCACCGGCCTGCTGTTCTTCGTGGTCGGGGCGCTCAAGGACCGCTACGGCACGGCGGACCTCGACACCCTGGCCGGCGCCACCGGAGCCGCCCTCTACGGGCGGGCGCCCCGGCTCGGCGCGCTGCTCGCCTTCGCCGCCGTCGCCAGCCTCGGCCTGCCGGGCCTGGCCGGTTTCTGGGGCGAGCTGCTCGCCATGTTCGGCGCGTTCGACCCGGCCGAGGGCCTCTCGCGCCCCGCTTTCGTCACCTACATGGTCCTGGCCGGTCTCGGCACCCTCCTCACCGCCGCCTATCTGCTGATCGTGGTCAGGCGCGTCTGCATGGGTGACCCGAAGCAGCCCGCGCCGGTGGCCGAACTCGCCGACCTCCGCCCCTACGAGGCCGTCAGCTGGACACCGCTGGCCGCCCTCACCCTGCTCGCCGGCCTCTGGCCCGCGCTCCTGCTCGGCCTCTCCGACCCCGCGGTCAAGCACCTGCTCGGGGGTGGCTGACCATGCTCGGCACCGCACTCGGATCTCACTCCACGGGGCAGACCACTGTGACCTCCCTCGCCGTCGCCAACCCGGGCAGCCTGATCCAGTCCGTGGACTGGGTGGCGATCGCGCCCCCGCTGATCGCCGCGCTGGCCGCCCTCGCCGTGCTGGTCACCGATCTGTTCCTGCCCGCGCGGCACAAGCGCTGGCTGGGCCGGCTCACCGCCGCCGGACTCGCCCTCGCCATCGTCTCGCTCCTCCCGCTCACCGGTGGATCACCCCGAGCCACCTTCTGTGCGCAGAACGTAACAGGAGCTACTGACAGTCCGTCGATCACCGGCTCCGCCGCGGTTGGCTGCTCCTACGTCGCCGACCACTTCGCCCTGGTCTTCCAGCTGCTGGCACTCGGCGGCGCGCTGATCGCCGCCCTGCTGTCCGCCCACACGGTGGAGCGCGAGGAGCTGCCCGGCGGCGAGTACTGGTTCCTGCTGCTCTCCAGCGCCACCGGCGCCGCACTGCTGCCCGCCTCCCGCGACCTCGCCACCCTGGTGATCGCCCTGGAGGTGGCCTCGCTGCCCGCCTTCGCCCTGGTCGCGCTGCGCCGGGACGGCCGGGGCGCCGAGGCCGCGCTCAAGTTCTTCCTGACCTCCGTCACCGCGACCGCCGTGATGCTGCTCGGCATCGGCTTCGTCTACGCGGCGAGCGGCAGCCTGCACCTGGGCGCCGTCGCCACCGGACTCGAGCACGCCCCCGCGCAGTTGAAGCCGCTGGCCGAGGCGGGAGCCGTGCTCACGCTGGCCGGCTTCGCCTTCAAGGTCGCCGCCGTGCCGTTCCACTTCTGGGTGCCGGACACCTACACCGGCGCCCCGCTGCCGGTGGCCGGCTACCTCTCGGTGGTCGGCAAGGCGGCCGGACTGGCCGGACTGGCCCTGGTCACCACCATCGCCTTCCGCCCGTACGCGCACACCTGGGGCCTGGTGCTCGCGGTACTGGCCGCCCTCACCATGACGGTCGGCAACGCGGGCGCGCTGCGCCAGCGCTTCGACACCCGCTACAGCGCGGTCCGGCTGCTCGCCTGGTCCTCGGTGGGCCAGGCCGGGTACCTGCTGGTGCCGCTGGCCGCGGCCGGCTACGCGCCCACCACGACCGACCCGCTGGGCGCCACCGCCGCGTACGCGCTGATCTACGGCGTGGTCAACCTGGGCGCCTTCGGCGTGGTGGCGGCGGTCGGCCGCCGGTCCGAGGCCGGTGTGGAGGACTTCCGCGGACTGTTCGCCCGGCGCCGCTGGACGGCGCTGGCGCTGGCGTTCTTCCTGCTCTGCCTGGCCGGGCTGCCGCCGGGCGTGATCGGCCTGTTCGGCAAGGTGGTGGTGTTCCGCGCCGCCGTCGACGCCGGGCTGGGCTGGCTGGCCGTGGTGATGGCCGTCAATGTGGTCGTCGCGCTGTACTACTACCTGCGCTGGACCGCCGTGCTGTTCGCCCCGGCCCCGGAGGCTGCCCCGGAGGCGCGGGCGGAGAAGGGGGGCACCGCAGCCCCGGCCGCCGGAACCGCCCCCGAGCGGCGCCTGCCGGTGTCGCTGACCGCCACCCTGGGCCTCACGGCCTCCGTCGCGGTGGTGCTCTCGGTGGCCCCTCAGCTGGTGCTCCAGGTCGTCGGCGGTTCGCTGTTCTGAACCCCGCCCGGCGGGTGCGCCGAGGCGGGGTCCCGTCCCCCGGTCGGGTGTCATGCCGGTCACAAGGGAACAAGGCCCCGGCCCCCACCCGTTGACCGGGCAGGAGGGACGAGGCAGAAAGGGCTTCCCCACGCACCATTGGAGGGCCACCCGTGCATCGCCGGCACAACGGACTGAGGACCGCCGCCCTGCTCGGGGGCCTCTCGGCGCTGATCCTGGTGATCGGCTCCTTCTTCGGCCGCACGGGCTTCGTGATCGCCCTGCTGGTCGCCCTCGGCACCAACGCCTACGCCTACTGGAACAGCGACAAGCTCGCCCTGCGCGCCATGCGGGCCCGGCCGGTGAGCGAGATCGAGGCACCGCGGCTGTACCGGATCGTCCGGGAGCTCTCCACCTCGGCGCGCCAGCCGATGCCCCGGCTCTACATCTCGCCGACCCCGGCGCCGAACGCCTTCGCCACCGGCCGCAACCCGCGCAACGCGGCGGTCTGCTGCACCGACGGCATCCTGCAGCTGCTCGACGAGCGCGAGCTGCGGGGTGTCCTCGGCCATGAGCTGAGCCACGTCTACAACCGGGACATCCTGATCTCCTCGGTGGCCGGCGCGCTCGCCTCGGTGGTGATGTTCCTGGTGAACTTCGCCTGGCTGATCCCGTTCGGCCGGGGGGACGACGACGACGGCCCGGGCCTGTTCGGGCTGCTCGCGATCATGATCCTCGGCCCGGTCGCCGCCTCGCTGATCCAGCTGGCGGTCAGCCGCTCCCGGGAGTACCAGGCCGACGCCGACGGGGCCCGGATCACCGGCGACCCGCTGGCTCTGGCGAGCGCGCTGCGCAAGCTGGACGTGGGCACCAGGCAGCTGCCGCTGCCGCCGGAGCCGCAGATCCAGACCGCCAGCCACATGATGATCGCCAGCCCGTTCCGGCCGGGCGAGGCCGGTACGAAGCTGTTCTCGACCCATCCGCCGATGGCCGAGCGGATCGCCCGGCTGGAGCGGATGGCCGGCCACCGGTAGCGGCCCAGCGGCGCGAAAGCGGTCGATCAGGCCGTCGTAACCTCGTCCAGCACCGTCCGGAGCCGGTGGATGCCCTCCACCACCTGGGCGGAGTTCTCCGCGGCGGCGTAGCTGAGCCGCAGATTGGCGGCCGGCGGTTCGGCGGCGTGGTACGGGCGGCCGGGGGTCACCTGGACGCCGGCCCGCATGGCGGCGGCGGTGAGCACGCCGTCGTCGACGCCCTCGGGGAGCCGCAGCCACAGGTGGTAGCCGCCGGGGCGGTAGGTGCCGAGCACGCCGGGCAGCTCGCGGTGCAGGGCGGCGACGGCGGCGGTGCGGCGGTTGCGCAGCTCGGTACCGAGCGCGCGCAGGTGACGGGCCCAGCCCGGGTCGGCGACGAGTTCCAGGGTCGCCTCCTGGAGCGGCCGGGGCACGAAGAAGCTGTCCACCACCTGGGTGGCCCGCAGCCGGGCGAGGGCCGGGCCGCGCGCGGTGAGGGCGCCGACCCGCAGGTTGGGCGAGGCCGCCTTGGTGAGCGAACGCAGGTGCACCACCACCCCGTCGCGGTCGTCGGCGGCGAGCGGCCGGGGCAGGGCGGGGGCGTCCGCGTGGACCAGCAGCCGGGAGAAGTCGTCCTCGACGACGAAGGCACCGGCGGCCCGGGCGATCCGGAGCACCTCGGCCCGGCGTTCGGGGGAGAGCACCGCACCGGTCGGGTTCTGGAACAGCGGCTGGCAGACGAAGACCCGCGCCTTGGTGGCCCCGAAGGCGTCCGCCAGCAGGTCGGTACGGACGCCGTCGGCGTCGACCGGCACCGGGACGGGCCGCAGCCCGGCCGCCCGGACGACCGCCAGGATGCCCGGGTAGGTCGGCGACTCCACCAGGACCGGCGCGCCGGGCGCGGCGAGGGAGCGCATCGCCACGGTGAGGCCGCTCTGCCCGCCGGAGGTGAGCAGGACGTCCCCGGTGGCGATCGGCCCGTCGTGGCCGCCGATGTCGCGGGCGAACCAGCCGCGCAGCTCGGTGAGGCCGTCGGTGGGCGGGCGCTCCCAGGCGCCCGGGCGGCGTCCGGCCCGGGCCAGGGCGGCGGCGAGCAGCCGTTCGGGCAGCAGTGAGGCGTGCGGGTAGCCGCTGTTGAGGTCGATGACGTCGGGCGGCGGCACGCGCAGGGTGGCGAACACCGGGGCGGCCAGCAGGTCGCGCGGTCCGCTCTCGCTGCTGAGGGCGATCTCCTGCCAGGAGAGGTCGCCGGGGCGGGCGGTGCCGGACGGGCTCCTGCGGGCGCCGGTCGCGGGGCCGGTCGCGGGGCCGGTCGTGAAGGCCGCCGCGCGGAACACCCCGGCGCCCGGGCGGGAGACCACGAGTCCTTCGGCGGCGAGGACGGCGATGGCGCGGGAGACCGTGCCCGGGCTGACCTGGTGGCGTTCCATCAGGGCCCGGCTCGACGCCAGCTTCTGTCCTTCCGGGTAGCGCTCGACCTCTCGCCGCAGACTGTTGGCGAGTTCGGTCACACTGCTACGCTCACTCATGAGAGCACAAGATAGCGCTACCCCCCGTCCGGTGATAGCGGACCGGCCCGCTACGGCGCCGAAGGCCGCGCCCCGGGCCGGGGGCTCCGCCGGTACCGCCCAGGCCGCCCTGGGTGTCCTCTGCTTCTCCTTCAGCTTCCCCGCCACCGCCTGGGCGCTCACCGGCTTCGGCCCCTGGACCGCGACCGGCCTGCGCGGCCTGCTCGCCGGAGTGCTCGCCGCGCTCTGCCTGGCGGCGGCCCGCGTCCCGCTGCCCGAGCGACGGCACTGGCCCGGCCTGCTGGTGGTCTCGGCGGGCTGCGTCCTCGGCTTCCCGCTGCTCACCACGCTGGCCCTGCGCACCTCCTCGACCGCGCACTCGGCGGTCGTCATCGGCGTGCTGCCGCTGGCCACCGCGGCCGTCGCCGCGCTGCGGGCCGGCCGCTCCGGTGCCCGGCCGTCCCGGCTGTTCTGGGGCGCGGCACTGGCCGGGGCGGCGGCCGTGCTGGGCTTCACCCTGCTGCAGAGCCACGGGCGGCCCGGCCTCGCCGACCTGTACCTGTTCGCGGCGCTGCTGGTCTGCGCGGCCGGCTACGCGGAGGGCGGGCGGATCTCCCGGGAGCTGCCCGGCTGGCAGGTGATCGGCTGGGCGGTGGTCGCGGCGCTGCCGGTCACCGCGCTGACCACGGCGCTGGCGCTGCCCGTCGAGCCGGGGGAGTTCGGCGGGAAGGCGCTGGCCGGGCTGGCGTACACGGCGGTGGTGTCACAGTTCGGCGGGTTCGTGGTCTGGTACCGGGGGATGGCGGCGATCGGCGTGCCGAGGGCGAGTCAGCTCCAGCTGGCGCAGCCGCTGCTGACGCTGACCTGGTCGGTGCTGCTGCTCGGCGAGGTGCTGCCGGCCGCGGCGCCGGTGACGGCGGTGCTGGTGCTGCTCTGCATCGCGCTCACCCAGCGGGCGCGGGTCTGAGGCGCGCGGTCTGAGGCGCACGAGTCCGAGGCGCACAAGTCTGAGGCGCACGGGCTGAGGCGCACGAGTCCGAGGCGCGCATGGCCGTGGACGGCGCCCGGCCGTCGTCCGCGCGCCCGGGCGGGGCACGCCGACGACGGCCGGTCCTCGGTCGGACGGCGGCTGCGCGTCAGGCGCGGTCCTGGGCGTTGGTGCACAGCGCCCAGATGATGAACACGTCCAGGGCGAGCACGACCACCGACCAGATGGGGTAGTAGGGCAGCGAGAGGAAGCTCTCGATCCCGCCCAGCACCACCAGGCCGATGCCGACGTACTGCGCCCAGACGGCGCCTCTGATCACGAAGAAACCGGTCACCGCGATCAGCGCGCCGAGGATCAGATGGATCCAGCCCCAGCCGGTGAGGCTGAACTGGAACACGTAGTTCTGGGTGGTGACGAAGACGTCGTCCTCGGCGATCGCCATGATGCCCCGGGTCACGTCGAGCACGCCGTTCATCATCATCAGCACACCGGCGAAGAGCACCCCGCCGGTCACCCAGCCGCTGGCACCGTGCCGTGGCGACGACGGCGTGGCCGGTCCGGCCGGTCGGGCCCCCTGTCCGGGGGGTGGTGTCGTGCCCGACGGCGGGGGTGTCGGCGGGGTCGGCGGAGTGGTGCTGCTCATGGGACCTCCTCGAATCCGGGTCCTCGGTTCCCGGGCCGGAGCGCGCCCCGGTCCAGGGCGCGCCGACCCGGAACTCACTCGAACGGATGTCCGGGGTTCGACCGTCCGCCAGTCGCCGCCGCCCGGCAACCGGACCGCACCTGTTCGGGTGACCCGCCCCGCGCGCCCCCGGCCTCCCCGGCGGGCCGGTCCTGGTGGTCCGACCCCCGCCGCGGACCTGGAAGGCGCGGCACGTGACTCTCCTGCCGGCGGAACGTCCGCGAACCACAGCGCTGATTCCGGCCTCCACGCCCTCTCGTTAGGATGACCGGCATGGCAGAGGACACCGCGGACACCGCAGAGGACACCAACGCCCCGGTGGCCGGCGACCCGCGGGCCCGGCGGCGCGGCCAGGGCGAACTGGAGGCCCAGGTACTGGCGGTGCTCCAGCACGCACCCGGCCCCGCCACCGCCGGCTGGGTCCAGGAACGCCTCGACGGCGACCTCGCCTACACCACCGTGATGACGATCCTCTCCCGGCTGCACGCCAAGGGCGCCGTCAGCCGGACCCGCTCCGGCCGCTCCTACCTCTGGCAGGCCTCCTCGGACGCCGCCGGCCTCGCCGCCCTGCGGATGCGCCGCGTCCTGGACGGCGAACCCGACCGGGACGCCGTCCTCGCCAGCTTCGTCACCGCCCTGCTCCCGCACGACGAGGAACTGCTGCGCACCCTGCTCGACAGCGCCACCGCCCCGGCCCCCGACCGCGAAGGCTGACCTCCTCACCGTGGGTTTCTTCGTCTTCCTCCCGCTCGTCCTGCCGCTGACGGCGCTGCCCATCGCCCGTCTCACCGAGCAGCACCTCCACCCGCGCGGCGCCGCCCGGCTGCTCACCGGGTTCAGCATCGTGATGGCGCTGTGCAGCGCGGTCAGCCTCGGCCTGATCGGCGTCGTCGGCACCGCGCAGCTCCCCGGCAACCCGCTGCCCGACAGCTGGTCCGACCCCGAGGTCAGGGACGCCCTGCCCTACCACGAGACGGTCGGCACGGCGGCGCTGCTCGTCCTCGCCGTGGTCCTGCTCGCCGTCGGCCGCACCCTGGTCCGGCACCTGCGGATCCGCGCCCGCGCCCGGCGCGCCCTCGGCCGCGCCCTGCCCGCCGCCTCCGACGTCGCCCTGCTCCCCGACCCGGCGCCGTACGCCTACGCGCTGCCCGGCTCGCCCCGCTCGCCCGGGCGGGTGGTCGTCTCCACCGGCATGCTCGACGGCCTGGCCGAGGACGAGCGGGCCGCGCTGCTCGCGCACGAGCGCGCCCACCTCACCCACCGGCACCACCGCCACCTGCTGGCCACCCAGCTGGCCGGCTGCGTCAACCCGTTCCTCCGGCCGCTCCAGCGGGCCGTCGCCTACAGCGCGGAGCGCTGGGCCGACGAGGAGTCCGCGCAGGCCGTCGGGGACCGCCGGGTCACCGCCCGCGCCGTCGCCCGGGCCGCCCTCGCCTCGCACACGGCCCCCGCCGCCTACGCGGCGTTCCCCGCCTTCGCCGCCCCCGGCCCCGTCCCCCGCCGGGTCGCCGCCCTCCTGGGCCCCGTCCCCACCGCCCGCAACTGGCCCCCCGCCCGCACCCCCGCCGGCCTCGCCGCCCTGGTCGCCGCCCTCGGCACCGCCGCCTCCGCCCTCTCGGCCCTCAACGCCGCGGTCGCCCTCCTCCTCATCCTCAAGGCCGTCACCCCGCTGTGAACCCGGCGGCGCCCGGACCGGCCCCCGGTCTACCGTCCGGCCCATGGCCAGACGTCGCTACGTGGCCCGGGGCGTCCCCGGCGGCTACCGGATCCGGGACAACGAGGTCGGCCGCTGGTGGGGCGACCCCTACGAGCTCTGCCCCGACGCACTCCTCGCCGAGCTCGACGGCAGCGCCGACCCGGCCCGCCTCACCGCCCTCCTCCGGGACCACCGCGCCCGGAAGCGCTGACCGTCCCGTGCCCGCACCCTGAGCCGTCCCTGAGGTGCGGTGTCCGGGGCGTAGACACACAGTCCAGCGGGCATCGGGGTGGTAGGAGGCAGCCGCCGCGCGTGAGAAGGTGCCGGACATGAAGGTGATCGACTTCGTTCTCAACGTGATCTGGCTGATCTTCTGCGGCATCTGGATGGCGATCGGATATGTGATCGCCGGTGTCATCTGCTGCGTTCTGATCATCACCATTCCCTTTGGCATCGCGTCGTTCCGGCTGGCCGGGTTCGTGATCTGGCCGTTCGGGCGGAAGGCCGTGGAGCGGCCGGACGCCGGGGCGCCGTCGTGCGTCGGGAATGTGATCTGGCTGGTGTGCGCGGGGTGGTGGCTGGCGCTGATGCATCTGATCACCAGCATTCCGCTGTTCGTCTCGATCATCGGGATCCCGTTCGGGTGGGCGAACCTCAAGCTCATCCCGGTGTCGCTGACGCCGCTGGGGCGGGAGATCGTGCCGACGGACGAGCCGTGGGGCGGGCGGTAGCGGACGGAACGGAGAGGGCCGGTGGGAGTTTCCGCCGGCCCTCTCGTGGTTCGGGCGCAGGGTTCGGGCGCGGGTTCAGGCGGTGGCGAGGGTGGTCAGGGTGGTGCGGGCGGTGCCGAGGGAGGTGGTGGCGAGGTCGCGGTAGGGGGTGAGGGCGGGGATGTCGGCGGCGCGGGTGAGTTCGGCGTGGACGAAGTGGAGGTTGGCGTCCGGGACGCCGAGGTGTTCGGTGAACCAGGCGCGCAGGTATGGGGTCTGGAAGTCGAAGGGTTCGCGCGGGGTGCCAGGGCCGTAGCCGCCGCCGCGGGCGGTGACCACGACGACGCGGGTGGCGGTGAGGCGGCCGGTGTGGGCGCCGGGGAAGGTGATCCGGTCGATCCAGGCCTTGAGGGCGGCGGGGACGGTGAAGTTGTACATCGGGACGCCCAGCAGCAGGGTGTCGGCGGCGTGCAGCTCGGTGATCAGGGGATGGGTGAGGGACCACTCGTGCTGTTCGTCGGGGGTGGTCGCGAGGGTGTGGACGTCGGGCAGCGGGAGGGGGGCGGCCCGGCGTTCGACGCGGATGCCGAGGGAGGCGTAGCCGGGGCCGACGAGCGGGACCGGGTCGGCGGCGAGGTCGCGGTGGCGGTAGCCGGCGTCCGGGTGGCGGTCCTGCCAGGCGCGGGCGAAGCGGGCGGTCAGGCGGCGGCTGACGGACCGGTCGAGCGGGCTCGCGCTGGAGTCGAGGTGGAGCAAGGCGGGCATGGGAGGGCTCCTGGTCACCTTCGGGGAGTGGGCGTCGTCAACCCCGTGACGAGGGCGCGGACGGAAAGGTGACCGATGGACGGGCGCGAGGAGCTTGCGGTGCGGTTCGAGGCCGAGCGGGGGCGGCTGGGGGCGGTGGCGCGGCGCATGCTCGGGTCGACGGCGGAGGCCGAGGACGCCGTGCAGGAGGCCTGGCTGCGGCTGGAACGGGTGGACGCGGCGGAGCTGGAGAACCTGCCGGGGTGGCTGACCACGGTGGTGTCGCGGATCTGCCTGGACGTGCTGCGGGGGAGGCGGACGGAGCCGGTGGTGGTCGAGGAGGTGGTGGACGGCCCGGAGGCGGAGGCCGAGCTGGTCGAGGAGGTGGGCCGGGCGATGCTGGTGGTGCTGGACCGGCTGGGCCCGGCGGAGCGGGTCGCCTTCGTGCTGCACGACGGCTTCGCGGTGCCGTTCGAGCAGATCGGGCCGATCGTCGGGCGGAACACGGCGGCCGCGAAGAAGCTGGCGAGCCGGGCCCGGCAGCGGGTCCGGGGCACAGGGGAGGCGACGGGCACGGGGGAGGCGACGGGGTCGGCGCGGCGGGAGGTGGTGGAGGCGTTCCTGGCCGCCGCGCGCGGGGGCGACCTGGACGCGCTGCTCGCCGTGCTCGCCCCGGAGGTGGTGCGCCGGGCCGACCCGGCCGCCCTGCCCGCCGGGCGGCCGGTGCTGCTGCGCGGCGCCGAGGCGGTGGCCCGGGAGACGCGGGTGATCGGGCGGCGGGCGCGGTTCGCGGTGCCGGTGCTGGTGGACGGCGAGCTCTGCGCGGCGATCGCGCCGGAGGGGCGGCTGCGGCTGCTGCTGCGGTTCGAGGTCGCGGACGGCCGGGTGGCCGGGTTCGAGGTGGTCGCGGACCCGGCGCGGCTGGCGGCGCTGGAGCTCTCGCTGCCCGGCCGGGACGCGCCCTAGGGTCCGTCTTCAAACCCGCGCCTGCCGTGCGGCGCTGGGGCACGCACCTCGCCGCGTTGTCGTCGGTCGC
>NZ_JAXCLC010000119.1:0-12384 GCF_034043715.1 Kitasatospora purpeofusca | reverse complement strand
GGGGCGCCCCCCCCCCCCCCCCCCCCCCCCCCCCCCCCCCCCCCCCCCGCCGTACCGGGCTCAGGCCAGCAGCTTGTCCTTGGCCCGCTGGTACTCCTCCTCGGAGAGGGACCCGTTGGCCTTGAGTTCGGCGAGTTTCGCCAGGTCGTTGACGTGGCTGCGACCCGTGCCCGCGTCTCCGGTGCCGCCCTCGCCAGAGGTTGCGGCCGCGTCCCGGATGTACGCCTTGAACGCGGCGTCGGCCTTCTGGGCCTGGGCGGCATCGCGTTCGCCCATGCTCTTGCCGCGCACGATCACGTACACCAGCACGCCGATCAGTGGCAGCAGGATCACCAGGATCATCCAGCCGGCCTTGGCCCAGCCACCCATGTCGTGGCTGCGGAAGATGTCCGTGATGATCTTGAACAGCAGGAAGAACCAGAGGATCCAGAGGAACAGCTCCAGCATCGTCCAGAAGATGTTGAGCAGCGGGTAGTTGTCCATGACGGCTCCCGTCGGTGCGGGCCCGATGGGGACCCGAGTCCCTTCGAGTCATATCACCGCGAATCGGGTGTCATGCTGCCGTACTGGGCCATTCCGGTGACCTTCCGGACGGGGGCCGGTGGCGTGCCGGATGCGGCCCGGTGACCTGTCGGACGCGGCTCAGCGCGGTCGCGACCGCAGCTCCACCGCCAGCGCGATCAGCTCGCCCCACCAGGCTTCGTGGCCGTCCAGCAGCAGCCGCCGGGCCTCGTCCGGCTCCACCGCCCGCACCTCGACGACCTGCTCGCCGTCGTCCGGGTTGGTCGGCACCGAGTCCACCGCCACGTCGGCCCAGCCCCAGAGCCACGCCTTCTCCGGGTGCGGCTGCCACGGCCGGTAGGGCACCGGGTCGTCGGTCACGCAGCGGTGCGCCCCCAGCCAGACCGGGTCGCCGAGCAGTCGGGCGCCGGCCTCCTCGCGCAGCTCGCGGACCAGGCAGGAGTCCACGGACTCGTTGTGTTCGCGGGTGCCGCCGGGCAGGAACCAGTGGTTCCGGTCGTCGCGGCAGAGCACCACCCGGTCGCCGTCGGTGAAACCCACCAGGTGGATGTTGGTGACCAGCTCGTCCGGCGGCAGGACGGTCGAGAACTGCGCGTCGTAGCGGCCCCAGGCCCAGTACTGCGGCGCGTGCAGGGCGGGGAAGAGCGCGGCCAGCCGGGTGGCCCGGGACGCGTCGCCGGGCCGGGGCGGTCTGGGGATCAACGGCGCCCCGGCCGTCCCGGCCGTATCGGTGTCAGCGGCGACATCGGTGGCAGCGGTGCCAGCCGTATCAGCCGTGTCAGCGGCGACGCCGCTGGAATCGGTGGCATCGGTCGCCCCGGCCGCATCGGTGACATCGGTGGCATGGCTGGCATCGGTGGTTTCGGTCATTCGGTGATCGTAGTCCCGGCCGGACGCAGCAGGGGGGCGCTCTGGTGAGCCAGGGTCAGCTCCGCGGTGTCGATCGCCCGGGGCCGGCGCGGGACCTTCGCCTCCTGTGGCTGCCGCACCCAACTGCCCAGCGAGATCTCGGCGGTGATGCCCGGGCCGAAGCCCGCGATCAACCCCTGGGTGCCGTCCTCGACCCCGCCCTCCTCGAACATCCGGGCCAGCGCGTCGAAGACCACGGCGCTGGCGATGTTGCCGCGTTCGGTGAGCGTGGCACGGGAGAACCGGAACGCGGCCGGCTCCAGGTTGAGGAAGCGGCAGAGGTCGTCGAGGATCCGCGGACCGCCCGCGTGCACGATGTAGAAGCCGAGGCCGGAGACGTCCCAGGCGTGGTCGGTGGCCAGCGCCCGCAGGGCGGGCGCGAGCATCTCCATGGTGCCGGGCACGCGCTTGTCGAGCTGGAAGTGGAAGCCGGTGTCCTTGACCCCGTAGGAGATCCAGTGCTCGGTCTCCGGGACGAGGTGCGAGCCGTTCCGCTCCAGGTGGACGCCGGTGCCGCCATGGCCGCGCAGCACGACGGCGGCGATCGCGTCGCCGAACAGCCCGTTGGAGAGCAGCGAGCCGACGCCGAGGTCGGTGGGCTGGTAGCAGAGCGAGCAGAACTCGCAGGCGACGATGAGCACGTTGGCGCCGGGGTAGGCGCGGCAGAAGTCGTGCGCCCGGTTGACGGCGGCGCCGCCGCCCGCGCAGCCGAGCTGGGCGATCGGCAGCTGGCGGGTGTCGGAGCGGAACCCCATGCTGTTGATCAGCCAGGCGGTCAGCGAGGGCATCATGAAGCCGGTGCAGGACACGTAGAGGATGAGGTCGATGTCCTGGGCCGTGAGGTCGGCGTGGCCGAGGGCGCGCTCGACCACCTCCGGGACGCGGCGTTTGGCCTCCCGCTCGTAGACGGCGTTGCGTGCGGTGAAGCCGGGGTGCCGGAGGGTCTCCTCGATGGGCTGGACGAGGTGCCTGGTCCGCACCCCGGTGTTCTCGATCAGCCGCAGGGCGAGCCCGAGTTGCGGGTGGTCGGCGTGCAGGGTGCGCGCCAGGTCGAGGGTCTCGTCGAGCGTGATGACGTGCTCGGGGACGGCGACGGCGGGGCGGCAGAGTGTTGGCATGGCGGGGTCTCCGATGGGCAGGTGGCCTGCGGCTGGGGGCGGTCGTCACCAGGCGACGGGCAGGGTCCGCGGGTAGCGCCAGATCGAGCCGGTCCGCCAGTCCAGGGCCTCCGGCGGCACGGCGAGCCGGAGCCGCGGGAACCGGTTCAGCAGGGTGCCGATGGCCACCTGGAGCTCCATCCGGGCCAGATGGGAGCCGAGGCAGTGGTGGGTGCCGTAGCCGAAGGTCATGTGGGTGGGGGCGCCCCGGTCGAGGTCGAGCTCGTCGGGCCGCTCGTACACCGCCGGGTCGCGGTTGGCGGCCAGGTAGGAGACGTGCACCGGCTCGCCGGCCCGGATCAGCACACCGCCGAGCTCGACGTCCTCGGTGGCGACCCGGGCGATTCCCACGCCCTGGCGGAACGGGATGAAGCGGAGCAGCTCCTCCAGGGCACGCGGCAGCATCTCGGGCTGGGCGCGCAGTTTGGCGAGCTGCTCGGGGTGGGTGAGCAGGGTGTAGGTGATGTTGGACAGCTCGTAGGTGCTGGTGTCGTGGCCGGTGACCAGCAGGACCATGGCCATCACGGCGAGTTCGTCGTCGTCCAGCAGCTCGTCGCCGTCGCGGGCGGTGGCGAGGGCGCTGATGAGGTCCTCGCCGGGATCGCGGCGGCGGGCGGCGGTGAGCTCGGCGAAGTAGGCGCGCAGCGCGGTCTTGGCGTTGACCTGGCCGGCGCCGCTGTTCGGCCCCATCGCCATCATCGCGACGGCGTGGCCACGGAGTTCGGTGCGGTCCGCGGCGGGGATGTCGAGCAGCTCGCAGATGGTGGTGAGCGGGAGCCGGGCGGAGAGGTGGGCGACGAGGTCCGCCGGGGCGCCGTGCTCGGTCATCTCGTCGAGGTAGCCGTCGACGACGCGCTGGGTGTGCGCGCGCATCCGCTCGACCTGGCGGTTGGTGAACCCCTGGGCGACGAGCCGGCGCAGCCGGTTGTGGGCCGGCGGGTCCATGAGGTTGATCGACTCGACCTGGGCGATCGGGGCGGGCGTCATCCGGGGCAGGTCCCGGCCGATGCCCGCGGCGCGGCTGAACCGGCGGTCGGTGGTGACCACGCGGACGTCCTCGTAACGGGTGGCCAGCCAGGCCTCGCCCTCTCCGTGCGGCAGGCGGATTCTGGCGATCGGCTCCTCGGTGAGCAGTCGCTTGAGGAGGGGGTCGAACTCCAGGCCGTCGGTGTGGTTGAAGGGGCAGTCCCACACGGATGCGGAGGAGGGAGTCACGGGCTGATCCAGGGGCCGGTTTCTGCCGCCCGACCGAGGTCGTTCGGGCGCGGACGTGCTGATGTTCCCCCATCCGGCGGCGAAAATGGCGTCATGGGCGATCTTTCCCTCGATCGAGGGAGATAGACGATTGTCATGCGATATGGGCGAGTTGGGGCGCCTGGTCGGCATCCGGACCGTCCGGTGCGGGTGTTGTACCGGCCGGAGGTGGAGGTCCGGGTCAGCCTCCGGCCCGGGATGCGGGATGCGGGTCGGCCCGTCGGCCCGTCGGCCCGTCGGCCCGTCGGCTCGTCAGCGCGCCGCGCGCGGGGCGACGCCGTGGAGGACGGTGTCCACGATCCGGGCGGCCAGTGTGTCCGGGTCGGGGGCGTTGGCGGTGGCGGCTTCCGCGGTCGTGGTGCGGCCTGCCCCCGCGATGGCCGGCTCCCCGTGCAGAACCTCGCCGATGAGGGCGTAGTAGACCCGCCGCACCCACTCCAGGTCGGCGTCCGCGGCGATCACCCCCTGCTGCTGGATCCGGCCGAGCAGTTCGACGCAGCGGCGGGCGACCTCCTCGTGGATCCGGGCGGCCGGCTCGCTCCCGGCGGCCGCCGGCCCGAGGGCGAAGCCCCAGGCCGCCTTCACCCGCAGCACATTGGCCGTCGCCCGGTGCAGCGCGACCAGTGGCGGCGCGGTCTCCGGGTGCCCGTCCTCGATCGCCTCGGCGAGCTTGGCCGCCGCTTCGGTGGCCAGGGCGTCGATCAGGGACTGTCGGCTGGCGAAGCGCCGGTGGACGGTGGTGCGGGTGACCCCGGCGGCCTCCGCGATCTGCTCCATGGTCGCGCCCGGATGCTCGGCCAGCACGCGTTCGGCCGCCGCGAGGATCGCGCGGACGCTGCGTTCGGCGTCGGCGCGCAGCGGGCGCCCGGGCGTGCGGTTCATCTGTGTGCCTCCAGCTCTGCCGTACCGGGAACGGTACAGCGGGGGATCGGTTCGACTGTTAACTGAAACATCAGTGTCGCAGATCCACGATTATCCGATACTCTCGTGTCACAGATCGAGCCACAGATCGAGTCATCGACCGTGTCATGGATCGTGAGACAAGGGAGCACCACCGTGCGCACTGCCACCACTGCTCTGATCACCGGCGCGTCCTCCGGCCTCGGCGCCGAGTTCGCCGCCCAGCTCGCCGCGCGCGGCCACGACCTCGTCCTGGTCGCCCGCTCCGCCGACCGCCTGCACGACCTCGCCGAGCGCCTCGGCAAGGCCCACGGCGTCACCGCCCACGTCCTGGTCCAGGACCTCTCCGCCCCCGACGCCGCCCGCCGCGTCGGCGCCGAACTCACCGACCGGGGCCTCACCGTCGACCTCCTGGTCAACAACGCCGGCTTCGGCACCTGCGGCCCGTTCGAGACCGTCGACGGGCAGCGCGACCACGACCAGCTGATGGTCAACGTGGTCGCACTGGTCGACCTCACCCACGAACTGCTGCCCGGCATGCTCGCGCGCGGCGGCGGCGCGGTGGTCAACGTGTCCTCCACGGCGAGCTTCCAGCCGACCCCGTACCTGGCCGTCTACGGCGCCTCGAAGACCTTCGTGCTCAACTTCAGCCTCGCGCTGCGCCAGGAGTACCGGCGGCGCGGCATCCGCGTCCTCGCGTTCTGCCCCGGGCCGGTGGAGACCGAGTTCTTCAACGTCATCGGCACCCGGAAGGCCGCCGTCACGGGCAGCTTCGCCACCCCCGGGCCGGTCGTCCGGGCGGCGCTCCGGGCCCTCGACGCCGACCGCGCCTACGTCGTCCCGGGCCTCGCCAACCAGCTCAGCGCCCACCTCACCCCGCGCCGCCCGCGCACCCTGGTCGCCGCGATAGCCGAACGCCTGTCGCGCGGCGTCCGCGACGCCATGACGGGCGGTGGGGCGGGCAGTGGGGCGGGCGGCGGGGCGTCCGCCAGTAACGCGAGCGGCGAGCGGGTGGCCTGAACGGGTGATCCTCTTCCCTCGATCGGGTGTACGGCTGATGCGGGGGCGGATAGAGGGGAATCGACGCGGTGTCGGACGTCCCGACACCGTTGAGCACAAGGAACCACCATGCGTCTTCGCAACTCCCTGGTCGCCGCCGCCGGGGCCCTGCTGATCACCCTCGCCGTCCCGAACTCCGCCCACGCCGCCACCGGCGACTTCCTCTACAAGGTCGGCAACGGAACTCCGGCCGGGGTGGCCGACCCCGAGAGCGGTACCTGTATCAACGTCCCCGGCGCCAGTGAGTCGCACCCGGCCTTCGCGCCGCACAACCTCACTACCTCCACGGCCACGGTCTTCGTGGAGTCCGACTGCGACGGCGACGTCTTCTACGTCATGAACCCGGGCAAGAAGCTCGGCGACCGCCTGAAGTTCCGCTCGGTGCTCTTCAGCTGACCGCCCGCCCCGCCCTCGGCCCGCCACCCCCGGCGGGCCGAGGGCCCCGCACCTTCGCGTAGGCGGCGCGGTAGAACTCGGCGACGGCCGTGGCGTGTTCGCGGCACTCGGCAAGGGTCGCGGCATGGTTCGCGAGACAGTTCGCCCGGTGGTACGCCCGGGCGGTGGCCGGGTGCCGTTCGATCTCCACCACCGCCGACCAGTGCGCTACGAACGAGCGGAGCGGCTGCACGCTCGCGGTCTCGATGGCCTCGGCCATCGCCTCGGCCTGTCCGTCGAGCATTTCCGGGAGGCGGTCCGCGGCTACCACGGCCAGGGCGGCTCTGAGTGCTGCCGGGTCCTGCTCGGGCCGAGGGATCAGTTCGATTCCGTCGTGCACGGGCCGGCTCATGGCGGCACTCCTCTCCTCGAGGGGAGGCTACTCGGTACTGACCGGCGGTGCGGGCGGCCGCTGCGGGTGTAATTCGCTTGACCTGGGTGGTCGGGGCGGATGCACTGTGGCCGGGCGCCACGTGTGGTGGTGCGGAGGAACAGGGGAGGCCGCAGTACCGATGGAGATTCGTGCCACGACCGAGCAGGACCGTGAGGCGTTCATCGCCACCATGCACTCGGCCTTCGGGCTGTTCCCCGGAACCACCACCGAGGACGGCGGCGGGGCCTGGTGGTCGGCGTTCGAGCTGGACCGGGGACTGGTCGCCGTGACGGACGACGGGCGGCCCGTCGGCACCGCGGCCGCTTACTCCTTCGAACTCACCCTGCCCGGGGGCGATGCCGTACCGGTCTCCGGAGTCACCGCCGTCGGTGTCGCGCCCACGCACCGGCGCCGGGGCGCGCTCACCGCGATGATGCGGCGCCAGCTCGCGGACGTCCGGGAGCGGGGCGAGTTCCTCTCGGTGCTGCTGGCCTCGGAGGCCGTGATCTATCGCCGGTTCGGCTACGGACCGGCGACCTGGACCAACCGGCTGACCGTGCCGCGCCGGCGGGCCGACCTCGTCGCCCCGAGGGCGGCCGGCGAGGACACCGGCACGGTCGAACTGCTGCGGAGCGACGACTGCCAGGAGATCCTGGAGGACGTCTACGACCGCTACCGCCGCGCCCAGCCCGGGGCCCTCTCCCGCCCGCACCGCTGGTGGGCCCTGCGGGCCGGTCAGCCCCCGATCTCCCCGGCGCCGCGCTACATAGTGCTGCACCGCGACGCCGCCGGTGTCCCGGACGGCTACGCCAGCTACGCGCTCGGCGAACTCGACCGCGTGACGAAGACGAGCACGCTGACCGTGGACGAGGTCATCGCCCTCGACGACGTGGTGTTCACCACGCTGGCCCGGACCGTACTCGGCCACGACCTGATCGGCCAGGTCGTGTTCAAGCACGTCCCGGCCTGGCACCCGCTGAGGTGGCAGCTGGAGGACATCCGCAGCGGTGAGACCAGCGCCGAGGAGGACTGGCTCTGGGTGCGGCTGCTGGATGTGCCGGCTGCCCTGGCCGCGCGCGGCTGGATCGCCGACGGGGAGCTGGTGCTCGACGTCGACGACGCGTTCCTGGGCGAGCGCAACCGCTACCTGCTGACCGTCCGGGACGGCAAGGCGGAGTGCGTGGAGACCGACCGGGAGCCGGACCTGAGCCTGGACGTCAGCGACCTGGGCTCGATCTACCTCGGCGGCGCCGCCCCCAGCACCCTGGTCCGCGCCGGCCGCATCGAGGCCCACCAGGCGGGTGCGGCGGCGGTGGCGGACGCTCTCTTCCGCACGGAGCAGCCGCCGCACTGCCTGCACTGGTTCTGATCGGGGGGAGCGCCGACGGCCCGCCGCTCCGGGATCCGGAGGAGTGGCGGGCCGCTCACTGCTGCGCCGTCTCCGACCGCACCCACTCCAGGTACGCGGCGCTGCCCGTCACCACCGGGACGGCGACCACCTCCGGGGTGTCGTACTCGTGCCGCTCGCCGATGAACTCCGCGAGTGACTCGGCCAGTTCGGCGCGCGTCTTGAAGTCGATCCGCCACTCCGCCGCGTCCTGGACCTCGCCGTCCCACCAGTACACGGACTGGATCCGGTACACCTGCGCACAGGCCGCCAGTCGCGCCCGTACGACGTCCGTCGCCAGGGCGCGGGCCTTCGCCTCATCGTCGTGGGTCGTGGTCACCACGAGAAGCTCACTGTCGTTCGTTGCCATGAGGGGAGAGCCTAACCACGGGGCGGAGCGCCGAGAGGGCACGGGAGCCTCGCGCTCGATAGGCTCCTCGCCCGGGGTGTCCCTTCTTCACGACGCGACGACAGGGTGAACGCGATGCCTCTTGAGGGCGAGTACGGGCCGAGCCCGGCACAGTGGATCCGCGACCAGGTCGAGCTGTACGAGAGTTCGGGCGGCACACAGGGAACGACGCTCTGGGACACGGGCCTGCCGGTCGTCATCGTCACGATGCGCGGCGCGAGGAGCGGCAGGATCCGCAAGATCCCGGTGATGCGGGTGGAGCACGAGGGGCGGTACGCGGCCGTGGCCTCGAAGGGCGGCTTCCCCGAGCACCCGGTCTGGTACTTCAACCTCAAGTCCGATCCGCACGTGGAGCTCCAGGACGGGCCCGTGCGGCAGGAGATGACGGCCCGCGAGGTCACCGGGGACGAGAAGGCCGAGTGGTGGGAGCGCGCGGTCGCCGCGTATCCGGCGTACGCCGAGTACCAGGAGAAGACCGACCGCGTGATTCCGGTCTTCGTGCTGGAGCCCGGACACCGGTAGGGCCCGGCGCCGGGGCGGTCCAACCCGGGCGGCGCGCTTCCAGGAGGTAGGTGGAGGGGTGGGCTGGTTGGGCGCGCGGAGGCGGTCGGGTGGGACCGCCCGTGCCGATCCGAACGACAGAGTCCGCGTACGGCGGTAACCTACTCACTTACCCAGCGGGGGATGTGCCCAAGCCGTCCTGAAGTCGCCATTTCTGACACGCACCTGACGAGACGTCAGTTCCGTGCGTTCGAGGGAGTACCTATGTCCCGGAGCCGCAAGCTCCACCGCCTCAGCAACCCCGACACCGCCGAGCGCCGCGCCCAGCGGATGCTGTTCCGGCACCTCCGCGACGACACCAACGCGAACCGCGGCCGGATGGTGCGGCGGGTGCGCGAGCTGCAACTCCTGCTGGAGATGGACCCGATCGAGTTCGAGCAGCTGATAGCCCGGCTGATGGAGTCGATGGGCATGAAGGTCGAGCTGACCGCCCGGTCGAAGGACGGCGGGGTGGACGTGCGCGGCATCGACAGCGACCCGTTCCGCGGCGGCAATGTGATCGTGCAGGTCAAGCGCTACCGCGACACGGTGACCCCCTCGGTCGTGCGGGACCTCTTCGGCACGCTCCAGCACGACCGGGCGGCCACCAAGGCCGTGCTCGTCACCACCAGCAAGTTCGGGCCGAGCTCGCACCAGTTCGTCTCCGGCAAGCCGATCACGCTGATCAACGGCTCCGAACTGGTCGGCCTGCTCAAGCACCACGGCTTCCACGAGATGTTCGCGCCCGCCTACGCGAGCGCCGCGGACGAGCCGGCCGCGGATGCGCCCGCGATCGACGTGGCGGCCGAGCCTGCCCGGCTCCTGCTTCACTGGACGGGGGAGGAGGAGTACGACATCGCCGCCCTGGTCTGCCAGGGCAACCGCGCGCTCTCCGACGACCACCTCGTCTTCTACAACAACGCCTCCACGCCGGACGGTTCGGTCCGGCTCGTCACCGGCTACGACGACGCCAACGCCTGTCTCATGGTCGACTTCGACGCGCTGCCCGCCGAGGCCGACCGGCTCGTCGTCATCGCCGCCGCCGACACCGAGAACCACCCCACGGCCACCATGGCCGGATTCGCCGGACCGGCGCTGATCCTCGAGGCGGGCGCGGACCAGGAGGCGGCCGTCGTCCACCTCGCGGACGGGGCGGAGAGCAACATCGCGATGCGCCTCGGCCGCTTCGACCGTGACCCCGCCGGGAACTGGGACTTCACCCCCGCCCTCGCGGGCTACCCGGGCGGCCTGCGGCAGGCGGTCGTGGCGTACGGCCTGGAGGTCACGGACGAGGAAGCGGTGGCTGCGGGGCAGTGACCGCGACCGACCGCCGCGCGGGAGGTCGACCTCGCCGACTTCCCGCGCAGCGGGCGCGCCGGAACGATCCTGCGTGGCCCGGTCGTTCGAACGGGTATGACGGTAGTGGTGGCTGTGGTCATGGCGGCGGCGGCCCTGGTGACCGGGCTGGTCGCCCTGGCGGCGGTGGTGGGCAACCGCCGCAACGGCGGGCCGGAGGCCGGCCCGGGATCCTCCGGCGGACTCGGCATGTCGGTGTTCGAGGAGCTGCACGCCCTGTTCCACGCGGGCAAGCGGGTCCAGGTCGAGCAGCGCCAGGCCCGCCTCGTCCTGCGCGACGACGACCACGCGACCGCCCCGCCCGGCCACGGCATCGACCTGGACGCGGGCACCGCGGTGGTGATCCGCAAGCGGGAACGGGCGGGAGGGGAGGCGGTCGGGGGTCCGTCCGACGGCTGACCCGGACGCACGGGCCGCTTGCCGTCACCAGGCCGCTTCGCGGTAGTCCTTGAGGAAGACGCCGGAGACCGGGTGGCCGGTCTCACCGCGGACGATGGGGTCGTAGACGCGGGCGGCGCCGTCGACGACGTCGAGGGGGGTGCGGAAGCCGGTGGCGGCGATCCGGGTCTTCCTGGGGGCCGGGTTCTCGTCGGTGATCCAGCCGGTGTCGACGGCGCACATGTGCACGCCGCGGGTGGCGAGTTCCTCCCCGCTGGTGCGGGTGAGCATGTTCAGCGCGGCCTTGGCCATATTGGTGTGCGGGTGTCCGGCGGTCTTGTTGCGGACGGCGAAACGGCCTTCCACCGCCGTCACGTTGACGATGTAGCGGCGCGGGTGCCGGGAGGCGAGCAGCAGCGGCAGCAGCCGGTCGCAGAGCAGGGCCGGGGCGAGCGCGTTGACGAGCTGGACCTCCAGCAGCTCGGCGGGGTCGAGCGAACCGAGCCGTGCGGACCAGGAGTTGGTGTCCGCGAGGTCGGGCAGCAGGCCGGCCTCGTCGGCTCCGAGCGGTACCGGGAGCGGGGGTGAGGAGGGGGCGGGGGAGGCGAGTTCGGCGGTCGGCCAGGCCGGGGTCAGCGCGGGCATCGGCCGGAAGCCCGGTGCGTGGGTCACGGTCGCGGCGTCGCCCGCGGGCAGGGCGGACCGCTCGCCGGCGGCCAGCAGGGCGTAGGACTCGGGCGGGCGGCGCAGGGTCTGCGCGGCGTTGTTGACCAGGATGTCCAACGGCGTCCCGTCGGCGCGCAGTTGCTCGGTGAGGCCGAGGACCTGGCGCGGGTCGCGCAGGTCGATGCCGATGACGGTGAGCCGGTCCCACCAGGCGGCGCTGCCCTCGGCGGCCCGGAAGCGGCGCACGGTGTCGTGCGGGAAGCGGCTGGTGACGAGCAGCTCGGCGCCGTCGCGGAGCATCATCAGGGCGAGCTGGAAGCCGATCTTCACCCGGCCGCCGGTGAGCAGCGCGCGGCGGCCCCGGAGGTCGGTGGAGAGTGCACGGCGGGCGGTGTTGTCGGCCGCGCAGGGGCGGCAGAGCATGTGGTAGAACGCGTCCACCTCACGGTACGGCTGCTTGCAGACGTAGCAGCGGCGGCCGCCGCGGAGTTCGCCGAGCGGCGCGGGACGGAGAGGCGCGGAGCCGACGGGCGTCGGGCGGACGGGTGCGGAGCCGACGGGCGTCGGGCGGACGGGTGCGGAGCCGACGGGCGTCGGGCGGACGGGTGCGGAGCCGACGGGCGTCGGGCCGACAGGTGCGGTGGCGAGCGGGGCGTCCTCGCGGCGGTCGGGGGCGCCGGTGGCGGTGGCGGCGAGCAACTCGGCGTCGGCGGCCAGGATCTCGGCGCGCGCCTCCTGGCGGCGCTGCTTGCGGCTCTCGCGGCAGAAGGAGCTGAGCTGTCGCTCGGCGTGCAGCCGGGTGCGGTCGCCGCTCGGCAGTGCGCGCAGGCGGCCGAGGGTGCGGCTGAACGCGGCCAGCTCCTCGGGGGTGATCTCCCCGGTGGTGGTGCCCCTGTCGTCCCGGACTGCCATGTCCGCCCCCTCGTGCCCCTGTTGACCTGCGTCGGAACCGCTCGCGGGCGGTTGCGACGATGGGAGGACTGTAGTGGACCGTCCGCGAACGCGCGCTCGAATAACGCCGCGGCGCCGGCCCCGGGGG
>NZ_JAXCLC010000118.1:0-12739 GCF_034043715.1 Kitasatospora purpeofusca | reverse complement strand
CGCCCGGCTCAGCCGGCCAGTGCCTCGGCCACCGAGTCGTGGATCGAGAACACCGCGCGGGCGCCGGTCAGGTCGAGCACCCGCATGACGGTGGGCGGCACGGCGGCGAGCCGCAGCTCCAGGCCGCCCTGCTCGGCCGCGATCCGGGTCTTGAGCAGCACGTTCAGGCCGGAGGAGTCGCAGAAACCCACGCCGCGGAGGTCGATGACCACGGCCTTGGGCCGTTGCGCGACCAGCGCGTCGAGCGTCTCGGCGGCCGGCGCCAGGGTCTCGATGTCCAGATCGCCGACGAGGATGCAGAGCATCGCGCCGCCGGGTGCGGGGCGGGTCTCCACCACCAGGCCGGGACGGTACGGAGCGACCGCCGCCAGGGTGGTGTCCCCCGGGTCGTTGTCGGATGGCATCATCGTCGTCCCCTCCGTGTCCGTGCCCTCCGACGATACGGAGGCCGTGCCCATCGGCCAAGTGAAGGGTTTGTGGTGAGGGAGCCGCCGTGCTCTCGGATTCGCGCCGGACAGCACCCTCAGACGTCCTCCAGGCCCTCCCGCAGCTGTCCCAGCGTGCGGGTGAGGAGCCGGGAGACGTGCATCTGGGACAGGCCGAGCCGGGCGCCGATCTGGGACTGGGTGAGGTCCTCGCAGAAGCGCATCGACAGGATGCGGCGCTCGCGTTCCGGCAGGGCGGCTATCAGCGGCTTCAGTGTGACGAGGTCCTCGACCAGGGCGAACTCGTGGTCGTCGGTGCCGAGCTGCTCGCCGAGCGGCCCGGGGGCGTCGCCGTCCTCGGGGCCGCCGCCGTCGAGCGTGCCGGCGGTATGGCCGTTGGCGGCGGTCAGGCCCTCGACGACCTCCTCCGGGGTGAGCGAGAGGTGCTCGGCGAGTTCGGCCACGGTCGGGGCGCGGTCCAGGCCCTGGGAGAGGCGCTCCTGCGCCCGGGCGAGCGATATCCGCAGTTCCTGGAGGCGGCGGGGCACGTGGACGGCCCAGGTGGTGTCGCGGAAGTGCCGCCGGATCTCGCCGAGCACGGTCGGCATGGCGAAGGTGGTGAACTCCACACCGAGCGAGGGGTCGAACCGGTCGATGGCCTTGATCAGGCCGACGGCGCCGACCTGGAGGAGGTCCTCCTTCGGCTCGCGGTGCGCGTCGAAGCGCCGGATCGCGAACCGCACCAGGGAGAGGTTCATCTCCACCAGGGTGGTGCGGACGTACGAGTACTCCCTGGTCCCCTCCTCCAGCGTGGCCAGTCGGCGCAGCAGCTGCCGGGTGAGGTCCCGGGCGTCCGCGGGCGCGACCTCGCGCGGGTCGTCCACCGCCGCGAGTTCGGGCGGCAGGAGGTCCCGCAGGCCGGCGCCGGTGCTGGTCCCGGGGGTGTGGCCGGGACTGTCGGCGCCGGGTGCGGTCGCGGTCGCCGCGGCTCCGGAGGGGTCCGCCGTCGGGGCAGCGGCGGAAACGAGCGATTCACCGGTGGTGGCCACCATGGGAGTCCTTCCGTCGTGTCGGCACGGTCCTGGCCCGGTACCCCGGATCGGCGGAAGGATGCGGCCACCCCACGTGGAGATTCGGTGAACCAGGTGGAACGGGTCGACCGGTCGCCCCTGCCGTCGTCACTCGATCCAGACCAGGACACCGTGCCGGCGGGTCGCCACCGCGCCGAGGAAGTCGGCCAGGGCGCGGTACTCGGCCGTCACCAGGTGCAGGGCGTCCTCGCAGGTCCACAGCCCGTGCGGGTGGATCCGGGCCTCGGCGAGGTCGGCGGCGGCGACGCCCTCCGTCAGCCGGCCTGGGTCCAGCTCCGCGAGGGCCCCGGCGGCGAGACGGACCCGTTCGGGGGCGATCAGGCACGGCGGGCCGTAGCCCCAGTCCTCGGCGCCGGACAGCTCCGCCTCGCCGTACACGACGTCGACCGGGAAGTCCCGGCGGCGCAGCAGGAAGTCGAGTGCCTGCCAGGCCCTGCCGGTACCGTGCAGACGCGCCCACGCCCCGCCGGACCGGCCGTCCCGCGCGCCCTCGCCCAGCTCCTCCGCGAACTTCCGGGCCCACTGCGGGTCCTGTTCCGCCCGCTCCAACTCCCCGGCGCTCAGCCGGAGATACCTCCCGATCATGCCCATGGCCGCAGCCTAGGACGGGGCACCGACAGCCGACATCGACAGCCGACATCGACAGCGGACATCGACAGCCGACGGGCCCGACCAGGTCGGGCCCGTCGGGTCGGGTGTCAGCGCCGGCGGTAGGCGGCGGCAGCCGGGGCGGCGGCGTCGACGGGGACGGCGAGCACGGCGCCGGACGGGGACGGCGCGCCGGGGAGGCCCAGCCGGGCGGTGGTGACCAGGAGGCGGCCACCGGTCGGCGGGAGGCAGACGGAGGTGGGCTGCGGCGCGGGCAGCGGGATGACGGCCGAGAGGGTGCCGTCCGGTTCGTAGCGGTGGACGGCGGCGCTCCCCCAGACCGCCACCCAGAGCCGGCCCTCGGTGTCGACGGTCATGCCGTCGGGCGAGCCGCCGTCGGTGATCCGGGCGAACTCCACCATGTCCAGCGGGTTTCCGTCCGCGTCGAGGGTGCAGCGGTGGATGACGCCCGCGGTGCTGTCGGCGACGTGGAGCAGCCGGCCGTCGGCGCTGAAAGCGGGTCCGTTGACGATGGTCAGTCCGGTGAGGACGCGATGAACGGTGCCGTCGTGGTCGGCGCGGTAGAGCGAACCGGCGCCCGGGGTCTCGTCGTACGCCATGCTGCCGGCCCAGAAGCGGCCCTGCGGGTCGCAGACGCCGTCGTTCATCCGCACGGGGGTGGCGGCGTGCTCCTCCGGGCGGGCCAGCCACTCGGTGGAGCCGTCCGGACCGAGGAGGGCGATCCCGGTTCCGGCCGCGGCGATCCAGTGCCCGGGGCTGCCCTCGACCGGGGCCACCGCGCCCAACGGGACGTCCAGGCAGAGGAGTTCGCGCGGCGTGCCGGGCGCGGTGCCGGAGACTTCGAGGAGCCGGCCGGCGAGGATGTCGGTGAAGACCAGCCGGCCGTCCACCCAGCGGGCACCCTCCCCCAGCTCATGGGTGCCGGGGGCCCAGACGACGGGCTGCTGGTCCTGGTCGGGCATGGTGGTCGGTTCCGTTCTGCGAGGTCCGGGCGGGGCGGTCGAGGCGGGCGGAGTGGCCGTCGCAGGGCGACGCGACCCTCGAAGTCTTCCCGACTGTCCGCCACGGCCTCACCGTAGTCCGCGCGCCCGGCGCTGAGAAGATCCGCACCGGCTCCGGCCCCGGCCCCGCCCTCACCGGCGACCGCGCACCGCCCACCGCCCACCATCAGCCGTACACGCACCGACCGCCGCCCGCCGTTCGTCGGACAGCTCATTTTCGGCCACCGGGAGTTGTCCATACACCCTCGCCCCCGCTGCTAGCCTCCGGCGCGACCATCGGCGCGGGCTCGCCCGGGCGGCCGTCCGCCTCCCGGCACCCGTGCCCGCCGTCCGATGCGCCGGGCCACTGCGGAGTCCCGGCCGGGCGGACGGGGCATGAATGGTTGTCAGACCCGCAGTTGTCACATCCATGCCAGACCACCCTCACCCACCGGGATGACCATGAACACATTCGCGCGCCGCGCGCTGGCGGCGGGGGCCGCCCTGCTCGCCTGCGTCGCCGTGACGGCGGGGACCGGCACCGCCGCCGCCGGAACCGTCGCAACCACTGCCTCCGGTGCGGCCGGGGCAGCACCGGCGGTACTCGACGGACCGGCCCTGGCCGCCTCCTGGACCGGACCGCTCAGCACCCGGGGCCGCTACATCGTCGACGCCTCAGGTGCCCGCTTCAAGCTCAGGTCCGGCAACTGGGCCGGCGCCCAGGGCACCTGGCAGGGCAGCGGGCCGACCACCGACCCGGCCAACAACCAGGCCGGACAGGTCTCCTACAACCTGCCGCTCGGCCTGGACCGGGCCCCGATCGCCGACATCCTGGGCGGCTTCCACCGCCTCGGCATCAACAGCGTCCGGCTGCCCTTCGCCAACGCCCTGCTCCACGACCCGAGCACGGTGCCGGACGTCGCCGTCACGGCCAACCCGCAGCTGCGCGGGAAGACCCCGCTCCAGGTGTTCGACGCGGTCGTGTCGGCGCTGACCGCCGACGGCTTCGCGGTGGTCCTCAACAACCACACCACCAGCTACCGGTTCTGCTGCGGCCTGGACGGCAACGAGCGCTGGAACAGCGGCCAGTCCACCCAGCAGTGGATCGACGACTGGGTCTTCCTGGCCGGCCGGTACAAGGACAACAAGCGCGTGGTCGGCGCCGACCTGCGCAACGAGGTCCGCCGCGACACCTGGGACGACCCCAACTGGGGCCTGGGCGACAGCCACGACCAGTACGCCGCCTTCGAGGAGGCCGGGAACCGGATCCTGCAGACCGACCCCGACCTGCTCGTCGTCATGGAGGGCATCAACTGGTACGGGATACCGGCCGCCGTGTTCAGCCACGGCCGGCCGCAGCTGACCCCGGTCCGCAACCTCTCCAACGCCCTGATCGACTCGGGCAAACTGGTCTACTCGGCGCACTTCTACGGCTACACCGGCCCCGCCAACACGGGCGCGGCGAGCGGCTCCGCCGGCTCCACGGGCGACCCGCGCTACCAGGACTTCACCCCGGCGCAGCTGGCGCAGGTCGTCGACGACGAGGCCCTGTTCGTCACCCGGTCCGGCCAGCACTTCACCGCGCCGGTGTGGATCAGCGAGTTCGGCGCCGGCGGCCGGGGGTCGACCGACGCCAAGGAGCAGGCCTGGTTCGACAACTTCACCCGGATCCTGGCCGCGAACGACACCGACTTCGCCGTCTGGCCACTGGTCGGCTGGCACAGCAACGGTGTGCCGAACGACAGTTGGGCGCTGCTCGACTTCGACACCGCCGGCCGCCCGCTCAGCCTGGCGGACCCGGGCGACTGGCGCGCCCCGTACTGGAACCGGCTGATCACCGCGCCCTCGTACACCGGGCAGGTCGCCCCCGCCCCGCACTGGGGCCTGCTCGACCTCGACCACGCCGACCTCGACCTCTCCCGGCGGATGCTGGCCCGACCGGACTGGAGCCCGGGCAACCGCAAGGGCAACTGCCCCGACGGCCAGCGGCTGGTCGGCCTCGCCCGCAGTGACGGCCGCGGCCTGTGCACCGACGCCGGGCAGCCCGCGACCGGCGGCGGCGACTGGACCACCGTGACCGACGAGCGCTACGTGACCCACGGCGACTGGGCCGCCGGCTACAACAAGCTCCAGTGCCCGGACGGCACCTTCGCCGTCGGCTACAGCGTGAACTCCAACGCGATGTCCGCGCTGCTCTGCGCACCCGCGACCGCGGCCCTGCCGGCCGCCACCCGGACCCTGTGGTTCGACCACGGCGACAACCGCCCCGCCACCGGCGGCTCGTCCGGCAGCGACTGGGCCCCGGGCTACTACAAGGGGCAGTGCGGCGACGGCGAGTACCTCGCCGGTGTCGCCTTCACCTGGAAGTGGATGCACCGCGGTGTCCCGGACGCGGTGCTCTGCCGCCCGCTGGGCTGACGGCCCGTCAGGGGTGGTTCGCCGGACGAACGCCGTCCGGCGGACCACCCCGCCGACAGCCGGCGCCTCCGGTCACCGCCCGTGGCCGTCGCGGAACACGGCCGTGATCAGCGCGTCCAGCCCCCCCGGGAAGACCTGCGCCGGGTCCACCGCGGCGTCACCCGTGGTCAGGCCCGCCGTGAGGGTCCGGCTGCCGTCCGGAGTGGAGATCATCAGCGCCCCGTAGCCGCCCGGGGCGCCGCCGTTGTGGTGGACGATAGCGCCGTGCTCCGGGCCCAGGTCCTGCACGAACAGCCCGAGGCCGTAGCCGAGCGTCCCGTGCGGCGTGCGCATCTCCTCCAGCAGCGGGGCCGGCAGCAGCCGGCCGCCCAGCAGCGCCGAGAAGAAGGTGTGGAGGTCCTGAGTGGTGGAGATCATGTCGCCGGCGCCGGTCAGCAGCGAGCTGTTCTGCCGGGTCACGTCGACGACCCTCCACTCCTCGCCGTCCTGGTAGCGGGCATAGCCGTGCGCGTGCGGCTCGGGAAGCTCGGGCGAGTCGCCCGGCACCACGGTGTCGCGCAGCCCGAGCGGCTCCAGGACGTGTCGGCGCATCGCCTCGGCGTACGGGCGGCCGCCGACCGCTTCGACCAGCAGCACGGCCGCCGTGTAGTTGGTGTTGGAGTAGCTCTGGTCCGTGCCCGGCTCGAAGCGGGCCGGCCTGGCGAGCGCGTACCGCACCAGTTCCTCCGGCCGGTAGCTGTGGAACCGGTTCTCCACCCAGGGCCCGCCGACCGCGGGGAGCCCCGGCACGAAGGTCCCGTCAGCGTCGAGCCCACCGGTGTGGCTGGACAGCCCGCTGGTGTGCTGGAGCAGCATCCGCACGGTGATCCGCCCGTCCAGGCCGAGTTCCGGCAGATGCTCGGCCACCAGGGAGTCCAGTTCGATCGCGCCGTCCGCGACCAGCCGCAGGACCAGCGCCGCGACGAAGGTCTTGGTGCTGCTGCCGATCCAGAACCGCCCGTCCACCGGCGGCAGTTCGGCCCCGCCCAGCTCCCGCACCCCGGCGGCGCCGACCCAGGCGCCCCGTTCGTCGTGCACCCGCAGCTGGATCCCGGCCAACCCGGCGTCGACGAACGCCTGGGCGGCCGCCCGCAGTTCGGGGCGCTCCGACCCGGCGGCGTCCGGCGACGGGTCGGACGCGTCCTGCGCGGTGGTGTTGACGGACATGGTGGTACCTCTCTTCGTGTCCTCGCACTGCCCGACCGACCGTGCTCACAGTCGTTCGGGAATCTCTGAACAATAGCGACGCTACATTGCGTTCAGTATTTGGTCAACATGCCACGGGTACTCATATCCGTTGAATAGAAGGCTTTGTGGCGTCAGCATTGCAATGGATGTGCGCTCAACGCAACGGCCGAGCCCATCGATCGCGCCGATCGTTGCAATGGCTTGCGATGAACGCACCCTGGCGGGCCGGGCACCGGGGGGCTGACCTCCCGGGGGCGGGCCGCCCCCCGATGTTGCGGTTCGGTCGCAATGGGCGGCGACCCGAGGACCACCGACGGCCGCCGCTGCCAAAGTTGAGGGTCGACGACTGTGTCAGGGGGGCGCTTTGAGCGAGTCCGATCTTGCCGCGACCATTGTCCGGCTCATGACGGACACGGCATCGGGAATCACCGGAACCGCGGGCCGGGCGATGGGGGAGGCCGTGGGAGAACTGGTCCGGCGCCGACTCACCTCGCAGCCGGACGGCCGGGCCGCGGTGGAGGCCTTCGATGCCGGTCCTCAGGAACCGGCCGCACAGGCCGAGTTGTGCCGGGTCCTGGTCCATGTCCTGTCCGCCGAGGCGCCGTTCGCGGTCGAGCTCACGGCGCTCGTCCCGCCCCCGGCTCCGGCGGTCCCGCCCGCCCCGGTCCACTCTCCGGCCCCGCCCGCCCCGCCGGAGCCGCCGCGGATCGGCCGGGACGGCATCATCATCGACGGCCGGTCCCGCAACAGGGGCAACCTGGCCCTCGGTGACCAACTGATCCAGAACGTGCGCCGGGGCGACGCCAGGACGGTGCTGATCCTGATCGCCGCACTGGCCCTGGTGGTCGCCATGGGCTACGGCGGCACCAGGATCCTCACGGACGACTCCCCCGCCCCGCCCGCAGCCTCGGACGCCTCCGGCCGGTCCGGGACGGCCGACGGCCCCGTCCCGGACCCCCAGGGCGAATCCTCCGGCGGAGATCCGTCGGGAACGGCCGGTCCGGCCCGGACCCCGACGTCCGGCTCGTCCGGCCGACCGGGGCCGGCACCGGTCCGGGCCGACCCTCCGACGCGGTTCACCCAGGTCCCGCTCGGGTACCACGCCGACAACGACGCGGCCGTCGTCCTGGACGGCGCCGAGCTGATCACCGTGGCGGACGGCCGAACGCTCCAGGCGACGGCCGTCCGCGACGGCCGGGTGCTCGCCGCCATGACCTCCGGCGGGCGGCTCCCCGACCGCCGGCAGGACGACGGGTCGGCGACGGCCGGTGTCCCGGGGCGCCCGGGCCTGGGCACTTCCGGCGACCGGCGGTTCGCGGTGGCGGCGTTCCCCCTGACCGTCCCGGGGCAGGGGACCACGACCGACCACTTCGCCGTCGAGGTCGACATCCTGGACCTCGGCTCCGGCAAGGAGGCCGGCCGGGTCCGGATCGCCGAGGGCACCGCCTCACCGGGCGTGCCGACCGTGGCGGGCGTGGCCGACGGCCGGGCTGTCGTCCTGGTCCCCACCCTCGCGGGCCCGCCGGCCAGTTACGCGGTCGACCTGGCCACCGGCTCGGTCGTGTGGACGCTGCCAGGATTCGAGGCCCTGCTGATCCAGGGCGGCACCGTCGCCGGTGCCTCGCGCACACGCGTGGAGGGCGAGGACCGGTCGGAGGTACAGGGCGTATCGGCGAAGGACGGCACCGTCCTGTGGAAGGCCCCGGCCGACAGCGCGGGGTTCGGCCTGTCCGAGTTCGCCACCGACAAGGTCCTCGCCACCGGGGGGAACACCTCCACCCTGCTGTCCACCACCACCGGCGCGCGCCTGCCGCTCCGGTTCCTGGACGCACCGGGCGCCGGCATCAACCGCTGCTGGTTCGACGGCCGCGCCACCACGGTGTGCAGCGTGGGACGGTACGACGGGGCGGAATTGACCGGCGTCGACTCGGCCGGGGGCGACGTCCTGTGGCGGATCCAGTTCACGGCCGACGCCGGGGAACGCGTGGCGCCCGATGTGACCGCGGCCTGGCACGGCGCGGTGTACGGCCGCACCCGGCGGGGCGAGGCCGTGGTGCTGGACGCCAGGACCGGGCAGGACCGGGAGCTCGCGCCGGGCGCCGCCCCCTATCTGGTGAGCGAGTACGCCGCCGCCGCGAAGGGCGACCTCTACGTCTCCGCGGGCTGAGGCGGACGCCGGTCCGGCCGGCCGGCGGGCGACCGCTTGCCCGGAGGACCGGAGGTGTGATCGGATCGCGGAGGCATCGCGTGCCGGTGACGGACTGCGTCAGGCATGGAGGTGCGACAACCGAAGGGACGGCCCGACGTGGCTTCCCATGACAGCGGCCGTACGGTCGCCCTGAGCCGGCAGCTCGCGCTGGCGCACGACGAACTACGACGCCGGATCAAGGACCTCAAGGCCGGTGCGGTGCACCGGGGTTCGGACAGCGGAGCCCTCCTCACCCACTGCCTGTCCTTCTGCAGCGCCCTGGAGACCCACCACCGGGGCGAGGACGACGGACTGTTCGCGCAGTTGGTGCGCGAGCGGCCCGATCTCGCGGGGACGGTCGCGAAGCTGGTCGAGGACCACAGCCTGATCTCCTCGATCCTGACCCGGGTGGCAGAACTCGCCCGGCAGGCCGCCGCCACCGACGGCCCGGGCCCGAACGAGGCGATCCGGCGCGAACTCGACGGGCTGGCGGCCGTCATGGAGTCGCACTTCCGGTACGAGGAGCGGGTGATCGGCGCCGCGCTCGACCGGACGGTCCCGGACGGCGACTGGCCCGAGCCGGTCTTCCGTCCCGTCCGGACGTGACCCCGCGACGGTGACGCGGCACGGCGACGCCCCACTCCCCCGGGCCCCGCTCCCCCGGCCCCGGATCCGTCCGGGCCGGGGGCCGTGTCGGGCCCTCCGGGGCGCCCGGTGAGAATGACCCGGTGACCACAGCTCTGAACCCCGCCGACGCCGCGTTCGCCCGCGATCCCTACCCGTTCTACGCCGGGCTGCGCGCGCAGGGCCCGGCGGCCCGGGTGGACCTGTCCAACGGCACCTCGGCCTGGCTGGTGACCGGCTACCGCCAGGCCCGGGCGGTGCTGGCCGACCCCCGGTTCTCCAACGTCCCGGCGCCGCGCCCCGGCGGGTCCGGCGGGACGGGACCGGCGGCCGGAGCGCGGTCCGTGCTGGAGCGCCACATGCTCAACACCGACGGCGACGAACACCGCCGCCTGCGCCGACTGGCCTCGGTGGCCTTCACCCCCCGCCGGGTGGACGCCCTCGGCGAGCGGATCGCCCGGCTCACCGAGGAGGTGCTCGGCGGGCTCGCGGAGCGCCTCGACCGCGAAGGGGCCGCCGACCTCGTCGACGACTTCGCCTTCCCGCTGCCCGTCCTGGTGATCGGCGAGATCCTCGGCGTACCCGAGGTGGACCGGGCGGACCTGCGCACCTGGACCTACCGGGTCGGCTCCCCGGCCGGCGCCCTCGCCCCCGGCGAGATCGACGACGCCTGGCAGGGCCTGCACGGGTACTTCACCGGCCTCATCGCGGCCAAGCGCGAGCAGCCGGGCGAGGACCTGTTCAGCCTGCTCGCCGCCGACGAGGACGCCGAGGCGCTGGACGACACCGAACTGCTGGCGATGGCGTTCCTGCTGCTCTTCGCCGGCTACGAGACCACCATGAACCTGCTCGCCTCCGCCTCGCTGCTGCTGCTCGGCCACCCCGGCGAGCTGACCTCGGCGCGGCAGCAGGGCGAGCCCCGGTGGGCCGCGGTGGTCGAGGAGACGCTGCGTCACGCCAGCCCGCTGGAGGGCACCACCTGGCGGCGCACCCGCGAGGAGGTCGACCTCGGCTCCGGCACGGTCGTCCCGGCGGACTCCTCCGTCCTGGTCGTCCTGGCGGCCGCCAACCGCGACCCGGAGGTCTTCCCCGACCCGGACGCCTTCCGGCCCGGCCGGTTCGCCCCCGGCGACGGCCGCGCCCTGCCGCACGTGGCCTTCGGGCACGGCCCGCACATCTGCCTCGGCGCCCGGCTGGCCCGCCTGGAGGCGACGATCGCACTGCCGCGCCTGTTCGACGCCCTGCCCGCGCTGTCCCTCGCCGCCGACCCCGCCACCCTGCCGTACCGGCCGGGCCTCCTGGTGCGCGGCCCCCGCTGCCTGCCGGTACGGCGGGCCGGGTAGGGCCGGGTAGGGCCGGGTAGGGCCGGGTAGGGCCGGGTAGGGCCGGGTAGGGCGCCATCGGGCCGACGCGCCCGATCCGCACCGGATCCGTGCGCGACCCCTCCCTACGTCAATGCCGTTGACATACTCTGCGGGCATGACCGAACGTGTGGTTCCCGAGCCCGAGCGGAAGCGCCGCCGGCCCACCAAGCAGGGCGTCGTCCTGTCCGCCGAGCTGATCGTCGACACCGCGCTGCGGCTGGTCGGCCTGCACGGCGCCGAGGCACTCACCGTCCGGCGGCTCGGGGCCGCGCTCGGCGCCGACCCCAGCGCGGTGTACCGCTACTTCCACAGCACCGACGACCTGCTGATCGCGATCGCCGACGAACTCATCGGCCGCGCCCAGCACGGCTGGCGGCCCACCGGCGACTGGCGGGCCGACCTGCGCGCCATCGGCCTGCGCATCCACGCCGCCTACCAGGCCCACCCCCAGGCCGCCCTGCTCGCCGCCCATCGCACCACCGGCCGGGCCAACGAGATCACCGCCGTCGAGAACATCCTCGGCATACTGCGCGACGCCGGCTTCCCGGACCCCGAGGCCGTCCGCCTCTACCACGCCTTCGTCGACCAGAGCCTCGGCTTCGCCGTCCTGGACGCCGCCGCCCTCGCCCTGCCCTCGGCCGCCCTGAGCGCCGACTACCAGGTCTGGCAGGCCTCCTACGCGCGCCTCGACGCCACCACCCACCCGCACATCGCGGCCACCGCGCACCTGTTGACCGCCGACATGAACCGCAGCGCCTACCCGCACGCGCTCGACCTCCTCCTCGACGCCGCCGAGGCGCGGCTCGGGAGGCCGGGCGGCTGAGCGGCTGAGCGGCCGAGCGGGGCCCGGGAGGCCGCCGGATCCAGGACGAGCTCCGACCCCCTCGGCCGCCGAACGGGGCGGCGTGTCGGGCGGTGGAACGACCGCCCCGAGGAGAGGGTGACCGGCGGGGGATCCCACGAGGAGGAGCGAGAATGCCCGAAGTCACCACTCCTTACCCGACCGGCACCCCGTGCTGGGTCGACCTGATGGCGAAGGACCAGCAGGCCGCGCTGGACTTCTACCGCGACCTGTTCGGCTGGCAGGGCGCGCCGGGGCCCGCCGAGTTCGGCGGGTACGCGGTCTGCGAGCTCAACGGCAGGGCCGTGGCCGGCATCGGCCCGACGATGAGTCCCGACGGCGCGCCGGAACCGCCGACCGTCTGGACCGGCTACCTCGCGAGCACCGACGCGCAGGCCACCCAGGACGCGATCGTCGCGGCCGGCGGCACCCTGCTCGCCCCGGTGATGGAGGTCGGCAGGCTGGGCCGGATGCTGGTGGCGGCCGACCCGCAGGGCGCGGTGTTCGGCGTCTGGCAGCCGGGCGAGTTCTCCGGCGCCCAGGTGGTCAACGAGGCCGGGGCGCTGACCTGGAACGAGCTCCACACCAACGACGTGCCGGCCGCCACCGCGTTCTACGGCGCGGCCTTCGGGATCGAGATCGAGCCCCTGGACGGCGCCGACGCGTACTGGGAGCTGCGGGTCGGGGGCCGGGCGGTCGGCGGGGTGACCCTGCTCGCGGGCGACCCGCCCGGCACCCCGCCGCACTGGCTGACGTACTTCGCGGTGGACGACGTGGACTCCACGGTGGACGCCCTGGTCAGGAGCGGCGGTACGGTGCTGGCTCCGCCGTTCGACATGATGGCCGGGCGGATGACGGTGGTGGCCGACCCGCAGGGCGCTCCGTTCGCGATGATCAAGCCACAGCCGCTGTAGCCACAACCGCTGCAGTCGGCGGCGGGGGCGGGGGGGGGGGCCGCCCCGGGGGGGGGGC
>NZ_JAXCLC010000117.1:0-13540 GCF_034043715.1 Kitasatospora purpeofusca | reverse complement strand
ACCCGGGGGGCGGCGCGGCCCCCCCCGCCGCCGGTCCGGGGCAGGTGGTGAACGGGCTGCGGCAGACCTCGGAGCCGGACCGGGCCGACCCGGCCCCGCCGCCCGGTTCGGCCGAGTGGAGCACGCCGCGGGTGGTCCGGGCGCGGCGCCGGTGGAGCCGGGGGACGTACGCGGCCGTCTCGGCCCTGGTGTTCACGGTCGCGATGGTGCCGATCCTCGCCTTCGAGCTCGCGACCGGCCGGCCGGTGTCGGCGACGGTCCAGGGCGAGTCGGGCACCGGCACCTCGCTGGGCGGCCGGGTGGAGCGGAAGCCGTCGGGCGACCCGCCGCCCTCCGGGCCGGCCGCCGTGCCCTCGCCCTCCGCCGGCCGGGACGGCGGCGCCTCCGGGCGGCCGAGCCCCGGCGCCCGTCCGGGCTCGGAGGGCGAGGGGCCGTCCTCCTCCCCGACGGCCTCCCCTTCCTCCGGCCCGTCGGGCGGCTCCGGCACGACGCCGTCCGCACCGGCCTCCGGCACCCCCTCGGCCCGGCCCTCGGGCGAGCCGTCCGCGCCGGCCACACCCTCGGCGCCGTCCGGCGGCGGCAGCGCCTCCGCGAAGCCGTCCGGCGGCGCGACCCCGAAGCCCCCGGAGCCGACCACCGCCGTCGTCCCCCCGCCGGCCCCCGACCCGGCGGCGACGCCCCGGGCGCCCCAGGTACCGCAGGCACCCCAGGCGTCCTAGGCGCCCTGGACGTTCCGGGCGTTCCGGACCCTGGGCGCCCAGCACTAGGCGCCCAGCACCCGGCGCAGGTAGTCGTTGCCGAAGCGGCGGTCCGGATCGAGCTCCTCGCGCAGCGCGGTGAAGTCCGCGAAGCGCGGGTAGACCCCGGCGAGGTACCCGGCGTCCCGGGTGTGCAGCTTGCCCCAGTGCGGCCGGCCGCCGTGCTCGGTCATCAGCCGCTCCACCGCCGTGAAGTACCCCTGCTCCGCGGTGCCCCGGTAGAGGTGGACGGCGATGTACGCGGTGTCCCGGCCGTGGGCGGTGGAGAGCCAGACCTCGTCGGCCGGGGCGAACCGCACCTCGACCGGGAAGCTGATCCGCCAGCCGGACCGCTCGACCATGGCCCGCAGCTCGCGCAGCACCTCGCCCGCCGAGGCGCGCGGCACCGCGTACTCCATCTCGATGAAGCGCACCTTGCGGGGACTGGTGAAGACCCGGTGGGCGGTGTCGGTGTAGCTGCGGTCCGACCAGGCGCGGCTGGCCAGCGAGGCGATCGTCGGCACCGAGGCGGGGAAGCGGCGTCCGACCCGGCAGGCGCCCTCCCAGACGGTGTTGGAGAGGAAGTCGTCCTCCAGCCACTCCTTGAACCGGGGCAGCGGCGCGGCCGGCCCCTGGCTGCGGTTGTTGCGCTTGGTGGAGCAGCGGTCGGTGTGCGGGAACCAGTAGAACTCGAAGTGCTCGTTGACGGCGGTGAGGTCGTCCAGCCGGTGCAGCACCTCGTCGAAGCGCATCGGCTGCTCGTGCGCGGTGAGCAGGAAGGCCGGCTCGACGGCGAGGGTGAGCGCGGTGATCACGCCGAGCGCGCCGAGGCCGAGCCTGGCGGCCTCGAACAGCCCCGGGTCCTCGGTGGGGGAGCAGCGCCGGAGGCTCCCGTCGGCGAGCACGATCTCCAGCCCGCGGATCTGGGCGGCGAGCGACGCGGAGTCCCGGCCGGTGCCGTGGGTGCCGGTACTGGTGGCGCCGGCCACGGTCTGCACGTCGATGTCGCCCATGTTGGTGAGCGAGAGGCCCGCGGCGGCGAGCAGCCGGTTGAGCCGGTGCAGCGGCAGTCCGGCCTCGACGGTGACGGTGCCGTTCGCATGGTCGATCCCGCGCACGGCGGTCAGCCCGTGCGGCCGGACCAGGACGCCGTGCCCGGCGGAGGCGATCGCGGTGAAGGAGTGGCCGGAGCCGACCGCCTTGACGGTCTCGCCCCGGTCGGCGGCGCGCAGGATCTCCTCGGCCAGTTCCTCCGCGCTGCCGGGGGTGACCACCCGGGCGGGGACGGTGCTCTGGTTCCCCGCCCAGTTGGTCCAGCGGGTGCGGGTCGCGGTACTGGCCTGGGGCATTGCGGCGCCTCCTGCTCCGTGGACCGAACGGGTGTCGGCCCACCTCATTCCCTACCCACGGGTAGGCCGGGGTAGGGAGGAGGGTAAGGCAGGTCAGCGTTCGAGGTCCACGGTTTCGGCGGACGCGGGGCTGCCCGGCTCGGCGTCCAGCCCGGCCCGGAGCCGCTTGAGTCCGGCCGCCGCCGTCAGCACGCCGAACACCCCGGCGGTCAGCGGGACCCAGTAGCCGGCCGCGGCTCCCGCGCCGTCGACCGTCCAGCCGCCGACCGAGGAGCCGACCGCGACCCCGATCGCCAGCCCGGTGGTCGTCCAGGTCATGCCCTCGGTCAGCTTGGCGGCCGGGACCAGCCGCTCGACCAGGGCCATCGCGGTGATCAGGGTGGGGGAGATGGCGATGCCCGCGATCAGCAGCGCGCCGCCGACCGCGACCAGGCCGCCGACCCCGCTCACCGACTCGGCGACCAGCAGCAGCGGAACCATGCTCACCGCCATGAAGACCACCCCGCCGAAGAAGCGGCTCGCCATCGACCCGGTGAGCTTGAGGGTGCCGAACACGAAGCCCGCCGCGCAGGAGCCGAGCGCCCAGAGCGCCAGGATCACGCTGGAGATCGCCTTGTGGCCCTGGTCCTCGGCGAAGGCGACGGTCACCACCTCGACCGAGCCGAAGATCGCCCCGGTGGCGACGAAGGTCAGCACCAGGACGATCAGGCCGCCGTTCAGGATCGCGCTGCGGCCGGAGTGGGCGTGCGCGGGGTGGAGCGGCGGCTCGGTCCGCCGCTGGGCGGTGAACAGGGCGATGCCGACGGCGAGGAAGATCCCGGCGAGCAGGACGCCCGCCTCGGGGAAGACCGCGGTGGCCAGTCCGATCGACAGGATCGGGCCGACGATGAAGCAGACCTCGTCGACCACCGCCTCGAAGGAGTAGGCGGTGTGCAGCTTCGGCGCCTCGTTCCGGTAGAGGTGCGCCCAGCGCGCGCGGACCATGGCACCGGTGCTGGGCATCCCGCCCATTCCGGCCGCGAAGACGAACAGCGTCCAGGTCGGTGCCCCGAGGTGGGCGCAGAGCAGCAGTCCGGTCGCGGCGGCGATCGTGACGACGGTCGCCGGCACGGCGACCCGGCGCTGCCCGTGCCGGTCCACCAGCCAGGAGACCATCGGCCCCAGGACCGCCGCCGAGACCGCCAGGGTCGCCGACACCAGGCCCGCGATGCCGTAGGAGCCGCGGAGCTGGGAGAGCATCGTGACGATGCCGATGCCGGTCATCGAGATCGGCAACCGGGCGATGAAGCCGCTGGAGGAGAAGGCCAGACTGCCGGGGGCGGCGAATATCTGGCGGTAGCTGGACAGCACGGGAGCTCCGCAGATCGGGGGGTAAGGGACGAGGCTGGTAATGACAGCTTACGAACCTTGGCAATCGGTATTTTCCGGACACCGGGCGCCGTCCCGGCACCGGCCCCCCGGCCCACAGTGGCAGGATCGGTCCCATGTCCGACGCGCGCAACACCTCCCGCACCGGCGCCGCCCCGTACGACGCCCTGCTGCTGCTCTCCTTCGGCGGGCCCGAGGCCCCCGAGGACGTCGTGCCGTTCCTGGAGAACGTCACCCGGGGCCGGGGGATCCCCAAGGAACGGCTCCGGGAGGTGGGCAAGCACTACTTCCTGTTCGGCGGCGTCAGCCCGATCAACGAGCAGAACCGCGAACTGCTGGCTGCGCTGCGCAAGGACTTCGCCGAGCACGGCCTCGACCTGCCGGTGTACTGGGGCAACCGGAACTGGGCGCCCTACCTGGTCGACACCCTGCGCGAGCTGGCCGCCGACGGGCACCGCCGGGTCGCCGTCCTCGCCACCAGCGCCTACGCCGGCTACTCCGGCTGCCGCCAGTACCGGGAGAACCTCGCCGACGCGCTGGCCGCCCTGGCCGCCGAGGGACTGCCGGAACTCCGGGTCGACAAGCTGCGGCACTTCTACAACCACCCCGGCTTCGTCGAGCCGATGATCGAGGCCACCCTGGCCGCCCTGGACCGGCTGCCCGCGGAGACCAGGGCCGGCGCCCGGCTGGCGTTCACCACCCACTCGATCCCGGACGGCATGGCCGAGACCTCCGGCGCCCCGGACGACCCGGCCCGGGGCCGTCCCGGCGGCGCCTACGTCGCCCAGCACCTGGACGTGGCCCGGCTGGTCGCCGACGCCGTCGCCGGGCGCACCGGCGTCGCGGACCGCCCCTGGGAGCTGGTCTTCCAGAGCCGCAGCGGCGCCCCGCACATCCCGTGGCTGGAACCCGACATCTGCGACCACCTGGAGGCGCAGCACGCCGACGGCGCCCCGGCGGTCGTGATGGTCCCGATCGGCTTCGTCTCCGACCACATGGAGGTCAAGTACGACCTCGACACCGAGGCGGCGGCCAGGGCCGCCGAGCTGGGCCTGCCGGTCGCCCGGGCCGCCACCGTCGGGGCCGACCCCCGGTTCACCGCGGCCGTCCGCGAGCTCGTCCTGGAGCGGGCCGCCGCCGAGCGGGGCGAGCCGGTGTCCCGCTGCGCCCTGGGCGCGCTCGGCCCCAGTCACGACGTCTGCGCGGTGGCCTGCTGCCCCAACCCGCGCGCGCCCCGCCCGGCCGCCGCCGAGCACTGATTGCCGCAGAGGGCTGACCGCCGCCGAGTACCGGCCGCCGCACAGCACTGACCGCAGCCCAGTACCGGCCGCCGCCGAGCACCGACCGCCCCGCCTCCGGAGGAGAACCCCGTGTCCAGCCCCGCCGTGCCCGACCCCGCCCTGCTCGACGAACTGCTCGACGTCGCCCTGGACGCCGCCCGCCGGGCCGGGGCGCTGCTGCTCGACGGCCGGCCCGCCGACCTCGGCGTGGCCGGCACCAAGAGCAGCCCGGTCGACGTGGTGACCGAGATGGACCTGGCCTCGGAGAAGCTCGTCCTGGAACTCGTCACGGCCCGCCGGCCCGAGGACGGCTACCTCGGCGAGGAGGGCGCCGAGCGGCCCGGCACCAGCGGTGTGCGCTGGGTCGTCGACCCGCTCGACGGCACCGTCAACTACCTGTACGGGCTGCCCTCCTGGGCGGTCAGCGTGGCCGCCGAGCTGGACGGTCGCGCGGTGGTCGGGGTGGTGTACGTCCCGGCTCGCGGTGAGCTGTTCCAGGCCGTGATCGGCCGCGGGGCCCACCGGGACGGGCAGCCGCTCTCCGCCCGCCCGGCCCCGCCGTGGGGCCAGGCGCTGATCGGCACCGGCTTCGCCTACGTCCGGGAGGTGCGGGTGCGGCAGGCCGAGGTGGTGCTCGCCCTGATGCCGGAGGTGCGCGACATCCGCCGGGCCGGCGCCGCGGCCGTGGACCTCTGCGATGTCGCGGCGGGCCGGCTGGACGGCTACTACGAGCGCGGGCTGGCCCCCTGGGACCGGGCGGCGGGCTGCCTGATCGCGGCCGAGGCCGGCGCCCTGGTCGGCGGCCGGCCCGGGCACGGCCCGGACGGCGAGCTGACCGTGGCCGCCGCGCCCGGGGTGTACGAGCCGCTCCAGGAGCGGCTGGCCGCCCTGCGCGCCTGGGCCGACCGGGCGGCGCCCGCCGGGTGATGCGGACGGGGCCCTGCGCCGGGGCCTTGCGCCGGGGCCGCCCTTCCTGGGCGGACCCGGCGCAGGACGCCCGGGCAGCGAAGAGCCCTGACATACGGGGGATGCCAGGGCCTGGGTTTTCGCACGGCCCCCGCAGGGCCGCTGGTGCCGGAGGTCCGGCGACGGGTCGGGCGGTCGGAGGATCAGGCGGCGGTGCGGTGGCGCTCCAGCACCGTGTTCACGCCGTGCTCGGCGGCGAGACGGCGCAGATCGTCCAGCTCGGACTGTTCCACCTCGGCGAGGAACTCGTCCCCGGCCTCGATCGCGCGGTGCAGGTCCTGCTCGGCGTTGGCGATGCGCTGCAGGATTCCGGCGGTGAAGGCGTCCATACGGGCCCCCTTACTGTGTCGGACGTGCACGGTCGTGCGCCCCCTGCCCCAGGTGTGCGGTAGCCAACGGAAGCGTCCGATCCGGGTCGGTGAAGATGTCCGGTCGGGCGCGGAGACGGCCCTCGGCCGCTCCCGTGACGCCCCGAGCCCCAGGGCCGGCGCGGATGAACGCACGGCTGGTGGGTGCGATCGGCTCAGAACCGGATCGCGGGTGTGCAGCTCTCCTCCCCGCCCCCGGGGTGGGGAAACCTCCCGCCGCGAGAAAGTTGCCCGCGTCACAGTCCAATCGGACTGTTCCCACCACGAACCCCGACCGCGGACCCCGCTGCGAAACCTGGCACGGGCCCCGGCGTGGACCCCGCCCCGCGCCCCGCGCCGCCGGCGGGCGGACCTGCCCCCGGGGCAGCTTATCGCTGCTTTACCGCAGGACCAGGCAGGATGGAGGCACCGTCGGAGCCGTGCGTCCGCCTCCGGGGCCGGCCTGGAGAAGGGACAACGACCGTGCGGGTTCTCGTCGTCGAGGACGAGCAGTTGCTCGCCGAGGCAGTCGCCACGGGTCTGCGCCGCGAGGCGATGGCCGTCGACGTGGTGTACGACGGGGAGGCCGCGCTCCAGCGCATCGCGGTCAACGACTACGACGTGGTCGTACTGGACCGAGATCTGCCGCTGGTCCACGGCGACGATGTCTGCCGCAGCGTCGTCGAGCAGGGCCTCGCCACCCGGGTGATCATGCTGACCGCCTCCGGCGACATCAGCGACCGGGTCGAGGGCCTGGAGATCGGGGCGGACGACTACCTCCCCAAGCCGTTCGCCTTCAGCGAACTCGTCGCCCGGGTCCGCGCCCTGGGCCGCCGTGCCACCGTCCCGCTCCCTCCGATCCTGGAACGGGCCGGCATCTCGGTCGACCCGGGCCGCCGCGAGGTCATCCGGGACGGCCGCCCGGTCCAGCTCGCCCCCAAGGAATTCGCCGTCCTGGAGGTGCTGATGCGGGCCGGCGGCGCCGTCGTCTCCGCCGAGCAGCTGCTGGAGAAGGCCTGGGACGAGCACACCGACCCGTTCACCAACGTCGTGCGCGTCACCGTGATGACCCTGCGCCGCAAGCTCGGCGACCCGCCGGTGATCGTCACCGTGCCCGGTTCCGGCTACCGGATCTGACCGGACCGCCCCCACCCCGCGCCCGCCCCGGCGGACGCCCCGAGAGGACCATCATGACCACCCCGCCCTCGGCCGGCGGGCCCTCCGGCGCGCCCTCCGGCGGGCGCGCCGTGCCCGGCCGGCCCGTCCCGCCCAGACCGCCCCACCCGCCGCGCGCCCCCCGGCTGCACCAGGGCGAGAGCTACGTGCCCGGTGACGGCATGCTCGCCTGGCTGCCGTTCCGCCCGACCATCCGGATCCGGCTCACCCTGCTCTACGGCGGGATGTTCCTGATGGCCGGGGTGGTGCTGCTGCTGCTGATGTACGTCTTCGTGCGGCAGGCCATGCAGGACGTCCGGCCGCCGACGCTGGACTTCGGGCCCGGCGGCGTCCGGGTGAACGGCACTTGGATGAGCACCGAGGGGTTCAACCAGTACTTGACCAACAGCCACACGGACAAGGCCAACACCGCGCTCAACATGCTGCTGCGCAAGTCGCTCACGATGCTGGTCTGCCTGGCCGCGATCGCCTTCGCGGCCGGCTACGCGATGGCCGGCCGGGTGCTGCGCCCGCTCGGCCGGATCACCCGCACCGCCCGCGAGGTCGCCTCCTCCGACCTGCACCGGCGGATCGAGCTGGACGGCCCGGACGACGAGCTCAAGGAGCTCGCGGACATCTTCGACGACATGCTGGAACGGCTGGACCGGTCCTTCGACTCCCAGCGCCGCTTCGTCGCCAACGCCTCGCACGAGCTGCGCACCCCGCTGGCGATCAACCGCACCCTGCTGGAGGTCCAGCTCTCCGACCCGGCGGCCTCGGCCGACCTCCAGCAGCTCGGCAAGACCCTGCTGGCCACCAACGAGCGCAGCGAGCAACTGGTCGAGGGACTGCTGCTGCTCGCCCGCAGCGACAACGAGCTGTCCGACCGCCGCCCGGTGGAGCTGTCCGAGGCCGCCACCCGGGCGCTGGAACAGACCCGGGCCGAGGCCGTCAGGCGCGAGGTCGACCTGCGCGCCTCGCTGCACCCGGCGATGGTCGCCGGCAACGGCATCCTGCTGGAGCGGATCGCGCTCAACCTGCTCCAGAACGCCGTCCGCTACAACTCCCCGGACGGCTGGGTCGAGATCACCACCGCCCCGGTCCCCGGCGGCGGCGAGCTGGTGGTCTCCAACACCGGCCCGGTGGTGCCCGGCTACGAACTGGAGCACATCTTCGAGCCGTTCCGCCGGGTCAAGGGCGCCGACCGCACCCGCAGCGACAAGGGGGTCGGCCTCGGCCTCTCGATCGTCCGCTCGGTGGTCCGGGCGCACAACGGCACCATCGAGGCGACCCCGCGCGCCGGCGGCGGCCTCACCATGCGCGTGCGCATCCCGGGCATCTAGCGGGCGCCCCCGGACACCGTCCCGCACCCGACGGGCACCGCCCCCGCACCCCACGGGCCCCGGGCGACTCCCGGAGCCGCCACGACCCCTTCACGGTCCTTCCCGGGCCCGTCCGCCGCCCGGGGCGGACGACCTCCGTACGCCGACCGTTCCGGCCGCCCCCGCCAGGCTTGTCAAGACGACATAAGCCCTGGCGGGGGCGGCTTGTCTTTTCCGGCCCGGGCAACTTACGGTGTCGTAACCTACGCAACCGTAGGTATGGTTGAACCAGTACCCCGATGTGCCCGTCCAGCGCGCTCCTCCGGCGCGTGACCTCCCCCCAGGAGCCAGACCCGTGACCATCGCCCCCGTGCAGCGCAGTACCTCGCTCGGTTCGAGCGCCTGGACAGACGCGCGACTGATCCTGGCCCTCGAAGAGGTCGTCGAGAAGGAGCTCGACCGCCACCTCAAGGTCGCCAAGGAGTGGATGCCGCACGAGTTCGTCCCGTGGAGCCGGGGGCGCGACTTCCCGGGCCTGCTGGAGGGCGAGGCCTGGGAGCCCGGCGACTCCAAGGTGACCCCGCTCGGCCGGGTCTCGCTGGTGGTCAACCTGCTCACCGAGGACAACCTCCCGAGCTACCACCACGAGATCGCGACGATGTTCGGCCGCGAGGGCGCCTGGGGCACGTGGGTCCACCGCTGGACGGCGGAGGAGGGCCGGCACGGCATAGCCATTCGCGACTACCTGCTCACCACCCGGGCCGTCGACCCGGACGAGCTGGAGCGGGCGCGGATGTCCCACATGTCGGAGGGCTTCACCTCCGACAACGCGCACAGCATGCTGCAGTCGGTCGCCTACGTGGCCTTCCAGGAGCTCGCCACCCGCATCTCGCACCGCAACACCGGCCACTACGCCGGCTGCCCGCTGGCGGACCAGCTGCTCGCGAAGATCGCCAACGACGAGAACCTGCACATGGTCTTCTACCGGAACCTGCTGAAGGCCGCCCTGGAGATCGCCCCCGACCAGGCCATGCGCGCCGTCGCCGACGTGGTGACCGACTTCCGGATGCCCGGCCACGGCATCCCCGGCTTCGAGCGGGCCGCCGCCCAGATCGCGCTCGGCGGCGTCTACAACCTCCGCATCCACCACGACGACGTGCTGCAGCCCGTGCTGCGCCACCTCAAGGTGATGGAGATCGGCGGTCTCGGCCCCGAGGGCCTGCGGGCCCAGGAGGAGCTCGGCGTCTTCCTCGACGGACTGGACGCCCAGGCGACCAAGTTCGACGAGCGGCTGGCGGCCCGGCAGGCGCGCGTCGCGGCCCGGCGGCAGTAGGCGCGACGGCGGACGTCCGGAGGGGCACCCCTCCGGACGCGGTGAAAACGCGCCGCGGAAGTCGTACTGGCTTGGGTGGATTTTCCATGTTTTGCCCGGCTCGAGGGTGAACGTGACCAAGCTCACACCGTGTCGCTCCAGCGGGTTGGACAACCCCGGAGAGTGATCATCGTCCCGGTCGCTCCGATTGCCGTCCGTGAGCGGAACGGCGATCGGAGGCGGGACGAAGGATCGGCTCCCCGCCCTGGTGGGCAAGGCAATTGACGGGCGTGCGGCGGGGCTTCGCTCACGGAGCGTGTCCGCCGGACGCCCGTCCACGCGCTCCGGCGATGGCCCTGGGTGAGGCTCCGAACGCCCAAGTGGATCACCCCGGCGAACCCCCGGCTGAGTGTCGATTGAGTAACAGGGCTTGAAGTAAGGCAAAATCTCCGCCTCGGGTCGGGCACAAGACCGACCCCCCATGCGTTACGTGCGCTGGAGATACCCGCACACACCGCACAACCCGGAGGGGGAGAGCGAAAAATGGCTACCGACTACGACACCCCACGCAAGACCGACGATGAGCTCAACGAGGACAGCATCGAGGAGCTCAAGGCCCGCAGGAACGACAAGGGCGGCAACGCGGTCGACGTGGACGAGTTCGAGGCGGCCGAGGGCATGGAGCTCCCCGGCGCGGACCTCTCGAACGAGGAACTCTCCGTCCGGGTGCTGCCGCGGCAGGCCGACGAGTTCACCTGCATGAGCTGCTTCCTGGTCCACCACCGCAGCCAGCTGTACAGCGAGAAGAACGGCAACCCGATCTGCCGGGACTGCGGCGCCTGAGGACCAGGGCGTCATGACTCGGGCCTCGCGGTGTCCGCGAGACCGGTGCGACGCCCCTTCCGGCCCCGGGCAGCGGGGCCGGACGGCAGCTCCGGCGTCCGTCCCGACGGACGCACCAGTCGTACGGACGGATGGAAACGCGTCTCCCGGAGACGCCGAGGGACGGTACCGCCAGGCGGTACCGTCCCTCTTCGTTCGTTCCGGCCCGGGCCGGGCCGGGCGTTGCCCCCGAGGGGTCCCGCTCAGCCGCGGGCGTTGCGGCGGGCCTCTTCCAGGGCCTCGGCGAGCTTCATCGGCGAGCGGGTGGAGAGGTAGAGGTAGGGCGTCGGGTCGGCCGGATCGCTGACCTCGACTCGGAGCGCGGTCGGCACGTAGCTGCGCAGCAGCATGAAAGCCCGCGGGTCCGCCTTGGGGCCGCGCCAGGCGGCGGCCTCGGCCGGACCGAGCGCGTGGGCCGCGCCGAGGGCGTCCACCGGGATCCGGGCCGGGCCGGCCACCAGTGAGCCCTGCACCACCCGGATCCGGGCGGAGCCGTAACTGCTGATCGCGGCGGCGCCGGCGGCGATGCCGACCACCAGCCCGACCAGGGAGCCCACCGCGTTGATCCGCAGCAGGATCAGGGCGAGCGTGAGGCCGATCAGGACCGGGAACAGCCACCAGGAGCGCGGCGCGGTGAGGCGTTCGTCGTACATGCCCCCCATTGTGGGCGTCGATACACCGGGCTCCGGACGCAACCCCCGCTCCCGGCGCGGCTACCGGTCGGTAGGCTGGGGCGCCGTGACCGGTTCGACTGCCCCCACCGCGCCCCTGACCACCGCCGGCCCCAGCGAGTCCGCGGCCCCGGCCCACCCGGCCTCGCCCGCGACGCCCCCGCCGGAGGCCGTCCTCCCGCCGCGCGCGCCCGGGGCCCCCGCCCCCGGCACCCGCCTCGGCTCCCACTACGAACACTGCTTCGGCTGCGGCCCGCAGCACCCCGGCGGACTGCGGATCGACGCGGTCGCCGGGACCGGCCTCGACGTCACCGCCGAGTTCACCGTCCGCCCGGAGCACCAGGGCGGCCCCGGGCTGGCCCACGGCGGCCTGCTGACCACGGCCATGGACGAGACCCTCGGCGCGCTCAACTGGCTGCTGCACGTCCCCGCCGTCACCGGCCGGCTGGAGACCGACTTCCTGTCCCCGGTGCCGGTCGGCTCCACGCTGCACCTGCGGGCCTGGATCACCGGTGCGCACGGCCGGAAGGTCTACAGCGCCGCCGAGGCGCGGATCGGCGGCCCCGACGGCCCGGTCGCCGTGCGCGCACGGGCACTCTTCGTCCAGGTGAAGCTGGAACACTTCACCAAGCACGGTCGTCCCGAGGACATCGAGAAGGTCCTCGACGACCCCGACCTGATGCAGCGTGCCCGAACCTTTGAGGTGAACCCTTGAGCGCCACCCCCCGTGAGCCCCTCGACGTCCTGATCCGCCGGCTCGACCCCGAGCTGCCGCTGCCCGCGTACGCGCAGCCCGGCGACGCCGGCGCCGACCTGCGGACCACCGTGGACGCGGAGCTGGCCCCCGGCGAGCGGGCGGTGCTCCCCACCGGCATCGCCGTCGCGTTGCCCGACGGCTACGCCGCGTTCGTCCACCCCCGGTCCGGTCTGGCAGCTCGTTGCGGCGTTGCTCTGGTGAACGCCCCAGGGACGGTCGATGCCGGGTACCGTGGAGAGATCAAGGTGATCGTCGTCAATCTGGATCCGCGCGAGGCCGTCAGCTTCCGCCGAGGGGACCGGATCGCCCAGCTGGTCGTCCAGCAGGTCGAGAAGGCCCGCTTCCACGAAGTGGCCGAGCTGCCGGGGTCGGCCCGGGCCGAGGGCGGGTTCGGGTCGACCGGCGGCCACGCCGCGGTCTAGGCTGCCCGCGGCCTCGTAGGAAGCCGAGCAGGTATTCGCATCGGTCTTGGACCGGGAAGGACAGTGACCGTGTTCCGTCGTCGCCAGAAGAGCGAGGACGCTGTCGAGCAGCTCGCCGACGACGCCATCAGCGCCGACGAGACGCCCGATGACGTCGAAGGTTCCGCCGAGAGCGAGAACGTGACCGAGCTGGACCCGACGGACCGGGTCGGCCTGCCGCCGGCTCCGCGTCCCGACGGCCCGTGGGACCACTCCGAGCTTGAGAACCCGGAGGAGGGCCGCGTCGACCTCGGCGGCCTGCTGGTCCCCGGCGTCGAGGGCATGGAGCTCCGGGTCGAGGTGGCCGGCGAAGCGATCGTGGCCGCGACCCTGGTCCTCGGTAGCAGTGCCATCCAGCTGCAGGCCTTCGCGGCCCCCAAGTCGGAGGGCATCTGGGGCGAGGTCCGTGAGGAGATCGCCAACGGCATCACCTCGCAGGGCGGCCTCGTCGAGGAGGAGGAGGGCCCGCTGGGCTGGCACCTCCGCGCCCAGGTCCCGGTGCAGCTGCCGGACGGCACGCAGGGCGTGCAGCTGGTGCGCTTCGTCGGCTGCGACGGTCCGCGCTGGTTCCTGCGCGGTGTCATCTCCGGTCAGGCCGCCGTCCAGCCCGAGATGGGCGGGATCCTGGAGCAGGTCTTCCGACAGACGGTCGTCGTTCGCGGCGAGACCCCGATGGCGCCCCGCGACCCGATCGTGCTGAAGCTCCCCGAGGACGCGCAGATGGTCGCCGACGGCGGCGGCGCGGTCGCGGCCGCCGGTGAGGGCGACACCCGCTTCGGCGGCACCTCGATCGACCCGTTCGCCCGCGGCCCGGAGATCACCGAGGTCCGCTGAGCACAGGGCCGCAGCACGCCGATCGCCCCCGCCCGGACCACCGGGCGGGGGCGATTTGCTTCTGACGGTCCCGTCCCCGTACAGTTCCGGAGTCGCCGC
>NZ_JAXCLC010000116.1:0-14437 GCF_034043715.1 Kitasatospora purpeofusca | reverse complement strand
CCCCCCCCCCGTCCCCGCGCGTCAGACCGGTACGAGTTCGGCCTTGGCCGCGAGCTTCTTCTGCTGGGCGCGGCGCAGCGCGGTGAGTCGGCCGCCGGTCGGTGCCAGCACCGGTACCGGAGCCGGGGCCTCGACGGGGGCGGGCTCGGGCACCGGGGCCTCGACGGGGGCGGGGCGGCTGGCGCGGGGGACGACGGCGAGGGCGGCTTCGGCCTGGGCCTGCTTCGCCTCCTCCAGGGTGTTGGTGTAGGTGTCGGCGGTGATCTGGATGCCGGAGTGGCCGAGCTGGTCGCTGATGTCCTTCATGTCGGCGCCGCCGTAGTGGGCGATGCACGCCGCGCCGTGGCGGAGGCCGTGCAGGGTGATCGGCGGGAGGTCCGCCAGCTCGACCAGCTTCGCGAACCGGTAGGTGAGGTAGTCGGGGTGGTACGCCTCGCCGTTCTCCTTGGTGAAGACGAGGCCGGTCTCCTTCCAGGCCCGTCCGGCCTTCTTCCGCTGGACGGCCTGCCGGTCGCGGCGGTCGGCCAGGAGGCGGGCGCTCTCGGAGTCGAGGTTGATGGTCCGCTCGGAGTCGGCCTTCGGGGCGGTCTGGTAGAGCTGGCTGGCGATGTAGACGAGCTGCTGGCTGATGGTGACCTGCATCTGGTCGAGGTCGACCTCGGACCAGGGAAGCGCGCACGTCTCACCGCGGCGCGGGCCGCGCAGGGCCATGAAGTGCCACAGGTCGAACAGGTCGTCGGTGACGTAGGTGTCGAGGAACTCGCCGAGGAGCTGCGGTGTCCACACCATCACCTTGCCGGGGACCTCGCCGGTTGCCCGCCAGTGGGCGACGCGGGCCGGGGTCCACAGCAGCGGTTTCGGGGCCTTGACCTTGGGCAGGGTGACCAGCTCGGCCCAGTTCTTGCTGACCTCCTCGGCAAGGAGGGCGTCAGCGAGGGCGCTGCGGAGCGTGGCGAGGATGCGGTGCTGCGTGGTGGGGCCGGTGACCCGTCGCTTCTTCTTGCGCTCGGAGGCCAGAAGCTCGCGGGCCTCCATCCAGGCGGCGCGTAGTACCGGCCGGTCTGCCTTGGAGCCCTCGCGCCAGGCGACGCGCTTGCGCTCGCAGTCGGCGGTGAGGAGGTCGACGTAGTCGCGGTGGAGTTCGATCTCCGTGTTCCGGTCGGCGATCGAGGCGAATATGCCTTCGATGTGGGCCTTGCGGAGGTCCTTGCGGTCGACGAGGCCGATGTACGGGTTGATGTGCAGGTCGATGTGCTCGCGGTACTTGTTGGCCGTCCCGAGGGCGATGTCCTTCTTGCCGGTGATCCACCGGATGAGGGAGTCGCCGGTGGTCTCCCGCACGCCCACGTCCAGGCCGTCCTGGTGCTGCTTCCACAGCTTCTTGCACTCGGCGGCGGCCTTCTTCTGGGTGGGGAAGCCGCCGGGGCGGAACCGTTGGCGCTTGCCGTCGGGGCCGGCTGGCAGCTCCAGGAAGAAGTGCCAGGTCCCGTGGTTCCGCTCGCTCAGGCGGGGGCATCCGGTGCCCAGGTAGCCGATCTTCTGGACGCCCTCCTCGTCGAGGACGGGCTTGCCCTTGAGCTTGCCCCGCCGATGCCACTGTGGGCCCTTGCACATGCACTTCTTGTAGGTCTTCTCCTCGAACATCTGTCCGAGCCTTGCCTTTCGCTCCGCTTCTTCGCTGGCCGTGGGCCGCCACGGACAGTCACTCGAATATGTGTTCTATTATGCCTCAATTCGCGTCGGCGGTACACGCAACGACCGCTGCCGCCAGGGCACTTGGCGGCAAGATGGGGGCGCCGTCGGGGTCGGCCGGTTGTTGTATGCCAACTGGCTTTCGCTATCCTTGGTTGCCAGTCGCTACCTTTACCGGCCTTTCCGGCCCGGGTAGGCTGGACCCAAGTTGGCGCGGGGGAGAACGCGACAACGAACTGAACATGAAGATCGACAAGCCTGATGAGCGGGTCATGAAGGTCGAGCGGGGCATGATGCTGCGCGAGGTCCTGAGTCTGCCCGTCACGATCAACGTGACGACGGCGGCGAGCGCGCTCGGGATGGGCCCGAACAAGGCGTACGAGGCGATCAAGGCGGGGACCTTTCCGCTGGACCTGATCGTCGTGAGCGGCACACGGCGTGTGCTCACCGCATCCTTGTGGAGGTTGCTCCAGGTCGAGGGGCTTGTCATGGATTCGTGACGGACGTCACGTGATGGTGACACTTTGAAGTGTCGCCATCACGTGACGTCGGTGGCGCGATGGGATGGGACAACGGTGGCACCGAGAATCTTCGGCTTCGCGGACGCGGCCAAGCGCGCCCTGCTCGAAGACGAGGCACAGGCCGTGCGGTCGGTCGTAGAGCGCCGCACCGGCGGGGAACCCTTCGCCGTAGGCGCGGCCTCTCTACGCAACGCGGACTTCGTCGGCACTCTCGGGTCCCCGTTCACCGGCAAGACGCTGGCCCGGCTCCTAAGAAACCCGGCCATCGCCGGTCTCACGCATGACGCGGACGGCAACCTGGTCGACGCCGGCCACCCGGGCATCATCACCCCCGCCCAGTTCGCCGAGCTCCAGAAGCAGGATGCCGCCGAGGCGGCCAAGAAGGAGAAGGACGGCAAGCCCGCCGAGGCGACGCCCGACTACGACTACCTCTTCGGCTCCGCCGACCTGGTGACGTGTGGCATGTGCGGCGCCAGCACCCAGGGCCTGCGCACCAACGCGGGCCACCCCGGCTACTGCTGCCCGGACGGGCCCCGCGCCGACCGGCCGGGGGACTGTGGCAAGGTCCGCATCTCCGCCGGGCTCCTCGAAGACCACGCCGGCGAACAGATCGTCGCCCGCCTGATGCTGCCCGGCACCCAGAATTCCCTGGAAGCCGCGCGTGAAGAGGCGCGCCGGGAACTGGAAGTACACCGGGCCCGGCTCGCGGAGGTCCGTGCCACGGTCGACTCCCTCGGCACGATGGTGCTCCGCAAGCAGATCACCGCCAAGAGCGCCGGGATCGCCAAGAACGAGGCCGCACGGGAGACGAAGGCCCTCAACCGGGCGATCCGCCGTCTGGAGCGTGCCGCGGCGACGCCGGTCACTGGCAGCGTGGACGAGTTGGTCACCTGGTGGAACACGGCGCCCTCCGAAGCGAAGGCCGGGCTGGCGCTGCTCATGCTGTACCGCATCGACATCTTCCAGGCAGGCCGGGGGACGCGCACGATCAAGCCCGGCCGGGTGAAGCTGTGGTGGCGCCACCTGCCGCCGCCGCCCGACCTTCGCACCGCCGCGTAGTCAACCCGCAGGCAGGTCAGCGACTGCTGCGTCTTGCGCGGATCGAGACAGCGATGCCGCTGAACAGGAACAGCGCGAACAGCCCGGCGGACGAGGAACTCACGGCGTCCTGCGCGCTGGTGTTCCACGCGTCGCCCCGGATCTGGGTGACAGCGACGAAGGCGGCCTCGGTGCCTCCCCAGAGTGCGGAGGCGGCTCCGCCGGCGGCGATCAGGCCCTGCGCGGCGGCGATGGAGCGGTGGCCCCCTCGGGCGTTGAAGATCGCCAGGGGCAAGCAGTCCCAGGCGACGGCGATGCCGGTCACTGCCCAGTAAGTGTCGATGACCAGCAGGTAGATGGCGGCTGCGCCGGCATCGGCGTACCCGTTGATCAAGTCGATGCCGCTCGGCGCGGAGAGGCCCAGCACTGTGATCGCCACGGCGACACCGAAGGCCGCACCGAAGCGGACGCGCAACGCGAGGCGCCAGGCGTCGCGTTGGTAGGTCCAGGTGACGAGGAAGGCTTGGAGGCTCGCCACGGTCAGGATTCCGAGAAGGTGCACCATCACCATGCCGAGGTTGTCGACTCCGGTGATGGATTCGATTCGGGCGCCGACGCCAGGCAGAGCGACGAAGATCGAGGCGGCGCCACCGGAAGCGGCGGCGTAACGGCTCCAGCGGTCCAGGGGCCATCTGCCAGCCCGGGAGTACCGGTTTTCCCGGTTTCGTATCGCCAGCCCGATGGTTGCGGCGGCGGTTGCGGTGGCGACGACCAGGGCTGCTCTCAGGATTGGGGCCGCGAAGTCCACGTCGTTCTCGTTTCGGTTGGTGCCGCCGCAGACTGCGGCGGGTTCAGCTGTAAAGCCCCTGGATTTCCTGGCGGCTCGCCTCGGCAGCCTCGGCGCGCGACAGCCGCCCACGGCGTCGGGGCTTGCGACTGTCGTCCCGCGGGGGCGTCGCGTCCGGGGCGGCCTTCAAGCCGCGCGCCGCCCGAAGGGCATGTGCGGCTTGAAGAAGCCCCTCAACGCCGCTCTCGCCGAGTTCGGCGACCAGGCGCAGCGCCTCGCGGGCCTGCTCGTAGCCGTAGTAGACCTCCAGTGAATCCAGGTCTTGGGGCCCGGGCAGAAGGAACGCCGGCGGGCATTCGAATGCCTGGCCCAGCCCCACAATGGTACGGCAGGGAGGATTGGCTTTACTCCCGTTCAACGTGTGGTGAATCACTGTGTGGTCGAGGCTCGGCTTACCACTCTCATCCACCGTCCGCGCTGCAAGATCACGGACGGTGGGGGCCTTCCCCGTCTCTCTGGTAAGGCGTTCGCGTAGGAACATGAGCTTCGAGGACAGGCTCCACGTACTGTCGGTGGTGGGGGAGCGCGTGGACATTTTGGATTCCCGGTGTGTCTGCACCGCGAAGCGGCTTCTTGTTGGTGATCGGCAACAGGCAGTCTAGCCGCTCCGCCGTTCATGAATGAACGCACCGGATTTTGACAGTCCCATGGATTCGCATGCAAGCTAAGGCAGGCTGCGGGCCATCCAACCAGCTCAGCGGCCGTTTGGCCTTCGGTGAACCACGCCGGGGCCAGGTCTGCGCGGCTGCATCTAGGCACCCGTGCCCGCACATGGGGGCTTTCCGGTGGTTATCGACAGCGCAGGGGCGGCGCGCGTGCTCGCAGAGCTTCGCCAGGGCGGGGTTGAATCCGAGCCCGGTGGCGGAAACCCCCTGGCTGGCCGCGCGGTGCTCGGCGCCCTCGTGCTTCTCGGAACTCCGAAGATGGCGGATCGGATATCGCTGAATGCCCCTGCGGTTCGCGCTGGATCCCCTTGCCCGCATGGCGGTTCGTGACCGATGGGCTGATTGTCCAGGGTCTCTGAATAGTCCTGGCGGGTCGACGGGGAATCTCGATCTTGTTCTGTCCCGGTGTTGTGCCCTCGCCCTAAATGAGTATAAAATCTAAACAAGAGAGAGGGGGACGGACCCCCTCACTACCGGATGGGAACAACACCATGGCCAAGCAGCTCAAGATGACCCAGATCCACGCCAACCCGGCCCAGCCTCGCGAGTACTTCGACGAGGAGAAGATGAACGAGCTCATCGCCTCCGTGCGGAAGCACGGCGTGATGAACGCCATCGAGGTCCGCCGACGCCCCCAGGGCGGCTACGAGATCGTCATGGGCGAGCGCCGCTACCGCGCCAACCAGAAGGTCGGCAACGCGACCATCAAGGCCGAGATCGTCGAGGTCCCTTCCGACATCAAGGCGTTCGTCCGCTCCATGGCCGAGAACGTCAACCGGGCCGACATGACCCCGCTGGAGGAGGGTCGGGGCTACCGGCGCATCCTCGCCGAGGACACCAACGAGGACGGCAGCCCGCTCACCGAAGCCGACGTGGCCAAGTCCTTCGGCAAGACCCCCCGCTACATCAAGATCCGCCTCCAGCTGCTCGACCTGATCCCCGCCGTCCAGCACCATCTGACCCACGGCCACATCGGCACCGCCGCCGCCCACCGCATCTCCGAGCTCAAGCCCGAGAACCAGCAGGCCGTCATCACCAAGTGGGCCCAGGGCGGCGAGGGCGGCAAGCCGATGGACGAGAACACCCTGCTCCACTTCGCCCACCAGGTCCGCGAGCAGGAGCGCCAGCCCTCGATGTTCGACATCGCGGAGCTGAGCGAGGAGGAGAAGGCCGAGCGTATCGCCGTCCAGAAGGGCACCCGCAACAAGCTCGACCAGATCGAGCGGGTCCGCGCCCTGCTGGACGAGCTGGCCAAGACCCCCATCGAGGACCTGGCCACCGCCCTGGAGGGCCAGCTGAGCACCCGCCTGGAGCAGCTGGAGCGCACCGCCAAGAGCCTCCAGGACGCCAAGTTCCAGATCCGGCAGGCCAAGGCCCTCGCCGACGCCAAGGAGATCGTCACCTCCAGCGAGGCCGAGGCCCCCAACCTGGCCGAGCCCGACGACGAGCAGGACCAGACGCAGCCCGCCGACCTCGACGCCGAGTTCGCTGACATGCTGGCCCAGGTCGTGGCCGAGGGCGCGACCCCCGAGGCCGAGATCGAGGTCGACGCCCCCGCCGACGAGACCTCGGTGCCCGTCGCGGCCTGAGGGGCGCCCCACCGGCGGCCCCGCAAGGGGCCGCCCGGGACCCGGCCCCCGCAGAGAGCCCGCGCTGACGGCCGACCGGCCAGTCCGGAACCCCGGGGGCGCCCGCGTGCCGGCGGCCCCTGCCGGTCCCTGGGCGACCCGCTGCACAATGACCCGAACGACTTCGCTCAGGGAAGGAACGGGACCGCATGCCTCGGCCCGACTGGATCCAGATGTCCCCCACTGCCTGGTACGGCGGAGGGAAGGGGAAGCAGGATGCGCTGTTCGCCCCGCCCGGCGACGACCCGGACATCGACGACTTCGGAACCGCCCCGTTCGACGGCTGCACCGTCGAGGAGCTGGAGTCCACCGACATGCCTTAAACCCTCGACTTGTATGGGGACTCATTGATGATACGGTCTGCATGTCACCGGGAAGCGGAATCGCCCATCCGGATCTGCCCCCCGGTGACACGCGCCGTGACACCTCCCTCACGGTCCTGGAAGGCGGCACTCCCCCCGCGCCCCACCCTCCAGGACCGGGCCGCTCCCGTGAGCAGGCCGCGAGGGGAAACGCCAGCCAGCACGTCACGACCAAGGCCCGCCCGACCGCTCCGCGTCGGGCGGGCCTGCGCACATCCAAGGAGCAATCAGTGCCCGACACCTACCGGGCCGACAGCGCAGCAGACCCCGAGGCGTACGCCCGGCTGATGCAGGAACGGTACGGACCCCTCTCAGCACTCTGTGCAGAACGGGACCACCCCGGACCTCCCCAGCCAGCGAAGTTCGGACCCCGGAAGTACAGCACCCGCTGGCCCGACCCGAACGCGGCCCTTCACCGCGAACTGCTGCTCCTGGCCCTCGACTCCCACCGCCAGAGGACGACACCGAAGTGACCGCCACCAGCACCACCGCGCCCGACCGAACCCCGCCCTGGCCCGGAGCCATCTGGTGTGAGGCGTGCGACTCCTGGTGCAACCCCGTCTCCGCCCTCTGTCGATGCAACAACCGATGACCGGCCCCCAGCCGGCGCCCGAACAGGAGTACGCCTCCTGCCATCCGCTCGACGAAGGCCGCCGCATCCGGATCATCGCCCTCGATGGCGGCCGGGCCGAGGTCATCACCCTCGACGGCCCGCCAAGACGCCGCGACATCCTCCTCGGTGCGCTCCACCCGACCGCCACCACGGCGAACGGGCGCCCCCGGCGGACCGGCTACCGTCTACTCGAACCAGCGGAACGGAGCCCGAAATGACCCAGCGCGACCCCGACGCCGCCGACCGGCGGGTCACCGCCAGCAACATCACCGACCCACAGCTCGACCAGCTGTGGGAGCGCGTCGAATCGGCGGAGGCCCGTCTCGCCGCAGCTGCCGACCTCCTGTCGGCCGGACACTCCGGCTGGCACGACCGCGTCGACATCGTCCGCCGCCTCTGCGCGGGCGAGATCACCGCCGAGCAGGCCCGAACCGAAGACCGCGACGGTCGATGAAGCCCCCCAGCCGCCCGATTCCGCTCCCCGGGCACCCCATGGTGCTCACCCCCGGCGCCCTCGCAGCCATCGAGGGCGCCGTCGCGTTGGACCGTGGCCACGCCCACGCCGCGCACCTGGGCATGTCCACCCACGCCGACACCACGCTCACCCGGGCCCAGGGGCTGACGGCAGGCAGCACCCCCACCACCGGCGATCTCGCAGCCGCCCGCAACCTCCTGCGCGCCGAAGCACTCCGGGCAGGGCCGGCGACCCAAGAGGCGTCGAACACCTGATCGTCTAGGCTGATGCGGCGTAGGGCGCGGGGAATCGGCCTACGAAGGACCAGCTCCGTGCCTCAGCGTGAACCGATCGACCGGATCGTCGACTCCCTGCTGCCGCTCGCCGTCCCGATCGGCGACCTGACCCGCTACCACCGCAACCCGCGGCGAGGCGACGTGAACTCCGTCGCCGACTCCCTGCGCTGGCACGGCCAGTTCAAGCCGATCGTCGTCAACAAGGGCTCGCTAACCGGCCGCCCGAACGAGATCCTGGCTGGCAACCACACCTGGGACGCCGCCGTCCAGCGCGGCTGGGACCAGATCGCCGTGACGTGGGTCGACGTGGACGAGGACGACGCCGCGAAGATCGTCATCGTCGACAACCGCACCTCCGACCTCGCGGGGTACGACACCGAGTTGCTCGCCGACATCCTCTCCGCCCTGCCCGACCTCGGCGGCACCGGCTACGACCAGGACGCCGTGGACGACCTCCTCGACTCGATCGAGCTGCCGTCCCAGCTCGCCGCCGAGACCACCGACCGCGAGGGCGACAAGACCGCCGACGACCACCTCCAGTGGGGATTCGTCCAGTGGGGCACCACCCGCGTCCAGATCACCAAGGACGAGGTCGAGCGGCTGAACAACGTCCACGACGCCTTCTACACCTCGCGCGGCACCGACACCGGCTTCGCTCACTACATCCTCGACCAGCACGCGCAGCGGGAGCTGGCCGATGCCTGAGTTCATCGAGTCCTACCCGATCGGGCAGCTCAAGCCCGCCCCCTACAACCCGCGCCGCCTCAGCGAGGAGGCATTCGACCGGCTCCAGCGGTCCCTGGCCCTGTTCGGATGCGTGAAGCCCGTCATCGTCAACGGCAACCACATCCTCGTCGCGGGCCACCAGCGAACCAAGTCCTTGAAGGCCATCGGGCAGACCCACGCCCCGGCAATCCTCCTCGACGGTCACGTCGGCACTCAGGATGAAGTGCAGTTCAACCTGCTCCACAACTCCATCGAGACGGACGGCTCGAAGGTCCGCGTGCTGGCATCCGGGCCGGACGCGCACGGCTGGGAGTGGATCGCCCCCGAGGACGTGACCGCGGTGTCCCGCTCCAACCCCGCGATCCAGGCGGAGATCCGCCGCCTCGTCACCCGGTACGGCACCTGGGGGTCCGTCGTCGCCGACCACGCCGGCAGGATCATCCTCAACAATGACTACGCGGTGGTTGTGAGCGACCTGCGCCTGCCGCTGCTGTGCTACCGGCTCTCCGTCCAGGAGGCCGACGAACTGGCGGTGTGGCTCGACGGCGACTACGGCGTCTACGACTACACCCAGCTCGGCATCCGCGCCTACAACCAGCACTGGTGCCAGATGCACCGGTTGGGCGGCGACGAGGGCGACTCCAACAAGTCCACCACCTACGAGCAGCACGTCCTTCCCGCGCTGCGCCCCGGCCAGCGGGTCATGGACTTCGGCGCCGGAGAGCTCGCCTACATCAAGCAGATCAAGTCCCAGGGCTTCGACGCCCACTGGTACGAGCCGCACGTCAAGGCCGCCGGCAAGCAGAACGCGTTGGACGTCGCGGCGACCGTCAGCCACATCCGCGACCTCCAGCGGGACATCCCGGCGAACGGCCTGTACGACGTGGTCGTGCTGGACTCGGTGATCAACTCCATCACCAGCCTGGAGTTCGAGGCGGCCGTCGTCATCGCCTGCAACTCGCTGCTCGCCAAGGACGGCACCTTCTACACCGGGACGCGTTCCCTCGGCTCGGTCGAGCGCAGGGTCAGCGGCAAGAGGGCCCGCAACAACGGCCGCTATCGGCGCAGCATCGAGTTCCTGGACGAGGACGGCTTCACCGCGTCGTTCAGGCAGGGCGTCTGGACGATGCAGCGGTTCCACGACCCGGCGTCCCTGCGGGCCCTCATGGACCGGTACTTCGAGGAGGTCGAGATCCGCGGCAACCCCAACGGCGGCAACATCTACGCCGTATGCCGGAAGCCGAAGGCCCTGCCGGAGGAGCAGCGGCGGGCGGCGCTCGAGGTCGAGTTCAACATGGAGTACCCGGGGGACTACCGGCACAACCGGCATCGGCCGCTGGTCGAGGCGCTGATGCGGGCCTGCCGGGAGCGGGACGACGCTTAGGTCAACACCCCACATGAGTATAAAATAGAAGCAGAAGGGTTATTCAACTCACAGACAGGATAAGCAAGTTGCCATCAATCACCGTCCAAGTCGGAGACCGCAAGTACCGACACCTGTGGCTCAAGTACGTCACCGGCATCGACTTGAGCAGACACTGCGCGGTCGCCCTCCACGGCCGCTACAGCCGCCTGGTCGACGAACGTACCCAGGAAGCCACCGTCCATCTGGACGAGTTCCCGCACGCACTCGCCTGGTACCTGTGCGGCGTCACCACCGCCCCCTACCGGTGGGAGGACAACCCGCACTTGGCCGTCACTGCCGCCCCCGGCCACACCGAGACCCTGAACGTGCAGGGCCTCACCGTCCACCTCGACGGCGTCAAGCCCATCCACTTCACCGCCACCGACAACGTCCCCGACGACGACCCGCACGCCAACGACCCGGCCTACCGCACCTGCCGGAACTGGCAGTTCGCGCACTACCTCCGGGCCCGCGGCGTGCCCGATGTCCACGGCGACCGGCCGCGCATCACCACCCTGCGGCCCGGCGCAGGCCAGGTCGAACTGCTCCCGAAGCCGCCAAGGGTGAAGCCGGCGGGAGGACGCGACGGCGGAACCCGCACCAACCGGTGGTCCAGGCCGGACAGCAGCGGCGAGCAGCCGCAGGCCCTCGCAGTCGTGCGCCAACTCCCCCTCACGGTGGCTGGTGACGAACAGTCAGTCCGGCCCGACGCCGGACCGCTCGACCGGTAGCCCCCTGCCCGGCGGCACCCGCACCAACTCGGCCACGCAGGCCGCCGTCGAGCAGGCGCCGCCGGGCTCTGCGCTGCCCGGGGCTTCCCAGTGATCGCCGGGCTCTACCTGCTGGTAAGGCTGGCCGTGCCCCTGCCCGAGACCCTGTTCGGCTCCGTCCTCGCCACCCTCTGGTCGGCCGGCACACACGCGATCTTGGACCGCCGATGGCCGGTCCGCCTCCTCCTGGAGCGCACCGGCTCACCAAACTTCGCCGTGCTCCAGTCCGGCGGCATCAGCGGACCGTACCTTGCTGATCAGGCACTTCATGCGACGGCGCTTCTCGGGCCAGCGGTGCTGCTCACTCGCCTGTGAGAACTCTGCCCGCGGACGGGACGGGACGTCGTGCTCAGCCCGATGGGGAGGTAGGGGCCGGGCGCCGTGCAGCGCCCGGCCCCTACCTCCCGGCTGGCAGGTTACGACGCCCGGTTGCCGGGCCGCCGCCCAGTCTGACGGCGCCGCCGCTCCGCAGCCCTACGGCCGTCGACCGGACGCGCCGACGGACCCCGGCGCGCGACCACCCGCTTCAGCTCGGATACCCGCCGAGCCGACTGCCGGGACCGGCGCGGAGGCCGTACGGCCGTCCTCGCCGCTCCGCCGGGCGGCAGCTCCGCCACCTGCCGGACCTTGCCCTTGATGACCTGCAGCAGCAGCTCCAACGTCGTGATCACGACGAATCCCACCACCTTGATGGCGGTGTCCTCCGACCACACCAACTGCACGATCTGCACCGCGTCCTCCGAGAAATTTGAGTGGAGGGGTGAGGAACTACGTCATGCGGCCAGGCTGGCATCCAGCCTGCAGGCGCCCACCCCGAAGCGGCCGGCCGCGTCGGCGCGCCCGGGGGCCCGGGGGATCAGGGGTGCTTGGAGTCGGGTGATGCCGCACGCGATGGCCAGGGGTTGAGCAAGATCCTCGGTGCCCGTTGGCCGGGAAGCGGGGGTAACTGCGCAGGGGGAGCAGCGGGTGGCCAACTCGGCGGCGAGTTCGAAGCCGGAGTGGAGTCGCGCCAGACGGCTGGAGAACTCCCAGGCGTCCAGGTCCTCCCATGGTTCCGGGCTGGGGCTGCCGGCTGCGGCCGGAGAGCTGTTGTCTAGGACGGCTTTTTGGAGGCCGTGCCATACGTTTGGTCGACCGGATTCGCGCGGGGTCCGGGCACTGTCCAGCAACGTGGTGAAGCTGGATACTCGAAGGGACTTATCGGCAACCAGCAGGTCGTAGATGCGCTGTACCTCAAGGGCCAGCGACGCCATGTTCATGCTCTTGCCGGAGCCCTGCGTGTGCCAGACGACACGAAACAGTGCCCCCGAGGCCGTGGCCCGCAGGGCGCGAATCTGCCGCCTGCGGATTAGTTCGGCTCGCTGGGTGGCCTCCCGGGCCTGAAGGGCGGTCAAGGCCGAGGCGAACAGGGGCTGTGCGTCCAGACCGATCGGCCCGTCGCCGTACGAGTGGGCGGTGATGCGCTCCAGCTCGATCGGCGTCATGGCCGACACGATAGCCGACCCCGCGGACGGGCGGTGCGCCACCGGCAATGCCTAAATTGCTCGTACGACGGGGACGGCATCTGGAAGTTGAGGATGGCCGTGAGAAGCAACAGGTCTGTCCTCCGGCTTCGGCGTGTCCTCGTGGGCGAGGCTTCGTTGGGCACGGCGAGCGCCTACCCCCCCGGGGCGCTGAACGGCCTGCTCCACAATGCCCGGTCGCTGTGGCCCGCGGTCGGACAGCAGGCGAAACGGTGCGGGCGGACTCGGGACCTTCCCCTGTCCGCCCGCACCGGCCGGGAGCTTCGCGATCCGGCGATCCGCGCGGCCGCCCGAGGCCCCGCACCGGGCCTCGTTCGTTCGCGACACGGTGTGCTGCTCTGTGGTACCTAAGAGTCCGTCGATCATGGCCCCGTGCGGGCCGCAGAACGAGGGGAACTCTGTGACCGCGCCGTCCACGCCCAGCCGCCCGTCCACGCCCCCGCCCGCCCCCGGGATCCCCCCGCAGCCGTCCGCGCCGCCGCTGCCGACCACGGCGGCGCATCGCCGTCGGATCGACCTTCAGGGCTGGAGCGCGGTAGTCACTGCCGTCGTGGCCGTCGTCACCCTCGGGGCCGGGTTCGCCGGCGGCTTCCTTACCCAGGCCCGGGTCAGCAACGACACCGCGCCGCAGCCGACCGTCACCGTCACCGTGCCCGGCCCGACCGTCACGGTCGCGGGCCCCACCGTCACTGCGGCCCCGGCCGCTGGTGCAGGCTCAAGGCCGTCCGTCAACCCGTTGCCCAGTACGGTGGCCGGTGGCAGTGCGACCCCGACCGCCGTTCGCGTCCTCACTGCGGCCCCCGACAGCGGGCGGGGCGGCACCAAGACGGTGCTCACGGGTGAGAACTACCCTCCCGACGTGATCGTCCGGGTCACCTTCGTCGTCAAGGACCCCTTCGGCGCGGACCACAAGGTACGAGACCTGCGGGACACGAAGACGGACGCCCGGGGCTCGTTCTCCCTGGAGGTCGTCATCCCGTCCGACATGGGCACGTACGAGGCGAACTCCATGAACTCCTACCTCCGCGCCGGTGTCAGCCCCGCCATGAAGAGCGAGACGGTCTTCGACCTCATCGCCTGACCTGTCGACGGAGAACGCCCCGCGCGGGCTGCCCGCCGGCGGACAGTGCCGCTGGGGTGGCGGTCGGGGCCGTGTCACGGAAGACGCACCCGAGGTGTGGGCGTGGCGGAGATCCCCGAACGTGGGGCTCATGGGATCGATCGTTGTCCTCTACGAGGTGGAACCAGACCAGGCCCTTGGCCCGGACGGCGTCGAGCCCGCTGTGCTGGCGGTTCACGCAGCGGGCGCTGATTCCGATGTGCCGGAGGATCCGCAGCCGCGCACGCTGTGCGGGCTGGACACAGGCCCGATGGAGCACTCGCACTACAGGCCGTCCCGGCCGGGCGAGCCCTGGTATCCGCCGGCGCTGGCCGGGCAGCGGTGCCACGAATGCGCGCGGGCGCTGCGGGCAGCGTGAGTACGGCCCGGGACGGCGGCAGGTTGGCGGAGTCGGACACGGACGGCTTTGTCGAGGAGGCCGACGTGCTGCCCGTGAGCGGTACGAGGCGGCGAAGTGGGCCGCGGGCGAAGAAGGAGCGCCGAGACGGCAAGGCTGTCGCGGAAGTGGGTGATCACCTGCGGGCCGGTGTTGCTGCCTGCGGCCCGCCGCAGGGCTACCAACAGCCACACCGTGGCGTTCCACCCGATTGATCGTTCCGCCCCCCTGGGCTCGGCGGCGTGAGCGCAGCCTTCGTGCCGGGTTGAGCGAAAACGATGAATCGGATCATAGGTCCGTCATAGATGTGCAAAATCGGTGGGCATTCACTCGATCGTGTAGTGGCGTTTCCGGTCGGGGAAGGTGAATGATTCTTCTCGCACGGTCAGCGAAAAACCGCG
>NZ_JAXCLC010000115.1:0-14719 GCF_034043715.1 Kitasatospora purpeofusca | reverse complement strand
GGGGGGGCCCCGGCGCGGGGGCCCCCCCCCCCCGGCACCGGGAGCCGGTCCCTCAGGGGCGGGTGGCGTCAGTTATGGGCGTGGAGGTCGGCGTTGAGACCGCCCCAGGAGCCGGAGCGCGCGATGACCTCGACGGCGCCGGTCTGGGAGTTGCGGCGGAACAGGAGGTTGTCCTGGCCGGACAGTTCGACGGCCTTGGCCACGGTGCCGCCCGGGGTGGTCACCCGGGTACCGGCGGTGACGTAGAGCCCGGCCTCGACGACGCAGTCGTTGCCGAGCGAGATGCCGATGCCCGCGTTGGCGCCGAGCAGGCAGCGCTCGCCGACGGAGACGACCTGCTTGCCGCCACCCGACAGCGTGCCCATGATCGAGGCGCCGCCGCCGATGTCGCTGTGGTCGCCGACCACGACGCCGGCACTGATCCGGCCCTCGACCATCGAGGTGCCCAGCGTGCCCGCGTTGAAGTTGACGAAGCCCTCGTGCATCACGGTGGTGCCGACGGCCAGGTGCGCGCCGAGGCGGACACGGTCCGCGTGGGCGATCCGCACACCGGAGGGGGCGACGTAGTCGGTCATCCGCGGGAACTTGTCGATCCCGTAGACGGCGAGCTGCCCGCCCTGGGCGCGCACGGCCAGCCTGGCCTGCTCGACCTTGTCCACCGGGACGGGGCCGATGCTGGTCCACGCCACGTTGGCGAGCAGCCCGAAGAGACCGTCCAGGCTCAGACCGTGCGGCTGGACCAGGCGGTGGCTGAGCAGGTGCAGACGCAGGTAGGCGTCGTGCGCGTCGAGGGGCTTCTCGTCCAACGAGGAGATGGCGGTGCGCACGGCGACCACCTCGACGCCGCGGCGGGCGTCGGCGCGCAGTGCCTCGGCGGCACCCGCGCCGAGCTCGGCCTCGGCCTGCTCGGCGGTCAGGAGGACGGTCCCGGCCGGGCCGGGCGCGGCGGTCAGCGCGGGGGCCGGGTACCAGGTGTCGAGGACGGTGCCGTCCGCGGCGATGGTGGCCAGACCTGCGGCAACGGCGCCGCTCACGGGGGAGGTGGATTCAGCAGTCACATCGTGCACGTTAACGAATCAGGGCGGCCGTTGCCGAACGCGCTCACCGTCCGGACAGATCGGCGGGACGCGACGCACCGGAGGAAATCCGGCGGTCGGGCGGTCGCGGCTCGGCGATACTCGGACGGGTGTTCATGTCGATCTCCACCACCGGAGCCCCTGGAGCCGCTGGTCCCCCCGGAGCCGCCGGTCCCGCCGGACGCCCGGCCACCGATCTGGCGCGCCTGCTGCACCGGCGGCCGGACGCGGTGCACCGGGTCGCGACCGCGTTCGGTGAGGCGCACGTCTTCTTCCCCGAGGCCGACGCGGAGCGCTGCACCGCAGTCCTGCTGGTGGAAGCCGGCCCGGAGGCACTGGTCCGTGGCCGCCGGGGCAAGGGCCGACCGCACGCCGGGTCGGACGCGCACGCCGGCGATCGCCCGTACGCGGCCTCCTCGGTGTTCGCGGCGGTGCTGCGGACGGTGTTCCGGCAGCTGCTCGGGCAGTCGCCCCGGTCGGACGGGCCGGACGGGGACGAGGTGCTGCCGCTGGAGATCGAGCTGCCGGTCGTCCGCGCGGACCGGGAGCCGGAGCCCGCCCCGGGCGGTGGCGACGGTGTCGCACTGGCGCGGCGGCTGTTCGAGCCGCTCGGCTGGCGGGTCGAGGCGGTGGAACTGCCGCTGGACGCCGCCCCCGCCGGTAATGCGCCCTACCTGCGGCTCCGGCTGGCCGCGCCGGCGGTCCGGCCGGCCGAGGCGCTGCGGCAAGTGGCGGCGCTGCTGCCGGTGCTGGACGGCGCCGCGCACCACTGGGTGCCGCCGGAGCGCGCGGATGTCGACGGGCTGCTCGCCGTCCACCCCGAGCGGGCCGTGATCGCCCGCCGCCTGGCCCGGCACGGCCACGCCGTGGCGTGGGGCGGGGACGGCCAGGACGGCGGGGACGGCGGGGCGGCAGTACGGGCCGCGCTGGGCGAAGTCGGGGCGAGGCGGGTGGTGCACTTCGGGTGCGGCGACGGCGAACTGCTCGCGGGGTTGCTCGCGGACGGCGGTCTCACCGAACTGCTGGGCGTGGACGTCTCACCGGCGGCCCTGGCCGTGGCCGCCCGCCGGCTGGGGCTGGAGCGGACGACGGACCCGGCGCCGGAGTGGGAGCTGCGGAGCGGAGCGGGCCGTACCCGGGTTCGTCTGGTGCAGGGCGCGCCGGTCTACGCGGACTCCCGTCGGACGGGGTTCGACGCGATGGTGTTCGAAGCCCCGGCCGAAGCCCTGACCGCCCCCGACCCCGAGGCCGCGACCGCGACCGCCCCCGGGACCGCGATCCCGGCCGCGACCGGGACGACGGACCGGGTGACGCCCGCCGCACACCCGGCGTACCTGGAGCACGCGGTGTTCGGCGCCGCCCGCCCGCCGGCCGTGGTGGCGACCGCGCCGTCCGGCGCCGACGGGGCGGCCTTCGCTGCCTGGGCGCGCCGAACGGCCGCCGGGTACGGCTACGCCGTCACCCTCCGCCCCGGGGCGGCCCCGTCGACCCCGGCCACCCCGGAAGGTCCGCCGACCCCGGGAGCCCCGCCGGCCTCCCGACCGCCCCTGCTCGCCCTGTTCGAACGCGGTACCCCGGCCCCCGGAGGAGGTGGGCCCCGATGACCCGGCCCGACGACGCACCCAACGCTCCCACGCCCGCACCGGCACGCGCCCCCGACCGCGCCCCCGCCCCCGCTCCCACGCCCGAGCCCCACCCCGTCCTCCTCCTGACGGAGGGCTCCCTCGTCCTCCTGGTCGGCACCAGCGCCGCGGGCAAGTCGACCTTCGCCCGCCGCCACTTCCGCCCCACCGAGGTGGTGTCCTCCGACACCTGCCGCGCCTTGGTGGGCGACGACGAGAACGACCAGTCCGTCACCGCGGACGCCTTCGAGCTGCTGCACTTCCTGGTCGGCAAGCGCCTGGCGGCCGGCCGGCTGACCGTCGTGGACGCCACCAATCTGCAGGTGAACGCCCGCAAGCAGCTGCTCGCCGTCGCCCGGGAGCACGACGCGCGGGCGGAGGCGATCGTGCTCGACGTCCCGCCGGGCGTGTGCGCCGAGCGCAACCGCACCCGTCCTGACCGTGAGCTGCCGGCGTACGTGATCCCGCGCCAGCACCGGGAGCTGCGCGCCTCCCTCCCGGGTCTGGCCAAGGAGGGCTTCCGCCGGGTCCATGTGCTGCGCGGGGCGGCCGAGGCGGCCGCCGCCGAGGTGGTGCTGGAGCGTAGGCGCGCCGATCTGCGCCACCTGGCCGGCCCGTTCGACCTGGTCGGCGATGTGCACGGGTGCCGGTCCGAACTGGAGACGCTGCTGGGCCGGCTCGGCTACCGGCTGGTGCGGGACGCGGCGGGCCGCCCGGTGGACGCGGTGCCGCCGGTCGGCCGGACCGCGGTGTTCGTCGGCGACCTGGTCGACCGGGGCCCGGACACCCCGGGTGTGCTGCGCCTGGTGATGGGCATGGTGGCGGCGGGCCACGCGCTCTGCGTGGCGGGCAATCACGAGCTGAAGGTGGCCCGCGCCCTGGACGGCGACCGGGTGACCCTCTCCTACGGGCTGCGGGAGTCGATGGAGCAGCTGGGGGCGGAGCCGGCGGGCTTCCGGGCCGAGGTGCGGGAGTTCGTGCGGGGCCTGGCCGACCACTACCTGCTGGACGGCGGCGCCCTGGTGGTGTGCCACGCGGGGTTGCCGGAGCGGTACCACGGCCGTTCCTCGGGCCGGGTGCGGTCGCACGCGCTGTACGGCGGCACGACGGGGGAGACCGACGACTACGGTCTGCCGGTGCGGCAGGCCTGGGCCGAGGAGTACCGGGGACGGCCGCTGGTGGTGTACGGGCACACGCCGCTGCCGGTGGCGAGCTTCCTGCACAACACGGTGTGCCTGGACACCGGCTGCGTCTTCGGCGGCGCGCTGACGGCGTTGCGGTACCCGGAGCGCGAGCTGGTGCGGGTGGAGGCGGAGCGCCGGTGGTACGAGCCGGTCCGGCCGCTGCTGAGCGGTGCGCCGGGCGGCCGGGAGGGGCGTCCGCTGGACGTGGCGGACGTGGCGGGGCCGCACACGGTGGAGACGGCGCTGCACGGGACGGTGGCGGTGCGGCCGGAGAACGCCGCGGCGGCGCTGGAGACGGTGGGACGGTCCGCGGTCGATCCCCGGCTGCTGGTGTACCTGCCGCCGTCAGTGCCGCCGGTGGCTGCCGGGCGCCGGCCGGGTTTCGCGGAGCATCCGGACGAGGCGTTCGCCGGGTACCGGGCGGACGGGGTGGGGCGGGTGCTGTGTGCGGAGCTGTTGCCGGGGCCGCGCGCGGTGGTGCTGGTGGCGCGGGACGACGCGGCGCTGGCGCGGAGGTTCGGTCCGGCGGGTCCGGGGGCGGTCTGGTCGCGGACCGGCCGGGCGCTGTTCGGCCGGGCGGAGGAGGCGGAGCTGCTGGCCCGGCTGCGGGCGGCGGCGGAACGGTCGGGGCTCTTCGAGGAGCTGGGGAGCGGCTGGTTGCTGCTGGACGCCGCCCTGACGGGGCTGCCCGCCTCCACCGCCGACGTCGGCCCGGCCGGCGCAGGGCTTCCCGGGGCGTCCCGGCAGGCCCGGAACGCGGCGGTCGTGGCGTCGGCGGGGGCGTTCCTGCCGCCGGTGCTGGCCGCGCTGGAACGGGCTGCCGCCCGGGGGCTCGACGTCGCCGGGGTGCTCGACCGGCAGCGCGGCCTGGCGGCGGACCTGCGGGACTTCACCGAGGCGCACCGGCGGGCCCCGGCGCCGGGACGTCCCCTGCTCGCTCCGTTCCGGCTGCTGGCCGCCGAGGGGGCGAACCTCGCGACCGGTCCCGAGCGCGAGCACCTGGCGCGGATCGACCGCCTGGTCGAGGCCGACCGGACGGCCTCCACCGTCCGGACGGCCCGCGATGCCCGCGATGCCCGCGATGCCCGCGATACCCGCGCCGCGCTGCACCGGACGGCCCACCGCTGGGTGGACACGGCGGACGAGGCGTCCACGGCCGCCGCCGTCGCCTGGTGGGAGGAGCTGACGGCGGGCGGCGGCGCGGGCATCGTGGTCCGTCCGTCGGTGTCGCCGACGCGGACGGCTCCGGGGGAGGGCCGCCCGGGCGGGCTGGTGCAGCCGGCGGTGCTGGTCAGAGGCCGCGAGTGGCTGAGGCTCGTCCACGGCCCGGTCCGCCCGCAGCACGCGGGCCACCCGGACCGCCCGGACCGGCCGTCCGGCGGCGCGCTCGGTCTGCGGCGCTCGCTGGCGCTGCGCGAGTACGCCCTGGGCCTGGAGGCCCTGGACCGGCTGGCAGCCGGGGAGCCGCTGTGGCGGGTGCACCAGGCGGTGTTCGCGGTCCTCGCCCTGGAGTCCGAGCCGCTGGACCCGCGACCGTGAGCCGGCGACCGTGAGCCCGCGGCCGGGTGGCGCCCGGGTGGCGGCCGGCCGAAAGGCGGACGGGGGCAGGCCCGGCGGAGGGGTATCAGTGCATACAAATTCTGAGCATCGTATAGACTTGCCGCTTTCCAGTCACCCGACCGTCACCGTCGCCGTCACCACAGGAGCCCGGAATGGCGTACAACCTCCGGAACAGACACTTCCTCAAGGAGCTCGACTTCACCCCCCAGGAGTTCCGTTTCCTGGTGGACCTCGCCGCCTCGCTCAAGGCGGCGAAGTACGCGGGCACCGAGCAGCCCCGGCTGCGCGGCAAGAACATCGCGCTGATCTTCGAGAAGACCTCCACCCGGACCCGCTGCGCCTTCGAGGTGGCCGCGCACGACCAGGGCGCCACCACCACCTACCTGGACCCGGCCGGTTCCCAGATCGGGCACAAGGAGTCGATCAAGGACACCGCCCGGGTGCTCGGCCGGATGTTCGACGGCATCGAGTACCGGGGTCACGGTCAGGCGGTGGTCGAGGAGCTGGCCGCGTACGCGGGAGTGCCGGTCTGGAACGGGCTCACCGACGAGTGGCACCCCACCCAGATGCTGGCCGACGTGCTCACGGTCACCGAGCACATCACCAAGCCGCTCACCGAGGTGACGCTCGCCTACCTCGGTGACGCCCGCTCCAATATGGGCAACTCGCTGCTGGTGACCGGCGCGCTGCTGGGCATGGACATCCGGATCGTCGCGCCGCGCGCGCTGTGGCCGGACGAGGAGGTGTGCAAGGCCGCCGAGTCGCTGGCCGGGGACAGCGGGGCCCGGATCACCCTCACCGAGGACGTCGCCGAGGGTGTCGCGGGCGCCGACTTCCTCTATACCGACGTATGGGTCTCGATGGGTGAGCCCAAGGAGGTCTGGGCCGAGCGGATCGCGCTGCTCAGGCCGTACCAGGTGTCGATGGACACGGTGCGGGCGACGGGCAATCCGCGGGTGAAGTTCCTGCACTGCCTGCCGGCCTTCCACGACCTCGGCACGGTGCTCGGCCGACAGCTGTTCGAGGAGACCGGCCTGGCCGAGCTGGAGTGCACCGACGAACTGTTCGAGTCGGCGCACTCCGTGGTCTTCGACCAGGCCGAGAACCGGCTGCACACCATCAAGGCCGTCCTCGTCGCGACCCTCGGCAGCTGAGGCGCCCCACCGACGGCGCCCCACCGACGGCGCCCCACCGACGGCGCCCCGACGACGCCGCCCCGCGAACGCGCCCCGCGAACGGCGAGCGCCGAACGGCGAGCGCCCCGGCTACTGCGCGCCGTCGTCCAGGTCCGCCAGGTTCACGCAGGCGGCCCGCTCGGCGGCGGTGTGCGCGCCGTTCGGGGTCCCCGCGTGCAGGACCAGGGAGCGGGCCTCGCCCGGCCGGGGCCGCCAGGCCACCGAGGTGGCGGCGGTAGCGTCGCCCCGCTCGTCGGTGCGCAGGGCGAGCCGCAGTTCGTTGCGGTCGTTGGCGTAGGCGGGGTCGGTGGACGGGCTGACCGGGTCCACCGCGTCCTGGTAGTGCGGGCCGGACGCGGCCGGGTCGGCCCCGCAGGAGCCGGTGTGCAGGTGTACCGGGAACTCGTGGTCGGCGGCGACCCCGGACACGCTCATGGTGAGGATCGTGTGGCCGGGCACCGAGCGGTCGACGATCACCCGCACGTGCGAGCCGAACGGCACCAGGTCCGGCGCGTGGCTGATCGCCGTCGGCGGGAGGAAGGCGGTGGCCGGGTCGAAGTCGGCCTCGGTGACCGAGACCGGCGAGGCGGCGGGCGCCAGCAGGGCGAGCGGGAGCAGGGCGGCGGCGAGCGGAGCGGGCATCGGCGGACCTCTTCGGGTGGGGGCGCGCGCACCCGGGTCGGGGCGCGGCGGACCTGGCATCCCGTTCAACGGCCCCGCGGGCACCTCGGACACGCCCGGCGGTCCCACCCGCCCCGCGCGAGCAGCCCCGCACCCGCCCTGCCTGCGCCTGTCAGCTCCTTGCCCGCCCTGCCCGCCCCTGTCCGCGCTAACCGCCGGACCGGCCGATCCCCCGGATCGCGCACCGGGGCCCGCTCGCCCGCATCAGCCGCAGGTCGGCCGTGACCAGCGGTGCGCCGACCAGCTCCGCCACCGCCACGTACGCGGCGTCGTCCGGGGTGAGGTTGTCCTTGAGTTCCCAGATCCGCCCGAGCAGCGGCTCGACCGGGACCTTGCGGATCGCCAGCCGGGGCAGTTCGGCGGCGAGTTCGCCGACCCGTTCGGCGTCGAGTTCGCGGGCCAGGTAGAGGCCGCGCAGGGACTGCATCACCTCGATGACGATGTGCTCGGGCGCGATCCACTCCCCGCCCGCGGCCAGTTCGGCGCGGGCGGCGGTGCCGCGCTCGCCCTCGTCGGCCAGTGCGAGCACCAGCGCGGACGCGTCCACCACGATCATCGGTCGGCCCCCGGCCCGTTCGGCGTGTCGGTCACCGGCCACGCTACCGAAGCACCAGTCACGCCACCGAAGCACCGGCCGCGCTATCGGGGCGCCGGCCACGCTGGCGGGGCCCCGGCAAGGGCCCGCGACGCGGCGGGCGCGCGGCACGGGGGGCGCGTGGCGCGACCCCGGGGGGAGGGGGCAGGCTGGACGTGGTGCCGACGTGGCGGACGCGGCGCCATGCACTATGGTTTATCTCGACATCGAGATAACTCCGCCTTAAGATATGTCTCGACATCAAGATACTTGCCGAGAGGCGCTCACCGGCGGTGCGGGCAAGGTAAGCCTAAGTAAGGCTGACCTTACCACCGTGGCGGCCGGATACCGCACGAAGCACCTAGAAGGAGTCAGTCGTGTCCGCGAACAGCTTCGACGCCCGCAGCTCGCTGCAGGTGGGCGACGAGTCGTACGAGATCTTCAAGCTCTCCGCCGTCGAGGGGTCCGAGCGGCTGCCCTACAGCCTCAAGGTGCTGCTGGAGAACCTCCTCCGCACCGAGGACGGCGCCAACATCACCGCCGCCCACATCCGGGCCCTCGGCGACTGGGACGCCGACGCCCAGCCGAGCCAGGAGATCCAGTTCACGCCGGCCCGCGTGATCATGCAGGACTTCACCGGCGTGCCGTGCGTGGTCGACCTCGCCACCATGCGCGAGGCCGTCAAGGAGCTGGGCGGCGACCCGGCCAAGATCAACCCGCTGGCCCCGGCCGAGCTGGTCATCGACCACTCCGTCATCGCGGACAAGTTCGGCACCCCGGACGCCTTCGTCCAGAACGTCGAGATCGAGTACGGCCGCAACAAGGAGCGCTACCAGTTCCTGCGCTGGGGCCAGACCGCCTTCGACGAGTTCAAGGTCGTCCCGCCGGGCACCGGCATCGTCCACCAGGTGAACATCGAGCACCTGGCCCGCACCGTCATGGTCCGCGGCGGCCAGGCCTACCCGGACACCTGCGTCGGCACCGACTCGCACACCACCATGGTCAACGGCCTGGGCGTGCTGGGCTGGGGCGTCGGCGGCATCGAGGCCGAGGCCGCGATGCTCGGCCAGCCGGTCTCCATGCTGATCCCGCGCGTCGTCGGCTTCAAGCTGACCGGTGAGCTGCCGGCCGGCACCACCGCCACCGACCTGGTGCTCACCATCACCGAGATGCTGCGCAAGCACGGTGTGGTCGGCAAGTTCGTCGAGTTCTACGGCGACGGCATCGGCTCGATCCCGCTGGCCAACCGCGCCACCATCGGCAACATGTCGCCGGAGTTCGGCTCGACCTGCGCGATCTTCCCGATCGACGCCGAGACCATCAACTACCTGAAGCTCACCGGCCGCGACGCGCAGCAGCTCGCCCTGGTCGAGGCGTACGCCAAGGAGCAGGGCCTCTGGCACGACCCGTCGGTCGAGCCGGTCTACTCCGAGTACCTCGAGCTGGACGTCTCCACCGTCGTCCCGTCGATCTCCGGCCCGAAGCGCCCCCAGGACCGTGTGGTCCTGGCCGAGGCCGCCGAGAAGTTCGCCGAGGCGCTGCCGGCCTACTCCGCCGAGGCCTCGAAGCCGACCGCCGTCACCGCTCCCGACGGCTCGTCCTACGAGATCGACAACGGCGCGGTCGTGATCGCCTCGATCACCTCCTGCACCAACACCTCCAACCCCTCCGTCATGCTGGGCGCCGCCCTGCTGGCGAAGAAGGCCGTGGAGAAGGGCCTGACGGTCAAGCCCTGGGTCAAGACCACCCTGGCGCCGGGCTCCAAGGTCGTCATGGACTACTACGAGAAGGCCGGCCTGCTCCCGTACATGGAGAAGCTGGGCTTCAACCTGGTCGGCTACGGCTGCGTCACCTGCATCGGCAACTCGGGCCCGCTGCCCGAGGAGGTCTCGGCCGCCGTGAACGAGGCCGACCTCGCGGTCGTCTCGGTGCTCTCCGGCAACCGCAACTTCGAGGGCCGGATCAACCCGGACGTCAAGATGAACTACCTGGCCTCCCCGCCGCTGGTGGTCGCCTACGCCCTCGCGGGCAACATGAACATCGACATCACCCGCGACGCGCTGGGCCAGGACGCCGACGGCAACGACGTCTTCCTCGCCGACATCTGGCCGTCCGAGAAGGAGGTCGCCGACACCGTCGCCGGCTCCATCGACGAGGCCATGTTCGACAAGGGCTACCAGGACGTCTTCGCCGGCGACCACCGCTGGCAGTCGCTCCCGGTCCCGACCGGCAACACCTTCGAGTGGGACGCCGAGTCCACCTACGTCCGCAAGCCCCCGTACTTCGAGGGCATGGCCAAGACCCCGAGCCCGGTGAGCGACATCGCCGGTGCCCGCGTCCTGGCCAAGCTGGGCGACTCGGTCACCACCGACCACATCTCCCCGGCCGGCAACATCAAGCCGGGCACCCCGGCGGCGCAGTACCTGACCGCCAACGGTGTCGAGAAGCGCGACTTCAACTCCTACGGCTCGCGCCGTGGCAACCACGAGGTCATGATCCGCGGCACCTTCGCCAACATCCGCCTGCGCAACCAGATCGCGCCGGGCACCGAGGGCGGCTACACCCGCGACTTCACCCAGGCCGACGCGCCGGTGTCGTTCATCTACGACGCCTCGCAGAACTACCAGGCCGCCGGCACCCCGCTGGTCGTCCTGGCCGGCAAGGAGTACGGCTCCGGCTCGTCCCGCGACTGGGCCGCCAAGGGCACCGCGCTGCTCGGCGTCAAGGCCGTCATCGCCGAGTCCTACGAGCGCATCCACCGCTCGAACCTGATCGGCATGGGCGTCCTCCCGCTGCAGTTCCCGGAGGGCGAGAACGCCGACTCGCTGGGCCTGACCGGCGAGGAGACCTTCTCCTTCACCGGTGTGACCGAGCTCAACGAGGGCCGCACCCCGAAGACCGTCAAGGTCGTCGCCGGTGACAAGGAGTTCGACGCGGTCGTCCGCATCGACACCCCCGGTGAGGCGGACTACTACCGCAACGGCGGCATCCTGCAGTACGTGCTGCGCAGCCTGATCAACGGCTGACCACCGCGCTGACGCCGAGGAGGCCGGACCGCACCCGCGGTCCGGCCTCCTCCGTCTTCCACCGGCCCGCCCCGCGCCGCCGAACCGGGCCCGCCCCGCGCCGCCGAACCGGGCCCGCCCCGCGCCCGCCGAACCGGGTCGCCTTCGCGCCCGCCGAACCGGCCCTCCCCGCACCGGTGGCCGGACATGCGTCGGCCCCCGCCGCGACGAGCGTCGCGACGGGGGCCGAACGGGTCGCCGCAGGGCCGGTCAGCCCCGGTCGCAGGCCTGCGCCCGCAGCGCCCGGGCCAGGTCGTCCCGGCGCTCCAGCACCAGCCGGCGCAGCGCGGGCGCCGCGTCCGGGTGGCCGGTCAGCCAGGCGTCGGTCTCGGCCAGGGTGGCCTCGTCGACCTGGGCCTGCGGGAAGAAGCCGCCGACGATCCGCATCGCGATCTCGATGGTCCGCTCGGCCCAGACCCGCTCCAGCAGCTTGAAGTAGGGCGCCGCGTAGAGGGTGGTCAGGTCGCGGTGGCCCGGCACCGCGAAGCCGGCGATGTTGGCCTCGACCAGCGCGTTGGGCAGCTCGTCGGAGTCGATCACGGCGGACCAGGCGGCGGCCTTGGCCTCCGGGGTCGGCCGGGCGGCCAGGCACTGGGTGTGCTGGCGGCGGCCGCTCGCGGTGTTGTCGGCGGCCAGCTCCCCGGCCAGCTCCTCCTCGCCGGCGTGCCCGGCCGAGGCCAGCGTCAGCCACAGCGCCCAGCGCAGCTCCTGGTCGACCTCCAGGCCGTCGATCCGGGCGGTGCCGGCCAGCAGGCCGCGGACCAGGCCGAGGTGCTCGGAGCCGTTGGCGGTCTGGGCGAGGAACCGGGCCCAGGCCAGCTGGTGGTCGCTGCCGGGTGCGGCGGCGCGCAGTTCGCGCAGCGCGCTGTCGGCGAGCAGCCGGCCGCCCTCGCCGCGCCAGGCGGGGTCGGCGTAGAGGTCGACGGCGGTCTTGGCCTGGGCGTGCAGCGACTGCAGGACGCCGATGTTGGCCTCCTGGCCGCCGAACCGCAGGACCAGCGCGACGTAGTCGCGGGCCGGCATCAGGGCGTCCCGGGTGAGGTTCCAGACGGCGGACCAGGCGAGCGCGCGGGCCAGGTCGTCCTTGATGTCGCCGAGCCCGGTGCGCAGGGCCTCCAGCGACTCCTCGTCGAAGCGGATCTTGCAGTACGTCAGGTCGTCGTCGTTGAGCAGGACGAGCGCGGGCCGGGCGAGGCCGGTGGCGCCGTCGACGACGGTGCGGGCGTCGGTGACGTCCAGTTCGAAGCGCTCGGTGCGCACCAGCGCGCCGTCGGCGTCGCGGTCGTAGAGGCCGACGGCGATCCGGTGCGGGCGCTGGACGTCGCCGTCCTGGAGGACGGCGAGTTCGGTGATCCGGCCCTCGGCGTCGACGGTGAGCTGCGGGGTGAGGGTGTTGACGCCGGCGGTCTGCAGCCAGGAGGCGGCCCAGGACTTGAGGTCGCGGCCGCTGGTCTCCTCCAGGATGTCCAGCAGGTCGGCGAGTTCGGTGTTGCCGAAGGCGTGCCGCCGGAAGTAGCGGCGGGCGCCCTCGAAGAAGGCGTCCGCGCCGGCGTACGCCACGAGCTGCTTGAGCACCGAGGCGCCCTTGGCGTAGGTGATGCCGTCGAAGTTGAGCTTGGCGTCCTCGAGGTCCCGGATGTCCGCCGTGATCGGGTGGGTGGTGGGGAACTGGTCCTGCCGGTAGGCCCAGGCCTTGCGCTGGTTGGCGAAGGTGACCCAGGCGGCCTGGTAGCGGGTGCCGGCGCCGACCAGCCCATAGGAGCCCATGAAGTCGGCGAAGGACTCCTTCAGCCACAGGTCGTCCCACCAGCGCATGGTGACCAGGTCGCCGAACCACATGTGCGCCATCTCGTGCAGGACGACGTTGGCGCGGGCCTCGTAGGCGGCGTCGGTGACCTTCGAGCGGAAGACGAACTCCTCGCGGAAGGTGACGCAGCCGGGGTTCTCCATCGCGCCGATGTTGTACTCGGGGACAAAGGCCTGGTCGTACTTGCCGAAGGGGTACGGGTAGTCGAACTTCTCGTGGAAGAAGTCGAGTCCGAGCTTGGTGACGCCGAGGATCTCGTCGGCGTCGAAGTACGGGGCGAGCGACCTGCGGCAGAGTGCGGCGAGCGGGATGTCGAGCACGGTGCCGTCGGCGAGGGTGCGGCTGTAGTGGTCGCGCACGACGTGGTACGGGCCGGCGACGACCGCGGTGAGGTAGGTGGAGATCGGCTTGGTCGGCGCGAACTCCCAGGTGCGGGCGTTGCCGTCCTCGGTGACGCTCTCGTGCGCGGCGTTGGAGCGGACGTCCCAGGCGGCCGGTGCGGTGACGGTGAAGGTGAACGGCGCCTTCAGGTCGGGCTGTTCGAAGGTCGCGAAGACCCGGCGGGCGTCGGCCGGCTCGTAGTGGGTGTAGAGGTAGGTCTCGCCGTCGACCGGGTCGGTGAAGCGGTGCAGGCCCTCGCCGGTGCGGCTGTAGGCGCAGTCGGCCTCGACGGTGAGCACGTTCTCGCCCGCCAGGCCGTCGAGGTGCACCCGGGCGCCGTCGTAGGCGGTGGCCGGGTCGAGGGCGCGGCCGTTGAGGGTGACGGCGCGGACCGCGGGGGCGAGCAGGTCGACGAAGGTCGAGGCGCCCGGCTCGGCGCAGCGGAAGGCGACGGTGGTGGTGGACCGGAAGGTGGCGGCCGCCGGATCGGGGGCCGAGGTCAGGTCAAGCCGGACCCGGTAGCTGTCCACGGTGAGGATGCTGGCCCGCTGCTGGGCTTCGTCGCGGCTCAGGTTCTTGCCCGGCACGGCGGTACTCCTTTGTCCGGCTCGCACGGTGGTGCGGTCTTCGCTGGTGCACTGGTGCGGCGCGCTGTGGCGCTGCGGGGGCATCCTTTCACGCCCCTCGCGCCGGTACCATTGCACAATTCGTCGGGGCGGGCCGGAATCACCTGCGCGGTCCGGGTGTTGGGGGTGACGGGGCGATCGTGCGGGTCCGCGCGGCTCCGGCCCCGGCGGCTTTCCTGCCGCCTTTCCTCCGCTTTCCCGCCGCTTTCCCCCCGGACGACTCCCGGACGACTCTCGAAGGACGACAGCCGTGACGACTGCCGCTGATTCCGCCGCCACCGAGCGCAAGACCGCCGACTTCTGGTTCGACCCGGCCTGTCCGTGGGCGTGGATGAGCTCCCGCTGGCTGATCGAGGTCCAGCAGCTCCGTCCGGTGGACGTGAACTGGCACGTCATGAGCCTGTCGGTGCTGAACGAGCACCGCGACCTGCCGGCGAACTACCGGGAGCTGCTGGACAACGCCTGGGGCGCGGTGCGGGTGTGCATCGCCGCGGCGGAGAAGCACGGCGACGAGGTGCTGGGCCGGCTGTACACCGAGCTGGGCACCCGCTTCCACAACCAGGGCCTGCCGCAGAACCGGGAGACGATCGAGGCGGCGCTGGCCGCGGCCGGTCTGCCGGTGGAGCTGGCGGACGCGGCCGGTACCGATGCCTACGACGAGGCCCTGCGGCTCTCGCACAAGGAGGGCATCACCCTGGTCGGCGAGGACGTCGGCACCCCGGTGATCGCGGTCCAGGGCCCGGACGGCGGCCGGGTCGCGTTCTTCGGCCCGGTGGTGACCCCGACCCCGCGCGGCGAGGCCGCGGCCCGGCTGTGGGACGGCACGCTGCTGGTGGCCTCCACCCCGGGCTTCTACGAGATCAAGAGGACCCGCACCGCGAGCCCCTCCTTCGAGTAGCCGCCGCACGCGCGGGAGCGGGGGGGGGCCCCGGCCCACAGGGTACGGGGACCCCCCCCCCCGCGGGGGG
>NZ_JAXCLC010000114.1:0-15431 GCF_034043715.1 Kitasatospora purpeofusca | reverse complement strand
TACCCCGTGGTACCGGGACCCTCCCGCGCGTCGGGTCCGCCCCGTCAGCCGGTGCTGGTCGCGGCGGCGGCGTCGCGGCGCTGCTTCACCAGCCCGGCGGCGATCAGCAGCGCGACCAGCACGCCGGCGGCGTACAGCTGCTCGCGGTTGCCCTCGGTGGTGGTCATCAGCGCCAGGATGCCGGCGACGGCGGCCATCGCGGTCCAGGTCAGGTACGGGTAGCCCCACATCCGGACGGTGAGCAGCTCGGGCGTCTCGCGCTCCAGCCGGCGGCGCATCCGCAGCTGGACGACGCAGATGAACAGCCAGACCACCAGGATGGCGACGCCGGTGGTGTTCATCAGCCAGGTGAAGACGGTGTCGGGCCAGAACTTGGCGGCCAGCACGGCGCCGAAGCCGAACAGGCAGGAGGCCAGCACGGCCCGCCGGGGGACCCCGCCGCTCACCTTGGCGAGCGAGCGCGGGCCCTGGCCCCGGTCGACCAGCGAGTACGCCATCCGGGAGGCGCCGTAGATGTTGGCGTTCATCGCGGACAGCAGCGCGATCAACACCACCACCTGCATGATCGTCCCGGAGCCGGGCACCCCGAGGTGGCGCAGCACGGTGACGTAGGGGCCGTCGGCGACGACCGCCGGGTCCTTCCAGGAGACCAGGGTGACGACCAGCGCCATCGAGCCGATGTAGAAGATCGCGATCCGCCAGACCGCGGTGCGCACGGCGTTGGCGACGTTGCGCTTGGGGTCCTCGGACTCGGCGGCGGCGATGGTGACGGTCTCCAGGCCGCCGTAGGCGAACACGGAGGCGAGCAGGCCGACGATCAGTCCGCTGGTGCCGTTGGGCAGGAAGCCGCCCTGGCCGGTGAGGTTGGCGGTGCCGGGGGCGCCGGGGCCGAGCACCCCGGCCAGGCCGAGTCCGCCGAGCACCAGGAAGGCGACGATCGCGGCGACCTTGACGGTGGCGAACCAGAACTCGAACTCGCCGAAGTTCTTCACCGCGGTGAGGTTGCTGGCGCAGAAGAACACCATGAACAGGGCGACCCAGACCCAGGCGGAGACGCCGGGGACCCAGCCGTTGACGATCTTCCCGGCGGCGGTGGCCTCGGCGGCGACGCCGCAGCAGAGCATCACCCAGTACATCCAGCCGGCGGTGATCCCGGCCCAGGGGCCGATCTCCTTCTCCGCGTGCACGGAGAAGGAGCCGGAGGCGGGGCGGGCCGCCGACATCTCGCCGAGCATCCGCATGATCAGCATGACGAGCAGCCCGGAGAGCACGAAGGCCAGGATGATGGCGGGCCCGGCCGCCGCGATGCCCGCGCCGGAGCCGACGAAGAGGCCGGCTCCGATGACGCCGCCCAGCGCGATCATCGACAGGTGGCGCTGCTTGAGCCCGTGCGAGAGCTGTTGGCCGCCGCCCGGGGGAGCGGGCGTGGTGGTCCCGGGCGCCGTGGGCGCGGAGGAGGGGGCCATGGGGGTGGGATCCAGACTGTTCGACATGCGGTGCGGGTTGCCCAATATCCGGGGACGAGGCCTTCGGCGCCAAGAATGTCCGAGTAGGGCCCAGAATGCGGACCCTGTGGTCACTTTACTCGCCCGGCCGGTCGCAGTCGGTAGCGGAAAGCGGGCTCGGGCGGGCGGGGACGGGGCCGGAGCGGGCGGCGGGCGGGAGCGGGACCCGACAAGGACGGGGCCCGGGGGTTTGTCCGGATCCATGGCGGTCCCCGGAGTGATCGACGCGTAGGTTCGGAGTGATCACTCACTCCGTCCGCCCGGCCCCCGGGGCCGTCCGGATCCGCACCGTGCCGAGGAGAAGCCGATGGCCACCGCCAGCACCCCCGTCCCCAGCCGCGCCGTCCTGGCCGACCTGCTGCCCGCCGCCGGCACCCGCCTCGGCGCCCAGGCCCGGGACCTCGCCCTGGTCGCCGGGGGCGCCGCCCTCACCGGCCTGGCCGCCCAGCTGTCGGTGAACGTCCCCGGCTCCCCGGTGCCGGTGACCGGCCAGACCTTCGCCGCCCTGCTGGTCGGCACCGCGCTCGGCGCCCGCCGCGGCGTCGCCTCGCTCGGCCTCTACCTGCTGGCCGGCGCGGCGGGCCTGCCGTGGTTCGCCGAGGGCACCTCCGGCTGGTCGGCGGCCTCGTTCGGCTATGTGATCGGCTTCGTCCTGGCGGCCGGCCTGGTCGGCGCCCTGGCCCGGCGCGGCGCCGACCGCTCGCCGGCGCGCACCGCCGCCGCCATGGTCCTCGGCAGCCTCGCCGTCTACGCCGTCGGAGTGCCCTACCTGGCGTTCGCGCTCGACGTGACGCCGGCCCGCGCCGCCGAACTCGGCCTCTACCCGTACCTGGTCGGCGACGCCCTGAAGGCCGTCCTCGCGGCCGGCGCCCTCCCGCTCGCCTGGAAGCTGCTCGGCCGCCGCTGAGATCCGTGACCGGGGCTCACCGGCCCCCTGCCGAGCCCAGGTACGGGCGCATGCCACACTCATGGGCATGCGCGTGTACCTGGGCTCGGACCATGCCGGATACGAACTGAAGAACCACCTCGTGGAGTGGCTGAAGGAGGCCGGCCACGAGCCGGTCGACTGCGGGCCGCACATCTACGACGCCCTCGACGACTATCCGCCGTTCTGCCTGCGGGCCGCCGAGCGCACCGCCTCGGACCCGGAGGCGCTGGGCATCGTGATCGGCGGCTCGGGCAACGGCGAGGCGATCGCCGCCAACAAGGTCAGGGGCGTCCGCGCCGCGCTGGCCTGGAGCGAGCAGACCGCCGCGCTCGGCCGCGAGCACAACAACGCCAACGTGATCTCCATCGGCGGCCGGATGCACACCGAGGAGGAGGCGACCAAGTTCGTCGAGATCTTCCTCGGCACCCCGTACAGCGGCGACGAGCGGCACACCCGCCGGATCGACATGCTGGCCGTGTACGAGACCACCGGCGAGCTCCCGCCGATCCCGGCCCACCACCCGCAGCAGGAGGGCTGACCCTCCCTCCCGTACCGGCCTCCCACGACCGGCCGCGCCCCGACGGCGCGGCCGGTCGCCGTGTTCCCGGGCCGTACCGGGCCCGGTATGCACGGGCCGCCGGGGCCCGCGGAGGGACCGGAACCGGCCGTACGGCAGCTGGACGGCACCTGTACGGCACCTGTACGGCACCTGTGTGACCGCCGTGTGATCGCTGTGTGATCGGCCACAGCGCGCACCGCGGCGCGCGCCCCGTCCGACCGCCCGCGCGCGGGCCGCCTGCGCCGTCCGGGCGGTTCGTACGCCCTGTGCCCGTACGCCTCCTGACGCCCCGGACGGTGCCTGCCGCAATCGGCCGAAACCCGCTGACCCGCCCGCGCCGACGGGACGCCGCCCGCGCTCCGGCCGTCGACGCCGACCGCGAGCGCTGGATATGGTCGGTCCCCATGGCTGGCAGACCGCCGGGCACACCGCCCCAGACGACTGCGACGAGGCCCGGCGCCGTACCGGCGTCCGACCCCGTGACGGCCCGGTTGCGCAAGAGGCTCCGCCGGGTCCGCCGAAGGCTGCGCACCGCCGCCGTCGACTGGTTCCGTGGCGGCGCCGCCGACTGGCCGGTGCTCTGCGCCCTGGCCCTGCTGGTGCCGCTGCTCATCGTGCTCAATGTCCGCTGGCCCGCCTGGGCCCCGCCCACCGCGCTGGTCCTGCCGATCCTGGCGGCCGCCCTGCTGCTGCGCCCCGGCTCGCTGGTCGTGCTGTACGCGCTCGCCGCGCTCGGGCTGTCCGCCGAGTCGGTCATCCACACCGGCCAGCGGGTCGCCAGCGACCATCCCGAGGCCTACACCTACGGGGTCACCCCCGGCGCCGCCCTGGTGGTCGGCGCGGCCGGGGTCGGCGGCCTGCTGCTCGCCCAGTTCCGCAGCCGGGTCGGCGTGCCCTGGTGGGGCGGCTCCACGATGCTGTTCGACCTGCGCGAGCGGCTGCGGGTGCAGAGCCGGGTGCCCCAGCTGCCGGAGGGATGGCACGCCGACATGGCGCTGCGCCCGGCCGGCGGGCAGTCCTTCTCGGGGGACTTCGTGGTCGCCGACCGCACCGGCCCGGGCCGGCGGGTGCTGGAGGTGGTCCTCGCGGACGTCTCCGGCAAGGGCATGGACGCGGGTTCCCGGGCGCTGCTGCTCTCCGGTGCGTTCGGCGGACTGCTCGGCTCGCTGCCCGCGCACGACTTCCTCCCGGCCGCCAACGGCTATCTGCTGCGGCAGTCCTGGGAGGAGGGCTTCGCGACGGCCGTGCACCTGGTGCTCGACCTGGACACCGGCGAGTACGAGCTGCTCTCGGCCGGCCACCTGCCGGGGATGCAGCGGCTGGCCGGCGCCGGCCGCTGGGAGACCAAGGAGGCCCTGGAGGGCGCGGCGCTGGGCATCTACGACGGCGCCAAGTTCGAGGGCGTGCGGGGGCGGCTGAACCGCGGCGACGTCCTGATGCTGTGCACCGACGGCATGGTCGAGGCGCCCGGCCGGGACATCTCCGAGGGCATGGACCGGCTGATGGGCGAGGCCGACCGGCTGGTGCCGGGCGGCGGTCCGGGCGCGGGCGGCGGCTCGGCGTCCCGGCTGATCGAGACGGTCGCCCGGGACATCAACGACGACCGCGCGCTGCTGCTGCTCTGGCGCGACTGAGCGGCCCAGGGGTCGTCGGACAACCCCTTGCGGCCCCGGCCGGGTCCGGCGGACGGTGGCATGTGCCAAGGGCAGCTGCTGTCAACCCCCGGAGCTGATCTTCGGCCAATTCCCCTGCTCCGGAGGCGGAGCGGACCTGCCGGTTCCGGTCCGGCCCGCCAAACCTTTCCCGGCCGCTCAGCGGCACCCCGCCGACGAATCGTCAGGATGTCTCGACTATCGTCCCGGTCGGCGGAAACTCGTCTCGCATCGCAGGATGTCGGCGTTCGACAGACAGTCAGACCTTTACGCAATCGGCATGGTCGACCACACTGAGTCCGGGCGGGACTGTTCAGGATTCGGGGGATGGGGGGCGTCACATGCGGTACGACGGACACCGTGCGGTCGTGTCGGGCGGCCTTCCCTCCGGCTTCGACGTGCCGGACGAACTGCTGTTCCGCCTCGGGACCGTCGGACAGGCCGGGGTCCGGCTTCACAGGGGTCGTCAGCCGGTGGCGCCCCGCTATGAAACGAGGAAGTGAGTCCGGGTGGCACTCTCCGTCTCCGCGCTGGTCCTGTTCGGCATCGTCTGCTTCATCTTCATCCGCCAGAAGCAGCTCAAGACCGGGCACTTCATCCTGGCCGCCCTGTTCGGCTTCATGCTCAACCAGAGCACGGCCGCCAAGCCGATCCAGGACTTCCTGAGCCAGGTCGCCAAGTCCATCTCCGGCATCGCCAGCTGACCTGCGGCCCGCCGGCCCTCCGCGGCCGGCGAACCGTTCACCGGTCCGCGCGTCTCGCCTGCCGCCACCTGGCGAACAGGCCCTGCGGGCGTGCCGCCGCCACGGCCGCCGGCCGGGCCGGCACCGCCCCGTCGGCGGCCGGCGGGGCCGGCGGCTCCCCGTGGGCCGTCAGCAGAACGAACAGCCGGGCCCAGCAGAGCCGTTCGCCGCGCGGCCAGTCCAGCGCGCGCAGCGCCGCCGAGGCCGCCTCGCTGACCTCGCCGTCCACCCGGACCTCGGCCACGTCGTCCCCCGCGCGGCCGCCGAGGAACAGCTTGACCCCGTGCGGCCGCCGTCCGCCCGGCCCGGCCAGCTCCGCCAGCAGCGCGGGCGCCAGCGCCGGCACCACCCGGTTCCCGGCCAGCCAGGCGGCCAGCCGCTCGTTGCCGAACCCGAACACCGCCGCCGGCCCCTGAACGGCGTGCCAGCCCGGCAGTTCCGGGTGGTCGGCGTGGTCGCCATGCGCGCCGCGGCGCTCCGTCAGCTCGACCAGCGCGCTCGCCGTCGTGGTCGCCCACATCCGCACCGCGTTGTCGAGCTTCTCCTCCTCGGTCTTGCCGAGGCCCGCCGTGCAGTCCCACACCACCGGCGCGTCCGCCCGGCCGAGTGCCAGCACCCAGCCGAGGTCGACATGGCCGGGGCCCTCGCCGTCCTGGTGCTCGCGCACGGCCACCGCCGTGGTGCCGGGACCGCGCACCACCTCGCCGTCGGCGGTGAACACCTGCCCGAGCCGTGCCATCTCCCGGACCACGCAGCGCTGTATGACGGCCAGTCGGTCCTGCGGGCGCACGGGGACTCCTAAGCTCAGGGCTTCGAATCGTCTCGAACTGTCGTCTGCCCGTCGAACTGCTCTCGAACGCCGCCGAGGCTATCGGCCCGGAGGCCCCCCGGGAAACCGTCGGGAGGGCGCCCGGGCACGTCGGGACCGGGGCCGGACCGGCCCGGACGCGCCCGCGGCCGCGGACCGCTCGCTCCGGTCGCGGGAATGTCACTTGTGCCCCATTTTGGGTAGCGGACACCACTGGCACCGCCTGGAGAGCGCCGCATGCCCCGCACCGCCCCGAAGCCCCCGCCGGCACCGCCGGCGCCGCTGCTCACCCCGGACGCCTCCGGCCTGGTCGCCGAGATCGAGGCGTACCTGGCCTCGCTGCCCGCCCCGGCGCGCACCCCGGCGCCCTATCTCCCGCCCCACGGCGGACCGTACGTCTGCCCGTTCGGCTCGGTGCTCCGGCCCTGGTACGCCGACCACGTCCCGCCCCGCGCCACCCTGCTCGACCGCGCGCTGCGCCGCCCGGCCAGGCCCGTGCCGGTGACCGCCGCCGAACACCTCGGCCTCGCTTCCCGCTACATCACGGCGCACGGATGGCTGCAGGGCGCGATGTGGGACGGGGCCGGCCGGGTCTGCCTGCTCGGTGCCCAGGCCGCGGTGCTCGCCCACGGCTACGGCACCCCGGCCACCGTCCGCACCGCCCGGGTCCAGTTGATGGAGGTGCTGCACGCCACCGGCCGCCGGGTCAGCTCCCCGGACGAGTTCAACGACCGGCCCTCCACCCGCCAGTCCGACGTGCACCGGCTGCTGGAGCGGGCCGCCGCCCGCGCCGTCCGGCTCGGCCTCTGAACCACCCGCGCCGACGGACGCCCGGACCGGCGAACGGTGAACGGTGACAGGCGAACGACGACATGCGAACGGCCCCGACGGATGCTCAGCATCCCTCGGGGCCGTTCTGTGGAGCGGGCGACGAGAATCGAACTCGCGTGACTAGTTTGGAAGACTAGGGCTCTACCATTGAGCTACGCCCGCGCGATCCCCCGGCCGTCACCGGACGGAAGGTCGGGAACAGCGTACCTGGTCCGGTCGGCTGCGCGCACACCCCATTCCCGTGAGGGCCTCGGAATATCTCGCCGATCCGGCAGGGCCCGGCGTGTACGCTTCCTCTCGGCACCACGGGGTGTGGCGCAGTTTGGTAGCGCGTCCGCTTTGGGAGCGGAAGGCCGTCGGTTCGAATCCGGCCACCCCGACAGAGTGCGCAGGGTCTCGCCCACGGCGGGGCCCTGTTGTCGTTGGCGCCCGACGCGACTCCTTCCCGTTGTCCCGTTCCTCCCCGGGCGGCCCCGCGGTGCCCTGCGGTGTCCCGCCGTGCCGCGCGGAGCGCTCACCGGAAAGAGTGCCGCACGCCACACTCCGGGCGCGCGCCCCCGGGCGCGACCGCCTCCCCGATCGCCCGGAAACGCCCCGGAACGGCCCCGAAGGGCCGCCGACGGCGCCGCCCTGGCGTCCGCCTTTCGTGGTACCGGTAGGATGGGGCGCTGGCGGTAGTCCCTGTGGCGTCAACCCAGGCCGACCGCACGAGGGCGAGGAGTCACGCTCACCGTCCACCCCCCACGGGAGATGCAGCTCCAACCGCCCATCGCCCGTCTCGCCCGACTCGACCGAACCGGCTCCGGCCGGCCGTCCGGGGAGGGTGCAGGCAACCCGACCGCAAGCCCCATAGGAGACCCCACCGTGAAGAGCGCCGTCGAGACTCTGAACCCGACCCGGGTTCGACTCACCGTCGAGGTGCCCTTCGAGGAGCTCAAGCCCAGCCTCGACGCGGCGTACAAGAAGATCAACCAGCAGGTCTCGGTCCCGGGCTTCCGTAAGGGCAAGATCCCGAACCGGGTCATCGACCAGCGCTTCGGCCGTGGTGCCGTGCTGGAGGAGGCCGTCAACGACGCCCTGCCGCGCTTCTACACGCAGGCCGTCGACGAGGGCAAGATCGAGGTCCTCGGACAGCCCGACATCACCAACATCGAGGGTGTCGAGAAGCTCGCCGATGGCGGCGACCTGAAGTTCACCGCCGAGGTGGACATCCGTCCGGAGATCACTCTCCCGGACTTCTCGACCATCGAGGTCACCGTCGACCCGATCGTGGTCTCGGACGAGGACATCGACAAGTCCCTGGAGCAGCTGCGCGAGCGCTTCTCCTCGGTCAAGGACGTCGAGCGCGCCGCGGCCGCCGGTGACACCGTGGTCCTCGACCTCGAGGCCAAGGTCGACGGCGAGGTGCCGGAGGACGGCACCGCGTCCGGCGTCAGCTACGAGATCGGCTCGGGCCGTCTGATCGACGGCATCGACGAGGCCGTCGTCGGCCTGGAGGCCGGTGGCACCGCGACCTTCACCACCGAGCTCAAGGGCGGCACCCAGGCCGGCCAGACCTCCGAGGTCACCGTCACGGTCACCGCGGTCCAGGAGAAGGAGCTGCCGGAGCTGGACGACGAGTTCGCCCAGCTGGCGAGCGAGTTCGACACCCTGGAGGACCTGAAGGGCGACTCCCGCAAGCGCCTGGAGCGCATGAAGGAGTACGACCAGGCCACCCAGGCCCAGGAGAAGGTGCTGGACGCGCTGCTCGGCCTGGTCGAGATCGAGTTCCCGGAGAAGCTCCTCAAGGACGAGATCGAGACCCGCAAGCACAACCTCGAGCACCACCAGCTGGAGCCGATGGGCCTCACGCTGGCGGCCTACCTGGAGACCCAGGGCAAGTCGGAGGAGGAGTTCCTGGCGGAGACCGAGGAGCAGGCGAAGAAGGGCATCAAGACCCAGTTCGTCCTGGACCAGATCGTCGCCGACGAGGAGCTCAACGTCTCCCAGGAGGAGCTGACCGAGCACCTCATCCGTCGCGCCGCCGGCTCGGGTCTCACCCCGGACCAGTTCGCCCAGCAGGTCGTCCAGGGCGGCCAGGTTCCGCTGCTGGTCGGCGAGGTCGCCCGCGGCAAGGCGCTGGCCACCGTGGTCGAGGCCGCCAAGGTCGTCGACACCGAGGGCAACGAGGTCAACTTCGACGACGACGAGGCCGACGAGTCGGCCGAGACCGTCGAGGCTCCGGCCGCCGAGGCTCCGGCCGCCGAGGCCGAGGAGAAGACCGAGGCCTGATCGCCCCAGTAGCCTCGCTCGCCCCGAGGTCCGACAGCGGGCCCGGACGCCGTACGGTGTCCGGGCCCGCTGCGTTGCTTTCCGCCGCCGCCCGCCGCCCGCCGCGTTGCCGTTCGCGTCGGTGTCCGCGTCACGGTCCGCCCGCCGGGTTTCCCGGTCCGCGCGCCGCCGGCGGCCCCGGGGGCGCCGCAGCCCCGAACCCTGCGCTCACAGCGAACAGTTCTGCGTGAGGGATTCTGCGGCCCGGCCTGCGCGTTAGGGTCCATGGACAGCAACAATCACGACGTGATACCCGGAAGCTGTGCGACACCGTGACGGCCGTGGAGCGACCGTCCAAATCGACTGAGCAGGTGGCTAAGTGACGTACCCGCAGATGCAGATGCCCGGCCCTATGGCGCCGCACGCCGCCGCTGGTGACGTGCTCGGCGGCCTCGGCGACCAGGTCTACAACCGACTGCTCAATGAGCGGATCATCTTCCTCGGTCAGCAGGTCGACGACGACATCGCCAACAAGATCACCGCTCAGCTGCTGCTGCTGGCCGCGGACCCGGACAAGGACATCTTCCTCTACATCAACTCCCCGGGCGGCTCGATCTCGGCCGGCATGGCGATCTACGACACCATGCAGTACATCAAGAACGACGTGGTCACGATCGCGATGGGCATGGCGGCCTCGATGGGTCAGTTCCTGCTGACCGCCGGCGCCAAGGGCAAGCGCTTCTCGCTGCCGAACGCCAACATCCTGATGCACCAGCCGTCCGCCGGCCTCGGCGGTTCGGCCACGGACATCCGGATCCAGGCGGAGCAGCTGCTGCGCACCAAGAAGCGGATGTCCGAGCTGATCGCCTTCCACAGCGGCCAGTCCTTCGAGCAGATCACCCGGGACTCCGACCGTGACCGCTGGTTCACCCCGGATCAGGCCCTGGAGTACGGCCTGATCGACGCGATCATGCACAGCGCCGCGGACGTCCCCGGCGGCGGCGGCACCGGCGCCTGAGCCCCGCCAGGGCCCACGAGACCACAGCCACAACGCTCCGGAGGACCAGAACACCCATGAACATCCCCAGCCTGTCGGCCGCCAAGGCCCGCGTCGAGGACATGCGAGCGGAGGGCCGCTACATCGTCCCGCGCTTCGTCGAGCGCACCTCCCAGGGCATCCGCGAGTACGACCCGTACGCCAAGCTGTTCGAGGAGCGCATCATCTTCCTCGGCTCCCAGGTGGACGACGTCTCGGCCAACGACATCATGGCTCAGCTGCTGTGCCTGGAGTCGATGGACCCGGACCGCGAGATCCAGATGTACATCAACTCGCCCGGCGGCTCGTTCACGGCCCTGACGGCGATCTACGACACCATGCAGTACGTCAAGCCCGACATCACCACCGTCTGCATGGGCCAGGCGGCCTCGGCGGCGGCCGTGCTGCTGGCGGCGGGCACCCCCGGCAAGCGGATGGCGCTGCCGAACGCCCGTATCCTGATCCACCAGCCGTACACCGAGACCGGCCGCGGCCAGGTCTCGGACCTGGAGATCCAGGCCCGGGAGATCTTCCGGATGCGCGAGCAGCTGGAGGAGATGCTGTCGAAGCACTCCAACAAGTCGGTCGAGGAGGTTCGCGACGACATCGAGCGCGACAAGATCCTCACCGCCGAGGAGGCCGTCGAGTACGGTCTGGTGGACCTGGTCATCTCGACCCGCAAGGCCTCGCTGACCTCCTGAGGCCAGCACCCCCCGCGGCACCGTCCTCGGGCCGCGGGAGCCGGGGGCTCCTCCGACGGCATCTGTTCGGTATCAATTCGCCCAGGGCGTAGGGCAGACCCGGCGAAGAGGGCGGAATCGACGGCTCGGCAGAGTACCGTCGGACAGCGAGACCGATCGCCGTCGGCGTCTTCGGTCCACAGCACCAGGCCCCGGAAACCCCGCGGGGCCCCTGGCGAAGGGGAAGCACCTCGTGGCACGCATCGGAGACGGTGGCGACCTGCTCAAGTGCTCGTTCTGCGGCAAGTCGCAGAAGCAGGTGAAGAAGCTGATCGCCGGCCCAGGCGTGTACATCTGCGACGAGTGCATCGACCTGTGCAACGAGATCATCGAGGAGGAGCTCGCCGAGACCTCCGAGGTGCGCTTCGAGGAGCTGCCGAAGCCCCGCGAGATCTACGAGTTCCTCGACCAGTACGTGGTCGGCCAGGACCTCGCCAAGAAGGCGCTGTCGGTGGCGGTCTACAACCACTACAAGCGGGTGCAGGCCGGTGAGGCCGGGCGCAGCGGCGGGAACGGCCGTGAGGACGCCATCGAGCTGGCGAAGTCCAACATCCTGCTGCTCGGTCCGACCGGTTCCGGCAAGACGCTGCTGGCGCAGACCCTGGCCCGGATGCTGAACGTGCCGTTCGCGATCGCGGACGCCACGGCGCTGACCGAGGCCGGCTACGTCGGCGAGGACGTCGAGAACATCCTGCTCAAGCTGATCCAGGCGGCGGACTACGACGTCAAGAAGGCCGAGACCGGGATCATCTACATCGACGAGATCGACAAGGTCGCCCGTAAGAGCGAGAACCCGTCGATCACCCGGGACGTCTCCGGCGAGGGTGTGCAGCAGGCGCTGCTGAAGATCCTGGAGGGCACCACCGCCTCGGTGCCGCCGCAGGGCGGGCGCAAGCACCCGCACCAGGAGTTCATCCAGATCGACACCACCAATGTGCTGTTCATCGTGGGTGGCGCGTTCGCGGGCCTGGAGCGGATCATCGAGGGCCGGGCGGGCGCCAAGGGCATCGGCTTCGGGGCGAACATCCGCTCGAAGCGGGAGCAGGACGCCAGCGACCACTTCCGTCAGGTGATGCCGGAGGACCTCGTCAAGTTCGGCATGATCCCCGAGTTCATCGGCCGTCTGCCGGTGATCACCAGCGTGCACAACCTCGACCGCGAGGCGCTGCTGCAGATCCTCACCGAGCCGAAGAACGCGCTGGTCAAGCAGTACCGCAAGCTCTTCGAACTCGACGGCGTGGAGCTGGAGTTCTCGCGGGACGCGCTGGAGGCCATCGCGGACCAGGCGATCCTGCGCGGCACCGGCGCGCGCGGTCTGCGGGCCATCATGGAGGAGGTGCTGATGTCCGTGATGTACGAGGTTCCCTCGCGTCAGGACGTCGCCCGGGTGGTGGTGACCGGGGACGTCGTCTCCAAGCACGCCATCCCGACCCTGGTGCCGCGCGACATGATCAAGCGGGAGCGGCGCGACAAGAGCGCCTGAGACCCCACCGGTCCGCCGGTCCGTTCGTCCGGCCCCGGACCGGGACGAGGCCCCGGTACCGCCCTCGCGGCGGTGCCGGGGCTCTCGCGTGCGCCGCTTCCGGGCCGGTCCGGGAGCCCGGGGGGTGAAAGGCGTTCGTAACCGGGTTCCCGGGTTACGTAAACTGTGCGTCGTGACCGACACCACGAACCAGCGCCCCGCTAGCACGCCCGCAGGGGACGACGCAGCCACCCTCCCGACGACCTACGCTCCGGCGGACGTAGAGGGCGAGCTGTACGAGCGCTGGGTAGAGCGCGGTTACTTCACCGCCGACGCCACGAGCGACAAGCCCCCGTTCACCATCGTCATCCCCCCGCCGAACGTCACCGGCTCGCTGCACCTGGGCCACGCCTTCGAGCACACGCTGATCGACGCCCTGGTCCGCCGCAAGCGGATGCAGGGGTACGAGGCGCTGTGGCAGCCCGGTATGGACCACGCCGGCATCGCCACCCAGAACGTGGTCGAGCGCGAGCTGGCCAAGGAGGGCAAGTCCCGCCACGACCTGGGCCGCGAGGCGTTCGTCGAGCGGGTCTGGAAGTGGAAGGCGGAGTCCGGCGGCCAGATCTCCGGCCAGATGCGCCGGCTCGGCGACGGCGTCGACTGGTCGCGCGAGCGCTTCACCATGGACGAGGGCCTGTCGCAGGCCGTCCAGACCATCTTCAAGAAGCTCTTCGACGACGAGCTGATCTACCGTGCCGAGCGCATCATCAACTGGTGCCCGCGCTGTCTGACCGCCATCTCGGACATCGAGGTGGAGTACCAGGACGACGACGGCGAGCTGGTCTCGATCCGCTACGGCGAGGGCGAGGACTCCATCGTCGTCGCCACCACCCGCGCCGAGACGATGCTCGGTGACACCGCGGTCGCCGTCCACCCGGACGACGAGCGCTACCGGCACCTGGTCGGCACCGAGATCGAGCTGCCGCTCACCGGCCGCCGGATCCCGGTCGTCGCCGACGAGCACGTCGACCCGGAGTTCGGCACCGGCGCGGTCAAGGTGACCCCGGCCCACGACCCGAACGACTTCGAGATCGGCCAGCGCCACGGCCTGCCGAACATCGCGGTGATGGACGAGCACGCGGTGATCACCGCGCACGGCCCGTTCCTGGGCCTGGACCGGCTGGAGGCCCGCTCGGCGATCGTCGCCGCGCTGCGCGCCGAGGGCCGGATCGTCGCCGAGAAGCGCCCGTACGTCCACTCGGTGGGCCACTGCTCGCGCTGCAAGACCACCATCGAGCCGCGGCTGTCGATGCAGTGGTGGGTCAAGGTCGGCCCGCTGGCCCAGGCGGCCGGCGACGCCGTCCGGGACGGCCGGGTCAAGATCCACCCGCAGGAGATGGAGAAGCGCTACTTCGACTGGGTGGACAACCTGCACGACTGGTGCATCTCGCGCCAGCTGTGGTGGGGCCACCGGATCCCGGTCTGGTACGGCCCGAACGGCGAGATCGTCTGCGTCGGCCCGGACGAGCAGCCGCCGACCGGAGAGGGCTGGCACCAGGACACCGACGTCCTGGACACCTGGTTCTCCTCCGGCCTGTGGCCGTTCTCCACGCTCGGCTGGCCGGAGCAGACCGAGAGCCTGGCGAAGTTCTACCCGAACTCTGTCCTGGTCACCGGCTACGACATCCTGTTCTTCTGGGTCGCCCGGATGATGATGTTCGGGCTCTACGCGATGGACGGCACCCCGCCGTTCCACACCATCGCGCTGCACGGCATGGTCCGTGACCAGAACGGCAAGAAGATGTCGAAGTCCTTCGGCAACGTGGTCAACCCGCTGGACTGGATGGACAAGTACGGCTCGGACGCGCTGCGGTTCACGCTGGCCCGCGGCGCCAACCCGGGTGTCGACGTCCCGATCGGCGAGGACTGGGTCCAGGCGGCCCGCAACTTCGCCAACAAGATCTGGAACGCGACCCGGTTCGCGCTGATGAACGGCGCCACCGTCGAGGGCCCGCTGCCCGCGGCGGAGGAGCTGACGGCCGCGGACCGCTGGATCCTGTCGCGCCTGAACAGCACCGTCGCCGAGGTGGACGCGCTCTACGACGACTACCAGTTCTCGAAGCTCTCCGAGGCGCTGTACCACTTCGCCTGGGACGAGGTCTTCGACTGGTACCTGGAGCTCTCCAAGACCACCCTGGCCAAGGGCGGCCCGCAGGCCGACGCCGCGCGCCGGGTCCTCGGCGAGGTCCTCGACATCACGCTGCGGCTGCTCCACCCGATCGTGCCCTTCGTCACCGAGACGCTGTGGACCACGCTCACCGGGGCCGAGTCGCTCGTCATCGCCGACTGGCCGCAGGACAGCGGGTTCCGCGACGCCGGCGCCGAGGCGGAGATCGCCACCCTGCAGCGGGTGGTCACCGAGGTGCGCCGGTTCCGCACCGACCAGGGCCTGAAGCCGGGTCAGCGGGTCCCGGCCCGGCTGGACCTGGACGGCACCGTGCTGGCCGTCCACGAGGACGCGATCCGTTCGCTGCTGCGGCTGACCGTGCCGGAGGAGGGCTTCGCGGCCACCGCCTCGCTGCCGGTCGCCGGTGCCACCGTGGCGCTGGACCTGTCCGGCACGATCGATGTCGGGGCGGAGCGCAAGCGCCTCGCCAAGGACCTCGCGGCGGCCGAGAAGGAGAAGGCCCAGACCGCGGGCAAGCTCGGCAACGAGGCGTTCCTCGCCAAGGCGCCGGACGACGTGGTCGCCAAGATCCGGACCCGCCAGGAGGCCGCCGAGGCCGACATCGCCCGGATCACCGCTCAGCTCGCGGCGCTGCCGCAGGGCTGACGCGTCGACGGCTCCCCGGAGCCGTCACCCGGTCCACCAGGAGCCGCCCCCCCCCGCCCCGGGGGGGGGGGCCGCCGCGTTTAC
>NZ_JAXCLC010000113.1:0-15621 GCF_034043715.1 Kitasatospora purpeofusca | reverse complement strand
CGGCGCCGGACCGGAACCAACGAGAACGGGAATCCCTGATGACCGCCACACCCGGGCAGGCGACGAGGGCGGACGGCCGCCCACCCGTCCTGCTGCTGTGCGGAGGCCTCGGCCTGCGCCAGCGCACCCATGACGACCACACCCCCAAACCGCTGCGGCCGCTGCCGGACGGGCGCGCCCTCCTGCTGCACGTGATCGACTACTACCGCGCCTTCGGCTCGGACGAGTTCGTGCTCTGCGTGGGCTATGGCGCGGACGCGATCCGCCGGGCCCTGCTCGCCGAGTTCCACGTCCCCGCGGAGGCGGTCGAGTCGGGTCCGGGCTGGACCCGGTTCACCGGTGGGGTCCGGGTGACCCTGGTGGACAGCGGCCCGCTGGCGTCCAAGTCCCGGCGCCTGCGGGACGCGCGCGGCCACATCGGGGAGCGCTCCTTCTTCCTGGGCTACGCCGACGTCCTCTCCGACTTCGACCTGGGTATGCTGCAGAGCGTCCAGCAGGCCACCCGCGCGATGGCCGTGATGGCCGCGACCCGGGTCAGAGCGCGCTACGGCGAACTGACCGTCGGACCGGACGCCTTGGTCACCTCCTTCGTCGAGAAGCCGCTGCGCCCCGAGCTGATCTCGGCCGGCTACTTCCTGTGCACTCCCGCCGTCTTCGACGAACTGACCGAACCCTGTGGTGAGTTCGAAGAGACCGTGCTGCCCCGGCTGGCCGCCGGTGGCCGGTTGCGGGCGGTCGTCCACGAGGGCCGCTGGCACCCCCTGGACACCTTCAAGGACTTCACCGACGTCGAGGACCTCATCGCGCGAGAGGAGTTCCCGTGGCCGACACCCAGCTGAACGGAGCCTGGCGCGACCGCCGGGTGCTGATTACCGGTCACACCGGATTCGTCGGTTCCTGGCTCGCCCTGATGCTGCGTCGGCTCGGCGTCGAGGTCGACGGGATCGCCCACAACGCCGACCCGGTGACCCGCACCCGCTCCCGCTGGCTGGCGGAGCACGGCGTCAAGGACCACGTCGGCGACATCCGCGACTACGACACCGTGCACCGGGTGATGGGCGGCGCGCCCTACGACTGCGTCTTCCACCTGGCGGCCCAACCCCTGGTCCGCGCCGGCCTGGAGGATCCGCGGACCACCCTGACCACGAACATCGGCGGCTCAATCAACGTCCTGGAGGCCGCCCGCAGCACCGGGCCCGGCGTCCTGGTCCACGTGACCTCGGACAAGTGCTACCGCAACTTCGGCTGGCCCTGGCCCTACCGGGAGACCGACGAGATCGGCGGCGGCGACCCCTACAGCGTCTCCAAGGCGGCGGCCGAGCTCGTCTTCGAGGGGTACGCGGCGCTCTTCGACCAGCAGGGCACCGGGGGTCGGCAGGGCTCCCGGGACCGCCAGGGCACTCTGGCCGCCTCGGTGCGGTTCGGCAACGTGATCGGGGGCGGCGACCACGCGGCGCACCGGCTGGTGCCCGACACGATGGCGGCGCTGGCCGCCGGTGCGCCGATCGAGCTGCGCAACGCGTCCGCCGTGCGGCCCTGGCAGCACGTCCTCGACGTCACGGCCGGCCTGCTGCGCCTCGCCGAGGCACTGGCCGCCGGGCGGGTGCCCGCCGGCCGTGTGTTCAACTTCGCCCCGCCCGGCGACGGTGCCACCGTCCACGAGCTCGTCGGCGCGCTCCGCACCCACTGGGCGCGCTCCGCGGCGCCTGCCGCCGGACTCGACGCCCCGGCCGTCCTGGCCAAGTCCGATCCCGGCTTCGCCGAGGAGGCGGTGCTCCGCCTGGACGGCCGCCGGGCGGCCGCCGAACTCGGCTGGGAGCACCACTTCGACCTGCACGGGGCCGCGGCGGCGATCGTCGAGTGGCACCGCACGGTCGACCGCGGCATGGGCGCCGACCTGGCGACCCGCGCGCAGATCGACCGGTTCCTCACCCGCGTCCCAGACCTGGCCGACCCCGCCGGAGGCAACCGCTCATGAGTCCCGCACCCCGCGTCCTCGTCTTCTCCCGCGAGTACCCGCCGCTCACCGTCGGCGGCACCAGCACGGTGGCCAGGAGCCTGGCGACGGGCCTGGCCGCCCAGGGGTGGCAGGTCCACGTCGTCACCAGCCACACCGGATCCGGTGACATCCACGAGCAGGTGGACGGCGTGCGGGTGCTGCGGACCGGCACCGGGGTCCTCTACAACAGCGAGACCGGCTTGCGGGACCAGAGCCTGCGGACCCACCACCGCCTGCTCGCGGCCGCCAAGCAGCTCGTCCGCGAGGTGGGCCCGCCGGACCTGGTCGCCCTGCCCGACCTGTTCTGCTTCCCGGAGGCCGCGGTCCTGGCCCGCGAGCACTCCGCGCCGCTGGTCAACGTGCTGCTCCAGGACTTCGAGGCGATCACACCCTACGACCGGGACGGCCACCGGGTGACGAACGGCACCACCGCCGACCGCGCGGACCTGCTCGCGATCGAGGCCAAGGCGCTGCACGGCAGCGACCACACGGTCTTCATCAGCCACGCCCTGCGCGACGCCATCACCGCCCGCTACGGCGCCGACGACGCCACCCAGTCGGTGGTCCACCTGGGCGTCGACCCGGCCGAGATCGCCGCCGTCGAGGCCGACCCGGGCCGGTTCGAGCGGCGGGCCGCTCTGCTGGGCGCCCGGGCCTGGGAGCAGCCGCTCGTGGTGGCCTGCGGCCGGCTGGTCCCGGTGAAGGGCTTCGACGCGCTGCTGACGGCCCTGGCCCGCCTGGGCCCCGTGCACCGGCCGGGCCTGGGCCCGGCCCCCGTCCCGGTCCGGCTCGCGCTGGTCGGCGTCGGCCCGGAGGAGGAGCACCTGCGGCGGCGCGCCGCGGAGTTCGACCTGACCGGGCAGGTCGCCTTCCTCGGCGACATCAGCCGCGCGGAGGCGCTCGGCTGGATGTCGGTGGCCGACGTCGCGGTGGTACCCAGTCTCTGGGAGTCGTTCTGCTACGTGTGCGCCGAGATGATGGCCTTCGGCCGCCCGGTGGTGGCCACCGCGGTGGACTCCCTGCGCGAACTGGTCCCGGACGACTCCGTCGGCTACCCCGTCCCGGTCGGGGGCCCGTCGGGCAGCCGCCGCCTCGACCCGGCCGACCTGGCAGCAGCACTCCGCCTCGCCCTGGAGACCCCGGACGAGGCCACCGCCCGCGGCGCCCGGGCCCGCGACCGAGTCCTGGAGCGCTTCACCAACGACCGCTTCGGCTGGGAGATGTCAGCCCTGGGACACCGGTTGATCGCGGAGGCCACAGACTGAGCGGGCACCACCCGGCCCGCGCCCGCCGGGGCGAGCCGGTGCTTGTGGCCGCACTGTGGCCAGGAGAGCACAAAGGCCGCCTCCGGCCTTACGGGCTATCGGCATGTTCACCGCCCGGAGTCGCCGTCCGGCCGCCGACCACCTGGGCTGACCGGAGGGACGGCCTCCGCCGGGCGCGCGACGCGCACCGTGCACGTCCGGCCGGGCGCGACGCGTACGGTGGTGCGGCTGTATGTCACCCCGCCATCGGTCCTGACCTCCGGCGTACATGGCTGCCCGTCCACGGTGAGCGCCGTGTGCGCACCGGGGAGCCGGGCCTCCCAGCTCAGTTCGGCGCCGGTCGAGCGAGTGAGCGTGCTGCCGTCGCCGTCGTGTCGGAGCGTCAACAGACCGTCTCCGAAGGGGATGTCCCGAACCTCGACCCGGCCGATGGCGCCCGGCAGTCCGGGCAGGGTGGACAGGCGGTGTGCGGGCGCGTCGGGCAGCAGGCCGAGCAGCCCTTCGACGGTCTGGCCGACGAGGGTGAAAGAGAGTTCGGGGTAGTCGCCGTTGCGTCCCTGTTCGGGCACCGGGTGGGGCCGGTCCCGCAGGTCGTGGACGGCGGTCATCCAGCGCCAGGCGGTCTCGGCGCGGCCGTGGGCGAAGAACACCTCCGGCAGGTAGGTGTACGCCTCCGCGTTGGGCGGGGCGTCGGGACCGGTGGCTTCTTCGTCGATGTAGTCGAGGTACCGCTCGTTGCGGGGGCCCGCGTCGATGATGCGCTTGAGTGGCATGAACCAACTGCCTTCTCGGCCCCAGCCGGTGACCGGCCGACCGTCGCCGGTGTACCCGCGGACCGTGTCGGCCGGATGTTCGCCCCGGCCGTCCCGCCGCGCCTGGCCGTCCGCAGGGCGGACGCGGCTCCATTCCTCGTTGAAGTATCGCTTCAGTTCTCGGGCAAGCTCGGCGCACCGGGCGGCGAAGGCGTGCTCTCCGCGGGCGGTGGCGAGTTCGGCCGCCGCGAGGTATGCCCGGTACTGGGTGGCGATTCCGTCGCCCGCCTCCACCAGCCGCTCCTCGCTCAGTTCGTGGTAGCTGGCGGTGCCGTCGAAGATGCCGCCGCCGGTGCCGCGGGCGACTGGCGAGCGGGCGGTGCGGCGGCGGACGAACTCGGTCACGGTGGTGCGGCAGAACGCCCACAGCACGGGGTCGTCGACCAGGGTGCGGTCCCCGGTCCACCGGTACAGGTGCAGGACGGTCTCCACGAGTTCGAAGACAGCGGGCAGTTCACGTACGAATCGTTCCGGCCCGTGGTAGTCGATGGTGTGGAACGTGCCGTCGAAGTTGCAGGCCCAGACCGGGTGGTGGCCGTGCTCGGCGGTGGCCGACGCAGCGAAGGCCCGGAGCATGGTGGAATTCTCCAGGGCCAGCCCGAGCAGATGGGCGCCGACCGCCTGGTGCGCGAAGTCGCGGGCGTAGAAGGCGCTCCGGTGCTGGTAGCCGGCGTGGTAGGTGGGGAGGTAGGGCGCTGTCCCGGTGCCGAGCGGCCGATGCTCGTCGGCGTTCACCGGGCCGGTCCACCCGGCGGGGTACACCTGGGTCCGGGCCGTGCGTACCGCCCAGTCGAACATCGCGACCAGCCGCTCACAGTCCGACGTGATCCGCAGGGTCCCGGTCATGAGGCGGTTGAGGGCCGGCGGATCCGCCCGGACCCGACGCTGACGACCCGGTCGGCGCTCAGGGGGTGGGCCATCACCATAAGGGTGCGGCCGGAGCCCGTGAGGCCGGCGAGCACCTCGGCCTCGGCGGTGGGGTCGAGTGCGTCGGCCGCCTTGTCCGCACCGAGTGGCTCCAGGTCGATGAACTCCGCGTCGAGGATCCCCAACTCGCTCATCTCTCTCGGGCGCCGTGCAGTCAGAAGCCGGTGCCGGAAAGGTAATTGGAAGGTTCCCAGGCCCGGTGAAGCGAAGGCTTTGCAGTGGGGCCGAACCCGCTCCCGTGGTGCGATGTGGTGCCGCCGCGTGATCGCGCCGCCGTCCGCCGGCGCTGCGGCCGGGTGCGGACGCGGACTGGGGGAGACTCCTTGACGGTGGATGATTCCGAACTGTGGGTGACTTGTCAAGGTGTGACCGGTGACATTTCATTGAGACGGGTGCTCGTTGGGTCGGGCCCGGCTCTTGCGCCGCCCGCCCGAACAGGTGCGAGGACGGCCAACCGCACCGGTCGGGGACGACGCTCCATCCGGCGCCCCGGCGACCCGGCCACCCGGCGACCCGCGCGGCCGTCCAAGGCCCAAGGCCTGGCCTCGATCGTTCGCGACACGGTGTGCTGCCCTGTGGTACTTAGACCGTGCTGATCCCGCCGGACCGGGTGTGGTCGAAGGGCGGTGGGACGGCGAACACGCCTGATGAGACGTTGTTTGCCGCGATCGTGTACGTGCTGGTCAGTGGCTGTGCCTGGCGGGCGCTGCCGCCCTGCTTCGGGGTTTCCAAGTCCACCGTCCACCGCCGTTTCCTCATCTGGTCGAGGGCCGGCGTGTGGGGCCGGCTGCCCGAGCTGGTCCTGGAGCGCCTGGACGACGCCGGCCTGCTGGATGTCTCCCGCGTCGTGCTCGACTCCGCCCCCATGAGGGCCAAAAAAGGGGTGAACTCACAGGCCCGAGCCCCGTGGACCGGGGCAAGCCGGGTTCCAGGATGCACGTCCTGTCGGACGCGGGCGGACTGCCCCTCGTCGTCGGCGTCACCGCGGGAAACACCCACGACAGCAAAGCCCTGAAACCCGTCGTCGAGGTCTACCGGATGAGACAGGAGGCCCAGGGCGACCGCTACCGCAAACCCGGATACCTTCACGCAGACACAGCGTACGACGTTCCGCACCTGCGAAAGTGGCTGCGCGGCAAGCGGATCGGCGTCCGCGTCGCCCGCAAGGGCATCGAGTCCAGCGAGCGCCTCGGACGCCACAGGCGGGTCATCGAACGGACCATGTCGTGGCTGACCGGCTACCGCCGACTCAACCACCGTTACGAACGCGACCCCCGCAACTACCTGGCCATTCTCGGCCTCGCCGCCACCCTGTGCTGCTACAAACGCCTGGCCCGCATCACCACATAGGACACGGTCTAAACTGGCGGCCGAGCTGCTGGTGCTAGGCCGGGCGACTCCTCGTCCGGCCTAGCCACGCGTTCCGCCTCTACAGGCCGAGCTGGTGAGTGCTCTAGTACCCCAGGTTCGTCTGATCCGTGGTCAGCTTCCCGGCGATGCGCAGGTTGCCCTGCCAGTCGAGGACGGCGATGACCCTCTTCGTGTTGCCGACATGCGAGGTGAAGTAGACGTTCTTCGCCTCCCCCGACGTGGACGAGTCCGTGTTGATCTCGATCTCGATGCTGTTCGGCGAGGTGAGGGCCACGTCCTTCTTGGGCGACGTGGGGTAGGTCCGGTTCTGTACGAGCTTGACGCGACCGTGCCAGTCGCCGGTCTGCCAGTCCGACGCCAGGCCGAGATCAATGTCAGGCATGAGAATTCCCCTCCAGTTCGGTAGGACGCTCCCGTCACCTGGGCTACGGCATATTGCCGTCCAGCCCGACGGGCCCCGCCCGCGATCGGCAAGACGCCAGACGGGGAGATACGGAACTCCCCCGACCGCATGTGAAGCCTATGCAGGAGAACTGTGGAGGTGGCGCTCTTCCGGGGAGAGTGTCCGCATTTGATCGCAGCGGCCTGAATGACGTTCTTGAAGCCGAGGCGCGGATCTGCACGTCGCTGGACTGGCGCCGAGCCGCTGGTGATAGGCCGGCCTCCACCCCGTACCCGCCCCCCGGCGCGTGAAGGGGAGCGCCACCGGCCAGTTCAAGGCGAAGGTCAGCGGCACCGCCGGGAACATCACCTTGATGAGCGGCGACGGCGGCCTCTACACCCCGCCGACCGGACAGGTCAGCATCCTCGACACCGCCACGGTCGACATGACCCTCACGGGCGCCGGAAGCACCGCGAGCCCTACGTGATCAGCCGCACGGACCCCGCCGCCGCAGGCCCGGAGGTAGGGGTCCTGATCCTGGCTCAACGGCGTGGTTGAGGCCGTCAGCCCTTGCCGCCGGCCTTGAGGACCTGGGCCGCGGCCACGCCGGCCGCGGCGAAGCCGTGGCCGCCGCCGTCGACCTCGGCGGCGACGGCGAGGTCCCCGCGGTAGGCGATGAACCAGCTGTTGGTGGCTGTTCCGCCGGATTCCGCGGTGCCGGTCTTCGCGCCGATCTGGCCGGTGAGGCCGGCCATCGGCGTGCGGGCGGTGCCCTGGGTGGCGGTTCTGGCCATCATGGCGCGCAGGTCCCTGGCGACGCCGGCGGGCAGTGAGCCCGGGGCGGTGACGCGCTTGGCGTCGTCGCGCAGGACGGGCTGGCGGAACTTGCCGCTCTGCACGGTGGCGGCGACCGAGGCCATCGCCAGCGAGTTGACCTGGATCGTGCCCTGGCCGATGTACTCCGCGGCGGCCTCGTCATTGGTGCGCGGCACCGGGATCGTGGCGTCCCGGCTGTCGATGCCGATGTGCCACTCCAGGCCGAGGCCGAACTGCTCGCGGGCCACCTTGGCGAGCGTTCCGGGCTGCAGTTTCTCCAGGCCCTTGTCGATGAAGCCGGTGTTGCAGGAGTGGCTGAAGTCGTCGGCGAGCGTGTACGAGGGGAAGTCACCGCGTTCGTCGTTGTGCCACTGCCGAGGCGAGTTGGTGGTGTCCTTGCAGGGCACCACGGTGTCCGGGGTCACCCCGGCCTCCAGCAGGGCCGCCGAGGTGATCACCTTCATCGTGGAGCCGGGAGCCTGGCCGGCCGAGACGGCGCGGTTGTACCCGCTCGGCGAGTAGGCCATCGCCAGGATGTGGCCGGTGCTCGGCTGGATCGCCACCAGGGAGGCCGGCTTGCCGCCCGCGGCCTGCTGCTTGATCGCCTCCTCGGCTACCCGCTGGAGTTCGGCGTCCAGCGTCAGCTTGACCTGCGGCGCGCTCGGCGGGGTGAGCACGTACAGCTGCTCGGGCTCCCTCCCGGCCGCGGAGAGCACCACGGCCCGCCCGCTGACGACGGTCTCGCCGTCGGCCGGCGTGATCCTGGGCAGCACGGCGGCCAGCGAGGGGAAGCCCTCGAGCGGCTTGCCGTTGCGGTCGGTCGGCTTGGAGACCGGGTCGGGCAGCGTCTTCACGGCGATCGTCCCGCCTTGGGCGAGGTGCGGGTGGAGCACGGTCGGCGCCCAGTGCACGACGGCCTTGCCGCTCCCGCCCCGGACGACGCCGAGCGTGCTGTCGTACTCCCAGGCACCGGTCGCGCCCTCGAACTCGGCCTTCGCCCGGAAGCCGACCACCGGTTCCCCGGCCGTGCCGGTGGTCGCCGGGCCCGTGGCGGTCAGCGCGAGCGTACGGGCCGGCACGTTCTCCTGGAAGGCGGCCAGCGCCGCGCGGGCCGTCTCCGGCCGGTTGGTCAGCGCCGATGCGGCCGTGACGTCCCCGCGGCCCCACGCCGCCAGGAAGTCCTCGGCCACCGCAGCGGCCTCCTCGGTGGTCGGCGGTGCCTGCGGGGTCGTCGCCGCGGTTTCGGACGCCTGAGCGCCGCCGCCGCTGCCGTTGTTCGACGACCCGCCCCGCACGGCGGTCACGATGTTGTGGAGGCCGTACCCGCCGACCGCCAGCAGCGCGGCCAACACCCCTCCGACGGCGGCCAGCATGGCCTTCCGGGCGCCGGAGCGGCGCGGTGCGCCCGCCTCGTCCCCGTTCCTGTCCCCGTACTCGACGTCGTACCCGTCGAGCTCGGTGTGCCCGGCGTTCCCCTGGTGTCCGTCGGGTTCCCGTACGTCCCGCATGTCCTCGTCCCCCTGTGTGTGCGTGTCCCGCGGACCTGCCCCCTCCGGCATCCCGGCCCGCGGCCCGGACGGACGGTCGTCGACCCGTTCGAGCACGGATCAGCATATGCGGGTGCCGTTGAGAGGTCGACGGCGGGCGCCCGCGGGACGGGCCGGCAACGAGTGCGAAGGGCGCGACGGGGGTGGCCCGCCGCCGTCCCGCAGCGTGCGGCCGGGATGCCGCTGGTCGCCGACCTGCGGGAGACGCGGCCCGGCCGGTCTGGAAGCGGCGGGCGAGGAGCTGGAGCAGGCCGTGGACAGCGACGCCGGCCACGGTCTCCCGGCGGTCGATCATGTCCTGGAAGCGGTCGAGCGGGATCCACTCGGTCCGGTCGGACTCGTGTTCGTCGATCGGCGGGCCGACGTACTCGGCGTCCCGTACTGCTCCGGTGACCTGGTGCGGTGGCGCCCGCCGGACACCTGGACCGGACGCTGGACGACCTCTGCGGCCGTACGGTCGCCGTGCAGCGCGGCACGACCCAGGACGAGATCGTCAGCCGCCCGGTCGGTGCGTGCGAACGGACGGGCAAGTCCTTGCGGGTCCACCGCTTCGACGACGACACCGTGGCCCTCGCCGAGGTGCCGGTGCGGCCCGGGTGGCGGCGGTCAACGGGGGACTGTGACCGCAAGCCGGCGCGGGGCGCACGCCGCCCTTCGGTCCGGGAGTGCGGCGGTGGACCGTAACGCGGGGTGACAATCCGATTGTTGGTGTGCGACGCTGCAGCTCGCGCGGTGCCATTCGCGCTGCGGGGGAACCAGGGGTGGCCGCATGAACGACGAAGCGCAGCCGATCGGGCCTCGGCACGACGGCCGCGACGCACCGGACGACAGCGCGGGGGAGCCCGCCCGCAGGTCGGGCGGCCGGATCGCGGGCGTCCTGGTGACCTTGGCGGGCCTGCTGCTCGCGGCCTCGGCGCTGCGGCCGGACGGCGGACTACTCGGTGCGCCACTCGCCAAGGTGCCGGTCCAGGCCATCGGGTTCGTCCTGTTGCTCGCGCTCGGCTGGCTGATCGCGGTCGGCCGGTTCGCGCTGCGCTTCCGTGCGGAGGTCCGCCACCTGGACGGGCCCACGCCTTGGGCCGAGCGCCTGCGGGAGGCCGCCGCCGTCCTGCTGCCCGGAGCCGCCGTGGCGGTGCCGGTGCTGATGTTCCTCTTCCACAACCGGGCGGACACCGGACCGGGCGGGCCGCACCGGGCGCGGCCACTGCCGGACTTCGCCCTGCCCCCGGTGCCCACGGTGTCGCCGCCCGAGCCCCGCGAACCGGTGCCCGACAGCTCACTGTCGGGCGTGATCCAGGTGCTGTTCGGCGCGCTCCTGGCCGTGCTGGTGATCGCGGTGGTCGTCGGCGTCGTCCTGCTGCTGCGGCTGCGGATCGTCCGGCGGCGGCCGCCGGCGCCGCTGCCCGCCGCGCCGGCCCGGACCGAGGACGCCTTGGCGGCTGCGGTGGTGACGGGGCGGCGCGCCCTCACGGGCGCCGACGCGCGGGCGGCTGTGATCGCCTGCTACGCCGCGATGGAGACATCGCTGGCCGCCTCGGGGCTCTCCCTCCGAGCTCCTGACAGCCCGACCGAGCTGCTGGAGCGCGCGATGGCCGACGACCGTGTCGACCCGGTCCACGCGCGGGCTCTGACCGCACTGTTCCGGGAGGCCAGGTACTCCACCCACCCGATGGACGAGACCCATGTGCGCCGGGCGCGGACCGCCCTGGACGCCCTGGCCGGGCGACCGGCGGAGCGGACCGCCCCGCCGCCGGAGCCAGTGGCGGTGAAGGCGTCCGGGGCCGTCGACCGGGCCACGGGAGGCCACCGATGAGCGCCCGCCCGAACCGGCGCACAGCCGGTCCCGTCGCGTCCGCCGACCCTGCCCGCCCGAACCGGCGCACAGCCGGCCCCGTCGCGTCCGCCGACCCTGCCCATCCGACCGACCCGACCGGCTCCGCCGCCTCCGCCGACCCTGCCCATCCGACCGACCCGACCGGCTCCGCCGCCTCCGCCGACCCTGCCCATCCGACCGACCCGACCGGTCCCGGCCTCGCCGCGCCCGGCTCCGTCCGGCACAGCCTGATCGAGCTGACCGGGACGGCGGTGTTGGCCGAGGTGCTGTTCGCGCTGGTCGGCGGAGCTCCCGCGGCAGCCGCGGGAGCGGTCCTGCTGACCGTCGGCGCCCTGGTCACCGGCCGGTACGTGGCCGGCGCGGGCTTCCTGGACATCGGTCTGCGCAGTCGACAGCGCGTGATGGACTCCCGCGAGCCGGGTCTTGGTGACTGGCGCTGGACCGTCCGTGAGGGTCTCGACCCGCAGGGCGACGCCGGGCCGTTGCGCGGTCGCCTTCGGCGGCTGTACGCGGCACGCCTGTCCGAGACCCACGGTGTCTCGCTCACCGCCGACCGCGACCGGGCCGTCGAACTGATCGGGCCCCGGCTGTGGCCGTGGATCGATCCGGAGGCCGCGGACCGGGACGGGGCCGTGCCGGCGGCCGTTCTCCTCGCGCTCGTCGACCGGCTCGAGGCCCTCCAACCGCCCGGCCCGACGCCGCCCACGTCCGGCTAGCGCGCGCCGCGCGGTATCCACCGCTCCCCGTACTCGCTTCCCGCACTTCCTGCACTCACCGCCGGTTCCGACGAACCGGCCGACCGACGCCGTCCTCCAGGAGAGTCATGACCGCCGTTCCCCAGGCCCCCGCCCCGGACACCGAGCAGGCCCGGGTGGCCGGGGCGGGCCCGGGCCGCCCCACCGAGGCCGCCGTGCTGACGCCGCAGGCGGCCGGCCGGCGTGCCCGCGCCGTGGTGGAGGAGATCGAACGTGCCGTGGTCGGCAAGCCCGAGGCCGTCCGTCTGGTGATGCTCGGCGTGCTGGCCAGTGGCCACGTGCTGATCGAGGATCTGCCGGGGCTCGGCAAGACCCTGCTGGCACGCTCCTTCGCCACCGCCCTCGGCCTGGACTTCCGCCGGATCCAGTTCACCCCCGACCTGCTGCCCTCGGACGTCACCGGCGCGCCGTTCTACGACCGGCGCAGCGGCGAGATGGTGTTCCGCCCCGGGCCGCTCTTCACCCAGCTCCTCCTGGCCGACGAGATCAACCGCACCCCGCCGAAGACCCAGGCCGCGCTGCTGGAGGCGATGGCCGAGAGCCAGGTCTCCGTCGACGGCGCCACCCGCCGGCTGCCGCAGCCCTTCGTGGTGATCGCCACCGCCAACCCGATCGAGTACGAGGGCACCTACTCGCTGCCCGAGGCGCAGCTCGACCGCTTCCTGCTCCGGGTGCGGATGGGCTACCTCTCCACCGGCCTGGAGGCCTCGATGCTCCGGGCCCGCCTGGACCGCGCAACGCCCGAGCCGGACCTGGAGGCCGTCAGCAGCCCGGCCGAACTGCTCGCGATGCGGGCGGCGCTGGAGCGGGTCGAGGTCGACGACGACCTGGTCGACTACGTGATCGCGCTGGTCCACGCCACCCGCAACGACGCCCAGATCCAGGTCGGCGCCTCGCCGCGGGGCGGTCTCGCGCTGGTCCAACTGGCCAAGGCCCGCGCGATGCTGGAGGGGCGCGACTATCTGACGCCGGAGGACGTGAAGGCGCTCGCCGTCCCGGCGCTGGCCCACCGGATCACCCTGACACCGGAGTTGTGGGTGCGCCAGGTCGAGGCGGACGAGGTCCTGGCGCGCCTGGTCGCCGCCGTTCCGGCACCGCGGACCCTGCCGCGCGCGGCCGGCAGTGCGGAGAGCAGTCCGGAAAGCGGTCCGGTGGACGCCCCGGGCGCCGCCCGGTGAGCCCCGAGCCCGCCGCCGACCACCGGCGCGCGGAGCGGGCCCGCCGGCTCGTCGTCCAGAGCGCCTCGCTCGGCGTGCGCCCGGTCCGCCGGCTCGCCGGCCCGGTCGGCAGTCCGGCCGCCGGCCCGGCCGCCGACCCGGCCGGTAGCCCCGGTCCGCAGCCCGCGCGGAAGCGTCCGGCCCGCACCGCGGGCCCGACCAGCCCCACCGGCGCCCCCACCGGCGCGCGGAGCGGCACCCCGAGCGGCGCGCGGAGCGGCACCCCGAGCGGCGCCCGGATCGGCGCCCGGATCGGCGCCCGGATCGGCGCCCGGATCGGCGCGCGGATCGGCGTGCGCATCGGCCGTCGTCCAAGTCGTCGGACAGGCCCGCGGGGTCCGGAGCGGGCCGCCGCGCGCCTGGTCGCCCGCAGCACCAGAGACACACTGGCCGGCCTGCCCACCACGCCGCCCTCGCCGTACTGGCGGCCCGGCGAGCGGGCCCTGCGCCTTCTCACGGTGGCCACCGTCGCGGCCGTCGCCGCACTGGCCACCGGTCACCCCTGGCTGCTCGCGCTGGCGGCGGGCCCGGCCGTCCTGCTCACCCTGGCGGCCACGGGCGACGACCGGCCGTCCCGGCTGGACGCCGAGAACACCGTCACGCCCCGCCGCTGCCTGGAGGGCGAGCCGATCACCGTACGGATCACCGTCCGCCACGACGGGCGGATCGGCCGACTCGACCCGACCGCCGCCCTCGGCCCGGGCGTCACCCTGATGGCGGTGACCGTCGGCGCCACCGAGGTCGACCTGGTGGTCCGGGCCGAACGGTGGGGCCGCTGGACCCTGGGCAGCGTCGACATCGACGTCTACGACGCCGGCGGTCTGGCCCGCCGGACGGTCCGCACCGACCTCGGCACGGTGGACGTCTTCCCGGAGCCGAGCGCGGCCCGCCTCACCCCGATCCCGGTACGGCTGCCCGAACGCCTCGGCGAGCACACCACCACGCACGAGGGCACCGGTGTCGAGGTGGTGGGCGTGCGCCCGCACGTGCCCGGCGAGCGCCAGCGGCGCATCCACTGGCCCTCGACCACCCGCCGCGACGCTGTCCAGATCAACCAGTTCGCGGCGGAGCGGGCCGCCGACGCGGTCGTCCTGATGGACACGCTGGCCGACTTCCGGGACGCGGCCACCGGCCGCTCCAGCCTCGACGAGACGCTGCGCGCGGCCACCGGGCTGACCCGTGCCTACCTGCGCCGGCACGACCGGATCGGTCTGGTCGCGGTCGGCGGGAAGCTGCGCTGGCTCACCGCGGGCAGCGGGGAGCGGCAGTCCTACCGGATGGTGGAGAGCGTGCTGGAGGTCCGTCAGGACCGCGGCTACCGCGGGCTCCTCGCGCCCCGGCTCCCGGTGGCGGCACTGCCCCGCCACGCGCTGGTGTACGCGTTCACCCCGCTCGCCGACCAGCGGATCCTGGACGTGCTCGGCCGGGTCCGCGACCTCGGCAATCCGCTGGTCGTCGTGGAGATCCCGGCCGGCGAACCGGCGGTGGAGCCCGGTGACGAGATCGACGCCGTGGCCCTGCGCCTCTGGCACGCCGAACGCGAGGCGATGCGGTCGGCACTGCGCGCCCGGGGCGTCCCGGTGGCCCGCCACACCCCCGGCGAGGCGCTCGACCTGGCGCTCGCACCACTGCTGCGCCGCCGGATCGGGGGAGGAGCCCGATGACCATGCCCGACCACGCCCCGACCCCGGACCCGATTCCTGTCGCGGCCCCGACCGCCCCGACCGCCCCGTGGTCGCGGTGGGCCGAGCGGGCCGCGCTGCGCTGTACCGGTGTCGCCCTCGCGCTCACCGCCGCCGGGGTCGGCGCCGCCGACGGTGCGGCGGACCGGTTCGGGCCCGCCGCCGTGGTGGCCGCCACGGCCTTCGCCCTGTGGGCCGCCCCGCCGCTCGAGGAGCCGCCGCACCGCCCGCACCGCTGGCCGGGCCGGCTCGCCGGGTCACGCAGTACCGTGCTGGCGGCCGGGAGCGTCCTGCTGGCCGCGCTGGGCGAGCCCCCGTTCGGGCGGATCGCGGCGGTGGCCGCGCTCCTGATCGGCTATCTGCTGCTGGTCGACGTCCTCGGCCCGCAGCGCGACGGCGCCCGGCCCGCGCACGTGCTGGCCGCCCTCGCCGCGTCCGGGCTGGTCCTGTCCGTCGCGTTCGCGCCGACCGGGGCGGGGGAGTGGTCGCGTCCGATCGCCCTGGCCGGTCTGGCGGCCACGGGCTGGGGCGTTGCGCGGGCCCTCCGGCCGCGCCCCGGCGGCTGAGAAAGTGTTGGGTAATTGATCAACTGCGTGGCGTGGTGCACGGGTGGTGATCTTCGCGGACGAGGTGTCCGCGAAGATCGCCGTCATGTGTGTCTGTTCGTGCAAGCCTTCGTATGACTCGTCGTTGACGAATGCTCAGTGGGCTGTGATCGAGCCGCTGCTGCTGGCGCGGGATCCGCGGCGGGGTGGTCGTCCGCTGAAGTTCCCGCGCCGGCTGGTCGTCGACACGGTGTCGTACGTGTTGGTCGGTGGTTGCGCCCAGCGGCTGGTTCCGCATGACCTCGCCCCGTGGGACGCGGCCTACCGGTGGTTCCGTTCATGGTCGGCGGACGGTACCTGGGACCGGGTCCACGACACGCTGCGCGATCGGGTCCGGGTGGCGGACGGCCGTGACCCGCAGCCCTCGGCGGCCGTGCTGGACTCGCGGTCCGCTCGCACCCACCAGGGG
>NZ_JAXCLC010000112.1:0-16029 GCF_034043715.1 Kitasatospora purpeofusca | reverse complement strand
CCGCCAGACCTCTCGCGGTCGGCTCTCCGCGTTCGGCCCCTCACGTCCGGCCCGTCACACCGGGTGGCCGGATCGTGCCACGCCCCCTGCCGCCCACTGCCGCTTCGGTACCGCGTCGGGCAGACTCCCGCCATGACCACAGCACGCTGGCAGGGCACCGTCGTCGCCGAGAGCGCGGACACCGTCGTCGTCGAGGGAAACCACTACTTTCCGGCCGACTCCGTCCGCCCGGAGTACCTGCGCCCGTCCGACACCACCACCGTCTGCGGCTGGAAGGGCACCGCCGAGTACTACTCGCTCGATGTCGACGGCCGCACCAACCCGGACGCGGCCTGGTTCTACGCCGCCCCCGAGCCCGCGGCCGAGCACATCCGCGGCCGGGTGGCGTTCTGGCGGGGAGTCGAGATCACCGACTGACGGGCACGGCGGCCGAACGGTCGGACGGGCCGCCGGGTCGGGGCGCCGGGTCGGGACGCCGGTTCGGGACGCGGGACCTGGTCGCCGGGTCGGCCCGGCGGGGCGCCGCCGATAGGCCGTAGGGACGATGCCGTGGCCGCCCCGTCGCAGGACCGGGACACCCTCGGAGCGTATTGCCGGGCCACGCCGGGTACGGCCACAGCATGGCAATCTTCAGGAAACCGGGGCGCTCCGGACAGCCCGAGCCCACCCCGGACCGCGTCGCCGACGAGCTGGCCGGCCTGGTCGAGGGACTCGAACCGGGTGCTCCCGGGGCGCCCGCCGAGGGCGAGGCCGGGGAACTCGCCGAGTACCGGGCGGGCGTCGAACGCGGCCGTCGGCGTGGCGCCCAGCTGGTCACCGACATCTCCCGCCGACTCGGCAGCGGCAGCCGGACGGCGGCCAAGGGCGCCGCCTTCGGTGGCCGCGCGCTGGCCGACCAGCTGCTCCAGGCCGCGCCGCGCATCCCCGTCCGCGACCTGGCCACCCTGCGTGCCCAGCACCCCGGCGCCACCGACCCGGAGCAGCTCGCCGACCTGCTGGTCACCGGCGCCGGCCGGGCCTCCAGCGCGCTCGGCGCCGGTGTGGGCGCCGCCGCGATGCTCCCGGTACCGCCCGCGATGGCGGTGGAGATCGCCGCCGAGACGCTCGCCGTGGCGGCCGTCGAGGTGAAGCTGATCGCCGAACTCCACGAGGTCTACGGCCTCCCGGCCCCGGGCACGGCCGCCCAGAAGGCGAGTGCCTATGTCACGGCCTGGGCCAACCGGCGCGGTATCGACGGCTCGCTGCTCGCCAAACCGGCGGGCCTGGCGGCGATGGCACTCGGCAGCGAGGTCCGCCAGCAGGTCCGCCGCCGGCTCACCCGCAGTTCGCTGCGCCGGCTGCCCTCGTTGACCCCGCTGCTGATCGGCGCGGGCATCGGGGCCACGGTCAATCTCCGGGACACCCGCAAGGTCGCGCGCGAGGTCCGCGCGGACCTGCGCGCGCGCCACCCGGTCGACCCCGGGTACTGGGCGGGCGTCGCCCCGGCCCCGCGCCCGGAGAAGGAAGCGGGCAAGGGGCTGGGCAAGGGCCTCGGCAAGGGCCTCGGCAAGGGGCTGGGGAACGGACTGGGGAAGGGGCTGGGCAAAGCACTCGGGAAGGGCGACGGGGCGGAGCCGGGCGAGCGGCCGTGACACTGTCCGTCCGTGACACCCCACGCCCGTGACACTGTCCGCCCATGACACCGCCAGCCCATGACATGGAGCGGCCGACCCCGCCCGGGGCCGGCCGCTCCGTGCTGTGTCAGCCGGCCGGGGCCGCCGGGGCGCGGGAGCCCTTGCCGGCCTTGACGGCGTTCACCATCGCCTGGTGGACGGCCCGCGCGATGGTCTCGTCGGCCGCCGGAACCGGGCTGCCTGCCACCGTGTACCAGTCCAGCGCGCCGGTGTACTGGACGGTGAGCCGCGCCTCGCCGTCCACCCAGGTGGTGTGCACGGTGAGGTCGCCCGAGATCGGGCCGATCTCGACGGTGGTCACCCCGCCCGGTCCGCTGATGATCGACTGGGTGGTCCAGGTGGCCCAGGAGGCCCGGGGATCGACCGGCGGCTCCACCGGCTTTGCCGACCGCCCGGCCGCCGCGTCCTGCTGCTGTTCGGTCATGCGCCCATCCTCTCCGGCCGGCCCGCCGCCGTACTGGCGGCGGCACCGGGGGTCGCGGAGGCCGCCCGCAGATCGGGCGGCCTCGTGGCACGTGTCGGTTACTCGTCGGCGGCTCTTCGCAAACCTGTCGGTCCGGACGGATCAGCCGATCGCCCCCCGTTCATCCTCCGACTCACCCTCCGCCTGGGAGGTGTCCTGGGCGTGCAGGTTCTGCGTCGAGGTGATGCCCTCCTCGGGGTCGGCCGCGCGGACGTCCTCGTCCTGGTCGACGCTCACCTCGGAGCGTGCGCTCATGTCGGTCATCGCGGGCTCCTCCGTCTCCTCGGCCGGCCGGGGCGTCCGGGCCCGCCGCGCTTCGCCGTGGTGGCGGGCGGCCGCCGGGCCGGTGCTCTGTTTCGCACCTCAAGCCTGCCTCCGTGCCCCGGCGAGGGCCAACCGGGCCCGGTCGGCCGCCGGGCATCGTCCGTCGGCCGCCCGCCGCGTGCCGCTCGCGCCGGCACCGCGCGTCGGTCACCACCGGACCGGCAGCGCGCCCAGCCCGTAGATCAGTGCCTCGGTGCGGAACTCCAGCTCCTCCTCCGGCACCGCCAGCCGCAGCCCGGGCAGCCGCCGGAACAGCGTGGCCAGCGCGATCTGCAGCTCCGCCCGGGCCAGCGGCTGACCCAGGCACTGGTGCACCCCGAAGCCGAAGGAGACGTGCCGGCGGGCCTCGCGGTCGAGGTCGACCTCGTCGACGCCGAGGTGGCCCTCGCTGCCGAAGAGCCCGTCGTCCCGGTTGGCGGTCGACAGCATCGCCATCACGCCGTCGCCCGCCCGGATCAGCGTGCCGCCGAGCTCGACGTCCTCCAGCGCGAGCCGGGGGACGCCGGTGTGCACGATGGTGAGCAGCCGCAGCAACTCCTCCACGGCGCCCGGCACCGCCGCCGGATCGGCCAGCCGGGCCACCTGCTCCGGGTGGCGCAGCAGCAGGGCGGTGGAGAGTCCGATCATGTTGGCCGTGGTCTCGTGCCCGGCGACCAGCAGCAGCACCCCGGTCGAGGCGATCTCGCGCGGGGAGAGGTCCTCGCGGGCCACCAGCCGGCTCAGGATGTCGTCCCCGGGCTCGGTCCGCTTGCGTTCGGCGAGCCGGCCCAGGTAGTCCAGCAGCTCGTCCTGCGCCCGGGCCACGTCCCGGTCGTCGGCCTCGGTGGTGAGCAGCAGCCGGCTGTTGGCCTGGAACGCCTCGCGGTCCTCGTACGGGACGCCCAGCAGCAGGCAGATGACGAGGGAGGGCACCGGCAGGGCGAAGTCGGCGACCAGGTCGGCGGGCCCGGCCGGGCCGCCCCGGGCGATCATCCGGTCGAGCGCCTCGTCCACGATCTGCTGGATGCCGGGGCGCATCTCCTCGACCCGCTTGACCAGGAAGTCCCCGGTGACCATCCGGCGCAGCCGGGCGTGCTCGGGGTCGTCGAGGCGGAGGAAGGAGGGGTTGGCGGCGACGAGTTCGCGCCGCCCCTCGGTGAGGAAGGGGAACGCGGGCCGGCGGGCGTCGGCGCTGAACCGGCGGTCCGAGAGCACCGTACGGACCTCCTGGTAGCCGGTCACCAGCCAGCAGGGGGAACCGTCCGGGAGTTCCGCGCGGCTGACCGGGCCGGTGCCGGCGGCCTCGGTGTAGGCGGGCGGCGGCGCGAACGGGCAGGCCGTGTCGTGCCGGGCCGGGATCAGGGTGACGGGGGCGGTGGGTGTGCTCAAGGTGGTCTCCTCGCGTGACAGGTGGGCCCGTGGCAGGCGGTGGAGACGGCGGGCGGGCCGTGGGCCGGACGGCCGCCGCCGGGGCGTCGTCGTCGGGGCGTGGTCGGGGCGTCGTCGTCGGGCGCTCGGCGGGCACTCGTCCCGGGCACCCGTCGGGCACCCGTCGGGCGCTCGGCGTGCGGTCGTCCAGCGGTCGCTAGGCGGCGGTGCGGGCCCCGTCGTCGTCCTCGGTGACGGTGATGGCGCCGCCGGGGCACAGCTCGGCGGCGAGGCGCACATCGGCGAACCGTGGCGCGGGTACGGGGTTCAGGAGGACTCTCACCAGACCGTCCTGATCGTCCTGTTCGAAGACCTCCGGCACGGTCATGACGCACTGGCCGGAGCTGCAGCAGCGGTCCCGTTCGACGTTCACGTTCATCACGGACATCCCTCCCTGGTGTGGCACCGGATCCTCCGGGCCGTGCCGCCCCCGCTGTCGTCGTCAAACTAACCCCGGTTCCCGTCGCACACGAAGAGAGCGTGGCCGCCTCGCACAGAATGGCCGATTTGCCTCTGCTCGTGAACGAGTTTGAGGAAGAAGAAGTTTGATCAGTCGTCAGACGGGATGTCCTGGTCCGGCATCCCCCTCGGTGACGGCTCCGGGAAGCCCTCCGCGGCTGCGATCTCCGCCGCCGTGATCCCGTCCGTGGCCGCCGCGATGCCCTCCGCCGCCGCGATCTCCCGGACGGTCGCGACGGTGTCGGCCTCGGCCGCGCTCTTGTCGGGCCGGTAGCGCACCACCCGGGCGAACCGCAGCGCCAGCCCGGCCGGATAGCGGGGACTGCGCTGGACCCCGTCGAAGGCGATCTCCACGACCAGCTCCGGCCGCACCCGCACCGTCCAGGCGTCCCGGTCGACCTCGCGGGCGAGCAGGGCCTCGGTCTGCCGGGCCAGGGTCTCGTCGGTCAGGCCCTTGAAGGTCTTGCCGAGCATCACCCACGGGCCGAGGCCCGGCTCGCCGCCGGCCCGCGCCCCCAGGTGGAGATTGCTGAGGTAGCCCTGCCGCCGGCCGCTGCCCCACTCGGCGGCCAGCACCACCAGGTCCAGGGTGTGCCGGGGCTTCACCTTGATCCAGCCCGCGCCGCGCCGGCCGGCCCGGTAGCCCGCCGCCGGGTCCTTCACCAGGACTCCTTCGTGGCCGCGCGCCAGCGTGGCCCGGAAGAACGCGAGGGCCTCCTCCCGGTCGCCGGTCTCGGTGCGGGCCACCCGCAGTCCGGCCGGGACGGCCCCGGCCAGCGCGGCCCAGCGCTCCCGGCCGGGCCGGTCCACCAGGTCCTCGCCGTCCTGGTGCAGCAGGTCGAAGAAGTGCGGGCTGAGCGGGACCTCGGCGCGCAGCCGCTCCGGGTCCCGGCGGGCCGCAGTGCGGGCGGCGGTCTCCTGGAAGGGGCGCGGGCGGCCGTCCGGGCCGAGGGCGATCGCCTCGCCGTCCAGGACCGCGGACCGTACGGGGAGCGCCAGCGCGGCCTCCACCACCTCGGGCACCCGGGCGGTGATGTCGTCCAGCGACCGGGTGAAGACCCCGACGTCCCCGCCGTCCCGGTGCACCTGGACCCGGATCCCGTCCAGCTTCCACTCCAGCGCCGCCGGTCCGGGGAGGTGCTCCAGCGCCGCGCCGACGTCCGGCGCCGAGGCCGCCAGCATCGGCCGGACCGGGCGGCCGACCTCCAGCCGGAAGGCGGCCAGCGCGGGTTCCCCGCCGGTCAGCGCGGCCTCGGCGACCGCCCGCGCCGAACCGCGGAACATCAGCGCCCGCCGCACCGTCGTCGCCGCCACCCCGGCGGCCCGGGCGACGGCGTCGGCGACCACCGCGTCCAGGGCCCCCTGGCGGAGGTCGCCGACCAGGACGGCGCGCAGGAAGGACTGCTCGGCCTCGGTGGCGCGCTCGAACAACCCGGTCAGCAGCCGGTGCCGCTCGGCCCGGGCGCCCGCCCCGTGCACGGCCGCGATGGCCTCCAGGACCAGCTCCGTCTCGCGGACTCCCAGCACCGGGCCGGTGGCGGGCGGCGGTAGGTCGCGCAGGGCGGCCGGGCCGAGGCCGGTGCGCAGCCGCTGTGACTCGCCCGAGAGCAGGGTGACGGCCGAGGGCGCCTCGTCGGGGCCCAGCTCGCGCAGGCAGTCGGCCAGCAGCTCGGTCTTGGCCCGGCGGCCGGGCTCGGCGGCCACGGCGCGCGAGGCGAGGGCCAAGCGGCGGAGCAGCATCGGGGGGCCTCCTCGGCGGGCGCGGGGCGGGAACGGCGTGCGGGTGGGCGTCCAGGATCGGTGATGCGGGTCGCCGGCGCGCGGCGGGACGCCAGGTCCGCCGGTCCGGGGCGACTGCCACTCCGTAGCGGATCGGACACGCATTTGGCCGTGCTGTCGATCGGCGCGGATCCGACGGGACGTCATGCTGTCCGGCATCCACCTGTGCACGCGCGGTACCGACCGGGCCGTCGGCCACCGGTTCGCCCACCGGCTTGCACCGGCCGGACCACCCGCCGGACCATCCACGAGGAGCATCCCATGCCGCCGCCCAGCACCACGCTGCCCAGCGCCACGCCGCCCAGCACCACGCCGACCGCCGGGCATTCGACCGCCGGACACCCGACCGCCGGGCACCGGCCCAGCGCGGGCTGGACCGTGGACGCGCCCACGGGCGCCGACTTCGCCGCCTGGCGGGAGCTGTTCCGGGGCTACTGCGACTTCTACCGGGTGCCCATGCCGGAGGAGAAGGCCGAGCTGGTCTGGTCGTGGCTCACCGACCCGGCGCACGAGCTGGACGGCCTGCTGGTGCGCGACAGCGACGGTACCCCGGTCGGGCTGGCGCACTACCGGCCGTTCGTCCGTCCGCTGCACGGAGCGGTGGCCGGCTTCCTCGACGACCTGTTCGTGGCCCCCGCCGCGCGCGGAGCCGGAGCGGTCGACCTCCTCCTCGCCCGGCTGCGCGCGATCGCGGCCGAGCGAGGCTGGAACACCGTGCGCTGGATCACCGCCGACGACAACCACCGGGCCCGCAGCAAGTACGACCAGGTCGCCACCCGGACCATGTTCGTCACCTACGACATGGCTCCGGCCGACGCCTGACCGTCCCGCCACCCCGCCCCGCCACCTCGTCCTGCCGTCGTCCCGCCGCCCGCCCGCCCGGGCGCCGCGCCGCCCCGCGGGGGCGCCGGTCCACCGTGCCCGTGGGGGCCGACGGACCAGGCCGGGATGCGGCATCATGGCCGACCGCCGTCCCGCCGGTTCGTTCGGAAATCAGTTCGCACTTTTCTGTTATCCGCCCACCGCTCCGTGGTCTCCCAGGTGTCGGCACCCGTCCGACCGATCCGACCGACCAGAACACAGGAAGCGTGCGCAGGTGAACAGCGAAGACCGCACCACCGTCCTCCCCGCGACCGGGCGTCCCGCGGGTGCCGAGGGGCGCGCCGCGCGGCGCGCCGCCGAACGGCGCCACGGCCACGGCCGGCGCCGCCGCCGGGGCGGGATGGGACCGATGATGGCCGTGGCCGCGGCCGTCGCCGGCACGAGCGTGATCGCCGCGCTGACCGGCGCCGGGTACGCGGTGTTCCGGGGCGAGGAGGGCAGCGACAACGGCTCGCAGGCCGTGGCGTACGAGCCGCTGGTCGCCGCCGAGGCCGGGGACGCGAACGGCATCCAGGTGCCCGGCGCGGGCGGCGCGCCGGTCCAGGACCAGGCCCCGGGCGACCAGACCCCGGGTGACCAGGCCCACGCCGCCACGGCCACCCCGCCGCCCAGCACCGCCCCGGCGACGCCCACCGCCTCGGCCACCACCCCGGGGCACACCGCCTCCGCGGCCCCGGCCACCGCGTCCGGGACGCCGCGCAACCCGGCCGCGAGTGCCGGTACCGCTCCCGGCAGTACGGCGGGCGCTCCCGAGCCGGGGAAGCCGACCGCCGCCCCCACCACCGCCCCCGCGACGGCGCCCACCACGGCCAAGCCCTCGCCGACCGCTCCGCGTCCGACCGCGACCACCGCGCCGGGCGGTTCGTCGAACAGCTCCTTCGCCCAGCAGGTGGCGGACCTGGTCAACGACCGGCGTTCGCAGGCCGGTTGCGGGCCGCTCACGGTGGACCCCAAGCTCACCGCCGCCGCCCAGGTCCACAGCGACGACATGGCCGACCGCAACTTCTTCGACCACGCCAGCCCCGAGGGCTACCACGCGGACCACCGCATCGAGGCGGCCGGCTACCGCTGGAGCAGCTGGGGCGAGAACATCGCGCGCGGGCAGAAGGACCCGGCGGCGGTGATGGAGTCGTGGATGAACAGCCCCGGCCACCGCGCCAACATCCTCAACTGCTCCTTCAAGCAGATCGGCGTCGGCGTCCGGACCGGTTCCGGCGGGCCCTGGTGGACCCAGGTCTTCGCCTCGCCGTCCTGACCCCCGAGCGCTCCGGCCGTCGGCGGCCCGGCGCTCTCGGGTGCTCACCTTCCGAGGAGCCACCGAGGAGCCACCGGGGAGCCACCGTTCGGGCCCGCACGGGCCCGGCCGGTGGCCTCGCCGTCCGCCGATTTTCCGAATCCGCGCGAATTGTTGTTATCTGAGCACTCCCCAGCGGTCTCCGAGGAGGCAGTGGCGGACGGACGACAGCCGGACGGAGTGCGGACCCATGAACGTTGACGTGCAGAACAGGGCCGGGACGACCCTCGTGCGCGCGGCCCAGGCGGGCGACGCGCAGGCGCGCGAGGCGCTGGTCGCGGCCTGGTTCCCGTTGGTCTACAACGTCGCCGGCCGGGCGCTGAACGGCCACGCCGACGTGGACGACATCGCGCAGGAGACCATGATCCGGGCCCTCGACGGCCTGGAGGGGCTGCGCGACCCGGGCGCGTTCCGGTCCTGGCTGGTGGCGATCACCATGAACCAGGTCCGCAGTCGGTCGACCGGCCAGCAGCAGGCGGCCGTCGGCGGTCTGGACGAGAGCTGGGAGCTGGCCGACCCGCGCGCGGACTTCACCGACCTCACCATTCTCCGGCTCGGCCTCTCCGGCCAGCGCCGGGAGGTCGCCGAGGCCACCCGCTGGCTGGACCCGGACGACAAGGAACTGCTCGCCCTGTGGTGGCTGGAGGCCTCCGGCGAACTCACCCGCGCCGAACTCGCCGAGGCGCTCGACCTGACGCCGCAGCACACCGCCGTCCGCGTCCAACGGATGAAGAAGCAGTTGGAGGCCGGCCGGGTGGTGGTCCGGGCGCTCACCGCCTACCCCCGCTGCCCGGAGCTCGCCGAGGTGACGACCGGCTGGGACGGCATGCCGAACTCGGTCTGGCGCAAGCGCATAGCCCGCCACATCCGCGGCTGCCGGCCCTGTGACGGTTTGGGGCGCGACCTGTTCCCGGCGGAGGGGCTGCTGGCCGGACTGGCGCTGGTCCCGGTGCCGATGGACACGCCGAGCGGGCTCGCGTTCCAGGCGGCCGGAGCCACGGCCGGCACGCCGGGCGCCGGCTCCGGTGGGGTCCCCGGCGACGGCGGCACGGCCGGAGGCTCCACCGGCGGGTCCACCGGTGCGGGCTCCGGCGGTACTCCGCCCACCGGTGCCGGTACTCCGCCCACCGACCCGGCCGGCGGACCGGGCGGTTGGACGGACCTTGCCCGCCGCAGGAGCGTGCTGGCGGGCGGGACGGCGGTGGTGCTCGCGGCGGCGACGCTCGCGATGGTCTGGCCCCAGCCCTCGCTGCCGTCCGGGCCCGCGCCGGAGCCGACCGCTCCGGCCAGTGCCCCGGACGCCCCGCTGCCGCAGGCCGCCTCCGTCGTGCCGCCGACGCAGACGCCGGAGACCGCGCCGCCCGCTCCGGTCACGGTCGCCCCGGTCGAGGTGCCGCCCGTGCCGAGCGGCCCGGCGGCGGCCACCCCGACCGCGACCCCGGCCGCCGCCCGGCCGACCACGACCCCGCCGAGCCTGGAGCGACAACTGGTCGACCTGGTCAACACGGAGCGGGGCCGGCGCGGCTGCGGTCCGCTGCGGATCGACCCCAAGCTGCACGCGGCCGCCCAGAAGCACTCCGAGGACATGGTCGCCCGGAACTTCTTCGACCACCTCGCCCCCGACGGCACCCGGGCGGACGCCCGGCTCAATGCCGCCGGCTACCGCTGGTCGCAGTGGGGCGAGAACCTCGACCGGGGCCCGAGCGCCCCGGCGGTGGTGTTCTCCCGCTGGATGGACGGCGGCATCCACCAGTCCAACATGCTGGACTGCGCGTTCAAGGACGTCGGCATCGGTGTGACCACCGGCCCGGCCGGCCTCTACTGGACCCAGGACCTGGGCGCCCCGCTCGGCTGACGCCGTCGGGCCGTTCCGCTCGGTCGGCCGAGCGGGGCCGGCTGCTCCGTCAGGACGGGAGGCCGATCAGCCCCGGGGCCTCGCCCGTGACATGGCCGGTCGCCTGGCCGACCACGCCGCCGGCGTCGCCGACCTGCCCCGGGAGCGCGTCCGAGGCCGAGGCCAGGGGCCCGCTCTGGAGCGGTCCGGCCAGATCGCCCTGGCCGCCGAGGGCGGCGGCGTGGGCGGCGGGAGCGGTCAGGGAGGCCACGACGCCGACGGCGAGCGAGGCGACGGCCAGCATGCTGCGCTTCTTCATGCCCCGTCCAACGAGGCTCCGCCACCCGGGTTACGGGAGGCCGTCAGCCCGCCGAGAAGATCGGGCTGTCCGCCGCCGACCCGAACAGGCGCACCGAGGAGGTGAGCCCGTACAGCGTGCTCATGGTCTCCTGCGTCGGGCGCCGCAGACAGGCCGACAACTCCACGATCTCCGCCCGCCCGTTCGGGATGACCACCTGCTGCGCGCGCAGCTGCCGGGTGCCGCCGTCGGTCGCGCAGTCCTTGTCGATCTCGGAGTCCCGGAGCAGCACCGACCGGCTCGCGGCATCGGTGGCCAGTTTCTCGTCCCGGACCACCCGCACCGAGACGATCACCGAGTTGTCGATCAGCCCCCCGGCGGCGAGACACACGGACTGCTGCACGCCGTTGCGGATCGGGCAGGCCTGCTCCAGGGTCAGCTGCTGGGGGGAGATGTAGCCGACGGACTCGGCCCGTTCGGGCGTGGCGACGAGGGTGAGGTCGAACCAGGTGTTCGGCACGTCGATGATCACCCCGTCCAGCAGGGTGAACCGGGTCGGCCGGATCGGACCGGTCCCGTCGCCCGCCGGGTCGTCCGTCACGCCGCCGTCGGCTCCCACGCTCGGGGAGGCCGTCGGTACGGGGCCGTTCCGGTCGCCCGAGCCCGGGCCGGGCGAGGCGCTCGCCGAGGCTTCGGGGGAGCCGGCGGGCGCCCCGGCCGGTGAACCGGCGGGCGGGATCGCGCCGAGGGCCGGTCCCGAGGCGGCGGGGCCGAGCACGGTGCCCGTCGGACCGGGCGCGAGCGCCGGGGCGGCGGCCAGCACGGCCGCGGTCAGGCCGACCGCGAGTCCGGCCGCGAGGGCCGCCCGCCGTCGGCGCCGCCGGGCCAGAAAGGCCCGCGCCAGCACCCGCTCCATCCGGTCCGCGGGCGCCGGCAGGTGGGGCGCGGCCAACTGGAGCAGCACCCGCAGCTCGTCCGCCACCTCGTGGTCGTCGGCCACCGCCCGGTCCAGAGCCGCCTCACGGTCGAGGGCCGCCTCGCGCTCCCACGCGGCGAAGTCATGCTCCGTCACGACGGCCCCCGTCCAGCAGCAGTTCCCTGGCCGGAAGCTTGCTCCGCAGCGATTGCAGGGCGCGGTGCGTCTGGCTCTTGACGGTGCCCGTGGTGCAGCCCAGCGCCTCGGCGGTGTCCTCCACACTGAGGTCCTCGAAGAACCTCAGCACCACCACGGCCCGCTGCCGGGCCGGGAGCGCCCGCACCGCGGCGGCGACCACCTGGCCGGTCACCACCTCGTCGAACGGGTCCGCGACCGTCGGCGGCTCCGGCAGCCGGTCGTGCGGCAGCTCGCCCTGCCAGCGGCGGCGCCACCAGGAGACGTGCGAGTTCACCAGCACCCGGCGGACGTACGCCTCGGGCCGGTCGATCGAGACCTGTTCCCAGCGCGGCCAGACCTTGGCCAGGGCCGTCTGGAGCAGGTCCTCGGCCAGGTACGGGTCGCCGGTCAGCAGCCACGCCATCCTGAGCAGCCGAGGGCTGCGGGCGGCGACGAACTCCTCGAAGTCCGGTCTCGCTTCGCTCATCCCGACGCCCCCGCCATGCTGCTCCCGCCACCGTCTCCGTCGTCCGCGCCGCCAGGTCGGTGGCGGCGGTCCTGCCGGTCGGCCGCGGCCGCCGGGTCCTCGCTCTCGTTCTCACGGCTGCTGAACGCGCTGGGGCCAGGGCCGGGTTGCCTGTCCGACCGGTCTATTTTCGCGGGTGGCCAGGTCGGGGCCCACAGCGGGGTCGGCCGGGGCGGGCCCGCGACGGCCCCACCGGCCCGGCACGGAGGGCGGGCACGGGAGCGGGCACGGGAGCGGGTGCGAGAGCGGCACGGGTCGGCACGACCCGGCACGGGTCCGGCGCGAACGCTGGACGGCCCGCGAGCCGGCCGGGACTCGGCCGGGCGGCGAGCGGGCCGTGGTCACCACGATCCGCTCGCCACCGGCACCCGCCAAGGGCGCGCGAAGGGCGCCCGGGCGCACCGGCCGGGCGTGCCGGGTGAGGCCCGGCTCCGGCCCCGCGCCGGTCCACTCCCCGGCCGACCCCGGTCGTCGCCGGCCCGCTCTCCGCCCGCTCTACGGCCGTCGCCGGCCCGCTGCCCGGTCCGCTCCCCGGCCGCTCTCCGGTCCACCGGCGCGGCCGACCGCCGTCAGAGCGTCCCGGAGCCCTTCGGCGCACCTCCCGTCCGCCGTGCGGCGCCCGGATCGACCGGATCCACCGTCCAGTCGGGGTGCCCCGGCATGGGCGGGGTCCGCTCGCCGTAGAGCCAGTCGCACAGGAAGCCGCCGAGCGACTGCCCGGACACCTCGTCCGCCGTGCGCAGGAAGTCCGCGGTGGTGGCGGCGCCGTTCCGGTGCCGCCGCAGGAAGGCCCGCTCGATCCGGTCGAACACCTCGGCCCCGACCCGCTCCCGCAGCGCGAACAGCACCAGCGCGCCGCCGGTGTACCGCTGGCTGTCGAACAGCGTCGCGGCGGTCGGCGCGGCCACCGGCCCGGAGTCGTGCCGCCACTGGTCGCCCTGGGCGTAGACGCTCCGCATCCGGTCGGCGAGGGTGGTGAAACCGCCGGAGTCCGGCCAGCCGCGCTCGTAGCGGTACATCAGACCGTAGAAGTCGGCGTGGCCCTCGTTCAGCCAGAGGTCGGCCCAGGTGCCCGGGGTGACGCTGTTCCCGAACCACGAGTGGACCAGCTCGTGCATCATGTGCGAGCCGATCTGCTGCTCCGGCTGGCGCAGGAAGTTCGGCTTGTAGAGCGTGAGCGTCTGCGTCTCCAAACCGGTGAAGTCGAACGCCGCCGGGTCGTCGGTGTCGGCCGGCAGCAGCCCGTACGTCTCGAACGGGAACGGTCCGAGGTGCTGCTCGGCCCAGCCCAGCTGACCGGGGGTCAGGGCGAGGGCGGGCTCCAGGTCGGCCGCCCGCGCGGTGGGCACGACGTCGCGCAGCGGCAGCCCGCCGGGGCCCTGGCGCTCACGGACCGTGTAGCGGCCCACCGAGACCTGGAGCAGCTCGGTCGCCATCGGCTCGCGCGACCGGTAGCGCCGGGTGGTGGTGCCGTCGGCGTGCGGCTCGGTGGCGGTCGGCAGGCCGTTGGCCACCCCGTACAGCTCGTCCGGCGCGGTGACGGCGACGGTGAACCGGGCCTTGTCGCCCGGCCGGTCGTTGCACGGGAACACGGTGTGCGCGCCGTCCGGCTGGCCGGCCACCGCGAAGCCGTCGGGCGTCACGACCCAGCCCGTGTGGGGCAGCGCGGCCCGCGGGTCGGCCGTGTACCCGACCTCGACCCGCAGTGCGGCCCCGGCCCGGACCGGCCGCGCCGGGACCACGGTCAGCTTCTCGTCGTGCGTCCGGAAGCCGGCCGGGCGCCCGTCGACCCGGACCTCGTGCACGTCCAGGCCGAGCGCGTCCAGCTCCAGGCTGGGCAGCGCCGTGCGGGCGCGGGCGGTCATCGCCATGGTGGCGTCGACCGTCCTGGTCGCGGGGCGGTAGGTGAAGGCGAGGTCGTAGGAGTGGGCGTCGTAGTCGGTGGTGCCGAGCGCGGGGAAGACCGGGTCCCCGGCCGCCGGCGGACCCGCCCCCGGGCCGTCCGCGGCGGCCGGGGCCAGGCCGAGCGGTACCGCCGCGAGCGCGAGCGCGGCGGCGAGGACGGAACGGTGCCAGGACAAGGCGATCACCTCTCTCGTGTCGGAGGGTCCGCGCCGGTCCCGGCAGGCCCGGTTCCGGTGAGCGATCTTCCGGGCACGGACCGTAGCAGAGCCCTCCGACAGTCCCCGCCCCGCACCGCTCCGACCTGCGCGAACCGCCCCCGACCCGTCGGCCCCGGGCCGGGCGACACGCGGCCGTCCCCCGGACGGACCACCATGGTGGCCGAGCGGCCGCACGGTGTCATACCTTCGAAGAGCCCCACCCCCTGACGGGCGGGGCCACGGCCGTCGGAGAACCTGGCCAGGTCCGGCGGCCGTACTCATGCCCGCGTGCGGAGCGATGCCCGCCGCGTCCGCTCCGCACGCGCGCACCCCTTCCGGCCGTGCGCACCGCTCCTCCCTGCCCCGCCGGCCACCTCGTAGGCTGGGCAGCCGCGCCGGCCGCCCGCAGTCCCGCCGGCGCACCGGACCGGCAGGAGCAGCCCCGTGACCAGCCCGCACTTCGTGGTGATCGGCGAGTGCGTCGCCGACGTCGTCCGCACCGACGGCGCGCCCGACGTCGTCCACCCGGGCGGCAGCCCGGCCAACGTCGCCTACGGGCTGGCCCGGCTGGGCGAGCCCGTCGCGCTGCTCACCCAGCTCGCCGACGACCCGTACGGCCGGCTGATCCGCGCGCACCTGGAGTCCGCCGGCGTCGCCCTGCTGTCCGGGGCGGAGGCGGCGGAATCGGCGGAGGCGGCGGGCACCTGGCGCACTCCGTCGGCGGTCGTGCGGCTGGACGAGCGGGGGCGGGCGCACTACACCTTCGACATCGGCTGGACCCTCCCGCCGGTCGAACTGCCCTACCCGCCCGGGCACCTGCACATCGGTTCGATCGCCGCCGTCACCGGACCGGGAGCGGCGGCCGTGCTCGCCCTGGTCGAGCGCTGGCGCGGCCGGGCCGGCGTGAGCTACGACCCGAACGTGCGGCCCGCGCTGATGGGCGAGCACGGCGAGGCCGTCCGCCGGGTGGAGCGCTGTGTGGCGCTCGGCGACCTGGTCAAGGCCAGCGACGAGGACCTCGCCTGGCTCTACCCCGGCCAGGACCCGGAGGAGGTGGCCCGGCACTGGCTCGGCCTCGGTCCGGCCACCGTCGCGGTCACCCGCGGACCGGCCGGCGCCTTCGCGCTGACCGCCGACGGCCGCCGCGCCGAGGCACCCGCCCGCACGGTCGAGGTCGCGGACACGGTGGGCGCGGGTGACGCCTTCACCGCCGCCCTCCTGCACGCCCGCCACACCGGCGCGAGCCTGGACACCGCCCTCGCCCGCGCCACGGCCGCGGCCACCCTGACGGTGACCCGCCCCGGCGCGACCCCGCCCGACGCGGCCGAACTGGCCTCGGCCCTCGGCCCAGAAAGTGTCGGGTAACTGGCCGACTGCTCGTTGTTGAGGTCGTCGGCGAGGCGGCGGGCTGCTTCGGTCTCGATGGGGCCGCGTGGTTCGATGTCCTCGCCGGCGAGGCGGGCGGCCATGAGGCGGATCATGGCGACCTTGATCATCGCTTCGGCGTGCGCGGTCTTGCGCCCGTAGTCCCGTGCCACTGTCCGCACCGTCCCGGCCAGGAGAATGTCCGCTCGACCACCCACCTGCGGGGCGGCACCCGGAAGCCTTTCACATCGGCGTTGCGGGGCACTGCCAGGATCGTCAGGTTCTCGCGTTCGGAGGCCCGGCCGACGAGTCCGGGGTCGACCGCGTTGACGTGGCCACCGTCGGCCCAGGCCAGCCCGACCTGCGGAAACAGGTTTTCGGATGCCTGTGAGGACCAGCTTCGCGCCCGCCCGGTCCTGGACGGAGGCCGAGTGTACGACCGCCCGCGGTACGAGTCCGCAGCTGTCCACCAACAGGTGTCGCTCGCGGCCCCGCACGCGCTTGCCGGCGTCGTGGCCGATCGCCTGGCC
>NZ_JAXCLC010000111.1:0-16341 GCF_034043715.1 Kitasatospora purpeofusca | reverse complement strand
GGGGGCGGGCCGGGGGGGGCGGGCGGGGCGCCGTCCACGGACGCGTTCAGAGCACCGTGGCTCGGAGCATCCTGATCAGAGCACCTTGGAGAGGAACGCGCGGGTCCGCTCGTGCTGCGGGTTGCTGAGGACCTCGCGGGGGGTGCCGGACTCGACCACCACACCGCCGTCCATGAACACCAGCGCGTCGCCTACCTCGCGGGCGAAGCCCATCTCGTGGGTGACCACGATCATGGTCATGCCCTCCTCGGCGAGCCCGCGCATGACGTCGAGCACCTCGCCGACCAGCTCGGGGTCGAGTGCCGAGGTCGGCTCGTCGAAGAGCATCAGCTTGGGCTTCATCGCGAGCGCCCGGGCGATCGCCACCCGCTGCTGCTGGCCGCCGGAGAGCTGGGAGGGGTAGTTCCCGCTCTTGTCGGCCAGGCCGACCCGCTCCAGCAGGGCCATCGAGCGCTCCTTGGCGTCGGCCCTGGACTCGCGCTTGACCTGGACCGGCGCCTCCATCACGTTCTCCACCGCGGTCATGTGCGGGAAGAGGTTGAAGCGCTGGAACACCATGCCGATGTCCCGCCGCTTGAGCGCGACCTCGCGGTCCTTGAGCTCGTAGAGCTTGTCGCCCCGCTGCCGGTAGCCGACCATCTCGCCGTCCACCCAGAGGCGGCCGCCGTTGATCTTCTCCAGGTGGTTGATGCAGCGCAGGAAGGTGGACTTGCCGGAGCCGGACGGGCCGACCAGGCAGAACACCTCGCTCTGCTTGACCTCCAGGTCGATGCCCTTGAGCACCTCGACCAGGCCGTACGACTTGCGGACGCCCTCGGACTTCACCATCGGGCCTGCGCCCGGGCCGCTGCCCGGGTCGTCGCCCGGGCCGTCGGCGGGGGTCTTGGTCAGGTCGGTCATGCGTGGCCGCCTCCCTCGAGTCCGGGGACCACGTCGTTCTTGGCCTTCGGGGTGGGCCGGCCGCCGAACAGCAGCCGCAGCCGCTGGATCGGCGTGGGCGGCAGGGTCCGGTTCGCGCCTCGGGCGTAGTGCCGCTCGATGTAGTACTGCCCCACCGTGAGGATCGAGGTCATGAGCAGGTAGTAGATGCTGACCGCGACCAGGACCGGGATGGTCTGGAAGGTCCGCGAGTAGATGTCGTGGCCGGCGGTGAACAGCTCGGCCAGCGAGATGACCTGGACCAGCGAGGTGGTCTTGAGCATCGAGATGGTCTCGTTGCCGGTCGGCGGGATGATCACCCGCATCGCCTGCGGGAGCACGATCCGGCGCAGCGCGGCCGCGCGGCTCATGCCGAGCGCGTGGGCGGCCTCGGTCTGGCCCTCGTCGACGGACTGGATGCCGCCGCGGACGATCTCCGCCATGTACGCCGCCTCGTTGAGGCCGAGGCCCAGCAGGGCGGCGGTGAAGGTCGGGATCAGGGTGTTGGTCGACTCGGACCAGAGCTCGGGACCGAACGGGATGCCGATCGACAGCTTCGGCCACAGGGCGCCCAGGAAGTTCCAGAACACCAGCTGCACCAGCACGGGGGTGCCGCGGAAGATCCAGATGTAGAACCAGGCCGTCCCCGACAGCAGGGGGTTCGGCGAGAGCCGCATGATCGCGAGCAGCACGCCGCCGACCACGCCCATCAGCATGGACAGGGCGGTCAGTTCGAGCGTCACCCAGATGCCGTGGATGATCTGCTCGTTGGTGAGCGTGTCTCTGACGACGTCCCACTGGAACGCGGGGTTGAAGATCAGGGCGTGGAGCAGCATCGCCGCCAGGACGACGATGACTACTGCTCCGGCCCAGCGTCCGGGGTGGCGCACCGGGACGGCCTTGATGCTCTCAGGCCGTCCCGATTTCACCGCCCCCTGCTCGGAAGATTTCACCTTGGGGCCTCAGGGGGTGTGGTGGTGCGGAGGATCAGCTCTTGGCGGCGTTGATCTCGGACTTGTCGATCGCGCCGGCCTCGACGCCCCACTTCGCGAGGATCTGCTTGTAGGTGCCGTCGGCGATCAGCGACTGGACGGCGCCCTGGACGGCGGGGGAGAGCGGGGAGCCCTTGTCGACGACGACGCCGTAGGGCGCGCTGTCGTAGGTCTCGCCGAGCTTCTCCAGCTGGCCGTTGGTCTGCTTGATCGCGTAGTCGACGACCGGGGAGTCGGCCATCATCACCTGGTCGCGGCCGGAGACCAGCGCGGTGGTGACGTCGGTCTGGAGGGTGAACTTGTCACCGTCGTTGGGGATGGCCGGCTTGTTGGCCTTGGCGCACTCCGGGTTGCGGACGTCGGTGATCTCCTGGGCCTGGGTGGTGCCGGTCTGGACGGCGACCTTCTTGCCGCAGAGGTCCTTGGGGTCGATCTTGTCCGGGTTGCCCTTCTTGACCGCGACGGCGCTGCCCGCGGTGAAGTAGGTGACCATGTCGACGGTCTGCTCGCGCTCCTTGGTGTCGGTGAAGGAGCTCATGCCGAGCTGGTACTTCTTCGCCGTGATGCCCGGGATGATCGAGGTGAAGTCGGCGTTCTGCACATCGGCGGCCAGGCCGAGCTTCTTGGCGATCGCGTTGGCCAGGTCGACGTCGAGGCCGACGATGTTGCCCTTGTCGTCCTTGAACTCGTTGGGCGCGTAGGAGGCGTCGGCGGCGACGATCAGCTTGCCGGAGGACTTGATGTCGGCGGGGACGAGCCCGGCGAGCGCGGGGTCGGCGGACACGGCGGCGACGCTGACGCTGGGGTTGGCCGCACTGCTGCCGCCACTGGAGGAGGACTTGCTGCTGCCGCAGGCGGTCAGCACGAGCGACGCGGACGCGAGCACCGCCGCGGAGGCGAGGAGGCGGGTGCGCTGGGTACGGGCGATCATGGGGGATCTCCTCCTGAGGGAGAGGTCGGACGGGCGTGCCGCGGGGGAGCGGCGCGCCGGAGCAGCAGGGCCGTACGTCGCTGTACGGCCGGGCAGGGAGAACACACAGGGTGGTACCGGGTACTGCTCTCCGCCACCGTCCGCCGAGGTGGGCGTTGACCGAACCGCCTCGACCAGTGGCCGGCTCGATCCGAGATGGGGGGAATCCTGCCATCTGATGACGCTCGGGTGGCCCTCATTCAGATCAAAATCGGATAACGGGGGCCCGTGCTGTCCGCTATTCGGACGAATACCGTGTCCCTGTCACCCTGCGTATAAGTATGCAGATCTCGCTGCTGTCCGCCCGGAGGCCCGGCCGCGCACTCGCCCGATCGTGCGCCCGCTCCGCGGCGGTCCGGACCCCGGTCCGGACCCCGGTCCGGACCCCCGGCGGACCCCCGGCCCGACTCCCCGCCCGCCCCCCGGTCCGGTCCGGCTCAGATGCCTCCGTTGACCACCGCGTTCTGGGCCGCGCCGGCGGCGACGTTCCACTTGCCGAGGATCCTGTCGTACTCGCCGCTGCGGATCAGCTGGTCGATCGCCTTGGCCAGGACGTCGCGCAGTTCGGTGTCCTCCCTGCGCAGCGCGATCCCGTACGGGTTGGACCGGGACTGCGCGCCGGCCACCTCGAAGCGGTTGCCGCCGTCGGTGTTCTTCGCCGCGTAGGCGGCCACCGGGAAGTCGTTCAGGCCCGCCTGCGCCGTGCCGCCGGAGACCTCGGCCAGGGCCTTGGCGTCGCTGTCGAACTTGTGGACGGTGAGCGGCTTGCCGGCGCGGGTGCAGGCGGTCGTCTGCCGGGCGACGATCTCGTCCTGGGTGGTACCGCTCTGCACCGCGACGGTCCGGCCGCAGAGGTCGTCCAGGCCGTGGATGCCCTTGGGGTTGCCCTTCGGCACCACGATCGAGGTGCCGGCGATGAAGTAGTCCACGAAGTCCACCGCGAGGCCGGTCGGCCTGCCGGCCTCGTCCACGCCGTCCCGGCGCTGGCGGACGTCGCTGAGCGCGGACATCGCGACGTCGTACTGCTTGTGGTGGAGATTCGGTACGAGCTTGTCGAAGGGGGTGTCGACGTACTCGATCCGCAGGTCGAGGATCCGGCCGAGGGCCGCGGCGATGTCCGGGTCCAGGCCGTCGGGCTTGCCGTCGGCGCCCCGGAACTCCACCGGCGGGTAGTTGACGTCCATCCCGATCCGCAGCACCTTGCCCGACTGCTGGGCGCTCGGGATCTTCGCGCGGAGCTGCTGGACCGGGTCCTCGGCGACCGTCGCGGTCCCGCCGCAGCCGGTCAGCAGAAGGGTTCCGGTGGTGGCCAGGGCGAGCGCGGCGGTGGCCCGGCGGGCGGCCGGGGCAGGGTGGTGCATCGGTTGCTCCTGAGGGAGGGAGGGGGAGGCGCCGCGGCATCGCGGAGGTGGACGCGAGATGGCGGAACAACGGATCCTCCCATCCCGACCTGCCGCGTCCGTGGGCGGGTGTGTCAGAATCTGGTACCGGGTGACCCCCGACGCTCGAACCGGACCGCCGGGCCGCAAACAGGCCCGGGGTGCACAGGAACGGAAGTCCAGAACGTCGACTCCGTATCCGGCGGCACCGGCTTCCCTACCGTGTCCGTGTTCACTCCCGCGGGTGTGCGTACGTGTGCGCCATTGCCGCTGCCGGGGTCCGGTTCTCACGGTGCCTGATGCCCACAGGCGGCCGTGAGGCGCACGCGAGGCGCATGACAACCATGTGACTTGGACGAAAAGGCATGGGTGCGATGCCCTCGTCCGACCTACGCTCGGCCCGGAAGCACAGCGCGGACCACACGCGGACAACTCCATAAACCCTCATTTCGAGGCGCCCGTTCGACGGCGGCGCCCCGACCCAGCCTTCCCCCGGGGGGCGCTTCGGCGTTCCCGGGTTCCGCTGACCGGCCGCCGGTCACCGGATGCCGGGACCGGCCGGGTCGACCGCCCCGTCGGCCGGGTGTCCTCGCTCGATCAATGACGAAGAGGTCATCGTGGCAGCGGAGATCATCCACAGCAGTACCCAGGACACCGACGATCCGGTCGACGCCGTGTTCGCGCTCCACCGCGGCGGCAAGATGGAGGTCCGGGCGACCGTCCCGGTGCGCGACGCGGACGACCTGTCCCTCGCCTACACCCCGGGTGTCGCCCGCGTCTGCACGGCCATCGCCGAGCAGCCCGAGCTGGTGAACGACTACACCTGGAAGGCCAACACGGTGGCCGTGGTCACCGACGGCACCGCCGTGCTGGGCCTCGGCGACATCGGCCCCGAGGCCTCGCTGCCCGTCATGGAGGGCAAGGCGATCCTGTTCAAGCAGTTCGGCGGCGTGGACGCGGTGCCGATCGCGCTCGCCTGCACCGACGTGGACGAGATCGTCGAGACCGTGGTCCGGCTGGCCCCGTCCTTCGGCGGCGTCAACCTGGAGGACATCTCCGCCCCGCGCTGCTTCGAGATCGAGCGCCGGCTCCAGGAGGCCCTGGACATCCCGATCTTCCACGACGACCAGCACGGCACCGCGATCGTCACCACCGCCGCGCTCTGGAACGCGGCCAAGGTGACCGGCCGCGAGATCGGCTCGCTGCGCGCCGTCATCTCCGGCGCCGGCGCGGCCGGCATCGCCATCGCCAAGATGCTGCTGGCCGCCGGCATCGGCGACGTGGCCGTGTGCGACCGCAAGGGCGTGGTGCACCAGGGCCGCGAGGACCTCACCGACGCCAAGGCGGAGATCGCCGGGCTGAGCAACCGGACCGGCCTCAAGGGCACCCTGGCCGACGCGATGGCCGGCGCCGACGTCTTCATCGGCGTCTCCGGCGGCACCGTGCCGGAGGAGGTCGTCGCGACCATGGCCGAGGGCGCGTTCGTCTTCGCCATGGCCAACCCGAACCCGGAGATCCACCCCGAGGTCGCGCACAAGTACGCCGCCGTGGTGGCCACCGGGCGCAGCGACTTCCCGAACCAGATCAACAACGTGCTGGCGTTCCCGGGCATCTTCGCCGGCGCGCTGCAGGTCCGGGCCACCCGGATCACCGAGGGCATGAAGCTGGCCGCCGCCAAGGCGCTGGCCGGTGTGGTGGCCGACGAGCTGACGCCGCAGAAGGTCATCCCCTCGCCGTTCGACGAGCGGGTCGCCCCGGCCGTCAGCAAGGCCGTCGCCGAGGCCGCCCGCGCCGAGGGCGTCGCCCGCCGCTAGCCCGCCGACGGACCCCAGGGCCCCGTCCGACCCGAGGATCCGAACCCCGCCCGGGCCCGGGACACGCGTCACAGTCACGCGCTGTTCCGGGCCCGGGGGCGTTCTGGCTATCGTCCGGTGCATGTTTGCTGCCTATGCCGCACGAATCGACGCCGACGACCCGCTGAGCGGGCTGGAGTTGGGCGAACGCCCCGAACCCGTGGCCCGGCCGGGCTGGAGCGTGGTCACGGTCCGGGCCGCCAGCCTGAACCACCACGACCTCTGGTCGCTGCGCGGGGTCGGGCTGCCCGCCGAGAAGCTGCCGATGATCCTCGGCTGTGACGCCGCCGGCGTCGACGAGCACGGCAACGAGGTGGTCCTGCACTCCGTGATCGGCCAGACCGGGCACGGGGTCGGCCCGGACGAGCCGCGCTCGATCCTGACCGAGCGCTACCAGGGCACCTTCGCCCAGCAGGTGGCCGTCCCCAGCTGGAACCTGCTGCCCAAGCCCGCCGGACTCTCCTTCGAGGAGGCCGCCTGCCTGCCCACGGCCTGGCTGACGGCCTATCGGATGCTGTTCACCAACGCCGGGGTGAAGCCCGGTGACACCGTGCTGGTGCAGGGCGCCGGCGGCGGGGTGTCGACCGCGCTGGTGGTCCTCGGCAAGGCGGCCGGACTGCGGGTCTGGGTCACCGGCCGGGACGGGGCCAAGCGGGACCGGGCGGTGGGGCTCGGCGCCGACGCGGCGTTCCCGAGCGGGGCCAGGCTGCCCGAGCGGGTGGACGCGGTGATGGAGACGGTCGGCGCCGCCACCTGGTCGCACTCGGTGAAGTCACTGCGTCCGGGCGGCACGATCGTCATCTCCGGCGCCACCTCGGGCCCCAGCCCGGCGGCCGCCGAACTGAACCGGATCTTCTTCCTGGAACTGCGGGTGGTCGGCTCGACCATGGGGACCAAGGAGGAGCTGGCCGGGCTGCTGTCGTTCTGCGCCACCACCGGGGTCCGGCCGGTGATCGACTCGGTGCTGCCGCTGGACGGGGCGCCGGACGCCCTCGCCCGGCTGGCCAAGGGCGAGGTGTTCGGCAAGCTCGTCCTGACGCCGTGAGCCGTGAGCCGTGAGCCGTGAGCCGTGAGCCCGTGAGCCCGTGACGCGACGGCGCCCGGCTCCCCGCGCGGGGAGCCGGGCGCCGGGCGGGCCGGATCAGGAGCGGTCGAGCAGGCGCTTCAGCCGCTCGCCGGCGGTGCCGAGGACGGCGCGGGCCTCGGCCAGCCGGGCGGAGGTCACCCCGCCGTCCCTGGCCGCGTCGCGGACCTGGTCGCGGAAGCGGTCGAGCAGCCGCTCCAGCTCCCGGGCCGGGTCGCCGGCCGGGTCGACGGCGGTCCATCCCGGCAGATCGCCCGGGACCGTGCCGGCCGGCCCGTCCAGATCGGTCTGGTCCAGGTCGTTCTTGTCCAGGTCGATCCGGGTGACGGTGACCCGCTCGGCGGCGGAGTCCTCCTTCGACTCCCCGGACTGTCCCCAGCGGGCCGCGTCGGCCAGCCCGGCCAGACCCCTGGTCAGCTCGGAGAGCCCCTCGGCCAGCCCCGTCGGCCAGTCGCCGCGCGCCGCGTGCTCGCGGACCTGCTGCTCCACCCGGCGCTTGATCCGCAGCGCCTCCTGCTGGGCCGCGGTCCGGGCCGCCCGGGACTGCTCGCGCAGCCGGCGGGCCTCCTCCTCGGCGGCCTTCGCCTTGGCCTTGGCGGCCTTCTCCTGCTCCTTGGCGCGCTTCGCCTGCTCCTTGGCCTGCCGCTTGAAGGCGGCGAACTCCTCCTTGGCGCGCTGCCAGGCGGCCTGGTCGCCCCACGGCCCGGCCCACGGGTTCCCGGCGTTCTCCGGGCCCTGCTCCCCGGAGTCCGCGGCGCCGCGCCTGGCCTGCTCGGCCGCCGCGCCCCAGAGCTGCTCGCGCAGGTCCTGGGCGCTGTCCCGGACGTCCTCGCGGATCGCCCCGGCGAGCTGGGTCACCGAGTCGTGGATCTCCAGCTCGAGATCGTCCAGCTCGCCCTGCCGGGTGGCGAGTTCCGCGCGCCCGGCGTCGGTGAGCCGGTAGACCTTGCGCCCGCCCTCGGTGCTGTGGGCGACCAGCCCCTCCTGCTCCAGCTTGGCGAGCCGCGGGTAGACGGTGCCGGCGGAGGGCGCGTACAGGCCCTGGAAGCGCTCCTCCAGCAGCCGGATGACCTCGTAGCCGTGGCGCGGGGCCTCGTCGAGCAGCTTGAGCAGGTAGAGCCGGAGCCGGCCGTGGCCGAAGACGGGGGTCATGTCAGGCCTCCTTGGTGAGGTCGGGGCCGGTGCCGGGGGTGTCGGACTCGGTGCCGGGGGCGTCGGACTTGCCGAGGTCGGGGGCGGGCAGCTCCCGGGCGGCCCGGGTGTCCTCCTCGGCCTCCGGCCGCTGGAGGACGGTGACCGCCCCGGAGACCGTGGTGACCGAGAGGCTGCCGCTGCCGTCGCCGAGCTGGCCGGAGAGGCGCTTGGTGCCCCAGCCGCCGGCGACGGTGAGCTCCTCGAAGCCGGAGGAGAGGTCGCCGGTGGTGGTGCCGGCCTCGACCTTGGTGTCGGTCAGCGGGGGCAGCCGGACGCCGACCGCGCCGCTGACCGTGTTGACCTTGATCCGGGCGGGGGTGGCGGTCGCGAGGTCCAGGGTGACCGCGCCGGTGACGGCGTTGGCGTGCACCTGCTCGGCGGTGCCGGCGAGCACGGTCAGCCGCCCGGAGACGGTGTTCAGCCGCAGCTGCCCGGCCACCGACTGGGCGTCCACGTCGCCGGTGACGGTGCTGGCGTCGGTCCGCCCGGCCAGGCCGACCAGGGTGATGTCGGCGCTGGCGGTCTGCGTCGAGACGTGCTCGGTGAAGCCGGAGACCGTCGTCGCGGCGGAGACGGTGCCGACCTTGACCTCGGTGCCGGCCGGGACGGTCACGGTGACGGCGGCGGTCCGCTTGCGCTTGAAGGAGGAGAAGAAGCCCTTCACCGACTCGACCGACTTGAGCACGTCGCCGAACTCGTTCCAGCTGCTGAGGTCCTTGTAGGTGACGGTGAGGACGCCGTCGACCAGGGTGACGTGCAGCGGCTCGCCCTTGAGCTCGGTGACCTCCAGCCGGGCGGGGCCGTCGGCGGCGACCACGTTGACCGTGCCGTCGATGATCCGCACCTGGAGCGTTCGGACCGTCTCCTCGATGGTGATCCTGTCGGGTCCTTCGACCGTCCACTGGCTCATCTCTGCCGCCTCCCGTTGGTGTGACTCGCGATGTATCGCGTCCTCTCCCAAAGACGATATATCGCGTGACGGCGAAGTCAAGGGAGTCCGACCCCGAGGCCGACCCGGAGCGGACCCTTAGGGGCTGTCTCCTTGGTGGGACCAGGCGGTCGCCGCCGGGGCACGCACCTCGACGGCTTCTCGTCGGTCGCCGATGCTCCGCATGGACTCCCTCCTCGGCACCGCCGATGCACGCACCCCAACGACGCTCGCCGATCTGCCCCCACCAAGGAGACAGCCCCTGGACCCGCCCCTACGGGGAGCATGCGCGAGGGCCCGGAGGCGGCTGCCTCCGGGCCCTCACGACCACCGTTTCACCAGGTCACTCGTCGTCCTCGTCGTCGAGCCTGGCCAGCCAGGTGGCCAGCCGCTCGACCGGGACCTCGAAGTCCGGGTTGAGGTCGACGAACTCGCGCAGGCGCTCGGCCAGCCACTCGAAGGTGACCTCCTCGTCGCCGCGCCGGCTCGCCAGCTCCTCGATGCCTCGGTCGGTGAAGTACACGGTTCGCTCCGGTCCGGTGGGGATTCGACCTGGCCAGAATAGTCCGGACCGGGACCCGGCTAGCCGGCCCGCCAGGTGGACAGGGTGACCTTGGCCGAGCCGGTGGTGGCGTCCGCCACCTCGACCACGGCGATGGCGATGTTGCGGGTGGTCCGGTCGCGGATGCAGAGCAGGCGGCCCGGCGTGACCCGGTTGAACGTCAGGTCGGTGTCCGGCCGGGAGTCGATCGCCACCGCGCACTGGTCCGGGGTGACGGTCGACTCGGTGATCACGGCGAAGTCCGACTTGTTGTCGCCGATACTGGCGAAGGCGTCGGCCCGGCTGCTGCTGAAGCTGTTGGACTCCCGGCCCAGCCCGAGCCCCCACTTCAGCTCGGTGCCACGGGGCACGACGGTGCCCGCCATCAGGTCGATCCGGTAGGAGTCGCTGGAGTACTCGGTGCCCGGGATGGTCAGCGACTTCTTGTCGATCACCGGCTGGTAGCCGGTGGGCCGGGCCGGGGCGGTCACCCCGTTGGCGGCGGACTTCGACGGCGACGGCGTCGACGAGCCCGCGGCGGAGGTGGGGGACGGGCTCGGCTCGCTGCTCGGTGACTTCGAGTTGTCGGCGGCGGTGGTCGCCGGGGGAGTCGGGGCGGGCTGCTGCTGGGCGCTGTTCGACCTGTCGTTCGACTTCTTGTCGTCCATCTGCTTCACCAGCACCACACCGCCGGCCGTGCCGCCGACCGCCATCACCAGGGCGACGGTCAGCAGCACCTTCCAGGAGACACCGCTCTTGCGGGCCGGCGCGGGCGCCGGGCTGTCGGTGACCACCGGGCCGGGCGGCGGGGTGTCGTAGGACGGCGGCTCGGGCCGCAGCTGGACGGTGGGCGGGGCGCCGAGCAGCGGGCCGGTGGGGGCCTCGGTGGGCGGCTGCGCGGCGCCGTACGCGCCGAGCGGCGGCGGGACGAAGCCGGGCGGCGGGGTGTCCGGCCGGACCGGGCCGAACCCGGGCGGCGGGCCGAAGGACGGCGCGGTGGCCGCGTGGGTGGCGGGCGCCCCGGCCGGCGGCGGCGGCGTCAGCGGGGTCAGCGGGGACGACCCGGACGGCGGCCCCGAGGGCTGCGGGGGAGCGGCCGGCAGCGGGGTGGGCGGAGTCTTCGGCAGGTCCGAGCGGCGGGTGATCTCGGTGTTGACCTGCCGGGGCAGCCAGTCGTCGGCGAAGCGCAGCTGGCCGCCGACGCTCGGGTGGTTGCGGGCGACCTCGATGATCTCGGCCGGCCGGGGCCGGTCCTCCGGGGACTTCGCGAGGCAGCGCAGGACCAGCTCGCGCAGGTCGGCCGGCACGGCGTCCAGATCGGGCTGCTCGTGCACCACCCGGTAGAGCACGGCGGTGTCCGGGCCGTCGCCGAACGGCGCGCTGCCGCCGGCCACGTACGCGGCCAGCGCGCCGAGCGCGAACACGTCGGTCGCCGGGGTGACCGGGCGGCCCTGGGCCTGCTCCGGGGACATGAAGGCGGGCGAGCCGATCCGGTAGCCGGTGCCGGTCAGGGCGGTGGCGTCGGCGGCCCGGGCGATACCGAAGTCGATCACCCGCGGGCCGTCGCCGGCCACCAGCACATTGGCCGGCTTGAGGTCGCGGTGGACCACCTCGACGCTGTGGATGGCCTGCAGCGCCTCGGCGACGCCGCCCATCAGCAGCAGCACGGTGCGCACCGGCAGCGCGCCGTTCTCGCGGACCACCTGCTGCAGCGACGGCCCGGGGACGTAGGCGGTGACCAGCCACGGCGCGTCCGAGTCCAGACCGCCGGAGTCGATCACCTGGGCGGTGTAGAGGCCGTGGATGCGCTGGGCGTTGGAGACCTCCTGGGCGAACCGGCGGCGGAACTCGCTGTCCTCGGCGAACTCCGGGCGGACCACCTTGAGCGCCACCGGCCGACCGCCGGGCGTGTAGGAGAGGTAGACGCGGCCCATGCCGCCGGCCCCGAGCCGGGCGAACAGGCGGTAGCCGCCCACCTCCCTGGGGTCGTCGGGGAGCAGCGGCTGGAAGACCGGCGGGAGGGGTGCGGCGGCGGCGTCCCGTGGCGTGTCGGCGGTCATACGGTTTTGATCCCCCTGGGAGAGCGGTGAGGTCCACCGGACTCCGCCGGTGGGCGCGACGACGGGCACCCGGCCGACGGTCCGGCGAGGCATAACCTATCGATCCGTCAGCCGGCCGCGCAGGTCGGTGCCGCTTTGGTTGCAGAGCTGGGACCTTCGCACACGGCGCGGGCACGGCGCGGGCACGGCGCGGCGCCCGTCCGGGAACGACGGCGGCCCCCCGTCGCCCTGGGATCCAGGGAGACGGGGGGCCGTTGCCGTGCTCGCGCGGCCGACCGGTGGGAACCGGTGCGGACCGGTGCGTCAGATCGTGAAGATCTCCTCCAGCAGCGCCTGCTGCTCGGCGCCGTGGCGCTTGGCCGAGCCGACCGCCGGGGCCGAGGAGGCCGTGCGGGCGACGCGGCGCAGCCGCGAACCGTCGGCGCTGCGGCCGACGACGACCTGGAGGTGGTCGACCAGGTTCATCGCGATGAACGGCCAGGCACCCTGGTTGGCCGGCTCCTCCTGCGCCCAGACGAACTGGACGTCGTCGCCGTACTTGGCCAGCTCCTCCTGGAGCTCGGCCACCGGCAGCGGGTAGAGCCGCTCGACCCGGACGATCGCGGTGTCGGTGACGCCGCGCTCGGTGCGGGCCGCCTCCACGTCGTAGTAGAACTTGCCGGCCGTGATGACGACCTTGCGGACGTTCGCCGGGTCGACGGTGGTGTCGCCGATGACCGGGCGGAACGAGCCGGACAGGAACTCCTCCGTCGCACTCGCCGCGGCCTTCAGACGCAGCATCGACTTCGGGGTGAAGACGATCAGCGGCTTGTGGTGCGGGTTGTGCGCCTGCCAGCGCAGCAGGTGGAAGTAGTTCGACGGCAGGGTCGGCATGGCGACCGTCATGTTGTCCTGCGCGCACATCTGGAGGAAGCGCTCCGGGCGGGCGGACGAGTGGTCCGGGCCCTGGCCCTCGTAGCCGTGCGGCAGCAGCAGGGTGACGCCCGAGTGCTGGCCCCACTTCTGCTCGGCGGAGGCGATGTACTCGTCCACCATGGTCTGCGCGCCGTTGACGAAGTCGCCGAACTGCGCCTCCCACATGACCAGCGCGTTCGGGCGGGTCAGCGAGTAGCCGTACTCGAAGCCCATCGCCGCGTACTCGGACAGCAGGCTGTCGTACACGGTGTAGCGGGCCTGGTCCTCGGTGAGGTACTGCAGCGGGGTGTAGTCCTCGCCGGTGGCCCGGTCGATCAGGACGGCGTGCCGCTGGCCGAAGGTGCCCCGGCGGCTGTCCTGGCCGGCCAGGCGGACCGGGTGGCCCTCCATGAGCAGCGAGCCGATGGCGAGGGTCTCGCCCATCGCCCAGTCGATGGTGTTGTCCTCGACCGAGCCGGCGCGGCGCTGCAGCTGCGGCATCAGTCGCGGGTGGACGGTCAGCCAGTCCGGCAGGTTGACCTGCGAGGCGGCGATCCGCTTGACCATCTCCTGGGAGATGCCGGTCCGGATGGTGACCGGGAAGTCGGCGACCGGCTTGCCGTTGGTGGCGGGGGCCGGGGTCTGGGCGGCGTCGCGGACCTCGGCGAACACCTTCTCCAGCTGGCCCTGGAAGTCCTGGAGCGCCTGCTCCGCCTCTTCCATGGTGATGTCGCCGCGACCGATCAGGCCCTCGGTGTACAGCTTGCGCACCGAGCGCTTCTTGTCGATCAGGTCGTACATCAGCGGCTGGGTGAACGACGGGTTGTCGGCCTCGTTGTGACCGCGGCGGCGGTAGCAGATGAGGTCGATCACGACGTCCTTGTGGAACTCCTGGCGGAACTCGAAGGCGAGCCGCGCGATGCGGACCACGGCCTCCGGGTCGTCGCCGTTCACGTGGAAGATCGGGGCCTCGATCATGCGGGCCACGTCGGTGCAGTACATCGAGGAGCGGCTGGAGGCCGGGGCGGCGGTGAAGCCGACCTGGTTGTTCACCACGACGTGCACGGTGCCGCCGGTGCGGTAGCCGCGCAGCTGCGACATGTTCAGGGTCTCCGCGACGACGCCCTGGCCGGCGAAGGCCGCGTCGCCGTGGATCTGGATCGGCAGCACCGGGAAGGTCGTGCCGCCCTGGTCCAGGATGTCCTGCTTGGCGCGGGCGATGCCCTCGACGACCGGGTCCACGGCCTCCAGGTGGGAGGGGTTCGCGGCCAGCGAGACCTTGATGGTCTCGCCGTCCAGGCCGGTGAAGGTGCCCTCGGAGCCGAGGTGGTACTTCACGTCGCCGGAGCCGTGCATCGACTTCGGGTCGAGGTTGCCCTCGAACTCGCCGAAGATCTTGCCGTACGGCTTGCCGACGATGTTGGCCAGCACGTTGAGGCGGCCGCGGTGGGCCATGCCGATGACGGCCTCGTCCAGGCGGTGCTCGGCCGCCGAGTCGATGGTGGCGTCCAGCAGCGGGATGAGCGACTCGCCGCCCTCCAGCGAGAAACGCTTCTGCCCGACGTACTTGGTCTGCAGGAAGGTCTCGAAGGCCTCGGCCGAGTTCAGCCGGCGCAGGATGCGCAGCTGCTCCTCGCGCTCCGGCTTGGTGTACGGCTTCTCCAGGCGCTCCTGCAGCCACCTGCGCTGCTTGGGGTCCTGGATGTGCATGTACTCGATGCCGACCGTGCGGCAGTACGTGTTGCGCAGCAGGCCGAGGATGTCGCGGAGCTTCATCATCCGCTGGCCGCCGAAGCCGCCGACCGCGAACTCGCGCTCCAGGTCCCACAGGGTGAGGCCGTGGGTGGTGACGTCCAGGTCGGGGTGCTTGCGCTGCTTGTACTCCAGCGGGTCGGTGTCGGCCATGAGGTGGCCGCGGACCCGGTAGGAGTGGATCAGCTCGATGACGCGGGCGGTCTTGTTGACCTCGTCGTCGTGCGTGGTGGCGACGTCGGTGGCCCAGCGGACCGGCTCGTACGGGATCCGGAGGGACTCGAAGATCTCGTCGTAGAAGCCGTTCTGCCCGAGCAGCAGCTGGTGGATCGTGCGCAGGAACTCGCCGGACGCCGCACCCTGGATGACGCGGTGGTCGTAGGTCGAGGTCAGCGTCATGATCTTGGAGACGCCGAGGCGGGCCAGGGTCTCCGGGGCGGAGCCCTGGAACTCGGCCGGGTACTCCATGGCGCCGACGCCGACGATGGTGCCCTGGTTCTGCATCAGGCGCGGCACGGAGTGCACGGTGCCGATGCCGCCGGGGTTGGTCAGCGAGACCGTGACGCCGGTGAAGTCGTCCATGGTCAGCTTGTTGGCGCGGGCCCGGCGGACGATGTCCTCGTAGGCCTGCCAGAAGCCGAAGAAGTCGAGCGTCTCGGCCTTCTTGATGGCCGCGACGACGAGCTGGCGGTCACCGTTCGGCTTGACCAGGTCGATGGCCAGGCCGAGGTTCACGTGCTCGGGCTTGACCAGGTAGGACTTGCCGTCCTCCACCTTGTAGCTGTGGTTCATGCCCGGGTAGGCCTTGACGGCCTGGACCAGGGCGTAACCGATCAGGTGGGTGAAGGAGACCTTGCCACCGCGGGCGCGCTGCAGGTGGTTGTTGATGACAATGCGGTTGTCGATCAGCAGCTTGGCCGGGACGGCGCGGACCGAGGTGGCGGTCGGCACCTCCAGCGAGGCGTCCATGTTGGTGGCGACGGCCTTGGCCGGCCCGCGGAGCTGGACCAGCTCGGGGCCCGCGCTCGCGACGGCCGGCACGGGTGCCGGGGCGGCGGCCTTGGGCGCCGGGGGCGCGGCCGGAGGCGCGGCGAGCGGCGCGGGAGCCACGGGGGCCGCGGGGGCTGTCGGGGCCTGCTGCACCGGCGCGGGGGCGGCCGGGGCTGCGGGGGCCTGGACGGCCGGAGCGGACGCGGGGGCGGCGGCGGGGATCGGCGTCACGCCGACCTGGGTCGCGGCCTGGGTCACTGGGGTCACCTCGGTACCGGGCTTGTAGTCGGCGAAAAAGTCCCACCAGGCTCGGTCGACCGAGTTCGGGTCCTGGAGGTACTGCTGGTAGATCTCGTCGACGAGCCACTCATTGGGGCCGAAGCCAGTGGAGCTAGCCGAGCTGTTGGGGTGTTCGGGGGACTGTGGCGACACGGCGGCAACCGCCCTCTTCCGCTTCCTTTTGGGATGTTTGGACAGCGGGGATTAAGGCTACGCCTCCGATCAGTGATCGCGCAGTCCCCGGGGGGCAGGCGTCGCCCAGATCACAGTCCTGACCTGCGGATTGGCTGGAAATGTGCGTTAGAAAGCCACATCGGCGGGGAACCGACTGCTTCCGATCGCCATCTAAAGACTGACAAATACGGACAAAATAGGGCGTCGATCCTCTTTGCGGCACTGTGTCGGATCTGTGACATCCGTCCCGGTGCCGCCGCTCCGCCCGCGGGGGGGGGGGGGGGGGGGGCCCCCCCACCCCCGGGGGGGGCCGCCGGGGGGGCCCCCCCCCCC
>NZ_JAXCLC010000110.1:0-16415 GCF_034043715.1 Kitasatospora purpeofusca | reverse complement strand
ACCGACCGCCTACTCTCCCACCCCACCCCCCAGCCGGTCCCCCAGCGACGTCCGCCGGTAGAGCACCTGCCGCCCGTCCCGGGCCCGGGCGACCAGGCCGTTGGCGTGCAGCACCCGCAGGTGCTGCGAGACGGCACTCGGCGTGACCCGCAGCCGGCGCGCGAGTTCGACGGTGGCCAGCGGCTCGTCCAGCATGGTGAGCAGCCGCGCCTTGGCCGCGCCGACCAGCGCGGTGAGCGCCCGTGCCTCGACGACGGGCGGGCCGGACCAGAGGGTCGCGACGCCCCGGCAGGGGTACGCCAGCGAGGGCGCGCCGTCCGGGCTGAGCGGTGGCGCCGGCTTGTGGGCGAACACGGACGGCAGGAGCAGCAACCCCCGTCCGGAGGCGAGGACATGGTGCCGGCCGATCATGTCGGCGATGTGCAGGACTCCCCGGTGCCAGCGCAGCGAGGGGTGCATGTCGGCGAAGAGCAGGCGGGCGCCGCCGAGGGCGAGCCGGCGGGCGCGGTAGGTCATGTCGGCCTCCAGCAGCAGCCGCATCCCCGGCCACTCCGGCCGCACCGCGATCTCCCAGTAGCGCCGCAGGAGTTCGCACAGCGCGTCGCGCAGCCGGCGGACGGCCGCGTCGCCGGCGCGGTCGAGGGCGCGGTCGAGGGCGGTGCTCAGGGGTTCGGGCGGCGGGTCGGGGAGGTGGGTGTCCAGCAGGTCGCGCCGGACCACCGCGAGGGCGGTGCGGCGGACGACGGCCAACTCCTCCTCGAAGGTCGGCGCGAAGGTCTCCGGGCGGGGGGTGAGGAAGTCCGGCACGGTCCGCCGCGAGGCGACCAGGGAGAGCAGCAACCCGCTGTCGAAGCCGTCGAGTTCACCGAGCGACCGGAGCACTGACCGCCGCCAGGGCAGGTGCAGCGCCGACAGGCCCGGTTCGCGCAGGACGCGCAGGCTGAGCACGGTCTCGTTCAGCGGCGAGAGGGCGAACCGGGTGTCCGCGAGGTCCTCGACGCCCAGCTCGAAGGTGATGACCATGAAGCGCCACGCTACATCGATTGGCAACGGCGCGCCGCCGGGCCAACCTCCGGGTATGACTCGCCGCCTGCTCCTGCTGCTCACCGTCACCTGCGCCGTCGGCGTGGGCACGATCTACTTCCCGCAGGCGATCACCCCGCTGATCGCCGCCGGCCTGGACACTTCCGAGAGTTCCGCCGCGCTGGCGGTGACGTTCACTCAGATCGGTTACTCCATCGGGATCTTCCTCATCGTGCCGCTGGGCGACCGAATACCCAACCGCCGACTGCTGACCACCCTGCTCGGGCTCACCGGCGTCGAACTGCTGGCGGCCGGGTGCGCGCCCACACTGCCCGTACTGCTGGCGGCGAGCGTCGCCGTCGGGACCACCACGGTCGCCGCCCAGGTGGTGTCGCCGATGGCGGCCGGGCTGGTGCCCGCCGACCGGCGCGGGGCGGTGATGGGCACCCTGCTGAGCGGGGCCACCGGCGGCATGCTGCTGGCGCGGACGTTCAGCGGCACGCTCGGCGAGTACCTGGGCTGGCGCGCCCCGTACCTGGCGGCGGGGGTGCTGACGCTGGTACTCGCGGCCGTCCTGACCCGCGCCCTGCCGGACGTCACCGCCGTCGCCCCGGCCGTCCGGCCGCCGTACGGGTCGCTGCTGGTCGAACCGCTCCGACTGCTGCGCGACGAACCGGAGTTGCGCCGCTCGGGCTTCTACCAGGCCATGGTCTTCGGCGGGTTCTGCGCCGTCTGGACCTGCCTGCCGCTGCTGCTCACCGGGCCCGAGTACGGGTTCGGCGCGCAGACGGTCGGGCTGATCGCGCTGGTCGGGGCGGCGACGATGGTCTGCACGCCGTTCGCCGGACGGGTGGTGGACCGCCGGGGCGCCGACCCCGTGAACCTGGCCGGACTGCTCGGCGCCCTCGCCTCGGCGGCGGTCCTGGCGGCCGGGGGCGGGGGCGGCGCGGCGGGCCTGGCCGTCCTGGTAGCCGGTACGCTGCTGCTGGACGTCTCGATGCAGTCCGGCATGATCGCCAACAAGACGCGGGTCTACGAGCTCCGGGCCGACGCCCGCAGCCGCCTCAACACCGCCTACATGACGTTCGGTTACCTCGGCGGGAGCATCGGCTCCTGGCTCGGCCTGCGCGCCCACGCACTGGCGGGCTGGCCGGGCGTCTGTACCCTCCTCGCCGTGCTCACCACCCTCGCCCTGACCCGCCACCTCGTCGAGGCACGCCGTCGCGACGGCGGACCACGACGGGCCGAACAGCGAGCCGGACAGCAGGACGGACAGCACGACGGACAGCAGGACGAGCAGGGGGCCGGACAGCACGACGGACAGCGGACCGGGCGCAAGCGCGAGCCCACCCCATAGCAGACAATCCGGCGCGAACCGGAGCGCACGGTTCTCCTGTCGTTCACGCGACTCGCCTATTAAAGTCGCGTCCATGACAACGATCCGGGGCGGTCACCCACCGGCCTCCCCGGCCGGCATTCGCCCACGCACCCCCACGTACACTCCCACCCACCCCCCGACCGGAGGTCGCCCGTGGCCCGGCTCTACGTCCGTAACGGCATCAACCCCGACGACCCGGACGCGCCCGTGGTGGCGCTGCTCGTCGATCCGGACGGCCCGCCCGGCGAGCGCGCCGTCGCCAAGCTGAGCTGGTACGGGCACGAGGGGGACGGCGCGTTCTTCCTCCTCCCCACCGACGGCTGGGCGGAGCACGCCCTGGACGGGGACCGCCTGACCGTCGCGGTGGCCGCGTACCCGTTCACGCTGGAGCAGATCGGCGCGGACCCGGCGGCGTTCCCGGAGCGTTCGGCCGCCGTCCCCGAGGCGGCCCTGGTCCTGCACGCGGAGGCCGCGGTCGACCCGGCCCTCTACGCCCGGGCCGGCACCGCGACGGCCGTGTTCAACGCCCGCCCCGGGCTCGCGCTGGAGCAGGTGATCGCCTGGGAGGACGCCTGGCCGGTCGTCCTCGCCCCGCCCCCGCCCACCGAGGACTGAGGACCGAGGACCGAGGACAGGGCACAACGGCCCGGCGCGCGAGTCGGGAGTCGGAAGTCGGAGGTCGGAGGTCGGGAGGGCGTCGCGTCGGCCGTACGGCGCCGCCCCCGCCGACGCGTCCGTCGACGGTCCGTCAACCCACCGTGTACGGCGGCGCGGTGACATGACGGGAGGCGGGATCCACCGGGGATCCGGCCGAGAGGGGAACCCGACATGATCAACCGTCGTACGGCCGCCGCCGCGGTCCTGGTCGCCGCGACCGCGGTGTCAGGAACGGCCCTGGGGGCCGGGACCGCGAGCGCGAGCACGACCGACCTGCCGCTGCCGGTCAGCGGCGCCGACTACCGCGTCTCCAGCAAGGCGGGCGGCGCCCTCCAGTGGGACAGCCGTGACAGCGGGTCCAACGTGGTGGTCCGCGACTGGAACGAGGCATCCGCGCAGCAGATCTGGACGATCAGGGACGAGGGCGCCGGCACCTGGTCGGTCAAGGTGCCGGGCACCAACAACGCGATCGACCGCGACATGGGCCGGAACACCGTCGGCGCCTGGAACTACGTGGCCGCGGACAACCAGCGGTGGAGCCTGCAGAACACTTCGCTGGGCGACGGCCGGGGCTGGCTGCTGCGCAACGTCTCGGACCCGAGTCTCTGCCTCGCCCGCGGCGCCGACCTGAACGCGAAGGTGGCCGGCTGCAACACCGGTGACCCGGCGCAGAACTGGAACCTCGACCGGACCAGCGGCACCACCCCGCCGACCCCCGGCCGCCCGGTCATCGACCTGGACTACTCGCGGGCCCCGGACCTCGGCCCGTGGCTCGAGCAGCAGAAGCAGACCATCGCGGACTACTACTCGACGATCTCCAACCTGGCCATCAAGGGCGCGTGGACCCCCGCCCCGCGGTTCCGGATCGTCCTCGACCCGCAGATCACCGACCACCCCGCCGAGGCGCGGCCCGGCGCCGTGCCCGAGATCCACGCGAGCGTCGACTACACCCGCAACAACCGGAACGACACCGGCTTCCTGCTGCACGAGGCCGCGCACGTGGCGTTCTTCGGGCACCCGGGCCGCCCGTGGTGGCTGGAGGAGGGGCTGGCGGACTGGGTGCGCTACTACAACTTCCAGCCCGGCACCGTGCATCCGCTCGCCCCGGGCGACCGGTACGACAGCGGTTACAGCGCCACCGCCCGGTTCATCGACTACGTCGCGAAGACCTACCGGCGGCCCGACCTGGCGTACCTGCTGAACACCAGGGACTACGGCGCCGGCCAGATCTGGGTCCAGGTCACCGGCAAGAGCGCCGACCAGCTCTGGAACGAGATGCCCAAGTAGGCCGACACCGCCCCGGCCCCTCGCCGGGACCGTTGTCCACCCTCGACGGGCCGGGGCGGGGCTCGCTCCGACTCCGAGCGGGGGCCGACCCCGCTCAGGACTACGCCCCGCTGTGCCGGAGCATGTCCTCCCGCTCCACCACCTTGACCCGCTCCCGCCCCTCGGCCGAGCCCAACGCGCGCTCTTGGGCGTCGAGTTCGTACCAGCCCTGCCAGGTGGTGAACCGCACCCCGCGCTCCCGCAGGTACGCCGGGACCGCCTCCGGGTCGGGCTCGACGGCGCCCGGCAGTCGCCCCTCGGCCCGGTCGGCGAGCAGGCAGGCGACGGTCTCGTTGGCGTCGCCCTTGGTGTGCCCGATCAGGCCGACCGGCCCGCGCTTGATCCAGCCGGTCACGTACAGCGCGTCCTGGTGCGACCCGTCGGCGGCGAGCACCCGGCCGGCCGCGTTCGGCACGGTGCCGGAGACCGGGTCGAACGGCAGCTTGGGCAGCTCGTCCGAGTAGTACCCGATCGCCCGGTAGATCGAGCGGACGTCCCAGTCGGTGAACTCCCCGGTGCCGCGGACATTGCCGGTGCCGTCGAGTTCGGTGCGCTCGGTGCGCAGCCCGCTGACCTTGCCGTCCTCGCCGAGCACCTCCACCGGGGACTCGAAGAAGTGCAGGTAGAGGCGGTGCGGGCGGTCGCCGACGTCCCGGATGGCCCAGTTCTCGATGGTCGAGGCGACCATGTCGACGTGCTTGGCGGCGCGCCGCTCGGCGATCGAGCCCTCGTCGTAGTCGATGTCCTCGGGAGCGACGATCACCTCGATGTTGGGCGAGTGGTCGAGCTCGCGCAGCTCCATCGGGCTGAACTTGGCCTGGGCGGGACCGCGGCGGGCGAAGACGTGCACTTCCTGGGCCCGGTTGCGCTTGAGGCCCTCGTACACGTTCGGCGGGATCTCGGTGGGCAGGAGCTCGTCGGCGGTCTTGGCGAGGATGCGGGCCACGTCCAGGGCGACGTTTCCGGCGCCGAGCACGGCGACCTTCTCAGCCTCCAGCGGCCAGGTGCGCGGGACGTCGGGGTGGCCGTCGTACCAGGAGACGAAGTCGGCGGCGCCGTAGGAGCCGTCGAGGCCGATGCCGGGGACGTCGAGCGCGCGGTCGGCCATCGCGCCGGTGGAGAAGACCACGGCGTCGTAGAACCGGTGCAGGTCGTCCAGGGCGAGGTCGTCGGGGTAGTCGACGTTGCCGAACAGCCGGACCTCCGGCTTGTCCAGCACCTTGTGGAGGGCGGTGACGATGCCCTTGATCCGCGGGTGGTCGGGCGCCACACCGTACCGGATCAGACCGAACGGCGCGGGCATCCGCTCGAAGAGGTCGATGGAGACCCCGGGCTGCTGGGCGGCGTCGGACTTCAGCAGGGCGTCGGCGGCGTATATACCGGCGGGGCCGGCGCCGACGATCGCGACACGGATCGGGCGGGTCATCTCGGGGCGATCCTCCGGACGGGGACGGACAGGACGGGGTCGAGCGGCAGAGCGGGTCGAGCGGCACAGCGGGTGTCGAGCGGCACCGTGCCCGGCAGGGCGGCACAGTGCCCGGTGGGGCGGACGGGCGAGGGTGACCCACGTCCACCCAACCCCGCCGGACCTTGCCACTGTAGGCGGTGCCGATCTATGAGCTCATAGAGCGAACCTATGGCCGATCCAGGAACAACGACGCGCCCTGGCGTTCCCTCCGCCACCGTGAGGTCTAGACCGCCCTGCCGCGCACCCTGCCGCTCACCTGGCTCCCGGGCGCCGGGCCCGGACGCACCGCCCGCCCGGCACCACGCGAGCAGTAACGGTGCCCCTCCGGGCGGTCGCCTCCGCCACACCCCTCACACCCTCCACAGCCTCCCCGCAGGCCCCGCCCCGTTTCCGCACCGACACCGGCACGAGCGCCCGCCCGGGACCGCGCCAACCCCACAACGCCGCCGGCCACCAGCCCCTTCGGGCAGCGGCGACTGCCTGAGGGGGCAACGGCGAGCCGGTCCGCCGGACCGCCGCGCCGACCGGCCGTGACCCGCCGGATCCCCGGCTTCCTCGCAGGTCACACCCGGTCGTCCGGCGACCGACGGAGCGTCTCCCGGGGCCGCGGGGACGAGGGTTGACACCGGAAGTTGGTCTAGTCCACCGTAGGGTCACACGCGTTTGACGAGGCCGGAACAGCTGTCGGCACTCCTTGTCCGACGAGCAAACCAGCCGCCTCCTCACTCCCCGTCAGGGCCCCCTCGCCCTCCCCGTTTCCGCCGCCGTTTCCTCCCCTGTCTCCTCCGCCGTCCCCTTCGCCGCGTGCTGAGCCGCGCCCTTCTCCGCGCCCGCCCGACGACCCGTACCCGCGACCCCGCCCCCTCCCTCGCCCGGGCACACGACCGCCACCGATCCGACGCCCCGACCCGACCTTGGAGTGACGTGATGCCGAAGCCCGACGGGTACCTGTATCGAGCCGCTTCGGAGCGCCCGTACTTCAGCAACGACGGCGAGGCCTACCTCGCCGCCACCGCACTGAGGGACATTGAGAAGCAGCGCCCGTTGCGCGTGCTGTCGGAGGAGCAGTTCGCCTTCTGGCAGACGTACGGCTACGTCGTCGTGCCGGAGGCGATCGCCCCCGAGGCCGCGCGCAGGCTGCTCGACTTCGCCTGGTCGTTCCAGGGGCTCGACCCCGAGCGACCCGAAACCTGGTACGAGGAGCGGGACTTCCGGGACGAGCTGGACCAGCACCTGTACATCTACGGCTTCGTCGAGGCCTACCAGCACCAGCTGATGTGGGACAGCCGACAGGCCCGCCGGGTCTACGACGCCTTCGTCGACGTCTGGGACTGCGAGGAGCTCTGGGTCACCCTCGACCGGCTCAACCTCAATCCGCCGAACGTCAAGAACCGCGACCGCGCGCTGATCGAGCCCACCGACAAGGGCTTCGACATCGAGCTGCACTGGGACGTCGACACCACCGCCGGGATACTCCCCCAGCGCGTGCAGGGCATCATCGCGCTCAACGACACCGCGCCGGACCACGGCGGCTTCCAGTGCGACCCCGAGCTGTTCCGCCGGTTCAACTCCTGGCAGGCCGCCCAGCCGGCCGACCGCGACCCGATCCGTCCGGCCGTCGACCGCACCGAGTTCCCCGTCGTCCGGCCCGAGTTGAAGGCCGGGGACCTGCTGATCTGGAACGGCATGCTGGCGCACGGCGTGGCCGCCAACACCTCGGCGAACGGCGTGCGCTCCGTGCAGTACCTGTCGATGATGCCGGCGCTGGAGGAGCACACGGAACTCCGCGAGTCGCGCATCGGCTCCTGGCGCGACCGCTCCACCCCGACCTGGAACCGCACCCTGGTGGGCGACCACGGCCGGCACGAGTCGCTGCGCTACGGCGCGGCCGAACTCACCGGCCTCGGCGCCAGGCTGCTCGGCCTGGAGTCCTGGCACACCGCCGACGCAGAGGCAGACGCCGGCCCCGCCCCCCGCCCCGACGCCGGCCTCGACCCCCGCCCTGACGCCGGCCCCAACACCGCTGATACGAGCCCCGACCCCGGGAAGGACGAGGCATGACCGTGGACATCGCCGCACCCGGCATCTGTCTCGCCCTGCCCACCAACCGGGCCTGCGCCCCCGCCATCGCCGACATCGGCGCCGAAGCCGCCTGGGCCGCCCGCGAGTTCGGCGTCCGGGTGCACCTGCTGATCCTCGACTCGGCCGACGCCGCGACCCGCGCCGGACACGAGAAGGCCGTCGCCGACCTCCCCGCCGTCCCCGGCCTCCTCGTCCACCACCTCGACGAGGAACAGCAGCGCGCCTTCCTCCGAACCGTGATCGACCAGGCCCTCGCCGCAACCCCGGCCCTCGCCTCGACCCCGGCCCTGTCCGCGGCGGCCGGTGCCGACCGGCTGCTCGACCTGATGCTGCCGGACACCGTCTCCTACGGCGCCTGCACCAACCGGGCGTTCCTGTTCGCCGCCGCGCTCGGCTGCACCTCGCTGCACCGCCGCGACTCCGACAGCACTTACCAGGAGCTGGACGGCGAACCGGTGTTCCCGATCCACCACGAGCTGCGCTCGATCGGCCGGCGCGCCGCCGACGCCGCGTCCGGTGTCACCCACCACACCCTCGACCCGGCGCACGCGGGAAAGCCGGTCGCCCTGGTCGGCAGCTCCTTCATCGGCGAACTCTCGGTCGACCTCGGGGAGGTCCGGGCACTGGACCCGGCGGCCTACGAGGAGGTCGTGGGCCTGTGGGCGGCCACCGGTTCCACCGCCGAACAGCGGCGCGAGCTGGTCGCGGACTCGTTCGTCGGCAACGGCACCGACCCGTTCACCCACGACCGTGCCGTGCTCGACCTGCCCGACATCTGGCGGATCGACATGTCCAACATCGCGCTGGACCGCGAGTTGTACGAGCGGGTGCCGCTGCCGCCGGCGACCGACACCATCGGCAGCGACTACTTCCTGCACCACCTGGTGCTCAACGCCGGGCTGCCCGGCGTCACCCACAACCGCAACATCGTCAACCACTACACCCCGGAGCGGCGCACCGACGCCGGATTCCTCGCCTACCAGCTGCGGTTCACCAAGTTCCTGCTCTCGATGCTGTACCTCCACCCGGTGTACGCCGCGCTGGAGTCGGCCGGCGGGGCGCTGCTGGACGAGCACCACCACGTGCGGCCGGCGGCCGTGGCCGGGTTCGCCCGCCTCGCCGCGGGCGAGGACCGGGCGGAGAACCACCGGCGGCTGGCCGTTCTCGACCGCGCCTACCGCGGGCTCGGCGGGCGCTACGCCGACTTCGCCGATCATCTGCTGCCGCGGCGGGAACGCCTGCTGGACGAGGCGCAGGCCGACATCGAGGCGTTCGCCCTGCTCGTCGACGCCTGGCGCCCGCTGGTCGCCGCCGCCCGGACCGTCCCGCCGACGCCGTCGGACACCGGCCTCCTCGCGCCCGCGCCCGCGCCCACCGCCGCAGCCACCCCCACGAGCACGAACACGACCACGCCCGGAAGACCCGACCAACCCACCACCGGCCGGAGCGCAGCCCATGCCTGACCACGGACGCCTGCGCACCGCCCTGGCCGCCACCGAGGACGACCGGATCGTCTACGACCTCGACGGCATCGAGTCCCAGTACGACGCCCTGCTGCGCGAACTGCCGGACGTCGACATCCGGTTCGCGATGAAGGCCTGTCCGGTGGACGAGGTGCTCGACTGCCTGGCCGCCCGGGGCTCCGGCTTCGACGCGGCCGGGCCGCAGGAGATCGTCCAGGCGCTGCGCACCGGCGTGCCGGTCGAACGGGTCCACTACGGAAACACGATCAAGTCCGATCGCCAGATCGCCGAGGCGTACCGGCTCGGCGTACGCGACTTCGCCACCGACAGCCTGGCCGACGTCCTCGCGATCGCCGAACACGCGCCTGGTGCACGGGTGTTCTGCCGTCTCGCCACCACCGGTGAGGGGGCGCTCTGGGGCCTGAGCCGGAAGTTCGGCTGCTCGCCGGCGGACGCCGTGCGGGTGCTGGAGGCGGCCCGGGACGCCGGACTGGTCCCGGCCGGCCTCTCGGTGCACGTCGGCTCCCAGCAACTCACCTCCGAGGCCTGGCAGCAGGCCCTGGAGACGATCGCCTCGGTGGTCGAGGAGGCCAACCGGCGGGGCATCCTGCTGGACCACGTCAACCTCGGCGGCGGCCTGCCCGCCCTCGGCGTACTGGACCGGCGCGGGGAACCGCTCGACCCGCCGGTCGACAAGATGTTCACGGTCATCCGGGAGGGCATGCAGCGGCTGCGCGAGATCTCCGCGGCGCCGCTCGGCTTCCTGCTGGAGCCGGGCCGCCACCTGGTCGCCGACCACGGCGCGATCCGGGCCCACGTCATCCGTCTGACGGACCGTCAGCAACTGGACGGCGGACGGGCGCACTGGCTCTATCTGAGCTGCGGCAAGTTCAACGGCCTGTACGAGATGGACGAGTTGCGCTACCGGCTGGAGTTCCCCACCCACCCCGGCGCCGTGACCGTGCCCGCCGTGATCGCCGGGCCCACCTGCGACAGCGACGACGCCTACGCCGACGAGGGCGCCGGCGTGGCCGTCCCCCGGGACGCCGCCTCGGGCGACCCGGTGTGGATTCTCTCCTGCGGCGCCTACGCCACCGCCTACACCACGCGGGGGTTCAACGGCTTCCCGCCGCTCCCTTACAGCTGCGTCCGGGCGGGCAGCCCGGACGGCGCGCCCCGCCCCGAGGGAGTACCGCAGTAGATGTCCGCGCACCCGGCCGCCCGGCTCCGTACCGCCCAGCTCCGTACCGCCCAGCCCACCACCACCCAGCTCCCCACCACCCGACTCCCCTACGGTGGACGCCTCGACGAGGAACTCCTCGTCCGCCCGCTGGCCGAGCACGACTGGGCCGAGGTGGTGCCGCTGGAGGCCCGCGCCTACGGCGAGAGCGGCCTCTCCGAGGGCGGTGACGCCCTGCGCTCGCGCCACCGGGCCGCCCCCGACCACTGCTTCGCGTTCGAGCACAAGGGCGAGTTCGGCGGCTACCTGCTCGCCCTGCCCTACCCGCTCGGCCACTGCCCCGATCTCGGCAGCGCGGAGTCCCCGGCCCCCGTCGACTCCACCAATCTGCACGCCCACGACCTGGTCGTGACCGAGCGGCTGCGCGGACGCGGCCTGGCTCCGCGCCTGCTCACCTTCCTCGCCGACACGGCCCGCGACCGCGGCTACGCCACCATCTCGCTGGTCGCCGTCCGAGGCAGCGAAGTGCTCTGGGCCCCCCTCGGCTACCTCCCCCACCCCGAGGTACGGCTCCCCGCGAGTTACGGCGACCGGGCCGTCTACATGGCGATGCCCCTCCACCCCTAGCGCCGCCGTTTCCCCTCCCTCCCCCACCCAAGAATCGGACTGATGCACATGCTCCGCGTGCGCGACGACTTCCTGCGGGCGCACCTGGCCATCGCAGCGCTGTTCTGCTTCCTCGGTTTCCAGTACGCGACCTGGGTGTCCCGTCTGCCCGCCCTGAAGACCAGGTTCGAGCTCAGCGACGGCCGGATCGGCCTGCTGCTGATGGCCTCCGGCATCGGCGCGGCCGCCTCCTTCCCGCTCGTCGCCACGATGATGAAGCGGTACGGCTCGCGCACCCTCGCCACGGTCTCCGCGCTCGTCCTCGGCCTGGTCCTGGCCGGCTTCACCCTCGCCCCGAACTTCCCCGTCCTGCTGCTGGTGGCGGCCCTGGACGGCGTCGCGGTCGGCTTCCTGAACGTCGCGATGAACGCCCAGGGCGCCGCGCTGGAGGTCCGCTTCCGCCGCACCGCGATGTCCAGGCTGCACGCCACCTTCAGCGCCGGACTGGGCCTGGCCGCCCTGCTCGCCTCCGGCGTGAACGTCGTCACCACCACGCTGTCCGCGCACTTCGCGATCGCGGCCGCCGTCCTCGCGCTGCTGCTCCTGCTGGCCCGGACCGCCATGCTCGCGGACGAGCCGCAGCCGGCCGCGGCCGACGGGAAGGCCGACGGGAAGGCCGACGGCGAGACGGCGGAAGCGGCCTCCGGTTCCGCCACCGAGGCAGCGCCGCCGAGGCGCCGCGGCATCCCGCTCCCCTCCCGGATCACCATCTGGATGGGCGTCGCGATGGTCTTCGGCACCATCACCGAGGGCGCCATGAACGACTGGTCCGCCCTCTACCTGAAGAACGTCGTGCACGCCTCGCCCCAGCTGGCCCCGCTGGGCATCGCCGTCATCTCGGTGATGATGGTCGTCGCCCGGCTGTTCGCCGACGGTTGGCGCACCCGCTTCGGGGACGGCCTGATCGTCCGGGTCGGCAGCACCGTGGCCGGGCTCGGCCTGGCGCTCGCCCTGCTGGTCGGCGGCGTGGTACCGGCCCTGATCGGCTTCGCCTGCGTCGGGCTCGGCATCGCCGCCGTCACTCCCTGCGTCTACGTAGCCGCCGCCCGGCAGGGGTCCGACGCCCTGGCGCTGGTCGCCGCCACCGGCACCACCGGACTGCTCGCCGGTCCGGCCGTGATCGGCTTCGTCGCCAACGCCACCGGCCTGGCCTGGGGCATGGGCGTGGTCGCGGCCTCGGCACTGGTCGTCGCGCTCTGCGCCACCCGGATCGCCTGGCCCGCCCTCGACGCGCCCCCGGCGCCCACCGCCGCCGCCTCCTCCACCTCCACGCCCGCCGACGCTGCCCTCCACGAGGCCTGACCGACCCGCCCCGGCGCAAAACCCTTCGCCCACCCCCACCCCGCGAACTACGCTCGCCGGATGACCACCCGCACCTTCCGCATTACCGTCCGCGGCGTCTTCGACGGCCTCACCCCCGAGCAGCACGCCGAGCTGCGGTCCAAGGCCGCCGAGCACGACATCCTCTTCGCCGCCTTCACCCCCGAGGGCCACCTCAGCTACGACCTGAACGCCCGTGCGGTCTTCACGTTCCGCTACCAGGACTCCGGCGAGGCCGAGGAGGACATCCTCGACGCCACCGAGCGCGCGGAGCAGTCGGCGCGCGCCTGGCTCGACGAACGCGGCTACGGCCACAAGAACCTCCGTTCCCAGGCCGAGGACCTCTCCCAGGCACCGCTCGGGAAGCGACAGCGCCGCGCGGCCGCCAAGGAGCTCTGACACCCACCGCACCCGTCCCCCCCCACGACACCTCCGCGCCCGCGTCCGAAACGTTCAAGACGGCCGCCCCCGGCCCGCCTACGGTCGAGTCATGACCCGCACCCGCAGCGCACGCCTCACCGGGGCCCGCCTCGACGACGCCGCCCGGTTCCTCTGGACCTCCGGCCGCGTCCTCGAACAGCGGCGCTTCGCCCATCTCTTCGGCGGCGAGAGCGACCCGGCCGGCGTCCTCGCCGCCCTCGACGCCCACCGCTCCACCGACGGCGGCTACGCCTACGGCCTCGAACCGGACGTGCGCGGGCCCGCCGCCCAACCCATCGCCGTCCCGGGCGCGCTGCTCGTCCTGGAGGAGGCCGGCGCACTGGACGACGCCCGCGCCCGGGCGGTCTGCGACTGGCTGGCGGGCGTCGCCGCGCCCGACGGCGGCGTGCCCGTCGTCCTGCCGAGCCTGCGCCCCTACCCGCACCCGCCGTTCGTGCCGGTGCCCGAGGACGGCGAACCGCCGGTCGGCGCACTGCTGTCCACCGGCCAGATCGTCGCCCCGCTGCTCCGCCGGGGCATCGTCCACCCGTGGCTCACCGCCGCCACCGCCTACTGCCGCACCGCCGTCGAGAACCTCCGAGAGACCCACCCGTACGAGGCGGGCGCCGCGATCCGCTTCCTCGACGCCGCCCCGGACGCCGCCTGGGCCCGACGGGAGGCCGCGCGCCTGGGCGCACTGGTCCGCGAGCAGCGGATCGTCCTGCTCGACCCGGCCCGGCCCGAGGACGCCCTGATCTCCCCCGGCTATTCACCGGGCGAGTACCACCTCCCGCACGACTACGCCCGCCGGCCGGACAGCCTGGCCCGCCGCTGGTTCACCGCCGCCGAACTCGCCCGCGGGCTCGACCACCTCGCCGCCGAGCAGCAGCCGGACGGCGGCTGGCCGATCCACTGGGTCCGCTGGTCGGCGAGCACCGAGTCCGAGGCCCGCCCCGGTGTCACCCTCCAGGCACTGCTCACCCTCCGCGCCTACGACGCCCCCGGGGGCGCCTGACCGGGCCGCGCGACCGCCCGGCCCAGCAGAACCGTCGGCGACACCCCCGACCACCGGCGCACCTCCCTCGTGAGGTGCGCCTGATCGGCGTACCCGGCCAGCGCCGCCACCTCCGCCAATCCGGGCACCGCACCGCCATCTCCGCGTCCGCCTCCGCATCCACCTCCACCTCCACCGTGATCGCAGGGCCGTGCCCGGGCCACCGCCCGCCGGAACCGCAGCACCGCGTGCAGGGTCTTCGGCCCGTAGCCGACCGCGTCGGTCACCCGGCGCCGCAACTGCCGCTCCGATAGGCCGAGTTCCGCCGCCAGGTCCGCCAGCCGCACCCCCTTCGGACGCCCCAGCGCGGCCACCGCCCGCTCCACCACCCGGTCCGGGGTCCACCCGGGCACCCGCGAGGCCACGAAGGCGTCCAGCAGGGCCGCGACCTCCGCCGGCCCCCGCACCCGGGCGCGCCGCCCCTCGCCCCACTTCCCACCCGACTCCCCGTCCCGCTCCACAAGACCCACCGCGCGCTGCTCCGCCAGCCGTTCCCCGAGCCGCTCCGCCACCCCCGCACCGGCCACGTCGGCCAACGGCACCTGGAGGTCGCAGAGCTCCCGCGCCGGCATCGCGCCCAGCAGCAGGCCGGCCGCGCCGGGCCGGAACCGCACCCCGGCCAGCTCGGCCCCGCCCGGCACCGGCACGGTCCGCGGCGCGCGGTCCGGGCCGACCACCTCCAGGCCCGCCGCCGACCACACCAGGTCCACACAGCCGTCCGGCACGACCAGTTGCCCGTACTCCGGCCCCACGGCGTTCCGCCGCACCCAGACACAGGCCACCTGCCGCCCGGGGGCGGCACCGGGGGGCCTTTCCGCGTACGAGGAGGAACTCACCCTCCCACTCTCGCTCGAACGCGAGGCCGGTCGCCACCGCGACCGCCAGCCGTCCCCACCACCGCCCGCGGCACCACCGCACCCGCACACCGCCATCCGCCACACCCGCCGGTCAGCCCGGGGCGCGCTCCGGCGCAGGTCTATTGGTATGTACCACCGTCCGATGATCCGGACCGACCGTCACCACTTCCGCACCCCCGCCGCCGGGCCGACCGGTCACGCGGGGGCGTCACCTGGGCGGCACCCGGGAAGCCCGGGCAGCCCACCGCGCCGACGCGGCCGGCGTGCGCCGTCGGCCGGACGAAAGGTAGGCACACGGCCTCCTTGGCAGGCCACCACCAACATGTCATTGTCAATCATCACGTCAGATCCTTCACTCCAAAGGGGAGTTGTCACGATCGACGGTAGATGACCAGTCGTCATGCATCCCCCGGAAACCCTGGTCAGCACTGCTTCCACTTCTGGTCATCCCCGCCCCCACCGCCCCCACCCAGCCGACCGACCACCAGCGGAGAACTTCATGCCGGACCTCGATCTCAACCTGCTTGTCGCCCTGGACGCCCTGCTGGAGGAGGGCAGCGTGACAGGCGCCGCAGAGCGGCTGCACACCTCGGCCCCCGCGATGAGTCGCACGCTCGGGCGGCTGCGCCGGGTGCTCGGCGATCCGCTCCTGGTCCGGGCCGGCCGGGGGCTGGTCCCGACGCCGCGCGCGGTGGAACTACGGGCGGAGGTCAGGGCGCTGGTCAGCCGGGGCCAGTCGCTGCTGGTCCCGCGCGCCGCCGCCGAACCGGCCGACCTCAACCGCCGCTTCACCCTCCAGACCGGGGACGTCCTCCTCACCACTATCGGCGCGACCCTGGTGGAGACGGTCCGCGCCCAGGCCCCGGCCGTCACCCTGCGCTTCCTGAGCGACCACCCGGAGGGCGCCAGCGCGATGCGGGACGGCGTGATCGACCTGGAGGTCGGCGTGACGGACCACCTCGATCCGGAGACCCGCACCGAACCGCTCGCCACCTCCGGCCTGGTGGGCATCGCCCGCACCGGACACCCGCTGACCGTCGGCGCACCCCCCACCGCCGAGGAGTTCGCCACCGCCGATCATCTCGCGGTCTCCCGCAACGGCCGCGGCCAGGGACCGATCGACCAGCGGCTGGCCGAGGTCGGCCTCTCCCGGCGGGTGGTCGCCAGCGTGCCGAGCTACCCGGCCGCGCTCTTCCTGCTCCGCGACAGCGATCTGGTCGGCCTCGCCCCGGCCCGCCTCGGCACCCGGGCGGCCGAGGCCCTCGGCCTGAGCACCTTCCCGCTCCCGGTGAAGATGCCCGAGGTGGTGCTGACCATGGCCTGGCACCCGCGCAACGACCAGGACGCCGGCCACCGCTGGCTGCGCGAGCTGGTCCGCGGCGTCGTCACCGCCCGCGCCGGCGCCCCTCGCCGCACCGTCGGCCTGCCCCCGACCGAAGCCTTCCTGGGCGCCGACCGAGCTGTCCTCAGCTCCCATTGAGCACCCCGGTCGGGGGGGGGGGGGGGGGCCGCCCCCCCCCC
>NZ_JAXCLC010000011.1:0-143449 GCF_034043715.1 Kitasatospora purpeofusca | reverse complement strand
TCGCCGCTCCCTGCCCGACTACGGCGGCCCGGCCAGGACGCACGACCTGCACCTCCTGCCCGAGTACCACGCCCTGGTCGCCAGCGGCACCAAGACCGTCGAGGTACGCACCGCGAGCCCGGCCAAGGCACTGATCCGGCCCGGCGACCGGATTGACTTCCACACCGAACACGACCAGTCGGCCACGTGCGAAGTCGTCCGGGTCGACCGCTACCCGGACTTCGTGGCCCTCCTCGACAACGAGACCCCGGCCGCGATCAACCCGGCCGCCGACCGGGACGGCATCCTCGCTGCCCTGCGCGGCATCTACCCGCCTGATAAGGAGAAGCTTGGGGCCCTCGCCATCGAGATCGTCCTGTTGACCACCGACCACTAGTCGGCCAGACGGCACAGCCCAGGACGCCGCGACCCCGGCCCTGACGGCCCACCGAACAGAACGGACGCCCGTGGCACGCCCGCCCGGAGGCACACTCACCGCCGAGCAGCAGAACGACTCGTTGCTTGGTCAGGGCGAACCTCTGCCCGTCGTCCTGCTCAGGATGGCGCCGAGACTGCTGGCCCGTACAGAGATACTGGCGGGAGCCCACGCCGATATCGGACCGCAGACCGACCAGGAGACCAGACGTGATCGACCCGTCCAGCCGCACTCCGAAGCCCCACGACCTCGACCTCACCGGGGCCCAGTGGCTGGCCGCGCCGGACGCACTCGATGGCCCGCAGATCGCGTTCGTCGGGGAGTACATCGTGATGCGCCACGGCGCCGACCCGGACGCCCCGCCTCTGGTCTTCGACCAGGACGAGTGGCGAGCCTTTCAGAGCGGCGCGGCGAACGGCGAATTCCGCGAGCTTCCCTGAACTACCAGTCCTGGGCGAGGTACGACAGTCCGCAGGACTGCTGGCACGCCGAAGGCCCGACACCGCGCGGAGGCGTCGGGCCGTACAAGCTGGTGCGGATCAGGCGACCGGGACGAGAGTCCGGCCAGCGACGGCGGTCAGGAACGCGTCGAACTTCACCGGAGGGTAGGCATGGGCAGGCCCGTGCGGGTCTTTGCTGTCGCGCATCACCACGGTGCCGGCCAGGATGCCGCATTCGACGCAGTTCTCGTTGGGGTTGCTGTCCACTGCCTTCGTCCAGACGACCGGCAGGTCGGCGGCATTGCGGTAGTAGGTCACTTGAGCTGATCTCTCTTCTCGCGGATGAGGCTGAGGGAATCTTCCAGACCAAGGGCAGTCGCCATGATCTGATCGAAGGCCACGCGGTACGCCTCGACCTCCGTGGGCTTCTCGACCCACCTGCTGCTGATCATGTCGCTCAGCAGCACCAGGTCGAGGTCTCGGTGTGGGAACTCCAGCAGCGTGAAGGGACCGTTCTGGCCCGCGTGCGGAGGTGCCAGGGCTGGCATGACCTGGATCGTGATGTTGCCCAGCTCGCTCCACTGGATGAGCCTGTCGAGCTGGTCTTCCATGACGTTGTCGGGCGCCTTCATCGTCAGCGCCGACTCGTGGATGACCGTCCACAGCTTCAACGGATCGTCTTCGCGGGTCAGCACGGACTGGCGGTTGATCCGGACTTCGACTCGGGCCTCGAGGCTGGCGCCCCGGTGCGATCCGGAGGCGATGATGGTGCGCGCATAACGCCGGGTCTGGAGCAGGCCGGGGATGTAGGACACCTCGTAGGACCGGCAGCTGACCGCGGTCTCTTCGAGCCTGATCAGATCCTGGTGCAAGGGGTTGAGATCGCCATAGCCGGCGACCCAGCCGGGGCGGCCAGTATCGCGAAGGCCCTCCAGCAGGACCTCGGCCAGGCCCGGGCCGCACTCGTAGAAGTCCAGCAACGACTTCACGACCTCGGGCTTGAGCTGGACGGCCGCGTTCTCGTAGCGGCTCAGCTTCATGAGGTTCATGCCGGGGACGGCCGTTGCCACTTCCTGAGCTGACTTGCCCGACTGCTTGCGGAGCAGCTGAAGTTCGGCGCCGACGCGCCGATACCGCACCTGGGGCACTGCTGCGGCCATGCGTTTCCCCTCCGTCTGTGTCCGTGGACCAGTGTGCACGTCTCCGCCGCTGGTTCGCCACCACCAGCCGCCAATGGCAATAGAACCTTGCTTCGATAACTGATAATTCACAGATTTCAGATGCACGTCTTGCACTGACGGTGCATCAGCCGTCATGCTGTCTGTCACAGGCCGCTGGCTGATAGTGACGATTCCCGCAGGTGGGCGTCACCTTCACCAGTTCGACCTGCAAGCCCCGCATGAAGTCGCCCCGCTGCCCGCTGCCCCGCGCAGCGGCACCTGAGCGTGCTCTCGGCGGCCTCCGGGCCGTCACCGGATTCACCCCCAGCCGCACCACCAACCCGGCCCGGAGGATCTGCCATGCACAGCACCGTCATCTCGAAGCGAACCGTCCCGGCGAGACGCGCCTCCATCCGCGAGGTCCGCAAGCAGCTGCGCGCGGACCTGTCCTACCTGGACCTGACCGACGACCAGCTCGACGCGGTCCTGATCTGCGCCTCGGAGCTGACCACCAACGCGCTCACGCACAGCATCGACGGCGAGGACGAGCACGAAGTCCTCCACGTCGAAGCAGCAGTGCACCGGGACCGGTCGGTCCTGCGGGTCACCGTCACCGACCCGTGCAAGGCGAACACCACGCCGACCGTCCGCCCCTCGCCCGTGCCGGCGAACGCAGAGAGCGGCCGGGGCCTGCTGATCGTCAAGTCGTACGCGGACGCGAGCGGCTGGGGCACTCGCCGAGCGGACAGCGGCACGGTGCGGGATGTCTGGTTCGAGATCGTCGTCGCCCTGCCCGATCACGGCCGAGCCCCCCTCGTGGAGGTGCGGCCGGAGCTGGAGCAGGGCGACGCGGCCTGTGCCGCCCGGACGGCCGGACTGATCGCGTCGTTCCGTGCCGCGATGCTGCTGCCGACGATGGCGCCCGTCATACGGGTCGGCGTGATCCGAACGCCCGGAGCGCGCGCCGCACCCGTCCGCCGCGCGGCGTAGCACCGAACACGCCCAACCCCGACCCCCGACGCCGCAGGCGGGGGCAGTCGGCAGATGAGCTCCGCCCCAGGGCGGAAAGACGCGGCCGGTCTCTCACCTCGCCGGGGGCGAGGTGAGAGCGGCCGGGGCTGGTCGAGGGTCCAGCCCCGAACCAACAGGCGCCCCTTCACTGGGGGAGGGGCCGGGCCGGGCCGTGGGCTTCGTCGGGAAGCCGGACGGCCCGGCAGCGACCGGCACCGGAACGTCCCTCCGGTGCCCACCCCAATCCGCCGGGGGCCCGGCGGTGCCGCCGGGCCCGCGAGCCACCGGCATCCACGGCCCGCGCTCCCCCGAGCGGGCCCAAGCCCCGCCGGGGGCGACTCTCACCTGACCCCGGCGGGGCACCCCCCGACGCGAACCGTCGGCGTCGCCATCCCGCCCCTTCCAGCCCGAGGAGGACACCCGTGATCGTCAGCGCCACGCCCGCCGCTTTACCCCTCGCCGTCGAACGGCTCCGTGAAGCTCTTCGGCTCGCGGTCCCGCACTTCCCCGACACGGCGGCCGACGAGTCGGACTTCCTGCTCGTCGACCCGCCCGCGCTTCGGGCACACCTCGAAACGCACCTTGCCGACGAGAGCGGCCGGGTACGGGTAACGGGCACCCTCGACCGCCGCCTGATCCTCATCGAGCGCCTCGACGGCCGCTGGGTCGTCGCCGACCTGTCCGGCGAGCCGCACACCACCAGGGCCTGGCCGGCACGCCTGGCCGATCACCTTCGCCTTGACCGGGACACCAGCTGGCTGACGCTCGCCGACCTGGATGACACCGCCGCCCACTACTTCACCCGGCCCGCTGTCACCATCGCCGCGCTCTACCACCCCGAGACGTTCCCCCTCCCGCGGTTCCCTCTCGGCATCAGCGACCTCGCGCGAGCCGCCCGTACCACCCTCCTCGGCGAAGTCCGGCTCCTGGACATGCAGCTCGGCGTCACCATGGCCGACCTCGCCAAGGACCTGGTCGACAACCCGGCGGACATCCTCGGCGTCTCGGCGACCTTCGGCCAGCACGACCTGCTCACCGAACTTCTCGACACCGCGTACCGGCTGCCGAACCCGCCGCTGATCGTCGCCGGCGGAAGCCTGACCGTGCGCAACGAGGAACTTCTCCTCGGCCGGTACCCCAAGCTGCTGATCGCCCGCGGCGCGGGCGAAGCCACCATCCAGGACGTCCTGGCGCACTGGCACGGCGAGCTGGAGCGGGAGGCGATCCAGGGGATCGGCTTCACCGGGGCCGCCCGCGGCGGCGGCCTCCAGCTCGCACGCCGCCGCACCGCCACCGTCCCGAACCGGAACCAGACCGACATCCTCCCCGAGCTGGACCTGCTTCCGGCCACGTTCGCCAACGACGGCGTCGCCCAACTGGAGTGCTCCCGGGGATGCAAGAGCGCCTGCTCGTTCTGCCCGCGCGGCCACAAGGGCCAGTGGTCGGGGGCCGAGCCCGCGTCCCTGCCGTGGATGCTCGGCGAGATGAGCCGGGTCTTCGACCACTTCCCGGACACCTCCCGCACCATCTACAGCGTCGACGAGGAGTTCATGGGCGGCGGGCCCGACGCCGTCACCCGCGCCCTGGACCTCGCGCACATGTTCCACGACGCGCGCTTCCGCTGGGAGACCAGCTGCCGAATCGAGCAGGTCTACCACCCCGGCCGAGACTTCGGCTGGCACGTCGAACGCGCCGCGATGTGGCGCAAGCTCACCGAACTCGGTCTCCGCCGCTGCCTGTTCGGCGTCGAGTCGGGCGTCGACTCGATCCTCACCCGCTTCAACAAGGACACCAGCGCGGAGCAGAACGCCCTGGCGATCCGCACCCTCTCGGCGCTCGACGTGTCGACCCGCCTGACCTACATCACCTTCGACCCGCTGATGAGCCTGGCCGAACTCGAAGCCACCCACGCCTTCCAGGGCCGCACCGACCTCCTCCTCCACCCGCTGCCGCACCTGCCGGTCGAGGAGATAGTCGAAGGCGTCCGCGACCCCGACTTCGTCGCCGAACACACCACCGGCCGGCCGCTGCACTCCGGGATCTCCTACATGCTCGTCAGCATGGAGTGCCTGGTCGGCGCCGCCTACACCAAGATGGCCGAGAAGGCCGGGCTGACCGGAGCGGCCAGGCCTTCCATGGGCCGGGTCGACTCCCGCTACCTCGATGCGCGCATCGGAGAGGCCAGCTCGGCGGCCCAGCTGTGGATCGACCGCAGCTTCCCGCTCGACTACACCCTCAAGTCACTGGAGAAGGTCCTCGACGGCCAGCCGCGGCACTCCGTCCGCGCGGCCCGAACCGTTCTCAAGGACTCCGCTTACACCGTCCTGACCGGCATGCTCCACGAGATCACCAGCACCCCGTCCGTCGGCGACACCGACCGGCTCGCCGACGGCATCGCCAGCATGCTCGACCGCGAGTTCGACCACCTGCGCGCCGTCGTCGGGCCCGAAGTCCGCGCCCTCACCGCCGCGCTCCCGGCCCGGCACGCCGAGCGCCTGCGCGACCAGCACGACCGCTGGACGAACTCCGACGGCTGGCAGCTGATCAACGCCGCCGACCCCTGCGGCACCTGAACCCACCCGTCCCGACCACCGAGAGGAGAACGGCATGAACACCCCCGCGCACCCCGGCGGCACCCTCATCCTGCCCAGCGGCACCACCTGCTCACGCCTGGGAATCGGCTGCTGGCCGATCGGCGGCCCCGCCCACAACCTCGGCATGCCGATGGGCTGGAGCACCGCCGACGACCACCAGGCCCTCGCCGGCCTTGAGCGGGCCTTCGCCCTCGGCGCGAACCTCTTCGACACCGCCGACGTGTACGGACACGGCCACTCCGAACAGCTCCTCGGCACCTTCCTGCGCGGCATCCCCCGCCACGAGTTCGCCGTCACCAGCAAGGTCGGCTACTTCACTGAGCCCGGCACCGACCACGCCATGGAGCCCGCCCACCTGCGCCGCCGCCTCGAAGGCACCCTGGAGCGTCTGGGCGTCGACCACCTCGACGTCTACTCCCTGCACAACGCCGACTTCGGGCCCGGAGACGCCCTGCTGGAGAAGGCCGTCGCGACCCTGCGCGGCTTCCAGGAAGAGGGCCTGATCCGCTCCGTCGGCATGCGCGGCCCGCACCGCTTCGCCCCCGAGCGCCTGACGACCGAGCCCGGCCAGCGCGAGGACAAGCACGCCCGGTTCCGCCGCCACTTCGCCGAGATCCGCCCCGACGTCCTGGCCGTCCGCGACAACCTCCTCACCCCGCCGTCGGCGACCGACGGCATCCGCGAGTTCAGCGCAGCCCACTCCGTGACGGTGATCGTGAACAAGGCGCTCGGGCAGGGCCTGCTCACCGGCAAGCACACCGCCGCCGCGCCCCCGGCCTTCGCCGACGGAGACCACCGCCAGCGCAAGGCGTGGTTCACCGAACCCGCCCTCACCGTCCTTGGCCCGTACCTGGACGAGATCCGCCACCACCTCGGCAACGGCCCGGACCCCCTGGCCCACGCCGCTCTCGCCTACTGCCTGCGCCGCTGGCCCGGAGCCGCTGTGCTGGCAGGCTTCACCACCGCGGCGCAGGTCGAGCAGAACCTGACCTGCGACCCCGCCCGGCTCACCACCGACGACCTGCTGTACCTCGCCGAAGTCGGTCACCAGGCACAGCGGGCCCTCGACCAGCTCGGCGAGGTCTTCACCGACGAGGCCACCCAGTGACCGCCGCGCCGTTCATCGCCCTGGAAGGCCCCGACGGAGCCGGCAAGACCACCCTCGCCACCGCGGTGGCCGACGCCCTCGCCCACCTCGGGCTGCGCCACATCGACCGCAGGCAGGTCTCCACCAGCTCCAAGTACGCGACCACCCTGATGGAACCCCTCGCCCGGATGCTCTGGCACAGCGGCGACGCCCCCGACCTCTCGGACAACTTCTGGGCCCACCTCCAGGCGAGCTGGTTCACCGCCCACGGCGAGCAGGTCATCACCCCGGCGCTCACCGCCGGTCCGGTCCTGGTCGACGGCTGGTACTTCAAGCTCGCCTCCCGCCTCACCGGCCAGGGCTGGAGCACCAACGAGATCACCCACCTGTTCAGCCGGGTACGTCGCCCCGACCACACGGTCCTCCTGGACGTCGACCCCGTCCTGCTGTGGGAGCGCAAGGCCCACCAGCTGCGGCCCGCCGAACTCGGCATGCACGGCACCTACCCCACGCTCGGCCGGGACTCCTTCCTCGACTACCAGCAACGCGGCCTCCAACGCCTGCGCGACATGGCCGCCGCAGACGGCTGGCACGTCCTCACCGTCCCGGCCGGCGAGGACCTGCCCACGACCACCGACCGGGTCGCCGCCCTGCTCGCCGACCTCCTCACCAACTCGCCCTCCACGTCAGGAGAACGACCGTGAACCAGCCCGCCCCCTACACGTGGCCCCACATCGACCCGCAGCTGCGCCAGGCCGTCGACCGGCAGCTCGACCGGTCGCTCTCCGAGCGGGACGCCACCGGGGTGATCGGCGAGTTCGAGACGGAGTTCGCCCGCTTCGTCGGCAGCCGCCACGCCATCGCCTACTCCTCCGGCACCTCCGCCCTGCACGCCATGTGCGTTGCCGCCGGACTCGGCGAGGGGGACGAGGTCATCGCCCCCGCCTACACCTTCTTCGCCACCGCCACCCCCTTCGCCTACGAGGGCGTGAAGGTGGTCTTCGCCGACGCCGACGGCTGGGGCAACCTCGACCCCGATGACCTGCCGGGCCTTCTCACCGCCCGGACCCGGGCCGTCATCGTCACCCACATGTGGGGCAACCCCTGCGACATGACCGCCATCGCCCAGTTCTGCCGCGACAACGACCTGCTGCTGCTGGAGGACTGCTCCCACGCGCACTTCGCGTCCTGGGGCGGCAATCGGGTCGGCACCTTCGGGGCGATGGCCGTCTTCTCCACCAACCAGAAGGCCATCACCACCGGCGAGGGCGGCGTCCTGGTCACCGACCACGACAAGTTCCGCGAACTCGCCCTCCTCCACGGCCACTACAACAAGCGGTCGTTCAAGGAGATCAGCCCCACCGCCCCGTACTACCAGTACGCCCTGACCGGGATGGGCCTCAAGTCGCGGATGACCACCCTCAACGCCGCCGTCGGCCTCGACCAGCTCGCCAAGGCCGACGACATCGAGGAGCGCCGCCGCGGCATCCTCGACCGCTTCGCCGCCGCCCTCGACGGCAACCCCGTCGTCTCCCTGACCACCGTCGACCCGCAGCGTGGCGCCAACGGCCTGTACGTCCTCGGACTGCACTTCCACGAGCAGGCCGCCGTAGTCACCGCCGCCGAGTTCACCGACCTGCTCACCGCCCTGGGTACCGAGTTCGACATCCCCGGCTCCACCGCCGTCATCGCCAACGAGCCCCTGTTCCACCGGCCCAGCCGCACCACCCCGTGGACGACCGTGCCCACCGTCGACCCGGCCACCTACGGCGGCGCGCAGCAATTCATCAACTCCTTCATCAAGGCCCCGCTGTTCGGCTACCCCGGAGACGAGCAGGCCGTGGACCACCACATCGCCACGCTCGCCGCCGTCAGCAAGGACGTGGCCCGGTGATCACCCCCGACTCCCTGACCGACGAGGCCCGCACCGACGGCGACACCATCACCGTCGCGGCTCTGCGGGACCTGCGCGGCCAGGCCCTCCAGCCCCCGCCCGCCCCGCCCGCCAGCGGCGTGACGCTCACCTCCCGCCCTCCGCTGCTCATCGCCCGGCCCACCCTCGCGGACCACCAGGTCCGCGCCGCCACCCGCATCTGGCTCGCCTCCCGCGCCGGCCACCACCGGGCGAACGACCCGGCGGAGGAGGCCCTGCTGCACGCCGTCGAGACTTCCGCGCTTGCCCGCCCGCCCATCGACGGCACCGCCGCGACGGTGGACGCCGATCTCGCCGACATCTACCTCACCCTCGCCCGGCACTGGCTGGAGCTGACGAAGAACAGCGCCGACCCGCGCTACCTGAACGCCGCGCTCAAGCTCCTCAGCATCTGCCTGGTCGCCCCCGTGCCCGCCAGCGAACAGGGCGCGACCACCCTGGCCGCCACACTGGAAGCCCTGGACACCACCACCGTCCCCCCGACCTTGTCCAGCAGCATCGCCAGGCAGCACGCCTACGCCACCCCCGTCGTTCCGGCGCCGACCGGCGCGCCGGAGCCCCGCATCGCCGTCCTCGCCGGCGCGGACTCCCGGGGGCTGCCGCAGTTCCTCGCTGCCGCCCACAACCTGCCGATCACCGGAGTCGTCCTCCACGAAGGCGGCCAGCAGCAGGAGCCGCCCGGCAGCGCCTACGGCACGCCCTGGTACCCCGCAACCCGCGCCACCCACCCCCGGCTCGCCCTCGCCGCGTCGCCCCTGGCCCACCACCGGGTCGCCCACCGCGACTGGAACGCCGCCGCCGCCCACCTGGCCGACTGGGGCACCGACCTCCTCGTCCTGATCGGCATGGACGTCATCCCTCCGACGGTCCTGGCCGTCCCCCTGCTCGGCACCATCAACGCCCACAACGGTGCACTGCCCGCCTACCGCGGCATGGACGCCGTCGCCTGGGCCGTTCTGACCGGCCAGCCGGTCGTGTGCAGCGTCCACCACGTCACCGAGCAGGTCGACGCCGGCCACGTCCTCGCCACCAGCGACGTGCCCACCGACGCGCCCGACCTGCGCCAAGCCGTCAAGGACACGCAGCTCCGCCTCCTCACGGATGTCTGCCGACACGTCGCCACCACCGGGGCCCTGCCCGCCGGGCAGCCGCAGACCGGCCCCGCCCGCCGCTACTACCGGATGCACCCCGCGCTTCGGCACCTCCTCGACGCCGCGACGAACCCGATCGGAGCCGCCTCGTGACCACCGGCCTCCTGCCCAGCCTCGACGGCCTCGACTGGGACGACCTCCCGGCGGTGGCCAGCGCCACCACCGAGGCGTTCGACGCCCTCACTCGCAACAACTGGGCGCTGCTCGCCAACCTCCTCACAGCCCTTGCCGGGGACGCCGGACTCGGCGCGATGTGCGAGCAGTTCGACTTCCTCGACAAGCTCGTCATCCACCAGGGCGACCGCTACCGCGTGCGGCTCCACCGGTTCCGGCCCGGCTACTTCGACCGGCCGCACGACCACCGCTGGTCGTTCGCGTCGATGATCCTCACCGGCTCCTACCAGCACGTGCAGTACGGCACCAACGAGGGCTTCGACACCATCGACCCCGCCACCCTCGTGCCCCGCCAGATCCGCACCGAGCGCCCCGGCGACCACTACGTCCTGCACCACACCGCCGTGCACTCCGTCCACGCGGACGCCGGCACGATCTCCCTCGTCCTGCGGGGCCCCGCGACCAAGGACGCCTTCCGGATCATCGACGCCCCCAGCGGCGGGTCCTTCACCGCCCGCGGCGCCCAGTCCGAGACCGACGCCCAGCGCGACGCCAAGCGCATGCCGCTCCCGGTCATCAACGCCACCATCTCCGACGTCCTCGCCGCCCGGCCCGCCACCCAGGAAGTGACCGCATGACCAACAGCCAGGAGCAGGACTTCCTGTTCGGCACCGCGAACACCGTCGAGGACAGCGTCGCGGCCAGCGAGTTCCGGCTGCTCGCCCTCAACATCGAGAGCCCGTCAGCCGACCGGGTCCGCCGACAGCTCGACTGGATCTACGGCACCGGCGCCAACGTGCTCGTCCTCACCGAGGTCAAGGTCAACGACGCCGGTGACCTCCTGGTGCGGGAGCTCACCAGCTCCGGCTTCAAGGTCACCCGCCCCCGCACCGGCCCGAACGACCGCTACATGACGGTGATCGCCACCAAGGGCTACCAGAGCCGCCCGGTCCACCTCGACGGAGAGGACTCCCGCTTCCACGCGGTGCGCCTCACCACCCACTTCGGGAACCTCGACGTGGTCGGCCTCTACTCCCTCACCAACGGCATGAGCGCCGAGAGCAGCACCGCCCGCCGGGCCTACCAACGACGCGTGATCACCGCCCTGGGCGCCCGGGCCGCCGCCGAGCCGACCGTCCCGATCCTGGTGACCGGCGACCTGAACGTGGTCGAGCCCGGCCACGGCCCGGCTCCCAGCCGCGCCCTGTTCGAGGACCACGACTTCGACTTCTACCTGGACTTCGGACGCCGGCTCGGGCTGGTCGACTCCTACCGGCAGACCCACCCGGACGCCGCCGACCTCACCTGGTACGGGCCCAAAGGCGGCCAGCGGCTCGACCACGTCTTCACCACGCCCGACGTTCACGCCCGGGTGACCTTGGTCGGCTTCGACCACGACGTGCGCACCAGCCGCCTCAGCGACCACTCCGCGCTCCGCCTGACCGTCGGCTGACCACCGGCCTCACGGCCGACTGGTCGGCTCCACCCACGGCAGCTTCGTCAGCTGCGGCCACTCCTGCATCCACCGCTCCGCCTTGGTGTCGTAGACCGCCTGCGGGGCGACGGTCAGCGGGTTTGGCCGCAGCACGAGGTTGAACAGGTCCGCGAACCCGTGGGTGGAGTGCACGGCCAGCTTGCCGCCCGCGTCCAGGCTCAGCCCCACGCAGCAGCTCGTCGCCGCGAACGAGCTGATGGCGTCGGCCAGGTCGCGGTACGGGGCGATCTCCTTGCCCCACTTCTGCGGGTACCACAAGTGCACCCGGGCCTGGTTGCGGGGCTCCAGCTCCACCCCGAGGTCGGCGACCGCCGCCAGGCACTTCTTGATCACGGCATCCTCCGCGTCCCAGGAGGTATCCGGGTCGAAGAAGAACAGATCGTGATCCCGAATCCCCGCTCCCAGGTCGGCCCGCCCGGCGGCGGCGTTCCACACGGTCTGGAACAGGCTCCCGGCAGTCAAGTACCAGGCAGGGAGGTTCAGTTCCGCCAGGCGCTCCAGCACGTTGCGCACCGACGGGTTGCGCAGGGCGGTGGCAGCGAACGCAGCGGCCTGCTCCTCAGGGCTTCCCGAAGCGGCGAGGTCGTACAGGCCCTGGGCGGTCAGAAGGTCAAAGTCTCGGTGGTCGCGGACGTCCGCGTAGTCCAACAGCACCCGCCAGACCCTGCCACAAGCACCCCAGTGATCGCATCGTGAACCACCGCTTTCGGTCAGCAAGTTGACGCCCACCCCTTGTGACCAGCAACTGCCCGACCGCCGCACTTCTCCCGGTCACCCGAACGACCGACCGGCCCGCAGTAGTCGTGCCACCACTTCCGCCAACCGAACCGAACGGAACCCATCCGCATGCCCCGCCCGCCGCAGCTCGTCCTCAGCCCGCTCAGAGGAGACCGTCCCGCCCCGCAGGTCGACCCGGCTGCTTACACCGCGGCCGGGCCGGGGCGCTCCTTCCGCGTGGTTCCGCTCGCGGCCCTCAACACAGAACCCAGCACCGTGCTTCCGCTGCGCCGCCGCCAGCCGCCGTTCCGAGGACCCGAGGCGACCGGACCGCTGTTCCCGACCGGCCCGGTACGCCGCACCCGCACCCCGGGGGCCGGACTGTCCGCATGGTTCGCCGGAGCCGGCCACGCCCGGTCCGCCGCTCGCGGGGAACTCCCAGGAGGGGGTGGGCAGGCGACGTGACACTGCTCCTCGAAACCGACCTCGGCCGCCGGATCATCCCGGGCATCGAGGCGTACGTCACGAACCCTGCCACGGCCGACCCGGGGGAGCGGTCGGTGTGGGCGGCAGGGAAGTGCTGGCTGGCGTGCGCCCGCGAGAACGTGGCGGTGAGGTGGCTCGGCCCGGTGTCCGTCCACCACGCCCTCGCCCCGATGCGGGCCTGCGAGGAGTGCATCGCACGCCTCACCGAGCTGGCGAACCTGATTGCCTGCGGCGCCCCGGGGGCTCCGGAGCTGCTCCCCGCCGCCGCACCGACCGCCGTACCGCTGGTCGACGTCGCCCTTCCGCCCCGGGCGCTCGTGGATCTCGCCTGGGGAGAACGCACGCAGCCGCCTGTCCCCGGCGACGAGAACCCCTGGTTCGTGGGCTTCTGCTGGCTGTACTGCGACCGGACGGGCCTCCTGGTCATGCCGATCGGCCCGGTCTCCACCGCCACCACCACGGTCACCATGTACGCCTGCGCCCGCTGCATCACCTACCTGGACAACCTGGTGTGGGGGCACCTGTACGCGCTGGACGCCGGCTCCCGCAGCGGGCGGCAGCCGGTGGTGCTGGCTCGTGTGCCCGGCCGACCGGCCCTACCACCCGGTACGGGCTGCGACGGCCAGTCCGAGCCGGTCGTGGGACAGCGACCGGAGAGCCTTCGCCGGGGCCGTCACCGGCGCGAACGGCGGCTGGCCGACCACCTCGGTACCCCGGTTGTGACTGGGCTGGCCCGGCTGCGGCGACGGACCAGACGGTGAGCGCCGCGCTGGACGAGCCCGCTGCCCGACGCCGCCCGCATCGACGCCGCTCTCGAAGCCCGCTCCCACTGACCACCCCGGCCATAAGCCGCACCCGGTGCCCCCGCCACCAACCCCGCTCGGCCACCGCTCCTCGCGGCGTTCCTGCGGCCAACCAACCACGAACAGGAGAAAGCGAGTTGACCGATACCGGACCACGCTCCAGGGTCGCCTTCTGGAACGTCGAACACGGCAAGCACCTCGACCAGGCGACGGACTGGCTCGCCGGCCAGAATCTGGACGTGCTGTTCTGGGCGGAGCTGCAACCGGGCGACGACCTGCGGCGCGTCGAGAACGCCCTCGGCATGGTCGGCTACCCGGCCGTCGATACCCCTGTCAGTGCCAACCAGAACGCGATCCTGCTGCGCCCCGACGGCCCGTACGCACTGACCGCCGAGTACACCGGCCAGCACCGCCGCGCCCCGTGGCACCCCAAGGTGAACCTCCAGGTCGCGCTGCGCGACGACACCGGGACCACCCTGCCCGGCGCGCTGGTCCTGGTCGGCGAGCACTCCAGCTACTTCAGCCCCACGACCCGCCTCATCGAAGCGGAGTGGTACAGCACCGTCATCAAGAGGAACGGGCGCGTCCTGGCAATGGGCGACTGGAACTCCTACGCGGTCGGGGAAGTGCCCGACCTCGCGGACATCACCGACCTCGCGCACCTGCACGACCGCACCTGCCTGCACCCCACCCTCGGCAGGGTCGCCGATACCCGGCCCGACGAGGACCTGACGGCCGCCGGATACGTCGACCTCGCCCGCCACCACGCCGACCGCACCGGCGACAGCTCCCCGCTCACCCCGACCGCCGGATACGGCAAGCCCGGCCAGGGCGGCGAACAGCGCATCGACCGCGCCTACGCGGATCCGCAGACCGCCGGCGCGCTGCTCTCCTTCGACGCGGTTCGCGGTCTCGAACACCTCAGCGACCACCGGCCGCTGCTCGCCGAATTCGACCTGGACCGGCTGCGTGCCGCCGTCGGCGCCGCCCTGTGCTGATCCCCGGAGCGAGCCGCGCCGCCGTGTTCAGCACGGCACCGTCCCCGACCACTCCTCCTGGCCCCGCCGGAGTCCGCCTGATGACCACCTCCATTACCGCCCCCGCCGCGCCGTTGGCGGTCGGCGACATAGCCGCCCGGATGGTTGCCCGCACCGGCATCCCCGTCCTGCTGCTCGCCACCCACCCCGACCAGCCGACCGTGACGGCCGGGATCGACGGCCACCCGCGCCGCTACACCTCCACCACCGCGACCTACCCGCAGGGCCTGCGCACCGAAGTCCACGCCCCCGGCGGCCCCGACCCCGACCAGCTCGTACGCCGAGCCCTGCCCGGAGCCCCACGCACCAGCACCGCCTACCTCGCCACCCCCGGCAGGATGACCCTCGGCGTCGAGACCCGCCACGACGGGCTCCTCGCCCGCGCCGGCACCTGGCGCGGCTGGACCCTCCTCACCGTCACCGAGGACCAGAACTACGCGGGGCCGCTGCCCGCGCTGCGCGTGATCGGCGCGGACTCCCTCCCCGAAGGGCAACCCGGACGGCCCTACCTGCCGCAGGACACGGCGTGAGCGCGCCCGCCGCGCCCGCGCGCAGCGGCGCACCGTGGGTCATCGTCCGCGAAGGCGAAAAGCTCCTCGACCCGGCCGTCCTCCTCACCGCCACCGGAGTTCGCTACCAGGACGAAGGCCCCTACGACCGGGACGAGGCCGGGGTGCTGTGGGCCCGGTGGGGTGGGCGCCCCACCGGCAGGCCCCGGCTCGGCGACGCCCACGGGCCCCGCCAGCGTCGGGCGCTTCGCCAACTGCTCTGCCAAGGCTGCAAGCAGCCCGCCGACCGTACCGCGGACGGCACCCTGTGGCTCATCGAGGACGACCCGCAGGGCGGCGACGCCTGGCCCGAGCAGCTGCTCACCATGCATCCGCCGACCTGCCAACCCTGCGCCGACATCGCCGACCGTTACTGCCCGCACCTGGGAGCCACGGGCAGCGCCCTGCTCCGCGTCCGCCATGCCGAGCCCGCCGGCGTACGGGGCTTCCTCCACCAGGCCCGCCCCGGGGCTCCGGCCAGCAGGACCCGCACCGACTTCGTCGACTTCCGGTACCCGCTCGTCCGGTTCGTCGTCGCTGTCCACCTGGTCGTCGCCCTGGAGGGCTGCACGATCATCCGCCGAACCCCACCCCGCACCTGCGACACCAACCCCAGGTGACCCGGTGACCCGGCACCCGGGTTCGGCTCGCCCGCTGACCCAGCAGGGTCTGGCGCAGTCCGACCACCGACCTCGAACAGGAGCATCATGATCGAGACTAAGCGGATCGTCATGGCCACCCCGGAGCTGGCCGGACCCGGCCCGGCCAGCGGCCTCGGCGCCGCCGAGCACCACGTCCTCGAAGCCGCCGCCGCACGGATGCGGTTCGACACCACCGGCGCGACCCTCCTCACACCCGGGGTGTTCCGTCTCCCCGCCGCCGACGACGGAGCGGGAGCCGTCGCCAAGATCCACCGCCTCGGGACGACCCGCGAGGCCGCCCTACGGCAGGCCACGGTCGCCTCCTGGGTGCTGGAACACGACATCCCGACCGCGCGGCCGCTCGGACGTCCGACCTCCGTGCGCGGCCAGATGGTGTCCTTCACACGGGACCTCGGGCCTGGCCGCCCCGCCGACCCGGAGGAACGAGCCGCGTTGCTCGCCCTCCTGCACGCCCTCCCCGCCCCCACCGGCCTTCCCCTGCCCGAAACCGTCCCCACCGCCAGCCTCCAGCGGCGCCTTGATGCCCTGCCCGCCACGGTGGTGAACGGTGACGCCCGCAGGGAGGTGTGGACGTGCCTCCAGATGGTCGAGCGGCTGTGGAACCACCTGGAGCCCTTGACCCGCCGCCGTCTCGTCCACGGGAACACCGACCCGTCGCACACGGTCGTCGGACGCGACGGCATCCCGAACCTGATCAACTGGACGGTCGCCGCGATCGGCCCGCCCGGCCTCGACCTGGCATCCGAGGCGTTCCGCCGGGACGGCTTCGGCGTCGACCCGAGGGACTACGAGCGGTTCCACGCCGAGTACGGCCATGACATCACCCAGGACGACACCGGCCGCACCTACGCGGTGCTGGCCGCCCGCGCCGCCGCGGCAGGGGTCATCACCGCCGCCGAACACGCGGTTCACGACCCCCAGTGGCGCCCGGAGTACCTGCTGCGGCTGTCCTGCCTGTCCGCGCTCGGCGATCCCGCGCGCCCCTACCCGTGGACGTGGCGCTCGGGCAGCCAGCTCACCGTCCCGACCCAGCCCCCGGCCTGCCTCCCGGGTCCCGGAGGCCCCGCACGCCCGGATGCCCAACCCGGCGCAGAATCAGGCCAGTTGACGGCCTGAGGCTCGCCCGCCCCTCTCGAACTCACTGGTCGCCTTGGGCGGCACGCCTGCCGTCGGGCCGTCACCGAGTTCCCCCAACCGAAGGACGATGACGATCATGAGCTGCCCGCCCGACCCCAACCCGCCCACCACCAAGCCCCGCCCGACCCCCCACGCACAGACCGAGGCGCGGCGATGAAGACGAAGACCATCGCTGGTGGGGTGATCGACGTACCCGGCGCGGCGCAGATGCCCCCCGCCGTGCGGGGGGCCCTGGAGGCGGCCAGCGCCTCGCAGGGCTTCAACACGGACGGTGGCAAGCTGATCCACCACAACCGCAACTGGGTGGTGCGCCTGCCGAAGGCGGGCCTCGACGGCCCGGTGATCGCCAAGGTCCACCAGGCCGGTACCGGCCGGGCCGAGGTCGTCCGGCAGGTCAGGCTCGCCGAGTGGCTGCTCGACAGCGGTGTCCTCACCGCCCGCCCGGCCGGCACTCGCTGGCCCGTACTTGCCGGGCCGTACTTCGTCACCTTCACCCACGACCTCGGAGAAGGCGCCCGCCTGTCCTCCGCCGAACTGGCCCGCGCCCTCGCCCAACTGCATGCCCTGCCAGTTCCCGCCGACCTGGACCTGCCGCCCCTCGACCCTGCGGCGCCCCTGCTGGCCCGGATCGAGCAGATCCCGCAGCAGGTCCTCACCAACCCCGACCGCCGGTGGCTGACCGGCCACATCCAAGAACTCGGAGACCTGTTCCGCACCACCCACTGGCCCGGCGAGACGGCCTTGGTCCACGGCGACCTCGCCACCTTCAACGCGATCCGCACCAGCGCCGGACCCGCGCTGATCGACTGGGAGGAGTGCAAGGTCGGCACGCCCCTGGTCGACCTGGCGTTCCTGGCATGGTCCCGCGACGCATTCTCCACCGATCCCGAGGAGTACGACCGGTTCTGTGCCGTCTACGGCACCGATGTCACCACCGTCGACGGCGGGAAGCTGTACGAGCAGGTGCTCGCGCCGCTGCGTGCGGTGACCGGGGCCGTCATCGCGTTCGAAGCCCTCTCCCGCGATCCGGCATGGGTGGATGAGGCCGGGTACCGGATGACCTGCGTCCGGGGCCAAGGCGAGCGCCAGTTCGGCTACCCGTGGGGGTGGAGCGTCGCCTCCGGCTACACCAAGCCCGCCTCACCGGACGGGGTGTGACATCCAGACCAGTCGATCAGCAGGCTGGCGCGCGCAGCCTCACCATCCCATCGCAGTTCGTTGATCGACATCCGCCAACCCGCCGACGTGGAAGCGGATTTACCCGGATCGGATGAGCCCGCGCCGGACACGCCGGACACGTCGGCGGCGTACTGCCAGGATCGGGGACTCGACCAGGAACCCCTCCTCTCGCAGCCCGCCAACCGGCGTCGCTGCCATCCGAGCATGCCCGTCACCGGGTCGACAGCGCGCCACCGCGCCCTGCCGACCCGGTTCACCGGCCTGCCCACACGTACCTGCCGCCCAGCCGCCGAACCAGGGAGCAACGTGACCGAGACCAGCCAGACCACCGCCGAGGCAGCCGACACCCGGCCCGACGACGAACCCGAGCAGCACGACGAGGAGTTGCGCTACAGCTTCCCCGGCGACAAGCGGCGAGAAGTCGGCGAGTCCATCTCCACCCGCACCATGATCCGGCGCCTGCCGCAGCTGATCCGCCGCTCCCTCGCTCTCGCCTGGCACGCCGACCGCCGCTCCACCCTGCTGCTCCTCCTCGCCCAGGCCGCGAGCGGCGTGTTCGGGGCACTCGCCCTGTACGCGACCACCGGCACCCTCACCGCACTGCTACGTCCCGGCCCCGTGACCGACCATCTCCGCGCCGCCGCACCGTCCCTGACCGTCCTCACCGCCTCCGCCGCACTCCGGGCCGCCCTCGGCATCGCGGTCATGACGCTCGCCGGCCGGGTCGCGCCCCGCGTCAACCGCGAAGCCGACCTCGCGCTGATCGAGGCCGGGTGCTCCGCCGAACTGGCCGCCTACAACGAACCCGCCTACAACGAACGATGGGAGTCCGCCGACCGAGGAGCCGCCACCACCCCCGACCTGCTCGCCTCGGCGCAGGATGTCATCGCCTCCACCGTCTCCCTCATCGCCGCCGCAGGGGTCCTCGCCACTCTCAACCTGTGGCTGGTGCCGTTCCTCCTGCTCGGTTCGATCCCCGCCGGGCTCGCCGCGGTCCGCACCGCCCGCATCCACTACATCGCCACCATCACCACCAACGACGAACGCGCCGCCCTGCGCTTCTACCGCTGGTTCCTGATCGACAAGCAGCGAGCCGATCAGGTCCGCTCCGACCAGATCCTGCCGTTCATGATGGGGAAGTACCGCGCCGCCGAGGCCCGGATCGTCGCCATCACCGACCGGGCCGGCACCCAGGCCGCCCGGGTGTCGCTGCTCGCCGCACTCGCCACCGGCACCGGAGCGGCGCTGATGTGGGGCGCGCTGCTCGTCCTGGTCTCCACCGGCCGCATCGGGCTCGCCGCCGCCGGTTCCGCGACCTTCGCACTGCGCACCGCTGCGGGCGGCGTGCAGGGCATGGTCGGCAACGGCGCCAGGCTGTACAGGATGGGCCTCTACCTGGACGACTTCTTCTCGTTCCTGGACGAGGCTGGCGGCCACCGCATCGCCCGGGGCGACCTCGTCCCCGAACCGCCCAAGCGCATCGACGTGACCGCCCTGACCTACGCCTACCCGGGCGAGCAGCAGGACCCGGCGCTGCGCGGCCTCGACCTCACCCTGCACCAAGGCGAAGTCGTCGCTGTGATCGGGCAGAACGGCTCCGGCAAGTCCACCCTGCTCAAGCTCCTGTCCGGCCTCTACCTGCCCCAGCCGGGCGGCGGCCAGATCACCTGGGACGGCGTCCCGATCGGCGAGCTGGAAGCCGACGCGCTGTGGACCAACGTCGCTCGCGTCCCGCAGGAGTTCGCCCGCTGGCCCCTCCAGGCAGCAGAGAACATCCACCTTGGCCACCACGATGCCGACCCCCACCAGCCGGTGAAGGATGCCGCGGCGCTGACCGGCTTCGACGAGTCCGTGGCCCGGCTGCGCTCGGGCTGGCGCACGCTGCTCGCGCAGGGCTGGCAGGGCGGGGCCGAGCTGTCCGGCGGCGGCTGGCAGCGTGCGGCGGTCGCCCGCGCCTTCTACCGCACCCATCGCCGGCCTGGCCTGCTGATCCTCGACGAGCCGACCTCCGACCTCGACCCACGCGCCGAGCACAAGATCCTGCACGCTCTGCGCGACCTCGCACCGGGGCGGATCACCCTGCTGGTCACCCACAACCTCGCCAACGCCAAGCTCGCAGACCGCATCGTCGTCATGGACCAGGGCCGCATCGTGCAGACCGGCACCTGGCACGAGCTCGCCGACCAGCCCGACGGCCTCTTCAGGGAACTCCTCGACCTCCAGCAGGACCGGGCGCTGCCCGGCCAGCGCCGACCCGCATAGACCATCGCCGCCAACGACCCGACCAAGACGTAGGTCACTGCCCATGAATGACGTCCAGCCCGCTCGTCGGGCGCGCGGCCCGCCGTGCCGCCGCCTGCGAGCCCCGCGCAGCCCAGCGGCCGGCTCCGCAGCACTCCATGCCGATCAACCGAATCCGATCAGAAGTAGGAACCATGTCTTTGCGCTTCACCACCATCGCGGCCGCTGTCACCGCCGCAGGCCTTCTCGCCGCCCCGGTCGCCGTCGCCGCGCCCACCGACGTCGCCATCTGGGCGGCCCCGGCGGCATCCAGCCTCCCGATCTGGACGGCCCCGGAGGCGTCCGACATCGCGATCTGGGCGGCGCCGTCGGCAGCCGAGATCCCGATCTGGACGGCCCCGACGTCCGTCTAGGTTCCTCGACCGAAGAGCGCCCCGGACGCCGGACGGCGCTCTGAGTGACCTCCGGCATGCTGTCCCGGGAGCGGAACGTCCCACGCTCCTGCTCCCGGGGCAGCGGTCCGTCGGATCCCTGAGTGATCCGCTACGACTGCCCGGCCGGGGAATCCGGCCTACTGAGGGGGCTGGTTGCGGACCGGCTCGATCGTCGCCGGATCGAACACCAGGTGCCGCACCGGGGCGCTTCCGTCCAGGGAGGCCCGGACGGTCACCGTCCAACTGCTGCCGTCGGACGGTTGGTGCCAGGCGAGAAGACGCGCAAGATGCCAGCCTCCGTCCGCCGCCACCCATACCGGGAGCCACGGCGCGGGTGTGGTGTGCGTGCCGGGCTGCGGGGCCCCGATCTCTTCGGCATCACGGCCGGGCGGGCCTGCCGGGGGCGCCAGCTCGACGATCGCCTGCGGGTCGAAGCGCAGCACGGCGCGGTCCTTCGGATCCGGGCCCCAGATGACGCCCGCCTCCCACCATGCCTTAGGCCCGGGGTGCGGTATCCAGCGGTCGAGGATCCCGACGCGCCACCGGCCGTCGGCCCGCACGGAGACCGCCCGCCACGCTGCCCGGGCCGCAGGCTGAGCCGGGCCGCCGGGCGGTGTGGGCTGCGATGGTGACGCGGGTACGGACGTTGGCGGCTTCACTCCTCCATGATCGGCCACGGCCTGCCTAGACCGGACCTACGGGGCCCTCGGGCTGACGATGACTGTCGACTCAGGGAAATCCGCGCCCCGGAATGGCCACAGGACGGCTGCTGGGTGCGCCGTCTGGATGGTTCATTGTTCGAGCACCGGTCGACCGGGTACAGGCACATTGTCCGGCCCACGACAGCTGCGCGGGTCTCCACCAACGGGAGGTCGACCCATTGTCCTTCGCCATGACCACTGCCGAGCGCGAAGGCTTCCTGGCCGCGCCCCACGTCGGGGTGCTAGCCGTCAGCGGTAACGGCACGGAACCCGGCAGGGGCGTGCTCGCCGTGCCGATCTGGTACGCCTACCAGCCCGGTGGGCTGATCACGGTCATCACCGGCCGCGACTCGGCGAAGGCCCGCCTGATCCGGGCAGTCGGCAGGTTCGCGCTCTGCGCCCAGCAGGAGGAGGCGCCCTGCCGGTACGTGAGCGTGGAGGGCCCCGTCGTCGAAGTCGAGGGCAAGGTCGATCCGGCGGAACGGGCCGCGATGGCTCACCGCTACATGCAGCCGGAAGTCGCCGATGCCTACCTGGCGGTGACCATGGAGCAACTGGCCAAGGACATCACCATCAGGATGCGTCCGGAGCGGTGGAACAGCGCGGACTTCGCTGCGGTCGCTGCCCTCTTCACGGAGCCTGTCGTCGGGCAGGGCCAAGCCATCGGCTCGGCGACCCAGGTCCAGCTGTAGCTGGTCATCACACAGGGGTGAGTCTCCCGCCCGCTGGCCGCGACATTCCTGCCGGAGCCAGTGATCATCACGGCGTCCGCTTCCCGATCGACAAATAGGCCATCGACGTAACCAGCCCCTGGACCTACCGCTGACGAAGCGAGGTGCGGGAGGCGGGGCGTGCCGGGACTGGACGACGGCTGGGGGGCAGTGACGCACTGCATGCTGGCACGGACGTTCCAAGCGGCCGGTAGGGTACGAAGCGCCGTCCCCGCCTTGATTCCCGGCTGCCGGGCGGGCCGAGCCTGTCGGCCGGTCATACACGTCGGCCGTGCCGGCGGTGGTCGGCACGGCCGACGGCGCGGGCTGTCCTACTGGGCGGTGTAGGACTGCTTGACGTGCTGGGCGCACTCCTCGCGGGTGAGGAAGCCGTCGCCGTCGGAGTCGACCTGCTGGAACTCCTGGAGGGCCTCGACCTGGGAGAGGCCCTTGGCCTGCTGCCAGGTCAGCCACTCCGCGATGGAGATCCTGCCGTCGTTGTCGGCATCGGCCGTCTCCAGGGCGGCGAGCTCGAACGGGATGGCGACCTGGTCGAGGAAGTCCGCGCGGCGGTAGGCGGCGACGAATTCCCGGGCGGTGACCTTCCCGTCCCCGTCCGCATCGGCGCCCTTCTGCAGCGCCTGCCACATCTGGTTGCCCAGATCGGTCACCCGGCGCCAGTGCGCAGAGCCGGGCACGGCGCCGAACTGCATCAGCGTCCGCTGGACCATCTGGTCGAGGTCAACCTGCTCGATCACCCCGTCACCGTCGCCGTCGACCTGCCTGAACATCGCCTGGAAGCGGTCGCGCTCCGTCTGAGTCACCACAGACCCCACCTGTTCCCTTCGTAGCCCGGATAGATGCCGTTCGCCAACGTCCCACATGCCCCGCACGTACGGCGGGCATCACGCCGTCGATCACCCAAAAGGACCACTACCTCCACCTCCCCAGGCCCCCTCAAACCGGCGCTCGGCGCACAGTCGGCCCACGCCGAGCGCCGCCGGCAGGGAGATGCGCGAGCTCACCAGTTGGGGCTAGGACTTTGAGAAGTCGGCCGTGAACCCCAGGCAAAAGGCGTCCTCCTCGGCGCCTGTGTGGGCATCGACCGTGATCTTGAGCTTGGCGGGTGGAATCTCCCTCGCCAGCCAGCGGGACAGTTCCAGGGTGAAGGGGCCGGTCTTCGTGGGCACCGAGGCGCCCCACTCCGCGAGAAACTCCGACAGCAACTGGCGCTTGTGGTGGATCTTGATCAGTCCGAGCTTCACGGCGAGGACGACATAGGTCTCGGCGTCGGGAACCGCACGGAGCTGCCCAAGGACCTTGATCATCACGTCCCTCCCCGGAGTAGGCGGGTCCGGGGTCACCGTGATGCTGTCGATCTGGAAGACATCAGTCGGGAGTCCCTGGTCTTCGTAGCTCCAGTCGGCCATGTGCACATCCTTGGAACGGAGCCACCGAGGACCGGTGGCAGGTGTACTGCTCACCATGCCGACCGGCTCGGCGAGGCATCGACGCAATGCCGACCACTTCACTCGATCAGGTGTTCTCCGCCTCGCGGTGTTTGAGGGTGGAGCGTCTCGGAACTGACCGAGAACGGGGCGGCACACGCAGAAATGGAGACTGAGTCATCGGTGACCGGCTGCCCGGTCCGGCCGACGGGTGAGCTGGAACACCGGCGACGCGGCTGACGAGACCCACCACGGCCTCGGGCCTGGCTCCATGCCTGCCGGCCGCACCGGAATGCGAGGGGCCCGGCGCGACCTTGGGCCCCTTTCTGCTGCTGTGGCTACCGGGTGCTGCACATCACGTAGAGGTCGATGGCGAATGGGTCGTCGGTCCAGGCACCGACCTGAACCCACCAGCCGTCACGGGAGGCGCCTCGCTCGCCAGGCCGGGCCTGGAGTGACAGCGGCCACCATGGTTCCCCCGTGGACGGCCAGCGCCGAGGTCACTCCCTGTGATCGAAAGTAGGGATGGCTGTTCTGGAACCTCATGTCGGCTGAGCCCGATGCGGGCGGGACGTGGGTCTTGGTGTCTGATGGCGTGGTGAATCGTTCTTGCTGGGGTGGCGGTCGCCTGGACCGCCCTTCACTCAGGGACCTCCTGTTGATGACCCAGCCTGTCCGTGTCGTGTTCCGCTCCGCTTCGCGCACCGCGCCCGCCGTCGGCGAAGGGCTGCGGGTGGCCCTCTACCAGGGCCAGGGCCCGGTCGGCACACGACAGGCGGTGGAGCAGAACCTGGAGCGTCTGATCGAAGTGACGGTGCTGGCCGCGGACTACGGCTGCCAGGTGGTGGTGTTCCCGGAGAAGTACACCACCGGTTACGCGATCGGCCCCGAGGAGTGCCGCGAGCTGGCCGAACACCACCAGGGCCCCTCGGTCGAGCGCGCCCGGTTGGCGGCCAAGGAGAACTCCTTGGCCGTGGTACTGCCTTATCCCGAGCGCGACGGAACCGACTTCTACGACTCGATCAGCGTGATCGCCGCCGATGGGCTGGTAGTGGCGAACTACCGCAAGACCCACCTGTACGGGGCCGCCGAGCGGCGCAACTACTCCTTCGGCCAGGACCTGCCGCCGGTGGTCGACATGAACGGCATCGCAGTAGGGGTGCTCAACTGCTACGAGTGCGAGTTTCCGCCGCTGTACCAATACCTGGCCGGGCACGGCGCGCAGGTCGTGCTCGGACCCACCGCGGCCGACGGGCACTTCCGGCTGGCCGACGGAACCATGAGCCAGGTGCCCTACCAGGACGCCACCCGCCACATCATCCCGGCCATGGCAAGCATCTGGCGCCTGTTCGTCGCCTACGCCAACCGCCGTGGCTGGGAACAGGTCCCCGCCGGCTCCTGGCAGTACCAGGGCAACTCCGGCATTTGGGCACCCGACGGCGAAGCCCTGATCGCCGCCACCGCCGAGGACCGCCAGCACGACTGCCTGCTGATCGCCGACTGCCTCCCCGGCACCGTCCCGCCGTTCAGCCCCGAAGGCCACCACCCCAGCGACAACCGCCTCGCCCTCAATCCCACCCTGCAACCCACCCGCTAAGGCCAAGCACTGGTACACAGAACACCCCACTACCACCGCTACACAGCGTGCCCAATGGCGGCGAAATATCTCCCCACTCGCTGGCCGCCAGTGGGGAGATAACTGGCCACTATCACTTGGAGGCGGCCAGGACACGATCCGGCCCGTCTCCGCCGAGCCATGAGCAGTGGCATGCGGTCCGATAACTGTCCTCATACGGAACTGTCCGAAAGGCGGGGTGCGGACAGTTCTTCCTCTCGCGGAAGCTCAGGTGAGTGGGTCCGCGTCGGAGTCGAGAGCGAGGGCGGTCCACCACGGCTGCTCGGGCTGCTCCTCCCACTCGTGCAACCGGTCCCGGTGGAGGACGGGGCCGGTGCCGTCCGCCCGCTCGCGGTGGCGCGGCGGGCGCAGGCAGTGGCCAAGGCCGGGGCCAGTGCGGGTGTCGGCCGGGCCTTCGTGGCCGCACGCCGGCCACGTGCCGGTGACCGCCAGGTGCTCGCTGCTGCTCATGCCGCCGATGCTAGCCCTGGGCTGCTGCCGTCGGCGGGGGATTTGTCGGCCGTGGTTCCTAGGCTCGGATCATGACCACCCCCACCACCGAACCCGGCTCCGGCATGCCCGCGACCAGCGGCGTTGCCGCCATCGTGGAGCGCCTGCTCCTGACCGAGGAGGTCCGGCTCTCCGCGCCGGGCCCCCAGATCTTCGACCCGAACACCGGCCAGTACGTCCCCGGCCCGGACGTAGTCGCTTACGAGGGACCCGGACTGCACCGCGCGGCCGGTGGGCCCGGCGTCGTTCTGCGGCTGGAGGGCCAGCCGTACAAGGACGACGGTGACGGCCGCTACCTCCTCTTCACCCCGATGACCGCGCCCGTCGCGGCGGAGGCCAACACGGTGACGATCGTGAAGAGCACCGACCCGGCCGCTGTCGGCCGGACCTTCAAGATCCTCGACCCGGGGGAGACGGGCGCCCTGTCCGTCGTCCGGCAGACGTGGATGCGGATCGAGAAGACCAGCGGCGGTGCGGCGTGAGTACCCCTACCGCGCCGGTGGACCTCGAAGCGGTCCGGCAGGTCCTGGAGAGCACCGTGATGGTGGACGAGGTGCGGATCAGCAGGCCGACCGGCACCCCCGTGCTGGACGTCGTCACCGGGCTGGTGGGGCCCGCACCGACGACCACCGTGTGGCAGGGCGCCGGAGCGGTACTCTCCGCGCACGGCCTCGCCGCGGTCGAGCACCTGGTGGGCGGCCGGTGGCTGGAGGACACCGCATCCTGGTACGGGCTGGTGACCCCGCTGTCGGCGCCGCTGCCGCAGCGCGGCGACCTTGTGACGGTCGTTGCTGCGAAGAGCCCGACGGCCGGTACTGTCGGCCGGACTTGGCAGGCCCTGGATCCGGGCGAGGCGAGCACCGTCGCGGTCGCACGGGTCACGCGAATCGACGAGTTCGTGGCCGTGTAAGTTCGGCGCGAGGGCTGGCGTTTAGCGCGAGCCAGCCCTCCCGTCGAGTTCGCGTATCAGCTGCTACCGGTGTCCCCGCTCGCCTCACCGATCTGGTGCTCGACCCAGCGAAGCAGCTCGTCCTCCCCGGCTCGGGCCTGCTTCTGCCGTTCCCACTCATGGAACTGCACCTGATCCTCGGTGAGGCCGTACTTCGCATCCACCATGGCCACTAGTTCGCAGACGCGATCGAAGTCGCCGTCCGGATACTCCTCCCGCCGGTAGCTCGGCTGGTGAAAGAGAGTCCTAAGGATTTTGTGCAGGCCCGTTTCGTGGGAGCGCGCGTCGAGAAGTTGGTTCGAGATCCAGGCGTCGACGAGCCCGTGCCCATTGGCGTGGTACTCATTGAGGTGGGTGGCGATGCGGCTACCAACACCTCCCGCTGTCCCGACCTTGATCCGCCTGTGCGTTCCTTCCACGGAGAGGACGTAGATCCGGCCTCCCACTGTCTCGTAGTGGTTCCGGGTCCGGGCCCATGCGCGTGAGAGGACAGCTTCCTCTACTGCGGCCGCCACGGCCGGGAGCGCGTACGGGGAGAGCTGGCCGGCACGTAGAAGTTGCACGTACTCGCTGCGCTGCTTCTCAAGTTCACATGAGAGCGGTTCGAGTTGAGCCATGCCCCGATTCTCTCCAAGGCAGCTGCCCCCGTCCGGCAGACTGCTGGCAGGCCAGCAGGGAACGTCCGGGTCCGGCTCCGCGGAAGAATCCCCGCCGCCGCGAAGATGCCAACTGCTGGCACGGTCGGCCGGACCTGGCAGGCCCTCGACCAGGGGGAGGCCAGCACCGTAGCCGTCGCCCGGATCACCCGCCTGGACGAGATGATCACCCCAAAGGTGGCTGGCGGGCCCGGCGGGCGAAGCCGGCCTGCTGGGCCTCCGGGCCGCGGACGGGATCTTCCCGCACACCGAAACGACCCGGACGCCGAGTTCCGCCAACTTCTTTGCTATGTCGTGTAGTTGGCGAATTTGCGGAGCGGAGGGTACCGGTCCTCCGTCGTGATTGCGCCACGTTCAGGGCCGTTTCGGCCGACCCTCGTTGGGTGATTCCTTAGGGCGGTGAGTGCACGTAGCTTCTGTCGTGGCCCGTGGGCCCGACTGCGTGGGGCAGTCGTTGGACCACGCGGGCATCCCGAGGAGCCCAGCCTTGAAACTGCGCACCCTTGCCACAGCCGCTGCGGCCGCGGCTCTCATCGTCTCCGGGATCGGCACCGCCGACGCGTCCCCGGAGAAGCCGGTGGCACCCAGCGCCGCCAGCGTCCAGACCACGACCAAGGAGAAGGCCAACAGCCCTGCTCCCAAGCCCGGCCGCCCGCAGGCGCTGGCCGCGACGTCCGAGTGTGCGCCGGTCGTCGAGGGCAGGACATCCTGCCTGACCGTCACGACCCCGCACGCGGGACTGAAGCCGACCAATGCCCAGGAAGTGCCCACAGCGGTTCAGGCCCTGCAGATCCCGAAGTGGTGCATCGACCACGCCTATCAGGGAGTTTATGGCCTGCGGAACGAGGCGTGCGAGGTCAACGGTCTGACGTTCACCACCTACCGCATCACCAACGGGACGCGCACCGTCACCGGTGAGGCCCAGATGAATGTGATCAACTACGAGTTCACCGACAAGGGCGGGCCGACCTGGGCGCACCAGATCGAGGTCTCCGCCTACCTCGGGTGGGGCGACGCGATCACCGCGACCGTCGAGGGCACGGCATCGGCCAGCGGATCGTGCAACCGCGCCAACGCCACGTTCCCGGCACAGGGCCTGTCGCCGACCGGGAGCTGGCGCATCGGCGAGGCGTACTACGGCACCACGGCCACGGCGCCGGGTGCCATCGGCTTCTGCACCACCAACTGGCAGCTCACGTTCCGGGCGGCCGGCTACGACCCTGCGACGGCCAACTACGGCCGGGACAATGTGCGTTGCGACAACGCGACCGGAGGGAACCCGTACACGGGGTGCGTCGTGCCGTGGTACCCGTCACCCGCTTTCTACCGTCAGGCCAACACTCCGGAACTGGCCAGGCACGTCTCGCTCGCCCAGGCGTCCGGTCTTCCCGGCGCCACCTTCGAGGCGCCGCTGACCCGCACGACGGACCCCGCCGTCTCCGGGCCGAACCGGACGATGGCATGCGGTGACGCCCCCAGCATTCCCGACAAGAGTTGCGACGAGTATCCGCTTGCCACCAGTCGGCAGGGCCTGACAGCCGGCGGAACCCGCCGCACGTTCGATAACTGCTCGTTCGGCCTGCCCCAGCAGAGCGGCCCGACCGGCGTCAGTGTGTGCATGATCAGCAGGAACGAACAGGACTCGCAGGGCGGAACCATGTCGCAGTTCTACCGGTGGGAGCGGGTACTTGACGGCGACCCCTTCAGGGTGCTGGTTATAGCCTGACCCGCCGTGGGCCCGGTCCGAAAGCTTGGCGCGGTTCGGGCCCACAGTCCGGCGGGTGGCCCGCCGAACCCCCTAATCTGGAGCCAGTTCCGAGAGGAGTGCCCCGTGCCGACCAACACCCCGGTCCTCGTCCACGTTTCCGACCGATCCTTCGGCCTGCTGGACGCCGGCCTTATCCCGGTCGGCCCGGAAGACGACTACTCCAACGGCCTGGTCATCACCATGACCGCAGGTGCCCGCATCCACACCGGTATCCACACCGGGCCGGCGCGTGCGTACGTCACCGCTCTCACCGCCCGCCCCGACGACGGGGAAGGCCCGGACCCGCGTTGGAGCGAGGTCATCGAGGCCAGCGTCCACGCCCCGCGCGGGAATCTGCGCGTCGACTCGCTGTCCGACGGCCCGGTGCCCGGACTTCCCCTCCTCAGCGCGCAGGGCCCGGGCTGGTACCGCATCCTCGTCAAGGCCCGCGGCCGGGACACCGCACCCGACAGCGTCGTCAGCTCACCCGTCGAGGACTACGAGATCACCATCTGGCCCGAGCAGCCGTCCCCCTCGCACATCCTCCAGGCCCAGGACCAGTGCGGCCACGGCCTGAGACTGGCAGCCAGCCGCCGCCCCGCACCTCCCCCCCAAGCACCCTCCGACCCCTACGGCAGCACCGACGAGGAGCAACGCCAGGCCGCCAACCTCGCAAGGCTTCGCGCCATGGGCACCTCGCCCTCGTCACACCCGGAACCGGCCGCGCAGCCGTGGAAGCCCGGGCCGGACCAACCCGCACCCCGGCCGCCTTGGGCGGACGACCCTCGACGGTAGGCCGCCGGCTTCCCTGGCGTCGCACCCGTGCGATCGGCTGTGGCTTCCGGAGTGCACGGCGACCTGGTGACCGTCGTCGCGGCGCGGTCCCCGACCGGCGGGACGGTCGGCCGGACCTGGCGGCGAGATCTTGCCCGCTTTCACTCGTCGGCGGCGCGGCGCGGAGCCGCTCCGAAGGGCGGCTCACCGGCCTGCTGCTAATGCATCACCGCTGGTCAGGGCTTTCGCGAAAGAGTGAAAGAGGGACGCGTCTTTGGCCCTTCAAGTCGCCACTCTTTCAGCCTAACGGGCTCCGGGGTCTTATCGAAAGAGTGGATTGGTTAGCGCGGATTGGCGGCCGGATTGGCTGGGGTTTTACCCCGCGAGAAAGGTATAAACGATTAAAAAGTGGTAACCTTCTACGTGTCCCGCAAGGGAGATCCACGTACATGAAGGAGGCACCCTGCTGCTGGCCGCGGAGCCAACGGGCGGCAGGGTGCCTCAGCGGGTGTGGATCGGAGCTCGGGTGTTCGCGCACCCGGGCTCCCTCTATGGCTCGGCGCTAGCCCCGCAGTACGCGGATGCAGGCATGCGCCATCTCGGCGACCTGGCCGCAGCAGACGATGATCGTCAGTGCCTCGGCGGTTCGCTTAAGCCATGTCCACACCGGCTGACGCTTGTTCGAGTCGTCGCCGGTGTCCAAACCCGTTCACCTCCTCTCTGCGTAGAGAAGGTTGCAGCCCTGCGTTAAGCCGGGCGTGCCGAGAATAGCACTTCTGGTGTGGGCTTCGCGGTCGCTGCGGGGAAAGATCGGAGGCTTCTCGGGAATCGACGTGCCTAATACTCTCAAGTTTTGTGAGCCATAGGGTGCAGGGTTCCCGGAATCAGAGCAGATTGCAGTCGGTCCGGCCAGAAGGCCGCAGAGAAACCTCCTTGCTCGGGCAGGTAGAGGCTGCGAGCCCCGCGGGCAGCGGGGGTGTTCCCTGGGCTGGGTGTCGGTCGGCGTTCCTAGGCTCGGGATCATGACCCCCACCACCCCTTCCGAGCCGCGGCATGTCCGTATCCAGGCCGCCGGGCCTACCGCCCGCCTGGAAGTCGACGGCCACGACATCGCTGACCAGGTCGCCTCCTACCAGCTCCAGCACACCGCCGGGCAGCCCCCGGAGCTTCTTCTGCTGCTGCGCCCCACCGCCGACCCCCAGTGGGAGGGCGCGGCCCGGATCGTGGTCGGCGCCGATCCCGACCCGGGTCCGGCCGCTGCCGCGTTCCTCGCCGCGCTCGACCCGGCGGAGACCGAACGTGCCGTCCTTGACCGTCACGACCTCCAGGACGGCGGCCCGAACGAGTTCGTTCGGGCGCTGCTCCTCCAGCTCACGGAGTGGGCGTTGGGCAAGCGGCAGCCCGCCGAGCTGGAGAAGGTGGCGGGCTGATGGCCAGCGTGACGAGCAACGCGGCCGTCGTCGCCGCACAGCTGGAGGCCAGGGCCGCCGTCGCGGTCCCGGCGGCCGCCGCCGTGGTCCGGCACCACGCGATGCTGCTGGAGACCGCGATCCGCGCCGCCGCGTCCGGCCGCCCCGGACCCGGCGTGCAGACCGGCGACTACCGGCGTTCGTGGACCACTGAGGTCCGGGCCTCCGCGACGGGGGTGGAAGCGATCGTCGGGACCAGCCGCCCGCAGGGGCCGCGCCTGGAGTACGGGTTCGTCGGGCGGGACAGCCTCGGCAGGGTGTTCCATCAGCCGCCGTTTCCGCACGTCGGGCCGTCGGTGGAGCGCGTTGAGCCGCTGTTCCTCACGGCGATGGGCCGCGTGGCCGAACAGGTGGTGGCGGGATGAGCCAGCTGACCGACGACATCCACCAGGCCGTCGCCGGGGCGCTGCGGGCGCACGGCGCGGGGCTGCTGTCGCGGATGGTCCTCGTGCTGGAGGTCGTGGACGAGGAGACTGGCGAGCTGGGCCTGTACACCGAGGCGTCGCCGGCGGACATGCCCGCCTGGGACCGGGCCGGGCTGATCCGGTACGCCTCCCTCGACCTGGCCGGGGAGATCACCGCCTGCCGGGTCGCCGATGCTGGCGAGGCCGATGAGGAGGGGGAGTAGATGCCTGTTCAGGGAAGGGTCGTCTCGCTCGCGCTCCGGGACGCCCTCGTGGCCGGCACCGGTCGCAGCTGCGGGTACGGGGCGGCGCCGGTCGCTGCGGACAAGCCGACCGGGAACACGATCCCCTACACCGTGCTGTACCCGCTCGGCGGCACCTCGTCAGGGCCGCCGTTCGGTGACCAGGCTGGTGACGGCCGCATGGTCTACCAGATCACGTCGGTGGCCAGCACCGCCGAGCAGGTCGAGTGGATGGCCGACAAGGTCCGTACGACGCTGCTCGCCGTCGGGTCGCAGGGTGGCTTCGCTACTCCGATCCTCCCGGCCGGTCACACCGTGATCGGCCGGGAGATCGACAAGGAGGACGGCCAGTCCGTCGCCAACGGCGTATACAGTTACGTCACGCGGGTCCTGCTGCACGTCACGACACCTGACAGCTGACCCGCCCGCCGACCCCTGGTTGGCACATCTCACCGTGGAGACCCCCGCACGGACGCCCGACCGCCGGTACGGGCCGACTCCTCGACCACCCCTCGCAGTGGGTGGCCGTCAGGGGAACGGGTCTCCGGTGGTCATGAACCCCGGGTGCGGTGTTCCCCGGAAATGAGAGTCGCGTGGCTTCCACGCAGCAGCGGTACATGCGCCGCGGTGTCACCAAGATCTACTTCGTCAAGACGATCGCCGCCCCGACGAACATCCCCACCCGCACGGAGCTGACGGCGGGCACCGACCTGTCGAAGCAGGTCGCGGACATCGAGGGCTGGAGCTTGGAAAATAGTCCGATCGAGACGCCGGACCTCGGCAACCGGTTCGCCACGAGCATCCCGGGCGAGGACAAGGCCGCGAACTCGTCGCTGACCTTCTACGAGGACCTGGGCAGCGACGTGATCGAGGCCCTCCTGTCGAAGGACGCGGTCGGCTACGTCTGCATCCTCCGCAAGGGCGACGTCCCGCAGTCCAAGAGCCTGGACGTGTTCCCGGTCCGCGTCGGCTCCCGCGCACCGAGCTATTCGACCGGCACCGAGCCCGCGAAGTTCAAGGTCAGCTTCTCCATCAGCGACCTGCCGACCCTGGACGCGCCGGTCCCGGCCGCCGCCGCAGGCTGAGGGGGCGGGCGATGACGACCACCACGATCGAGCCGCCGGTGCAGGCGGTAGCCCGGGACGCGCACTGGCGGGCGAAGATGGCCAGGCTCAAGGCCCGGCGCCTGCCGGAGCGGACCGTCTCCATCTGCGACGACGACGCGGCGAAGCTCGCCGTGACCGACGCCCAGATGAAGCTGGCCACCGCCCGGGCGGCAGCCCGAACTGCCGCCGACGGAGCGGGAGTCGACGCCGGGGATCGGGACGCCTTCGCGGAGGACCACCCGCAGGTCGTCATCGCCCGCTCGGTGCTGTCCACCGCCGAACAGGCCCTCGCCGACGCGACGGTGACCGTCACGTTCCGGGCGCTGCCCCGCCCGGCGTGGGAGGAACTGCTGCGCGAGCACGCCCCGACCGAGGAACAGGCCGACCGCGGCATGGAGTACAACGTGCTCACGTTCCCGGCGGCGCTGATCGCCGCCTCCCACGTCGAGCGGGACGCGGCCGGCACGGAGGTCGACGGCATGACCGTCGAGGACGCGCAGGAACTCCTGGACGAGTGGTCCGACACTGACGCGAAGATCCTGTTCACGGGCGCGCTCGCGGTGAACCAGACCCCAGGGCTGCGGCTCGACCTGGGAAAAGGCTGACGGCTGACCCGCAGTTCCGCGCGGAGATGGAGTTGTGCGAGACCTACCGCATCCCGCACTCGCAGCTGATGGGCGCGAGTGCGGGCGGCCGGTGGAGCGCACTGGACCGGGCGAAAGCGGTGGCGTGGGCCGAGTGGAAGCGGGACGTGTGCGACGGCTGCGGCACACGGACCGGCGAGTGGGACGAACAGCGCGGCGGTGACCGGCACGCCTATGTGGCGCAGACCGTGCGCTGCTCTGGCTGCGAGTTGATCGAGATGGAGCAGGAGCAGGTCCCGGACGGGGCCGAGGGGCGCGGGGTGCGTATCGGGCTGATCAAGCCCAGTTAGGAGCGCCCGGGTGGCCGGCGCCTACACCCTCTACGTCCAACTCCAGGCCGGACTGGGCCAGTTGACGACCGGGCTGCGCGGAGGTGCGCAGCAGTTCCGCCAGTTCGACGGGCAACTGTCGTCGACGCGGGCCGAACTGGAACGGGTGGAGGCCGCCGCCGCCCAGCTCGGCCGCGCCCAGGTCGCCGCCGCGCAACAGGCCGCCACCGCGCAGGTAGCGGTCCGGGAGGCCACCGAACGCTCGGCGGCGGCGCAGCAGACCGCGACCGCCGTCGCCGAACGCGCCGGGCGGGCCCAGGTCGTGGCGGCGCAGGCCGCCGCCCGCGCGGAGGTCGAGCGCACCGCCGCGATCGAGGCGAGCACCCGCGCGACCCGCGCCCAGGAGGTCGCGCAGACCATGGCCGGCCGGGCGCAGGCCACCGCGGGGGCCGGTGCCGCCGCCGCGCAGCGCACTGCCGACGCCGCCGCGCAGTCCGCGACGCGGGCCGCCGAGGCGCAGGCCGCGCAGGCCGTCCGCGCAGCCGCAGCCCAGGAGACCGCCGCCCGTGCCTCCGCCCTCGCGGAGCGCACCAGCACCTCGGCCGCGCAGGCTGGCATCGCGGCGGCGCAGGCGCGCGCCGGGCTCGCCGCCACGGAGGAGCAGGCCGCGCGCCGGTCCGTCGCAGCGGCGGCCGAGTTGGGCCGCGCCCAGACCGAGGCTGCAGCGGCGGCGCAGGCCGCGACCGCCGCCCGGGTGTCCACGTTCGTCACCGCAGGTCTCGCCCTCGGGGCGGTCCTGGCGGCCGGGGCGATCGGGGCGATCCGCCTTGAGCGGGAGATGGCCAACGTCCTGACCATCTCCGAGCAGATCGACGGTCGCAACGTCGGGGCTTTCACCGATCAGATCGTCAGGCTCTCCACCCAGCTCCCGCAGACCGCTGCGCAGTTGGCGCAGGGCCTGTATCAGATCGTCTCGACCGGTTTCGACGGTGCGGAGGCCATGTCGATCCTGGAGGTGTCCGCGAAGGGCGCGTCCGCCGGTCTGACGACCACCGAGACCTCCGCGACGGCGCTGCTGGGTGTCCTCAAGGCGTACGGCATGCCCGCCAGTAAGGCGAGCGACGTCATGGACATTATGTTCCAAACCGTCAATAAGGGTGTCATTTCTTTCGAAGAATTGGCGCAGCAGCTCGGTGATGTGGTGCCGATGGCCGCCGCCGCCGACATCTCTTTCGAGGAAGTGTCCGCTGCGCTCGCCGCGATCACCCTGGCGGGCATCCCGGCTTCTGAGTCGGCGACCTCCCTGAACATGTTGATGACGCGCCTCATGAAGCCCACCAAGGATCTGGCGGCGCTGATCTCCGACCTCGGCTACGAGTCCGCCGCATCCGCCATCCAGCAAGACGGCCTCTACACCGTCCTCGGCAAAATCAACACCGCCACCGGTGGCGCCGCCGAAGCAACTGTCAACCTTTTCAAGGACATTCGCGCGACACGCGCGATGTTGGCTTTGGCCGCCGCCGACGGCAAGAACTACGCCGACACGTACGAGGGAATCAGCCTCGCGGTGAACCGGGCGGAGGCCACCCAGAAGGCCTACGCCATCCAGATGGACACCGTCGGCGGCCAGTGGGACCTGTTCAAGAACCGGGCCGCCGCCCTCGGCATGGACCTCGCCCGCGTCCTCCTCCCGGTCCTCCAGGAACTCGCCGAAGGCGCCTCCGTCGTCGCCAACACCTTCAACTCCCTTCCCGCCGGGGTGAAGGAGACCATCGGCGTGCTCCTCGCCCTCGGCGCGGTCGCCCTCATCGCCCGCGCAGGCGTCGCCCAACTCTCCACCCAGCTCACCGCGTTCCGCACCGCCGCGGCGGAGGCGCAGGCCGGCGGCGCGATGCTGCCCGCGATCCTGCGCGGCACCAGCCTCGCCGTCACCGGCCTGACCGGTCTCCTCGCCCTCGGTGTGCTCGGCTACTCCGCCTACTCGGCGTCCAAGGCGAAGGCGACCGCCGCGACCGCCGACCTCACCGCGGCGCTGCGCCAGGAGCGGGAGCAGCACGACGTGGGCGCCGGCATGCGGGCCCTCGCAGAGTCGCTGGCCAACTCCGACGACATGAAGAAGCTCAAGGCGGCCGGGCTGGACATGAAGGAGGTCATCGACGGCCTCATGTCCGGCGGGGAGAAGCTCGCCGCCCTCAACGAGAAGTTGGACTTCGGCAAGGCCAAGTCGTGGGACGCCGCAGTCGGCGGCTACGACGTGTCGTTCGACCGGGCGAAGAAGATCCTCGCCGACCGCCACCAGACGTGGTCCGACGCGATCAAGGCCGACGCCGAGAACGCCGCCGCCATGGACATCGTCAACGCCAAGGTCAAGGCGTCCGTCCAGCAGAACCTGGAGGTCTGGTCTCCGTCCATGGCCCTGCCGGTCGACAAGAACGGCAACACCAAGTGGACGGAGGAGATGAAGGCCGTCGGGAAGGCGATGGCCTCCATCGTCGAGCCCGCCAACGCCTGGAAGGCCGCCCAGGACAAGGTCAACGAGTCCTCCCGGGCCGGCGCCTTGCAGCTCGACCTGTCCAAGACCAGCGTCACCGGCTACATCAAGGCCCTCACCGAGCAGGGCAGCGCACAGAAGAGCTTCCAGCGGGACTTGGAGGAGCTGACCGCGCGCGGCTACGGCCCGCTCGCCGAGCACTTCGGCAAGCTCGGCGACGCCTCCTCCGGCATGGTCCACCAGCTGGTGGAGAACCTGCGCGCCGGGAAGACCGGCGCAGCCGAACAGCTCGCCGGACTCACCCAGGTCGCCAAGGCCGGGCTCGACAACTACATGGGGGAGATGCGCCGCCAGCTCCAGACGCAGCGCGACTTCCAGAAGAACCTGTCCGACCTCGCCGTCCAGGGCCGCCTGGACCTGGTCGACCACTTCGCGCAGCTCGGCGTGTCCTCCTCCGGGATGCTGTCCGAACTCGTCGGCCAGCTCCGCAACGGGCAGACCGGCGTCGCCGACGAGCTGGAGAAGATCGTCACCGAGGGCACCGCCCGCTCCACCAACGCCTACAGGGCCGGTCTGGAGCAGGTTCCGCTCATCGCGCAGAAGTACGGCCAGGACACGGCCCGCGCCTGGGCGAAGGCCGCCGAGACCGACGACGTCGCCGTGTTCGGGAAGCTCATGCAGCAGATGGCGATCACCGACATGTCGGCGGCCGTGGGGGCGGCGACGACGACGGCACAGGCCGACCTCGGGTCCGGCCTCGACCTGATCAACCAGATGGCCAAGGCCCGCGGCCTGGATGCCGCCAACGCCCTTTCGCAGGCCCTGCTCGCCGGTGATGTCGACAAAGCGATGGCTCAGCTGAAGGCCCTGTGGGGCACGTCGCCGCCGATGTCGCCGCCGGACCTGAACAACATCGTGCAGGCGTTCAAGGGCGCCGGGGCGACGTCGAAGGACGAGTGGACAGCGATGCTGTCCCTGATCGCACAGGTGTCGCAGTCCAAGGGCTCCGAGGCGGCGAGCAACCTCACCAAGGCCCTCATGTCGGGCGACATGAAGGCCGTCGAAGCGCAACTGGACGCGATCGGCGGCTCGGTGAAGAGCATCCCGGGGCAGAAGACGATCAACGTCAACGTCAACTCGCCGTCCCGGATCGACATCCCGGTGGTGCTGACCCCGCAGGGCGCTGCGAACTTCAACGGCGGTGCCTGGGACTCGCCGTTCGCGGTCCGCAAGGCCACCGGCGGCATCGTCGAGTTCTACGCCAACGGCGGCATCCGCGCACCACGCGGCGGCCCGGAGAACCACATCGCGCAGATCGTCCCCGCTGGCAGCTGGCGTGTGTTCGGGGAACCGGAGACCCTGGGGGAGAGCTACATCCCCCTCGCCCCGTCCAAGCGCGCCCGCTCCAAGGCGATCCTGGAGGAGACCGCCCGCCGGTTTGGCGGCACCGTCCTCTACGGGCCCACCAGCGGCAAGGTCCACGCCTTCGCTGACGGCGGAATCGCCACCTCACGCCCTGCCGCTGCCCTGCGCGCACGCGGCGCCGTGAAGCTCGTCGCCGCCCGCCAGGCCCAGGCGACCACCGTGGTCGTGCGCGACAGCGCCCCCGCGCCGCTCGTCGGCGAGATGCCGATCAGCGTGTCCGGATCGGCGGTCACCGGCGAGCAGGTCGCCGACGCCGTCATGCGACGACTGCGCCACCTCCAGAGGGGAGGCCGCGCCTGATGGCCACCACCCCGCAGGAACTCCTGGACTGGCAGATCGACCTGGCCGGCGTCGTCATCGGCCACGGCACCCGCGTGCTCATCGAGGACATCGACGGCAACGGAACCCCGCCCAAGCGCAGCACCGCCCAGCCGATCCCCGGCGAGGACGGCTCCTACCCGGGCCGCGACCTCCTCGGCGTGCGGAGCCTGCGCATCCAGGCAGGCATCCGCACCCCAGGCGACCCTGCCGCCGCCCTTGACCTGCTCGCCCAGCTGGAGGCCACCGCGGACAGCCCGGTGCGCCTGGAACCCGGCGCGACGGACGTCCTGCGGATCCGTCGCCCCGGCCGTCCCGCCCGCCGCCAGTACGGGCGAGTGCTCAGCGTCGAACCGGTCAGCATGGCCCGTGCCGTCCACGGCTGGATCCCCGTCCACATCACCTTCGAAGGTCTCGACCCAGCCTGGTACGCCGACGAGGTGTCCGGCGTCACCATGCCGCTCGACACGTCCAACCGCGACAAGCAGGGCTTCACTGCGCCGCTCCGCGCCCCGCTCACCGCCGGCACCGCCGACCCCGAGTCGCGGCCCGGCCGAGCCGTCAACGCGGGCAACCGGCCCAGCTGGCCGACGATCCGCATCACCGGCCCCGTCGTCAACCCGAAGATCTGGGTCGTCGGCTACCCCGACGCGGTCCTCGAATTCGAGCCGCTCGCCCTCGGCGACGACGAGTGGATCGACATCGAGACCCGGCCCGGAACCCGCTGGGTGACCCGCAACGGCGGGGGGTCCGCCGCCGGGCTCCTCACCCGCCGCTCCCGCCTCGACGCCTTCGCGATCCCCCCGGGCCGCTCCGACATCCGCTGGTCCGCCCAGGACGCCACCAACACCGCCCGCCTCAACATCACCTGGCGATCCGCCTCCACCTCCCTGTAAGGAAGCACCACCGCATGCTGATACAGCCCCCGCTCATGGTCACCGGCGGCATCCACCCCGCCCGCGCGCTGCGCATGATGATCCGCGACCTCTCCCGCGGTGAGCAAGGCGTCACCGAAGGCGGCGACCTCAAGGTCCGGGCCACCGCGACGCCCGGGCCCGGCGTGCGCGTCGGCAACGGCTCCGCGATCGTGCGCGGCAACGTCTTCGGGCAGGGCTCCTACACCCAGTACAACGCCGGCGACCACCCGGTGCCGATCGCGCCGACCGGCGGCTCCGGCCGCAGCGACCTGATCTGCCTGCGCGTCGAGGACCCTGAGTACGAGGGCAACCGCAACCCGCTGACGGGCGACGTCGGCTACTTTCACGTCATCCCCGGCGTGTCCGCGACCACCACCACGGTGCCGCCGGGCATGACCGCGATCCCGCTCGCCCGCGTCACCCAGCCGCCGAACTGCCAGACGATCACCGACAGCATGATCACCGACCTGCGGCAGCTCGCCAACCCCCGTCGGGAGCGCCGGGTGCGGACCATCGGCGGGTTCGGCTATTCCCCGATCGGTGACGAGGTCGGCGTCTGGCAGGAGACCTGGCCGACCGGCGCGAAGGTCGCCTTCGACGTGCCGACCTGGGCGACTCAGGCAACCATCGTCACCAGCCTCCACGGCCTGCGCGTCACCGGCAGCGTGTTCATCGGCTTCCGGCAGACCATCGCCGACGCCATCGGCAACGAGTCGCAGATGGACACGGATTCGGTCAGCTTCATGTCCCGCAACGACATCACCATGGCCGACACGTTCTGGTGGCGCCCGGAGCAGCGCGGCACCACGCAGACCCTGACCGTGCAGGCGGGCCGCTACGACTCCTCGGCGGGCAGCATCGACGTCAACGGCAACACCACCATGGTCAGCGACATCGACTTCGTCGAGGGCGTCTACTGATGCCCCCGGTGTACCGGTATTTCACCACCGACGCCCTCAGCGGCCAGGTCCTCGCCCGGGACCTGCCGCTGTCCGGCGTCAGCTTCGGGCCCGAACTCAACGGGCCGGGTTCGATGCGCGCCACCCTCGCCCCCAAGTTCGCGCACCTCGCACCTCGAGACGCCAAGGCCGGAACCACCCTGCTGTGGGCCGAGCGCGACCACCGGCTGGCGTGGGGCGGGCTGCTGTGGAACACCGACCCCGAGGACGGCGTGCTGCCGCTCGACGCCACCGGATTCAGCTCCTACCTGACCAAGCGCCGCGACCTCCACGGCAACCTCGGCGGACGCGGCCCCTACACCGGCACCGACCCGTGCCAGGTGATCGCCGACGTGTGGGCGTACTGCCAGGAACAGCCCGACGGAGACCTCGGCGTCCACGTCGACCTGCCGCCCGGCGGCAGCCCGCTGCTCCTCGGCGACAGCGAACACCCCTACATCACGAAGGAGTGGGAAGCCCCCGCCCTGTCGTCGGTGCTGCGCGACGCGACCGGCCTGGACAGCGGGCCCGAATGGACGGAGAACGTCGCCTGGAACGGCGAACAGCCCGAACGGCGCATCACCGTTGCCTGGCCCCGACTGGGCACCCGCCGCGACGACATCTACTTCGCCAGCGGCGTCAACATCGTCAGGCCCACCCCGATCCGCGACGACGCCGACGACTTCGCGCAGGTCGTCATAGGTCTCGGGGCCGGCGACGGCTCCGCGAAGGTCCGCGTCGTCGACGCCGTCCGCGACGGCCGCCTGCGCATGGAACACGTCCTCGACCGGCCCAGCATCACCGACCCGTCGACCCTCGCCCAACTCGTGCGTGCCGAACGGGACCGCCGCCAGCAGAGCGCGGCCGTCGAAGAGATCACCGTCGTCGACCACCCCGCCGCCCCGATCGGCTCCTGGTCCATCGGCGACGACGTCCGCGTGTCCGTCCGCGACCAGTGGGCCAGCTTCGCCGGCTGGTGCCGCATCACCGCCTGGACGCTGCGCCCTGCCGAGGGCGACAGCCCCGAAACGGTCACCCTTCGCCTCGCCCGCGCCTTCACCACCGGAGCCTGAACCCCGTGCCCACCGCCCTGGACGACCTCGCCCGGCGCATCGCCGCGCTCGAAGCAGCCCTGCCCGAACTGTCCCGCTCCTCCCACCTCGCCTACTCCAGCGTCGACGACGGCGCGCTCAAGGTCACCTCGAACGGCCGCTTGCGTGCCGTCATCGGCCAGCAGCCCGACGGCACGACCGCCCTGAATATCGTCAACGGCCCCGTCCCGCCCGCGCCCGCCGCACCGACCGCAACGCCGACCCTCGGCGGCGTCCGCGTCGGCTGGAACGGCCGGTTCGCCAACAGCACACCGAGCCCCCTCGACTTCTCCCGCATCGAGGTGCACGCCGCGACCACCGCATCGTTCATCCCCTCGCCCGCCACCCTCGTCACCACCATCGAGACCCCGCAGGGCGGCACCGCCACCGTGCCGACCACCACCCCCGTGTGGGTCGTCCTGGTGACGCGCTCGACATCGGGGAAAGCATCCGGCCCGTCACCGACCGCGTCCGCCGGACCCGCCCCGGTCGTCGCCCAGGAAGTCCTGGTCGGTATCGTCGGCGAACTCCAACTCGCCGACGACGCCGTGACCGCCGCCAAGGTCGCCGTCGGCGCGATCGACGCGCCCGCCCTCGCCGACGCCGCCGTGACCGCCACCAAGCTCGGCCAGGCCGCCGTCACCGCCGGGAAACTCGCCAAAGACGCCGTCACTCCCGGCACCGTCGCCGCCGACGCCATCACCGCACGCGAGATCACCACCGGGGCCATCAGCACCGCCGAACTCGCCGCCGGGGCCGTCACCACGGCGAACCTCGCCGCTGGCGCCGTCACCGCAGGGCAGCTCGCCGCGAACGCCGTCACCGCCGACAAGCTCGCCGCCGGGGCCGTCACCGCCGGAACGATCGCGGCCGACGCAGTCGTCGCCGGGTCGATCGCCGCCGCCGCGATCACCAGCCGCGAGATCAAGGCCCTGTCCGTCACTGCCGACAAGCTCGCCGTAAACAGCATCACCGCCGACAAGATCGCCGCCGGAGCAATCACAGCCACTGGCCTGGCCGCCGACGCCATCGACGGCAAGACCATCAAGGGCGTCACCATCACCGGCGCCACCGTCACCGGCGGCATCCTCCAGACCGGGCTGACCGGCCGCCGAGTCCTGCTCGCCCCGACCGATCCGGTCGACAACAGCCCCGCCCCGTCCGCCCTCCTGTACTCCGGCGCCGACGTGGAGAAGCAGCCCGCCCGGCTCACCGCAGAGGTCCGCACCACCCCGGACGGCTCCGTCCCCATGACCCGGCTGACCGGCCCGCAGCTCACCGCAGACGGCACCCAGACCCCCAGGCTCTGGCTCGGTTCCGGCAGCCCCGGCACCGCCTACCCGGCCCGCGGCAGCTACTCCCTGAGCGTGGCCGGCGAGTCCGGGATGGCCGGTGAAGCCGTCATCACCGGAAGGGGCGGCGACAAGACCACCGCCGCGTCGATCGAGATGAGCGTCCGGCGAGGCACCGGCGGGTACAAGACCGCGCTCACGCACCTCGACCCGGAAGGCTGGTTCGTCCAGCTCGCCGACCAGATAGCCGCGATGTACCTCAGCAAGGACGGCCTGACCATCAAGGCCCTCCAAGGCGGGGTCCTGATCCAGACCGGCAACGGCCTGCGCATCCAGGGCGGAGCCATCGACGTGGGCTCCGGGCTCGTGAAGAACAGCAGTAGCTGGACGCCGATCACGCTCAGGCGCGGCTGCTCGCAACTCGGCGGCTGGCAGGCCGTCACGGTGAAGAAACGCCCGGACGGTATGGTCGCCCTACGCGGCATCATGTCGGTGCCGGAGGAAGTGACCGACAACGTGATCGGCACCATCGACGACCCCGACCTTCGCCCGAAGGTCGGCGAGATCTTCCCCGTCGCCACTCCCAACCAGGCCGGCGCCAACTTGTATGTCCAGCCCAACGGCAACCTGGAAATCTGGAACACCACCGGCCCGTTCGGCGGCTGGCTCTCCTTCGGGAACGTGGAGTGGAGCAGCGTCGACTGACCGACCCCATGCGCGGGAACGCGGCAGGGACCGGCACCCACACAGGTGCCGGTCCCTGCTGGCTTGCTAGGGAGCGTATTCGGTCGTGATCAAGGGGTGGCCCTGGTGAGATCCTTGATCCAGATCATCGCGCCGCGAAGCTGGAGGCCGGCGAGGTAACTCTCGGGCTTCTTGTCGAACCGGGTGGCGATGCCCCGCCAGGCCTTCAGTTTGTTGATCAGGCGCTCGACGGTGTTGCGGTCCTTGTAGAGGCGTCGTGGCTGACGGGGGGCAGGAATCAGCCCGCCGGGTCGCAGACCTTCCACGTGCCGGCATCTCTACGCAGGAGAAGGGTTGCGGACACCCCGGGCCTGGTTACCCGGGCAGTGGCGACGTTGCCCTGGACTTGTATGTTGAAGACCTTGATGGGCTGCGTGGTCGTGGCCAGTTGGCTGCTGTCAGGTGGGATGTCGCTGTCGGCGATGGCGTTGGCCTCTTCCGGGCAGAGCAGACTGACGGTCTTCGCCACGTCGGCCTGGTCGACCGCTGTGGCGAACTGCTCGACCACTCGCTGGATCCGTACCGGATCGCTGTGCTCGTGCTGAACGTATGCGTACCCGCCGATGCCTCCCGCGACAGTGAGGAGTGCGACTGCGCCAAGGATGAACCGCCCCGCCCTCCCTGGGCCTTGAACGGGACTCGCGGTCATTCCTCGCTCCCTTGCGACGGTTCTTCCCGAGCCGTGATCGATGGCAGCACGTCAGTTCCCCTGGATCTTCAACAGCTGATCGATGGCTGTCTGGAGTTTGCCGCGAACGTCCTGCTCCAGAGCTACCTGGCTGTTGATCCACCGCAGGTCCGCTCCCGTTACGTACGCCGCACTCCTCGATTGTTTCGACAGGTTTGAAGCAGCCGACAACCATTGGAAGTTGATTGGCGCGCGGGTGATGATGAACATGTAGTCGGCAGACAACTTGGTGAACCCGGGCATCTGGACGAGCTCCGACAACGGAACGATGTGGTCCGCGCTGATCTTCAGGCGGCCGTTCCGACTTGCTTCGATGAGCCTGCCGGAGGAGCGGGGATAGGCCGGATCCGGTGCACCGGCCGTCAGCTTCGTGCCGCCCTTGAAGTACGTATAGGGAACGGATCCCGGATTGTCCTTGCGAACAGCGTCGAACAGCGGGCGGAGGGGCGAGTTCTTCGGCACTTGCCAGTTCGCCCCGCTGCGGGGCGGCGGCAGCGGCGTCCACCCGGAGCCCAGGCGCTGCTTTCCCCGCTCGATCTCCGCGCGCTTGCCAGGGGTGGGCTCCTTGAAGTTGAGATCGCCGGTGCCAGCTGCGTCGGCCAGGGCCATCATCGCGTTGAAGCACGACATGTAGGCAGCGACTGCCTTGTCCTGCGTGGCCGTCAGGTCCTTCGCCTCAGCGTCGTAGGCATCGGCGGCCGCCTGGTCCCGCGGCACGACGAACTGGTGCGGCCGGGCGTTGTGGGCCGCGATCCGAGCCTTGGCGGCCTGGGCGGCAGCGTACTGCGCCGCACAGACCTCCTGCGGCGTGGCCGCTGCGGCCGGGTCGGCCGACACCAGCGACGGCAGGAGCAGCAGGAATGAAAGGGGAAGGGCCGCCAGCAGGCGAGAAGCGGTCTTACACCGTGAAGCATCCATCAATCCCCCGACATCGGTGGTGGATCCACGTAGAGCACGGACAGTGAAACGGCTGCGTGCGGCTGCGCGACGCAACGGACCGCAGTGGCGCGCATGGGCGGTCGGCCTGGCAGACAAAAAAGCGAACTTTCGCTTCGCTACACAGCCCCATGCTCCCTCCCCTGATTCATGGAATTTCAGCCCGGCGACTCCACCCCACCTGTGGTACCACAGGTGGGGTGATACATTCAAGCGGGGGATAGGTGAGGAGACTTGACGATGAATCAGGGTCGGCGTGATCAACTGCGCGACGCGGCTGCCGCGGTATTGGCCGAGCAGGGCGGGCGCGGACTGACGCACCGGGCCGTTGACATGGCCGCCGGGGTGCCGCAGGGCAGCACGAAGAACTACTTTCCGACCCGCGACGCTCTCCTGGGCGCAGTGGCCGAGAGGTGCGCCGAGTTGTACCGTGAGCTCGCCGCGGAGCTGGGCGCCGATGGTGCAGGACCCAGCGACCGCGAGGGCCTGGTGGCCCTGATCCGGGCGCTGCTGGCGAACGTGGCCGGGCCGGGCCGCACTCGGATGCTCGCCTACCTCGAACTGCAGGCGGAGGCCGCCCGCAAGCCCTGGCTGTCGGCCATCCTTGACCCGATCGCCGCCGCCGACTTCGCCGGTTTCGAGTGGGCTCAACGCGCCGCCGGCCTACCCGTCACCCCCCAGCGTGCTGCCGCTGTCACCCTCGCCCTGCACGCAGCACTTCCTCACCTTCTCGACGCTGGCCCGGCCACCCTCGCCGTCGCCGGCCTGGACGACCTGGACCGCTTCGTCCACGGCCTGCTGGACGCGGTGTACCCGGTGCACCCCGACGGGACGACGTGAGCTAGCCGATCTGCTGGCAGGGGATTCCACACCGCTCACTGCCGCACAGCATCCCATCTGGGACCGTCACTCTGTGGCCTTAGGATGATGGTCGGTGCGGGGGCGCCGCTCAGGAGCGTCCCGTTGACCGTCCCGCCGACCGCCGAGCCCACCCTGTGGGAGCTTCAGCGTGCTCTCCTCCAGCTCCGCGAGGACCAGCGCGACGGCATCGCCGGGCTTCGGGAGGACCTGCGCGGTGATCTTCAGGTCCTGGCCGGGCGCATCGAGCAGGCGGTGACCAAAGACGTCTACCAGTCGGACCAACGGCTGGTAGACCAACGGCTCGCCGTCGTGGAACGAGATCTCACAACCGAGGTCCGTGCCCGACAGGCCGCCGAAAACGCCGCGACCGCCACCCGGCGGTGGATGATCGGCGCGTTCATCGCTCCGCTCGTCGCCGCCGCGCTCCAGCTGTGGCTGCTCTCGAAGGGCGGCCACACCTAGTCCGGTCAGATACGACCGGCCGGACAAGCAGTACATGACCATGGTGCGCGGGGGAGAAACGCGAACCATCCTGTGGCTACACCACTGAGCGCCGACGGCTTCCTCAACGCCCTGCGGGGCGAGGGACTTTCCGTCAACGAAGTAGGGAACTGGCGCACCCACAACCGCAACCACAAGGGGCAGTGGGGGCCGGTCCACGGCATCGTGATCCACCACACCGCCACGACCGGCACCGACGCCTCCGTGCAGATCTGCCGGGACGGCTACGCCGGGCTGCCCGGCCCGCTGTGCCACGGCGTCATCGACCGCGACGGCGGCGTGCACCTCGTCGGCTACGGCCGCACCAACCACGCCGGCGCCGGGGACGGTGACGTGCTCGCCGCCGTCGTCGCCGAGCGGAATTTGCCCCCGGCCGACCAGGCCAACACCGATGGCAACGCCCGCTTCTACGGCTTCGAGTGCATCAACAGCGGAACCGGGTCGGAGGCGTGGCCGAACGTGCAGGTTGAGGCGATGGTCCGTACAGCTGCCGCGATCTGCCGGGCGCACGGCTGGACCGAGCGGTCCGTCATCGGCCACAAGGAGTGGCAGGCGGGCAAGCCGGACCCCCGCGGCGTCGACATGGGCGAGTTCCGGGCCCGCGTCGCCGCCCTCCTCGGCAACCGGCCGACCCCGCCGCAGCCGACCGGCCCGCCGGCGTTCCCCGGCCGGGACGCCTTCGGGCTGGGGAAGGAGAACGACTCGATCCTCCAGCTCGGCCAGCAGCTCGTTCGCCGGGGCTTCGGCGGCGCCTACAAGGTCGGGCCGTCCCGCTCCTGGGGCGAAGCCGACCGGCTCAACGTCGCCGCGTTCCAGCGCGCCCAGGGCTGGTCCGGCTCGGACACGGACGGACTGCCGGGCCCGGCCACCTGGAGCCGACTGTGGTCCTGACCAACACCCCTGCTAACGAACGGAGTTCCGTGAACCTCTACGCCTCGCTCGTGCGCACCGGTGTGCCCGCCCTGGTGGGCTGGCTCGTCGCTCTCGCCGCCCGGTACGGCCTTGACCTCGACCCTGTGGCCCTCGCCGGGGTGCTGGTGCCGGTCGTCTCCTTCGCGTACTACGCGCTGTTCCGGCTCGCGGAGCACTTCGTGTCACCGCGCTGGGGCTGGCTGCTCGGCTATGCGAAGCCGCCGGCGTACCCGGGCGGGAAGGCCGCCCTGCCGCAGTGACCTGGACGGCCGGGTGGATCGCTGCTCGGTGATCCGCTTGGCCGCGCTCACAGGGGCGCGCCGCCCACGAGTAACCGGCCTCCCGCCCCCGGGGGCGAGCCGAAAGACATCTCAGCGAGATAGGCCGTCAAGTCGAGAAATCGATGGGCGGTCTTGACGGATCGCTAAGCGGCCTCGGCCCGGCGGCCACCAATGCAAACCCGTGGCGCAGGTATGCCGGTACGTCGTCAGGGCCGGGGCCCGGATGACTGAGGGCGGGTGGCGATGGCGATGCCGTTGGGGACGGGGCGTTCCTGCTGGCGGTCCAGCGCGTTGCGGACACTGACGTGGCCGGCGGTGGCAGTGGTGAGAGTGGATGATCCTCCGCCGTCCAGGTAGGAGCCTTCGTCGCTGCCCAGCGAGCGCAGGAACTGGGCCAGTTCGCGCAGGGTGAGCCCGGTAGAGGCGCCGCCTCGGCCGTCGGTGGCCAGCAGGTGCAGGGTCCGTCCGCCGTCGGCGATGCCGGCGGCCGTGCGGGGCTCGGCGGTGACGTCGTCCAGGCTGGGCAGCGGCTCCTGGTCGTGGAGCAGGGGGTGGGCGCCCAGGGCGAAGGCGAAGGGTGGGGTGTGGCCGGCGTCGAGGTGGTAGTCGACGTCGACGGGGGCTCCGGAGATGAGTTCCCGCAGATAGTCGGCTCCGGCTTCGCGGCCGAGCAGGACGGTGTCACCGGGCGGGATGGTCCCGCTGCCGGGGGTGTCGGAGACGGCCGTCACCCGGCCCTGGTGGATGGTGACTTCGTAGGTGTCCGTGGTGCAGGGGTCGGCCCGGCGGGTGTCGCTGCCGCACGCCGCCCGGGCCCGCGACACCTGGCCCCAGCGGGCGGTGAAGACGCCGACCGAACCGAGGGGGAGGGCGTACTGATTGAGCCCGCCGAGCTCGCGCACTCCGCGGGGTGTGCGGATGCGGCCGTGCAGTGCCAGGCGGCCGGTGCGGGCCCTGCCGTCCAGCCCCACCCCCAGCACGTCCTCCACGCTGCCACCGGCAGGCATCGCCCAGCCGAAACGCTGTGCGGTGGGCACCGCCCCCTTCACCGCCAGCCCGCCAAGGACCACCGGCCCGCACGGCGCGCCGGTCGCCTGCACCCCGGGATGCTGCTCCTCGCTGATGTTGAAGAAGTCGCCGTTGACCGCGGCGACCGCGCCCGCGTCCTGGGCCATCCGCGAGACCGGCAGCCGGGCCGCCACCGTGCCGGGGTGCAGGAGGCCGGCACTGACCTGGGGGTGGTCGAGGTGGGCGGTGACGACGTGGACGCGGGTGGTGCCGCGAGGGGTGGCGAGAGTGAACGCCTGATACTCCACACCGGGTGCCACCTGCTCGCGAACGGTGTCCGAACCGGCCGGCTCGGAGCGGATGGTTCGGGTGGCGTGGGCCGGCGGGGCTCCCAAGGCGATGGTGATCAGGGCGAGGGCCGTGGCGGCACCGGCGGCAGGTCTCATGGGGCCACGGTGCGCGGCGCCGGCACCGATGCGGCGCCGTCGCGTACGTGCCTGCCGCACAAGTCCACCCGTACGGCCGCACCCGCCGGGACTCAAGGCCAGGCCGTCGGTGGACGACATACCAGGTGACTGTCGTGCGCGGGGCTGCCCAGCCCCCGGGACAGCCCTCGTGAACGGAGCACCCATGCGACTGTCCGCGCGCTGCGCGTCCGCCGCCCTCCTACTGCTCATCCCCCTGGCCACCGCGCAAGGGGCGGTAGCCGAAGGGACCGCCGGCCGGGCCGCAGCTGCCCCGCTCCAGCGGGCCGTGCAGGCCGTACCCGGCCAGTACATCGTCACCGTCCGCCAGGGCCTGGACCCGGCCGCAACCGCGGCCAAGGTCAAGGGTGTCGAGCCGCTGCACACCTACCGCACCGTCCTCAACGGGTTCTCCGCCCGCCTGGACGCCCACCAGTTGCGCATGGTGCGGGCCCTGCCCGGTGTGGAGGCCGTCGAGGAGGACGGCCGCGCCAGCATCCCCAAGGCCGTCCCCGCCTCCGCCACCACGAAGCGGGAAGCGGCGTCGAGCTGGGGCTTGGACCGCATCGACCAGAAGAAACTGCCGCTGGACGAGTCCTTCACCGTCGAGGGCGACGGGGCCGGTGTCACCGCCTACGTCATCGGCACCGGCATCGAGTACGCCCATGAGGAGTTCGAGGGCCGCGCCACCTCGGGCACCGACGTGGTCGGCGACGGGCAGGACGGCGTCGACTGCAACGGCCACGGCACCCACATCGCCGGCACCATCGGCGGCAAGACCTACGGCATCGCCCGCAAGGTGAACCTCGGCAGTGTCCGCGTCCTGGGCTGCGACGGCACCGGCTCGTACGAGCGGCTCATCGCGGGCTTCGAATGGCTGGCCGCCAACGCCAAGAAGCCCGCCGTCGCCAACATCTCCCTCGGCGGCGACGTGAGCGAGGCGCTCAACAAGGCCGCCGACGCCCTCACCGACGCCGGGGTCCTGCCCATCCTCGCCGCGGGCAACTCCTCCAAGGACGCCTGCTTCGTCTCCCCCGCCTCCGCGTCGCGGGTCATCACCGTCGCCGCTAGCAACAAGTGGGACGAGGAGACCGCCTTCACCAACTTGGGGCCGTGCGTGGACCTCTACGCGCCGGGTGAGGAGATCGTCTCCGCCAAGCTCGGCGGCGGCAGCAAGGCTGACAGCGGCACCTCCATGGCTGCCCCGCACGTCGTCGGCGTCGTCGCGCTCTACCTCGCCGCACACCCCAACGCCACCCCCGAAGACATCGCCGAATGGCTCCAAGACAACGCCACCACGGACGTCCTGACGAACGTCTCCAAGGGCACCCCCAACCTGCTGCTGTACACCAACGGCCTCTGACCGGCCCCAGTACCGTCACCGTCCGTTACGGCTCCGCCGCACCCATGTGCGGCGGAGCCGCAGCGCGAGCGCAGGACAGCGCCGCCCCGCGACGGCACGGAGCACAATCCCCGCCGGTACGTGACGGGCCGTCAGCATGCGCAGGGCGGCCGACCACCCGCCTCGGGGCCCGTCGTCAAGCGGCAACCTCCACCCGCGGCGTGTCAGCAACCGCGAATGCCTGGCCCTCATCGAACAGAACCCGGTGGCGCAGGCAGTGGTGGAGCTGTCCCAGCAGCCGGTTCAGGAGGTTGCGCTGGGCGCCGGCGTGCCAGTCCCCGTGGCCGCGTCGGTGGCGGTAGTGCGCGTCGGCGCCCGGTGACGCCTGGAGCGAGGAGAAGGCCCAGAGGAACCCGGCGTGATGAAGCCGGTTGTTCTTCACCATCCGCCGCCCGACGTAGCTCTTCTTCCCCGAGGCCCGGGTGATCGGTGCGGACCCGGCGTAAGCCTTCAGCCCGCGGGCGTCGGCGAAGCGCGCCGGGTCGTCGCCGATCTCCGCCAGGACCCGCGCGGCCAGCTGAACACCCAGGCCGGGGAAACTCAGGTAGATGGCCGCGTCCGGGTGCTCACGGAAGGCCGCCTCGACCGCCTCGGCGAGATCGTCACCTGCTTGGCAGGCCGCGTCGAACTGCTTCAACAGCGCGAGCAGCTGGTGCCCGAACGCGTCCTCCACCCGGTCGGGGTGGCGAGCATGCTCGACCCGGAAGATGTCGCGAAGGCGTTCGGCCTCGGCGTCGATGCCGCGCTGGCGGCCGGCGCGCTTGAGCGCGGCCCGCAGTTGGGCCAGGGTGAGCTTCGCCGCCCGGCCCGGGGTCGGTGCGGCGGTGAGCACGGCACGGGCGTCGGGGCGGGCCAGTCCGCCGGCCTTGGTCTGGAAGGCTTCCAGTGCGGCGGGGTAGTACTCGCGCAGGAGCGAGCGGATCTGGTTGCCGAGCATCTGCCGGTTCCACACGGCATCCTGCTGGGCGCGGGCCAGCACGGTGACGGTCCGGCCCTGGTCGGAGTCGGCGGGCAGGGGCCGGTGCATGGGCAGGTCGGTGCGCAGGATGTTCGCCAGCACCAGGGCGTCGCCCGGGTCGGACTTCTTGCGGGACACGCCGTGGCGGTCGCGGTAGCGGGCTGCGGCCAGCGGGTTGATCGCGAACACCTTCCGGGTGCCGGTGCGCAGAACGGCGACCAGCAGGCCGCGGTTGGTCTCGATCGCCACCGGGATCGGCTCGGCCTCGGTATCGCCGTGTTCGGCGAGCAGGTCCATCAGCAGCCGGTAGCCGGCCGCGTCGTCGGTGATCCGGCGCTTGGCCAGCAGTTCGCCGGTCTCGTCGACCAGGGCGACGTCGTGATGCGCTTCGGCCCAGTCGATGCCGCAGAAGATCTTCAACGGACTCTCCCAACGTTGACTGTTTTCGCAGGTCACGAGCCTGTGCGGGTCATGCGGCGCCCTAATCCCAGGACTCTTCGGTCCGCCATCTCAGTAGCCGTTCATGACACCAGCGCGCCCCAGGGGCCCCGATCTGTGCCAGAGCTCGACGGCTCGCGGATCACGAAGAGGTCATCCCTGGAACGGGCTCGCACCACGAACCACGGGAACACGATCACCGGCGGGCTTCGCGGCGGCCCGAAGGCGTCGGATCGCGCCGCTCTGTCCCTAGACCTCGCAGGTCGCGCTGAGACCAGGCATCAGTCCGGCGCCCACGCGACCACCGCGAAACCCACCACCGTGACGGCACCGCTCTTTCGGAAGGACTAGATGGCCCGGGGGTCGCACAGGTGTCCGTCACGCCAGACAGTTCAGATCGGCCCAACCAGGGCACCTGAAACCGCCTTCACTACGGATTAGGGGTCGCAAGACCGTACTGCCCCGGACACAAGTTGGGCCCCCGTTCCGTATGGAAATGGGGGCCCGACCTCTTGGACCTTCGACTCTAGCACCAGAATTTCGGCGCCTGGATCCCAAGCCCCTGCCGCATAGACTTAATACTCGCGCATCGGCGAGTGTTAGGGAGTGACGCAGTGGGTGGCACTGTACGGAAGCCAGTGATCGTGGGCGGGCAGGAGCTCTCGGCGATCTACGACGGGCCGGCGCGCAACACGGCGCAGTGGATCCAGCGGGGACAGCTGGACTACGAGGAAGCGAAGATCATCAGCGGCCGGGCCTACTGGACGTTGCAGTTCGCGGTCGGGCTCGGCGAGCGGTTCGCGCGGCCGAAGGAGCCGAACATGGCGGTCGTCGAGGAGCTGGTGCAGACGCAGTCGCCGGGGCGGAGCCTGGTGTCGGCCCTGGCCGTGCATCTGGCGGACCTGCCGCCGGTCGTCGGCAAGCAGGAGTTCGTCGCCATGATCGTCGGCGAGGACGCGATGCACGGCCTGCCGAGGCTGGACCACGCGGTCAAGACGGGGACGTTCCCCGCGCCGGACTGGAAGCTGTCCGGCTCCCCGCTGTGGCTGCTGGACAACGCCCTTGAGGGGGCGGCCCGGATGAACGACGTTCCGAAGGCCAAGCCGGTGGTCATCGACGAAGAGGTGGCGAGGAGCCTGCGCGAGGGCACTTACACCGGGCCCGGATCGGTGATCCTGACCCGGGGTGTCTCGAAGAAGAGTTGACCATCCCCACGATAGAGTATAGAATATAGATACGAGGAGGGCGACGGGCTCTCCGGTTGAGACTGGAGGTGTTCATGACGGTGCAACCTCCGCCGCGCTGAGGCGTCGAGGGCGGCATCCCGCCGACTCCCCGTGAGGGGGTGTCGGCAAGGGATTCGACTTGTATGGGGAATCTTCGTAGTATCCCCATCACGTCGAGGGGAGAGAGCACGTGCTTGCCGTCACGCAGGACCACCTGCCCGGCCTGGAAGCCGTCCGCCGAGTCGTCCTGCCCGGCCCGCAAGAGCCCCGGCACGGCACGATCCAGGAGCGGTTCGAGCAGTTCCACGACCTCAACCCGTGGGTGCTCGCCGAACTGGAGCGGCTGACCGCCGAGTGCATCGAAGCGCGCTTCTCGAAGATCAGCCTCGGCATGCTCTTCGAGCTCGTCCGCTACAGCTACGGCCGCGCCACCCTCAGTGCCGACGACTTCCGGCTCAACAACGACTTCCGCAGCCGATACGCCCGCCTGCTCATCGAACGCCACCCCGAGTGGGCCCCACACATCGAAGTCCGCGCCCTGCGCACGGACTGAGCACCACCACGACCTCTTGGAGAAGTCACCGTGCCACCGAAGCTCAAGTCCCGTAAGCCAACTGGCGTCGTGCCCTGGCCCTTCATCCTCGCCGAGGGCGAGGAGGGCGCCGGAAAGTCCTACCAGGCCATCGAGTTCAGCAAGTCCGAGCATGTCGGCCAGATGTACGTCATGGACCTCGCGGAAGGCTCCGCCGACGAGTACGCCGGCATCCCCGGCGCCGACTTCGAGGTGATCGTCCACGACGGCTCCTACCAGTCGATCGCCGAGCAGGTCGAAGCGGTGTGGTGGGAGGCCCGTCTGGCCGCCGCCCGCCGGGAGAAGCCCGTCGTGTTCGTCATGGACTCCGGCTCGGCGCTGTGGCGGATGCTGTCCAACTGGACGTACGAGCGGGCCAAGCGCAGCGACCGCAACCGCGCCAAGCTCGCCGAGAACCCCGACGCGATCATTGACATCGGCCGCCACCACTGGAACGACAGCGTCGAACGGTGGGCGAAGATCATCTACATGCTCCAGACCATGCCGGGCATCGCGATCATGCTGGCCCGGGGCAAGGAAATATCCGCCACGGACGGCAACGGGCAGCCGCTCGTCGTCCGAGGCAAGGCCGTGAAGGAGTGGAGGGTCAGCACCCAGAAGGACACCGGCTTCGACAGCACGGTGTGGGTGCGGATGCGCCGCGACAAGCCCACCGAGCTGGTCAAGGCCCGCACGCTGCGCTTCCGGGTCGAGAGTGGCAGCCCCAAGCCGCTGCCGGACTTCTCCTTCGAGAAGCTGATCTTCGACATGCTCGGCTGCTCCATCGACTCGCAGCCCCGCGACATGCCCGAACTGGTAGGCGACCGCACGGGTCCGTGGATGAAGCGCATCGCCGAGGCCACCGACCGCGACGCCTGCCTGGCCCTGTGGACCGAGCTGGACGCGTGGGAGGCGACGGGCCTGACCGAACCGGAGTGGAACACCGTGCGTAGCGCGGTCAGGGCTCGCGCCGCTCAACTCGCGGCGCCCAAGCCGGGCATGGACGACGCCTCGGACAGCGACGCCGCCCGGCTGCGTGCCGCCGCCGAGGCGCAGCAGGCCGAAGCCGACGCCGAAGTCCTCGGCGACCCGCCGACCCCGGCGCCGGCGCCTGCCGCCGCGTAGCGGAGCAAGGCCGGGCCGCCCCGAACAGGGCGGCCCGGACCCGCCCGTACAAGCCATGATCAGCAACTTCCGCCCGGCACCCCTGTGCCACGGCGCGGCCTGCCATGCCCGCTGCGACTGCGTCGGCGGCTGCGACTGCCCGCCGCCCCCTGCGGGCCTGCGGTAGAGCCTTCCCCTCTCCGGGGCGAGGCCCCGACGCCTCGCCCTGCCCCTTGACCTCTTGGAGCAGTACACCCATGTCCACCCCCGTTCTGGAACGGCCCGAGTCGCCGTCCATCTGGGTCGCGGCCGACGCCGCCGACCAGGCCCGGCCCCGGTCCCGGCAGCGCCAGCTCGGCGCGTCTGACCTCGTGTGCGAGCGCCGGGCCGCGTACATCTACCACGGCTGGGCGCGTACCGATCACGTCGTCAGCCCTGCCGCGATGCTCGGCACCTACATCCACGAGGGCCTGACGACCGCCGCCCGCAGGGAGTTCGGTTGGCTGGTGGAGAAGAAGGTCGCTGACGCGGCGATCCGCGGCAGCATCGACGTGGTCCAGCTCGACCGTGTCACCGCCCGGCAGCTGCCGCGCCGCCTGCGTCCCAGGGTGCCCGCCGATGTGATCACCGTTGAGGACATCAAGACGCGCACCATCTACCGCTGGGACGAGGTGCTGCGGTACGGGGCGACCGCCGGTGAGCTGCGCCAGGTCATGACGTACGCCCGGCTGCTGATGACCGGAGGGTTCTCCGACGACGACGGCCAGCGGGTCCTGGCCCGCCTCGGTCCGCTGCGGGTCGAGCGGATCCGGCTGCGGTTCATCTGCCGCGACGACGGCGCCGAGCACATCCAGGAGGTCCCGTACGACCCGGAGATCGCCGAAGAGGCCGTGTGGTGGCTGGAGCGGATCGCCGACACCGCGCACCCCGAGGAAGCGCCCCGCACGTTTCTCGGGCCCGGCATCGACGCCCAGTGCGACTTCTGCCCGTTCGCCACGGCCTGCTGGGGCCAGCCGGCGGACGGGCGGCCGGTGCAGGCCAACATCGTCCACGACGACGCCGACGTGGCCATGCACCTGGCGGACTACGTCAACGCCCACCGCGAGTGGGCGGACGCGGACCGAGTCAAGAAGTTCGTGCGCAAGGCCGTCGACGGCGCGAAGGCAGGCCCGTACGGCCGCAACGTCCTGCACTGGCAGGGCGAGGACAAGCGCACGGAGGAGCCCGACATCCGGGCCATGATCGAAATCTTCGACAGCCTTGACGCGCCGATCCCCACCGTCCCGGACACGGACCGGATGGTGAAGGCCCTCGTCACCGCTGGCATCGCCGTGCCGCTGCGCACGGTCACCAAGAAGGCGTCCCGCCGGATCGACGTCCGGGCGGCCCCGGAGTGAGCAGGACTCGCCATCGCACCGCACCGCGCCACCGAGGGGGAAGGCCCGCATGTCGATTCACCTGATGCTCATCGCGGCCTACCTGCCGCCGGACATGGTCACGCCGACGGAGAAGCTGGCGCTGATGAAGATATGTGACAGCGCCGACGACGAGACCCGCATCTCGCGGCCGGGCCTGCACCGGCTGACGGCCTGGACCGGGATCAGCGAGAAGCGCACCATCACGCTCGTCACCCAACTGGTGAAGAAGGGGCTGGTGGAGCGGATCGAGGTCGGCAAGATCGGCCGGACGGCGGTGTACCGGGTGTTCCCGCTGGTGCTGCCGACACTGCCGCACGCGGATGAGCTGCACGAGCGGCGCAAGGCGGCCTCCACAACGCCGCGCAACCCCCGGCTCGCCCGGCCGGGTGTCGCCCGCGCCAAGCCGGTGGCCCCGGCGCGCACCTACATGGACGTCGAGAGGAGGGAGGCGCGGGCCGCCGAGGCTGATGGGTTCCCCCAGGGCGACCCACCACCGGACCCGTCCCGGGTTACCCAGGGGGAACCCAGTCAGTTCCCCCAAGGGAACCCAGTCAGTTCCCCCGGGGGAACCCCTTCTTTTCCTTCTGTTCCTACCTCTGACCTTCCTGCCCCCCTACCCCCCACGGCTGACGCCGCAGGGGAAGCCTCACCACTCCAGGGGAAGGCGGGGCGTGCGTGCCCTCGGCACAAGCGGGTGGCGAAGAACTGCCGGGCGTGCGGGACCAGCGCGCGGGTGGCCCGGGAGGCCGAGGAGAAGCGCCGTCAGGAGGAAGCGCGTCGCGCCGAGCAGGCACGGTTCGCGGACTACCTGCGGGACGGCGAGGCGCAGCGGCAGCTGGCCAGGGAGCGGCCGGACGATGTCCAGAGCGCGCGGGCGAAGGCGATGGAGGTGGCGCGTGGAGCCCGCCAACGAAGCCGATATAACGAGTAGGTAACGGGAGGTCAGGTGTTGTGCCACTCCCGCGAATGAGTATAGAATAGAGACATGAAGGGAGGGGGGAGGCCCCCTCGGTCAGGAAAGGAAACGGGATGCTGCCCACGCTCACCACCGCCAAGGACTCGAAGGGTCGCTGGACCTACGCCCTCGACTACACGAGCATCCTCGACCCGCTCGTCCGCGCCATCGCCGTCGAGCGCATCGAGGATGAGGGTGTGGACCGCGACCTCGACGAGATCGCCGACCTGGCCAGCCGCGTGAAGGGCGCAGTCGACAAGGATGCGGCGGACAGTCCTGCCGCCGAACTGTCCTGGAGGGTCGACCAGTTCGTCGCCTCCCTCGGGCTCGGCCGCTACGACTTCCCGGCCGAGCCGAACCGCTTCGACATCGGGAACGCCCGGGTCGTCGCCTACAACATGCGCGCCATGGCCGACGCCCTCACCGCCTGGGCCGACCGGCACGCCGCCGATCAGGCCGCCTGACCCCCCATGGCCGGGGGGAGCGCATCCCCCCGGCTGCGACTTGCATGGGGACTCATTCACGAGTCCCCGGCTACTGGAGATTAGCCGTGACGCTGCCCGACACCCCCGTCCTCGCCCCCTCGTACAGCCCGATCACCGAACTCGCCCGCCACCGCGGCGTCACCTTCCACATCGCCAGCCGCCGCCAACACGCCAGCCTCCTCCTCCACCTCCCCGACGGCTCCCTCCTCGACATCACCGACGACGGCGTCGGCGGAGCCACCGCCCGCAAGCCCAGCGGCGCCACCGGTTGGAAGGCCGCCCGGATCCTTCCCACCGGCCACTACACCCCCCTCTACGACTCGACCCTCCTCGGCCGCTACCACCACCTCGGAACCGACCCCGACCCCCTGCTCGCCGTCCTCGCCCGCTACCTCCCGCCCCCGCCCGCCATGCCCGACCCCCGCACCCGCCGCAGCCACCTGCTGCGCCGCCTCCTGCGCCTCACCTGACCCACACGGCCACCAGTACCACCGCCCGACGACCTCTTGGAGAACCCCGTGCCACTCGCACCCACGCCCGACCACGACCGCGTCACCGACCCCGCCTGGCTCGCCCTCTACGCCATCTACGAGCCCCTGATCACCCCGCTGCGCCGCCGGGGCCTCGTCACCGACATCGACGGCTGCGGAGGCAGCAACCTCATCCACGCGGCGCTGCCCGACGGCACGCACCTGTCGATCGGCCCCGGCGCCGAAGCAGGCGGACTCCCCAGCCACATCGACGGCACCACCGAGTGGCTGGTCATCCGGGAGAGCGACGACAACCCGACCGTCGAGCACGTCGTCTACGACTCCACGCCCATCGGGCCCGACGCGCCGCACGGGGCGTTCCTCGCCCCGCTCCTCGTCGCCATCGATGCGTTCCTCGCCAGCCGCGGCATGCTCCCCGAGCCGGTCACCCACTCCGCCGTCGTCACCGTGACCACCGTCCACGAGTATGGCCCCGCCGCCTACGCCCCGACCCGGCCCCTCGACTCCGTGACGGAGGCCGCGCAGCGGGCCGCCGAGATCGCCGAGAGCTTCCCCGGCGACATCATCCAGCACCACGCCAGCCGCGACTGGCCGCGCTACGTTCTGGCCGACGGAGACCGCCTCGTCGTCGTGCAGGTCACCCTCGCCGAGCTGATCCCCGGCGACCACAGCCTCGGCGTCCGCTGCTACTGCCCCTTCGCTCACCCCGAGACGAAGGAGGACGAACTGCGCCTGCGCGAGGGCATCGAGTATCTCCACCGGATCGGCGACGCGAAGGGCCTCTACATCGCCATGGTCCGCTTCTACACCGCCCGCGACTGCCCGGCCCGGAAGGCCAGCCGGCATGCCTGACAGCACCCCCGCAGCGCAGCCCGACGACCCGCACCCGGCCCTGCGGCGCCTCTCGGACTTCCTGTGGGCCTCCCCTCCGGAGCTACGGCCCCTGCTGTCCCCTGCCGGGCCCCGCCGCCGGGCGGCCGACCGGCTCGGCCACGCCGACCTGGACACCACGACCGCCACCTACACCGCGACCCCGGAAGAGACCGAATGAACGCCGTAGAAGCAGCCGCCCTCGCACTCGCCGCCCTCGCGCTGCTGGGCGCCGTGTACGCCCTCTGGACCGTCGTCCGCATCCCCAGGTCCGTCCGGCAGACCCGCACCAAGTCCTGAACCCGGCGAACAGCCACCACGCCCCGGCCCGCGTTCGTGGGCCTGGGCCACCCCGACAGACCTCCACCACGCACACGAAAGGCGCCACCTGATGGGCAGGGCCTACCACCTCGACGGCGAGCACTCCGCCACCTACTTCCTCGACCACTTCACCCACGCGGCAGTCCTGCGGGCCATGGACGGCTTCGGCATGATCCAGGACCTGGACGTGCTGCGCCTCGCCGAGACCGCCGTCGACAGCGCCTTCCGCAGGGGCGACCCCGTGGACGACTCCGCCACCAAGGCCCTCGTCGAAGCCCTCCGTGAAGCGGGGACGGCCGAGCCCACCGGCATCCCCCGGCACAAGCTCGCCACCGGCGAGGGCTGGCTGATCACCCCGCCCGAGATCACCGCCGCCCTCGACACCTACCAGCGGGCCCCGCACGACGACCGCGCCGCGACCAGCGCCCGCATCGACGACTGGGACGGATGGATCGGCTTCCTCCACCTCGCAGGCGACCTCGCCGGCATCCGCAGCCACTGACCACCACGACCAACCGGCGGGCCGCAACGGCAACCCGCCCCCCAACGGAGACGAACCTGATGGGCTTCCAGCTCAACATCGAGACGACCGACGGCACCGACGACCGCACCTGCTGGCAGTCGTTCAGCAATGGAGGGATGGCGGCGATCCGAACCGCCATGAGGGACTTCGGGATGCTCACCGATCCGCCGGTGCCCGACCACGTGCTGCTCAGCACCTTCGGCCTCACCCGCGACGACTTCGCCGGACCGGACCAGGTCGTGCCGGGCAAGGAAGCCGACCTCGCCGCCGTCCAGGCCGCCTACGACGCGAGGATGAGCGCCACCGAAGCGGAGATCAGAGGCATCCCGCACTACAAGGTCGACGGCAACGACGGCTGGCTGATCGCACCGGCGGAGATCACGGCGGCGCTCGCCACCTACGACGCGGCCCCGGCCGGACGGCGAGCCGATATTGAATCCACCTACAGCGACTGGGCTCCGTGGCTGGCGTTCCTCCGCCGGTCCGTCGACCACACCGGCATCCGCGTCTACTGACCCACACCCTCAACCTGCCTGGGGACACTTCAAGTGTCCGACCTGACCTCTTGGACTTCCGATGACCGAGCACCACAACGCCGAACCCGCACCCTCCGACGACGACCTCCTCGCCCGGCTCGCCCACCGGGCCCTCCACGGAACCCGGCCCGCCAGTGCCGTTGTCGGCGACATCGAGATCGTCATGGGCCCCGACCACTGGGCGAAGGCGATAGAGCCCTACCGCGGCGAGCTGTTCAATACGGCCGACAGTCAGGACGCCGCCAGTCGCGTCACGCCCGCCGCCGTCCGGGCCCAGCTACCGCCGGCGGACGAGGTCACGCTCCTGCGCGAGCGCATCCGCGACGCCGTGGTCTCGCTGGAGAACATCCACGACCGGCTCATCTTCGACAACCCGGACGCCGCCGACGCCATCGTGGCCGTCACCTACCACCTCAGCCCCTCCGGCGAGGATGACAGCGAGCCCCTGGAGCCGGGCGCCGCCCCCGGCAGTCAGGCGCCCCCGCCCTCCCGCCCCCTGTCCGGCCGCAACGAGAGCTGAGGGGAGCCACCGTGTCCGTCAAGTTCATCGACTTCCTCTGCGGCGCCGGCGGCTCCAGCACCGGGTTGGGCGAAGCCGGGCTCGAACTCGTCCTAGGCGTCAACCACTGGGCGCTCGCCCTGGAGACCCACGCCGCCAACCACCCCAAGGCCGACCACCTGCGGATCGACGTCAGCGCCCTGCCGATGCGCTACCTCCCGAAGGCCGACGTGCTGTGGGCCAGCGTCATCTGCACGGAGATCAGCCCCGCCGGAGGGCGGCCCCGCGAAAACCGGACCTTCGAACTTCTCGAAGGCGACGACGAGTTCAAGACCCTCCCCGACGCGGCCTTCGAGAAGACCAGGGTCACGGCCTGGTGCGTCGTGCGAGCCGCCGAAGTGCACAAGTACCGGGCGATCGTCGTCGAGAACGTCACCGAGTTCGCCACCGACTGGGTGTTGTTCCCGACGTGGATCGCAGCCATGCAGGCCCTCGGCTACAACTACCGAGTCACATCGGTCAGTTCGGCCCACATCGGAGACGCCGACAACCTCCACGCCCCGCAGTGGCGGGACCGGATCTACGTGACGTTCACCCGCCGCGGCATGCGCAAGCCCAACCTCACCCCGTCACCCGCCGCGTTCTGCTTCGAGTGCGGCGAGCACGTCAACGCCGTGCAGACGTGGCGCGACCCGGCGGTGACCATCGGCAAGTACGGCGTCAAGTACGACTACCGGTGCCCCAACTCCCGATGCAACCGGGCGCTCGTCGAGCCGTTCGTCCGCCCCGCCTCGGCCGCGATCGACTGGACCGACCTCGGCAAGCGCATCGGGTCACGCCGAAAGCCGCTGGCCGACACCACCATGGACCGCATCCGCGCCGGCATGGCCCTGTTCCCCCACGTCCCGTACTCCGTGACCCTCACCCACGGCAAGAACGGCGGAGACCGCGCCTACGCCCTGCACGAGCGGCCGATGCCCACCCGTTCCACCAAACAGGGCGAAGCCCTCCTTGTCCCCACCGGCGGCTCGTGGAACACCACCCCATACCCGGTCGGCCAGCCGATGCGCACCCGCACCACCCGCGAGTCCGAAGCACTGCTCACCCCGCCGTCGCCGTTCGTCGTGGAGTACCGCAACCACTCCACCGCGTCCAGCGTGCACAGCCCGCTGGCCGCCGTCACCGCGCAGGGCAACCACCACGGCCTGGTCCTGCCCGGCGGCCGCATCGACCCCCGCGACCGCAACACCCTGGTCGTCCCGTACCGCAAGGCCGCGCCCAAGCACGCCGGGATGCCCTTCCACACCCTGTCCACCAAGCAGTCGGCGGCGATCGTCGTCACCGAGGAGTCCATCGCCGACTGCTGGTTCAGGATGCTGAAGCCGAAGGAGCAGCTCGCCGGGCAGCGGTTCCCGGACAGCTACATCGTGCTCGGCAACGGCGCGGAACAGACCATGCAGGCAGGCAACGCCGTCAGCGTGAACGTCGCCCGCTGGATCGGCCGCCAACTGCTGGCCGTCCTGTGACCGACCCCCCGGCCCCGTTGCCGCCCCGGCGCCCCACCTCCTGACCACCACCTCCTTCGCCGTCCGCGTCCCGACCGGGGCGCGGACGGCCACCACCGAGAAAGCCCCCGACCTGTGTTCACCGCCCTGCCCGACACCGACCTGTTCATGCCCGCCTGCTTCCGCGACCCCCGCTACAGCCCCCCCGAGGGGACGTGGAAGACGAAGGGCGGCCTCACGGAAATCTGCGAGCCGGCGCTGCCGAACTGCACGCCCTGCCCGCACCGCGCCCAGTGCATCAGCCAGGTCGCACCCCACGCGCGGAAGTTCGACGGCGTGTGCGGAGGCAGGATCTGGCTCGACGGCGAGGTCATCGCCACCGCCGACGGCGTGGACGAGGAGGACCTGCCGCTGCCCGGGAAGGCCCGCGACACCTGCGGCACCACCGCCGGCGTCGACAAGCACCACGACGTCGGTGAGCAGAAGTGCGAGGCGTGCCGAGAGGCCGCCGAGGCCGCCGCCGAGCAGCAGCCCGCCGAGACGGAGGGACAGCTGACCCTTGCCTTCGCAGCCTGAACGGCCTGCGCCCGCCGCCCGAGCGCGCTCCCCGAGCCACTGGCTGCCGCCGCCCACCTCCCGACCCCCTGAACGGAGAACCTTCACCTTGCCGCACGACCCGACACTCGCCGACATGGCGGCCCACGCCCTCGCCGCAGAGCGGACCGAGCAGCGCCACGACAACCGGACTTCCGCCGCCGACGCCGAACGCTACGCCCACAGCCACGCCTCGAACGTTCTCGGCGCCGACCCCGCCGCGTTGCTGAGCTGGGAGCACACCTTCACCGACCCCGGCGAGCTCTACGCCGCCCGGGCCCCTCTCCACGGCACCCCGGGCTGGTACCTGCGATGGGCGACCGACGAAGAGGGCGACACCATCACGTTCGACCTGCACCGGCCCTGCGCCGAGGGCGGCCACCACGATCCGATCCGCAGCCTCGCCGAACTCGGCGAGTTCCTGGAGCAACTGAACAACCGCTGACCCGCCGTCGCGGGCCCGCACCGTGCTGGCACCCGGCGAACGCCGGGAACGATGCGGGCCCACGACCTCAACCCGACCCACCAGCAGACACACCCGCGGCCCGGATGGGGCGGCCGTGGGTGGCCACCCGAAGGAAACCGATGAGCACCACCAACACGACCAGGGGCCCCGTCCCCCTGGTCATCGGCCTCGACCTGTCCCTCACCTCCACCGGCGTCGCCGGACCGGACTGGGCGGACGCCCTGCGCCCCAAGACCGGCATGCGCGGCCACGCCCGCCTGGACTGGCACCTCGAAGCGATCACCGACCGGGTCCGCCACGCCGACCTGGTCGTGGTGGAAGGCGCAGCGTACGGACACGGCGCGCAGGCCGGGCACCACGAACTCGCCGGACTGTGGTGGATGGTCACCCAGGAGCTGTGGCGCCGACGCATCCCCTACGCGCAGGTCCCGCCCGTGCAGCGGACGATCTACGCCTGTGGCGTCGCCAACCCCGCCAAGGAGCACCCGAAGACGGTGCGTGCCCGCGTCGCCAAGGGCATGGTCCGCGACGCCGTCGCCGAGCGGTACGGCCTGGAGTGCGACGGCGCCGGACGCTACGACAAGGCCGACGCCTGCATCCTCGCGCACATGGGCCGGGACTGGCTCGGCCACCCGGTGGTCGACCTGCCGGAGCAGTACCGCCGCGCCCTTGCCGGTGTCAGCTGGCCCGCGCCCCTTGGAATTCGTCATGCAACGACCAACTCCGTTGAGTCGGCCGGATCCTGTGGGGGCTCCTGTCGACGGTGATCGATCGCCACTTCTGGGGCGGACTCCGGCAGGAGTCCGCCCCCAGAAGTGGCGGGTTGGATGCGTGATGCCGCAGAGTCGGCGCCCACTGGCCGTGCAACTGGGTGGCCAACTTGGCTGGGCTAAAGCCGAGTTGATGGACTCGGAGTTGGACGCCGACTCCGGGAGAGTATAGAATCTAGAAGGTAAGGCAGGGGGAGACGCCCCCATCTGAGAAGGGAAATCCCACGTACGCCAGCCTCGCCACCACCGTCGCCGCTCGCATCTACAACCCGGGCATCCAGGCCGTGGCCGTCCTCGACTCCGTGTTCGTGGAGGTCACTCCGGAGGACGACCGCACGGTGGAGATCACCTTCACCCCCGGTGGCCAGCAGGGTTGTATCCGTGTCGACTTCATCCTCCTGGATGCCCGCAAGGTCCACCTGGACACCGTGACCGGGACCTTCCCGGCCGATCAGGCCGAGGGTGGCGCCTACGGGGCCCTCTTCGACGTGATCGACGCCCGGTACCCGCCGGTCTCCTGAACCCCGCCCAGTCCGGGGGTCGCACTACGCGGCCCCCGGGCGGCCAGCCCGCCCTGGCGGATTGTGCGCGCCATTGCGCCCGGCCGGCGCCAGGGTTGCCCTTCCGGCGTCATCGCCATGAAGTTCGGCCGCCGTGCGGCCCCGCTTCTAGTCGGGGGTGTGAGGGGGTCCAAGTCGCCTGCTTGTGCGGGAGTTGATGGTCTCGGGAGAGTGGACACCCCCTCTCAATGAGTATAGAATCTAAGTAAGAGGTGGGGGAGACGCCCCCACTCAAGAAGGGAAACCCCATGTACGCCGCCGTCGCCACCGCCACCGCCGAGCTGATCCACAACCCGGGCATCCAGGCCCGCGCGGTCCTCAACTCCGTCTTCGTGGATGTCACCCCGGAGGACGACCGAATCGTCAAGATTGCCTTCGTCGACGCCCCGGAGCAGGGCCACATCCGCGTCGACTTCATCCTCCTGGACGCCCGCAAGGCCCACCTGGACACCGTGACCGGGACCTTCCCGGCCGGGCAGGCCGCAGGCCAGGTGCACCGGGCCCTCTTCGATGTGATCGACGCCTGGTGCCCGCCGGTCTCCTGAATCCCGCCCAGCCCGGGGGCCGCACCACGCGGCCCCCGGGCGGCCATTCCGACACCCGCACCACCACCAGGCAGGGAGGCCGACATGCCCACCACCGCAGTGCCCGCAGACCGACGAATCCAGATCACGGCAGGAGAGTACGAAGGCCGACTCGGGACTGTGCTCGTCACCGGGCCGGAGGGCAGCTGCACAGTACGGGCCGACGACGACCCCGCAGGCAGGGCCCTGCCCGACCAGCCGCACGAGTTCACCGCGGCCGAGTCCAACGCCCTGCTCGTCGGGCCCACGGGAACCGCCCTGCGGGTAAACCTCCCGACCGGCCGCCCACAGCGCCGGACCGCAGCCGCCCAGATCCTCGAAGGCGAAGTCGAGTACATCCGCCTGGCCGCATGCGTCCACGGAGTACCTGTCCTCAGCCTCGCGGTCCTCCGGCACGGCGCCGACCAGCCGGTCAATCACTACGCCACGCTCATCACCGAGATCCTGCCGGGCGGCCCTGGCCGCAACCTCCGGGGACCTGTCCTGTTCTTCGGCGCGGCCGACGATCACGGGTGGCCCACCGACCTGGGCGCCAGGGAACGCCAGATCATCGAGAAGTTCATCGGGGCGCTGCGCACCGAGTTCTCCAGCCCGCTCCGGCCGTGAAGATCCGCATCGACCTGCGCGTCAGCCTGCATGCGGATCGGTGGTCCGAGGCTGCGGGCAGCGACCCTGCGGACGCTGCCCGCGATGCCTGCTGGTACCTGAGCGACGCGGCCTGCAGTATCCCGCACCTCGGCGAGGACGGCTGTCCGGCTGACCTATACGCCCTGCCCGGCTGGACCGAGGAACAGGACCTGCTCGGCGCGGTCGACATCGGCACACGCTGGAACGTCGAGTGCCCGGCGGCCGACTGGATCACCTGGCGCGCGAACCCCGCCTTCCACGCCGACTGGCACACGATCCCCCCGGTGGAGGCGCGCCAGGACCTCGCCCGGACCGTGATCGACGGGCTCGCCGGCATGGCGCTGATCGCGGACTCCCGGGCTGTCGTCACCCTGACGCGCCCGTGGCACGAGGTCTACGACCACCGCGAGCAGGCACGGCCCGAGCTGCACCGAAGGGGTCACGAGTGAACCGTACGGAAGCCCGCCTGGCCGGAACAGGGTGAGGTCGTGCTCGTCGCCCAGTACGACATCACCTGCGCCCGTTGCGGGTTCACCGTCGAACCCGGTGACTTCGTCGGCTGGGTCTTCGACGAGCTGTGCTGCGAGGACTGCGTCTACGCCCACGAGGCACTGATCACCCTGACCTGAACACCCATCAACGACAGGAGAGTTGAAAGACATGATCAAGACCTTGGCCTTCGTCCTGGATCCGGACGGGACGCAGGACGAACTCGGCGGCCTGGTGGGCCGCCCGCTGGTCGTTCACACGTCGGCCGAACAGTCCGTGCTGGACTCGAACCTCGGCCCCGGCTACTCCTCGCTGCCGATCGGCCGGTACATCCTGCACCACGGCAACGGGCCGTTCGAGCAGGAGAGCAACCGCTATGCCCAGCAGCTGTGGACGGGCCTCGCCGGCGGCGGACGGGCCCCGCTCTTCCGGGGCTCCGTGTTCGTCACCGGCCGACGCCGAGCCGACGGCACCTATCGGGATCTCGCCCGGGGCGAGATCACCCGGCTGTCCGGCCTCGCCGACTCCACCCAGTGGGTGCACCCGGGCGGCCCGGTCGTCTCCGCGGCGCAGTCGCGGGGCCTGCGCAGTGAGCAGTGCGACGCCTTCGCCGTCCACCGGGACCGGGCCAGCGGGGTCTGGGCGTTCGTGGTCTGCGACGGTATCGGGGACGATGGGGAGGTCGCCGAATTCGTCCAGCACTTCGCACCGTTCCTGGCCCGCTCGGCGGCGGCCACCGGCTCGCCCGGGCACGCGATCAGGCTCGGGCGGGACGCGGTGCCGGACTGGATGGAGAGCACCGGCAGCTGGGTAGCGGGCACGACGGCCGTCGTCGTGACCTGGCACCCCGCGTGGACGGGCCTGCGCGTCGGCTGGGCGGGCGACTCCCGCGCCTACGCGATCAGCCCGACCGGCCTGGGTGAGCTGCTGACCACCGACCACAACCTGGCGCAGAAGAAGAGGTCCCGGAACCTGCCCGTGGGTCCCCACGACCACCACAGCCTGTTGTCGGACCTCGGCTACGGGGAGATCGGCGAGCGGACGGTCAGCCGGGACCGCGTTGACCGGATCCTGCTGTGCAGCGACGGCGCCTACCAGCCGCTGGAGGAAGCCGGCGGGCGGCTGGCCGGAGGGTTCGGCGCTTACCCGGCGACGGTCCTCGACCTGTACCCGGCGAAGTCCGCGGCGGGGGTGCTGGTCAGCGACGCGGTCGAGCGGGCCCGGACGGCCAGCCTGCGAGGCCCGGGAGACGAGCACGCAGACAACGCGACCGCCCTCGTTGTTGCCCTTCCGATGTCCTGACCTGCGGAAACGCTCGGCGTCCACCGGTTGAGAACTTCCCGCCGAAGTGGACCCCCATTCATGATGAGTATAGAATCTAAATCAAGAGGGAAAGGGGGAGGCCCCAACCCGAAGAGGGAGGAATCGCCGTGAACGCCCTGACCGCCGCTGCCGCCGCCGAAGCCCGCCACTACGCCAGCGTCGCCCGCTCCCGCGCGGCCCGCGCCGAGCAGGACATCCACCGCCTCACCCTCTCCGCCGCCGCCCTCACCCTCGACTCCGTCGGCCGGCTCATGGCTCGGCCCGGCCGGGACACCGCCGTCCTCGACGCCCTCGACATCGCCGAGAACTACGCCACCAGCGCCGACGCCGGGCCCGGCGCACTGCCCCGAGGCTTCTCCCTTGCCGTCCTCGACTACCTCACGGCCTGACCGCCCCGCCGGCGGCCAGGCCACCCCGGCCGGGCCGCCCACCCCAACCGGAGGAACATCCCATGACCGTCGCCGCCATCGACTCCCTCAACTTCTCGATCATCGAGATGCGCTGCCCCGAGAGCCACATCGACACCGTCATCAACACGCTGAACGACGCCGACCCCATCCCCGCCGTCATCAACAACGCCTTCAACATGGTCGCCACCGCCAGCACCGTCGCCTGGGTGATGCGCCACGCCGACAACCAGGCCCTCACCTACCACCAGTTCCGCGACCTGGTGCGTGCCCGCTACTTCGGCGACCTCTTCCGCCACGCCATCTCGATCGGCGCCGACTTCGACCAGATCGGCGACCTCGCCGAGCGAATCACCTCCGCGCTGGCCGAGGACCCGCAGCTCAACTCCTGGTCCCGTCCGGCCGCCCTCTCCGGCCTGAACACCTAGACCGACCAGCTCACTTCACCGACCCACCAACCAGACCAGTACACCGACAGGAGCACACCATGAGCATCGAGATCGGCCCCGACCTCTCCGTTGGCATCGCCGAGATCCGAGGCCCCGAGCACCACCTCTTCGCCATCCTTGACGCCATCGACTCCGCCGACTGCATCAGTGCGGGCCTCGTCTCCAACGGCTTCTGCATGGTCGAGCACGCCATCTCCGTGGGCTGGGGCATCCGGCCCGACTCCTTTGGCGCGCTGACGTTCCGCCAGTTCCACGACCTCGTCCGCGACCGCTACTACGCGGACCTGTACCGGCACGCCCTTGCGATCCGGGCCGACTACGAGCGGATCGGCGAGGTCGTCGCGGACATCGCGGTCGCGCTGCTCAACGACCCGCAGCTCAACTCCTGAACTTCTCCCCTCCCGGCCCGGCCGCCCCGGCGGCCGGGCCCCTCCCGAAGGAACACCCCCCCGGTCATGACCCACAGCCCGAGCCCCGACCTGTCCGCCCCGCTCCGCGACCAGCTCGCCTACGTCCCCGAGCACCACCTGCCCGCCGTCGTCTCCCAGGTCGTCGGCCACAGCCTGCCCCCCGCCCAGGTCCACGCCGCCGGCGCCCTGGTCGATCACGCCATCACCGTCGCCTGGGCCAACCGCCTTCCCGGCCTCTACCGCCTCGACCTCGGCCAGTACCGGCACCTCATCCGTCACTTCCACTACGCCGAGCTGTTCCACGGGGCGATCCACCAGCGTGGCGACCTGCGCAACGTCGCCGCCCTGGCGGCCCTCGCCTCGACCTGCGTCCTCAACAACAGCGACCTGCACCACTGAGTGCGGACCGGAGGCATCCCATGAACACCCCCGCGCCGAGCGTGCCCCAAGCGGTCTTCAGCACCCTCGTGTCGGCCACCAACATCGCCGCCGCCAGCTCCATCCTGTCCGGAACGCCAGGACGGGTCGACCTCGTCATCGACAGGGACTCCCTGACCGGCGCGACCCACGTCCTCGGCTACGCCGACGGGCGGCTCCTAGCCCGGGAGCGTGTCCCGTTCAACCCCGCCGAGGTCCGCCTCCACCTCCACGACCTGCACTCCGGTCCGGTCAGCGCGGAACGCAGCCACGCGTGGTTCGAGGCGGTCAAGGAGGCCGCCGCCGACGCCCCGGAGCCCGTCGCCGAGATGCTCACCGAGAGGGCCCACGCCTACCACCGCCCCCACCGGTGCGAGGGCTGCGGAGCAGTGGAGCCCCTTTCGGACGCGCCCCGCTGGTCGGTCGCCCTCGACAAGGACTGGGAGATCACGGGCGTTGCCGCGGGGGACCTGACGGAGGGCGCGAAGCGAGCCGTCCTCGACGCCGACGGGTTCGCGTTCGTCATCAACGCCCACTCCATCCCCTCGGCCTACGACCGGGCCCTCACCGTGCTTGATGACCACTTGAACGGAGATCCGTACATCGACGACCACTACTGGGTGCTGTCCCTCACGACACCCCGCGAGGAGGACCGGTGAGCACGCCCCTGCCCGCTGCTCTGCGGGCCGTGAGCGTCCACCTCGGGCTCCGGCCGCACATCGAGCGGACAGCCCGCGAGACGGTGGACGCTGCGATCGCCGGCGCCTACGGGCACCGCCCGCGCGAGCTCCGGGGGCTGACCCCCGAGCAGTACGGTGAACGCCTCACCGCGACGGCGGGCCCGGCCTTCTTCGCCTACACCGCACTCCACCTGAGCGGCGAGTACGGGAGGGCCGCCGCCCACCTGCTGCACACCCTCGACGCCCAGGCGAGCGGAGAGGCCGCCCGGCCCGGCCCTTCCCGGGACCCGGCACGCGGGCTCAACAGTGCCGGGGCCCCTCGCCGTCCGTGCCGAGGCGTCTTCCACCACGGCCCCGGGCTGGCGGACACCCTGATCGGCCTCCAGGCCGAGGTCACCGCCGCCGCCGAGCGCCTGAACAGCTTCGACTACGAGCGCGCCGACACCGCCACGCTCGCCATCGCCGCCCGCCTCACCGGCGCGGGCACGATCAGCGTCCGGTTCGCCACGGCCATCGCCCGCCACCTCGTCGAGACCGAGGCGCAGCGCCTGACCAAGGCGCCGCCCTCCGGCTGACCCCTCCCTCTCCCGCCATCCCTGCGGCCCGGCCGGTCGCCCCCCGTGACCGACCGGGCTTCTTCATGCCCAAAATCCGAGGACAAACCGTCATGAAGCGAACCCAGCAGCTCAACCTCTTCGCCCCGGCCGTCGTGGAGGACGACGAGGACGAGTGCGACCTCTTCCAGCCGAGGGACGAGCCCCGCCCACGCCCGGTGCGGACGCCGCCGGCGGCCCCCGTGGCCTCGAGCAAGCTCACACCTGCCCCGAAGCCCGCCCCGAAGCGGGCGGCCCGCCGCTACGCCGTACCCCGAGGCACCAGCCCGCACGCAGCGGCCCGCCGCACCGCCGAAGCCGTCGTCGACGCCTGGCACCGCAACCACGGCGGCAGCCGGATGGAGATACCCGTCGGCGTGGTCGCGGCCCTGTCCTTGTGGCCGCTCAAGGGCGACGACGCGCACCTGCAGACCGACTGGATACTCGGCCTAGACACCAAGGACCTCCTCCAGCTGATGCGCGAGTGCTGGGCCTACTGGTGGCTGCGCCGTCCCGACCTCGCCAACCGGGCTCTGCCGATCTGCACGTGGATGGAGGAGGCGCTGAGCGACCACGAGCTGTCCTGCGTCAAGGCGGTCGCCCACGCCGCGATCACCAACAGCCTGCTGGAGCTCACCGGCTCCTCCATGGACCCCTACGACCTCGCCGAGTGCGACCTGATGTCGTGGACGATCACCGGTCTGCGCAGTCATGGCGCCCGCGAGGGACTGGGGGAGTATCACACCCCGCCGGAGGTTTGCGAGCTGATGGCGCGGATGGAACTCGGGGACTGCTCCCAGGTCGGGCCCGGGTTCAGCATCTGCGACCCGGCCGCCGGCACCGGGGGGATGGTGCGCGCCGCCGCCCAGCTGATGCGCGAGCACCAGGTCGACCCGCGGACCTGCCGCTGGCATCTGGCCGACATCGACCCCATCGCCGCCGCCGGGGCCGCGACGAACATGATCCTCTGGGATTTGGGCCCGCACACCACGGTCTGGTGCGGGGACACCCTGGCGCAGGCGGACACCGAGCGGCGGGCGCTGGAGGAGAAGGCCGCGATCTTCAAGCACCGGGACGGTGTGGTGCGAGACATGACCATGCTGGCGGCGATCGGCGGGGCCGAGCGGATGGTGGCCGGTGCGGTGGCGGCGCAGGCCGCCTGACCGGGGAAGGCGAGTGGACACCCAATCAAAGAGAGTATAGAATCTAAGCACAAGGCAGGGGGGGTGGATGAAAGTCGAACCCGCCCCCTTCTGACCCAAATGAGTATTGAATCTAATCAAAGTGGGGGTGGGTCGGCAACGGGTCGACCCACCCCGGAGGAGCCAGCCGTGATCATCACCGCCACCACCCTCGCTATCGCCTTCGACGACCTCGCCAACATGCTCGACGGCTACCGCCCCGCCCCGCAGCCCGGCGACGACCTGACCGTCCAACGCCTCACCAACCCCGCAGGCCGCACCATCAGCGCCCGGGCCCGCACCGAAGGAACGACCCTCCAGCTCTGGATCACCGCCCCCCGCACCCCAGCCGCGGCGCCGAGCCCCGACCGGCCGCGCCCGCTCCGCCCCGGCCGCAACTACCACACGGTCCTGAACCTCCTCGACCTCGACGGCGACCCCGCCCAGACCATCCACAGCGTCCTCACTCGCGACCTTCTCCCCGTCTTCGACGCCAAGCCCTACTACGTCGGCCACCGCCCCTGGGACGCTGCCGCAACCGCCGCCCGCCGCCCCAACTGGCAGACGACCCGCGACACCGACGACGAGCCGGACCAGAACGACACCGACACACTCACGGACCCGGGCGCCGACGCAGCCGAGGCCGACGCCGCACAGCCGACCCAGGCGGCAGCGTCAGAGCCGACCGGCTCCGCCGAGACCAACGCCGACCCGGCTCAGCCGTCCGTCGCCGAGATCACCCAGCCCGCCCGCACGCCGGAGCCGACCCCGGCCCCGGCCGCGAAGAAGACCACCCCCGCGAGGAAGGCCGCCCCCGCCAAGAAGGCCACGCCGACGAAGACGGCCTCCGCGAAGAAGCCCCCGGCCGCCAAGAAGGCCACCGCCGCGAAGAAGGCCGCCCCCGCGAAGAAGGCCACGGCCGCGAAGCCGGACCCGGCGCCCGCGAAGAAGGCCCCGGCCGTGAAGAAGCCCGGCCCGGCCAGGCCATCGACCCCCGCAGCCAAGACGGACACCCCCACCGCCGGCACCCGCCCCCGCAAGTCCACCGCCAAGACCACCAGCCCGAGCTGACCGCCAGTCGACCTGCCGAAGGAGCCGACCGTGGCCCACCTACTGGCCGACGCCAACCCCGACTACAGCCGCAAATGCCGCTACGCCCAACGCGGCTGCACCTGCTACCGCTACGCCGGCACCAGCGCCGCCGCGAAGAAGCTCCGACGCCGAGCACAGCGACACACCGAGGCCCGGCAAGTCGCCCGCGACACACAGCACCTGGCCACCACCTCGCGTGGCCGCCGAACCTCCACCCCCTGAATCACCAGGCCCTCCCGCAACCCCGGGGGCGCACCCCGCGCCCCCGGAACCCGGACCGCCAGAAGGGACATCCCGTGATCGACACCACCGTGGGCCAACTCGCCAGCCTCGCCCTCCATCGCAGAAGAATCACCACCAGCAACGGCGGCCGAGCCCCCTACCTCGTAGTCGCACTGCCCGGCGGCACCGAGATACGGATCTCCGACGACCGCGCCGACATCACCATCACCCCGGACCAGCTCACCGGCCTCACCGCGACCCACCACCTCGGCGACCCCGAAACCAACCCCGGCCACGCCGTCACCATCCACCAACGCGCCCTCGGCGACACCAGCCCGGCCAACGCCATCGAAGCCCTCGCCCACGACGTGTCCACCTACATCACCCGGTGGAACTCCACCCCGGCGGCCCGCCACCCCGAACGCCCCATCAACGAGTTCGGCGCCATGGACCTCCCCAGCCGCTGGCTGCGCCCCGGCGACATCATCGTGCACACCGCCACCGGCCACGAATCCGTCGTCACCCACATCCACCACCTCGGGCGCAGCGAGTACCGCCGCACCACCCGGACCGTCACTCCGCCCACCCGCGGCGGCATGAAGGCCCTCCCCGACACCTGGTGGCAGTTCCCCACCACCTTTCGCCCCACCGGCAACACCCCCGTCACCGTCTACGCGCACCGCCACATCGACCCCAACAGCCTCCCGCCGATCCCGTACCCGCCCGTTCCGGCGCGCCTCGCAGACGGGGACCACATCGTCCACGACGGCGAGATCTGGGGGCGCACCGGCGGCTTCTGGTTCAACCAGAACCGCCGCCGCAACACCCCGCCCGTCACCGACGAAGTCGCCCGGCGCTGGTTCACCGAGCACGCGTCGCTCCGCAAGGGCATCCCGGTCCACCAGCCCGCCCACCCGGCCACCACCGTCCGCGCGGTGACCGCGTGAACGACCTCGACCGCCTCCTCCGAGACGGAACGCCGATGGCAGGCCAAGCCCTCTACCAGACGCTCCACGCCAACGCCATCCCCGTCGAACTGCTGGACACCGCCGGAGGCTACTGGGTCCTGGTCCTCTACCTCGACACGGGCGAGGTGCGGATCAGCGACATCAACTCGCACACCACCAACCCCATCGCCGACCACCCGGGCTGGATCGCGAACTTCTACCGGGAGAGCGACAAGGAACGCGCGGATCCCTTCCCGATCTATGAGTCCCCCGGACTCCCGTACGCCGCCGACACCGAAGCCTGCGTCCGAGCCGTCAGCGACTGGCTCACCACCTACACCAAGGACTGACCCGATGCCGCTCAACCTGACCACCCGCCGCAACGCCGAGTCCGCAACGACGGCCGTGGACCGCCTCGATGACCTCGAACTCCACTCTCCCCGGCCCTACCCCGGCTCCGATGTTCTGTGGGAGGACCTGGCCTGCGTCCGGGCCGGATGCGACTGGACCGGAGCCCTCTTCTACTCCCACCTTCGCGCGAGCCGGGGCCACAACCGCCGGCATGTCGGCTGCACCGGAACCCCCGGCACCTACTCCGTTCAGCGCCCCGACGACGAGATCACCCAGCGACTCGCCGACGCCTTCCCGGGCGTCGACTTCACGCTCACCACCGACAACACCGGCCGGACCATCACCTGGACCGGCGGCCCCGAACCCCTCCACGTCACCGCCCGGATCGGAACCCACCAGGGCACCTGCAACCGCCTGCCGTAGCCGGCACCCAACCCGGCCGGGCGGCCCAGCCGCCCGGCCCCAATACCCCTGGACCCCACCCGTGGAGATCGACCTCACCGACCTGCCCCTCGACCTCGTCCCCGTGATCACCGCCCGCACCCGCCGCGAACTCGAACAAGCCGCCCCCTCCCTCCCCGAAGCCCACGCCCGAGACGCCACCCGCATCACCCACCGGCCGTTCGGCAACGGCTGGGCCTACGTCCGCTGGACCAACCTCCACCACAACGGCACCACCATCCACAACGCCCGCCACATCCTCACCAGCGACCCCGAACACCGCTGGTGGTCCCTCCCCGTCCACCCCCGCTCCCCGTACTACCTGTTCAACCCAGCCAACGGACACCCCGTCGACGGCTCAGCCCGCCCCTATCCCCACCCCGTCACCCCCGACGACACCGACCCCCTCGGCCTGTGCCCCCACTGCGGATCACGCGGCCAGCACCCCGCCCGCTGCGCCCCCGACGACCCCGACCGCCACCACGAACACCACCGCTACCCCCACGGCCGCCCCTGGAAATACACCCCCTGCCCCAAGAACTGCCAGCCCATCACCGACACCCGCCGCCTCTTCACCCCGGAGCGCCAACCGTGACCCACCACACCTACACCGGCCACACCGACTACTGCACCGAAGACGGCTGGTTCCCCGGCCCCCACGTCACCGACGCCCCGATCCTCACCGTCACCCCCATCACCTTCGAGGCCCCCACCCAGCCCGCCGTTCGCCTCACCGTCGCCAACCCCCGCCCGACCGGCCCCCGCGAGCTGACCACCGCCCAGTGGGGAACCCCCGCCACCTGGCAGCCCCACCGACACCCCGACCACGACCGCGCCACCCACATCGTGACCGCCCTCACCACCGCCGGCATACCCGCCCAACTCCACCACGCGTATCGCTCCAGCGGGGCCAAGCTGATCAAATCCGACGAGGCCCGCCGCAGACGCTCCTGCAGCGGGCCTGAATGGCGGGGCACACCCTCGGGTGCGGCTCTGAGTCAGTTCGCGACGCTGAAGTCGCCGCCCACCGGTGCGGCGATCTTGTCCACGCCGGTCAGGGCCGTGAGGCTGGTGACGGGGGTGCTGCTGTCGGTGGTAGTGCCGTTGCCGAGCTGCCCGGAGTCGTTGTTGCCCCAGGAGCGGACCGTGTTGTCGCCAAGCAGGGCGATGGTGTGCTCCCGGCCGCCGTCCACCAGTTGGACGCCGGCCAGGCCGGGCACCGGAACGGGCTTGTTCCGGTTGTCGGTGGTGCCGTCGCCGAGTTGGCCCGACGTGTTCTGCCCCCAGGCGAGGAGAGCGTTGTCACTGCCGGTCACGGCGAGGCTGTGGTTGCCGCCAGCGGCGATCTGCGACACCGTGCCGCTGCCCAGCGCCGCGTCCACGGGGGCGTATCGGCTGCTCGTACTTCCGTCGCCGAGCTGGCCGGTGGCGTTGTAACCCCACGCCTTGACCGCGTTGTCGCCCACCAGGGCGAGGTTGTGGCTGGCACCTGCGGCGATCCGGGTCACCCCGGTCAGGCCGGTGACCTGAGCCGGAACGTTCCGGGTGGCCGAAGTTCCGTCGCCCAACTGTCCGTTGACGTTGTGACCCCAGGCCCAGACCGTGCCGTCCTCGCGCAGCGCCAGGCTGTGGCTGAGGCCGGCGGCGATCGCGATCACCTTGTTGAGGCCCTCGACCCGGACCGGGACGCTGCTGTCCCTGTTAGTGCCGTTGCCGAGCTGACCGTACTTGTTCTCCCCCCAGGCGACGACGGTATTGTCGGCCAGCAGCGCGAGGCTGTGTGTACCGCCGGCCGCAATGTCGGTGGCATTGGACAGGTTGACGACATGGCCGGGCGCATTGTTATCGAACACCGAGCCGTCGCCGAGCTGCCCGGAGCCGTTGGCTCCCCAGGCCCGAACGGTGCGGTCGGTCAGCAGGGCCAGGCCATGCCCGATCGCGGCTTCGGCGCCGCCGGCTGCGATCTTCACGACCTCGGCGCTAGTCAGCCCAATCACCGTGGTGGCGGTGGTGCGGAAGTCGGTCCGGGTGCCGTCGCCAAGCTGGCACGCACGGTTGTCGCCCCAAGCCTTGAGCTGCTTCTCCTGCACGTCATCTCCCGAGCATCGGTACGGTGGCCGCGAGAGGCTCCCCGTATGGGAGACCGCCCCAACGGCCTGTACTACCAATGCTGGTAGCTCCAGTGGTCGCGGCAGCACGCCAAACCGCGCTCATCACTCGAACGAGTGAGCAATCCTCGTGTATCCCGTCCAGTATGCGACGCCACCTTCCCGCCCGGCTGGTTCGACACCGGCGGCCCCCTCAAGGTGTGGACCACCACCGCCAACGACCGGCACGAGCACGGCCGAGCCCCGGGCGGCGGCTACCTCATCAAGGTCCACCGCCCTGCCCCCGAACCGGCCCACCACGAACAGCAGACCATCGTCTGAGCGGCCCACCTGCAATGAACCTGACCACGAACCGCCCCTCCACCGTCCTGGGCGGAGGGGCGTAGTCCGGCCCGCCTCAGGCCGCGGCCCCTCACCGAGGCCCACGCCCCCGGAACTGCTCAGCCGTCCTGCGCCCGGACGGGTCGTGCTGCTACCTTGATCGGCAGGACCCGGAAGGCGCCAACTACCTGGCGACGAGGACTGAGGGCACGGTCGGGCTGGCGGAGGCGTCGAACTTCGGTTGGGGAGTCTCTTGTCGACTGCTTCGAGGCGCCGAATCGCCGCAGGCCAGGCGCCAGCACCCTCGGAGGAGCCTGCAGAACCTCGGTTCTAGCGGACATTCAGCGGACGTGGCGTTGGTGAAAGGCCGTGAAAGCTAGTGAACGCCGACGAAGGGAAAGGGCCAGAAATGGCCTCTGACCTGGGAAAACGGGGAAAGGCAGAGTAAGGCAGTGAAGACCAGGTGAGCTCTCCGAAGGACTCATAATCCCTTGGTCGTGGGTTCGAGTCCCACCCGCCCCACCTCTCACGCCCGCGCGAGCGGCCCCCCGGCTGGGAAAACCCTAGGGGATCAAGCCCGCCGCCACGCCACGACGCGCCGGAATTCACCCGCTCGTGGGCATCGCCCGGCCACCCCGCCACCCCCTCCGTCCGAGGCCGGTGCTCCCGGACGCCGCTCCCCGGTCCACCGATCGGTTGATCCCTCCACCACCACCCGCGCCGGTCGCCGGGACCGTTCGGCCGATCCGCCGGCGGGGCCCCGTGCGGGCGGCTCGCAGCCGGCCGGGAGGACGTCCGGGGCGAGCGGAACGGCGGGAGGCAACGAGGACGTCTCCTTGGCCTGCCCGCCCTCCTTGGCCTGCCCGCCCCCACCGGTCGCCCGTAAGCTGGCCGGATGCTCGAATCCGCGCTGCTGCCGACCCCGCTGGCGGACTGCACCGACGAGGCGCTCGCCCGGGCCGGGGTGGAGCTGCGGCTCAAGCGGGACGACCTCGCGCACCCGCTGGTGCCGGGGAACAAGTGGCGCAAGCTCGCGCCGAACCTGGCCGCCGCCGTCGAGGGCGGCCACACCCGGCTGCTGACCTTCGGCGGGGCGTACTCCACCCATCTGCGGGCGGTCGCGGTGGCGGCCGCGGCGCTGGGCCTGGAGAGCGTCGGGCTGGTCCGCGGCGAGGAGCTGGCCGACCGGCCGCGCAACTGGTCGCTGCGGGCCGCGGAGGCGGCCGGGATGGAGCTGGTGTTCCTGACCCGGGCCGAGTACCGGGAGGCCGCCGGCCGGACCGGGGAGGGGGCGGGGTGGCGCTGGGGTCCCGGCCTGGTGCTGCCGGAGGGCGGCTCCAACGGCCTCGCGGTCACCGGCGCGGCGGAGATCGTGGCGGAGCTGGACGACCTGGGCGAGCGCGACGTGGTCTGCTGCCCGGTCGGCACCGGCGGCACACTGGCCGGGATCGCGGCCGGGCTGCCGCCGGGGGCGCGGGCGCTGGGCGTGGCGGTGCTGCGCGGCGGTGAGGGGTACCTGGAGGCCGAGGTGACCCGCCTGCACCGGGAGGCGTACGGGCGGGAGTTCGACGGCTGGCGGATCGACCACGGGCACCACGGCGGCGGGTACGGCCGGGTGCCGGCCGGGCTGGAGGAGTTCGCGGCCGGGTTCGAACGGCGGCACGGGATCGCCCTGGAACGCCGTTACGTGGCCAAGCTGCTGGCCGCCGTGCACGACCTGGCCGGGGCCGGCGCCTTCCCACCCGGCACCCGGCTGACGGCCGTGGTCACCGGTCTGCCCGACCCGGTCGGGCCGTAACAGCGCCCAGCCCCAGCCCCAGCCCGAGCCCGAGCCTCAGCCTCAGCCGAAGGTGAGGTTGGCGCAGGGGTCGGCGTCGGCGTTGCGGCTGTTCTCGGCGATCGCGCTGGGGACACCGCTGGGCAGCGGTCCGGTGGCGGCCGGCGGTCCGGTGGGAGCGCCGGTGGGAGCGCCGACGGGGGCACCGGTGGCGGCTCCCACGGCGGCGGGCGTGCCGCCGGCCACGGGCCGGGAGCCCGGACCGGTGCCGCCGGGCACGGGGCGGTAGTCGCGCCCGAGGGTGACCGTGACGCCCTCGGAGCCGGGCTCCACGGTCGTCCTGGCGCCGGGGAAGAGCGTGGCGAGCTGGTCGGCGACGGCCTTGTACGGCGGGTCGTAGGCGATCTCGGTGCGCAGCCGGCCGCCGGTGGTGGCGCCCAGCGAGACGTTGGTGAAGCCCTGCGCGCGGATCGCCGCGGAGCCCTGGCCGGCGAGTCCGTCGGTGCCGACGCCGTTGACCACGGTGACCGTGGTGGCGAGCTGCTCGGGGCTCAGCGGGGTCGCGGCCGGGGCGGGGGTCGCGGTGCCGTCGGTGGCGGCGGGCGTGGGGCCGGCGGTGTCGGCCTCCGGGACCAGGCCGGTGCTCTGGCCGTCCAGGGTGCGGTCCTCGCGGAGCAGCCGCCACAGGGTGTCCACGTCGGGGTGGACCAGGTCGACCCGGCCCTTCTGCACGACCGAGAACCGCCAGGGGGTGGTGACGAAGGTGATGTCGGACAGCTTGATCTGCTGCAGCGACTGCGCGAAGTCGACCAGCTTCATCGCGGTGCCGAGGCCCTCGTCGACGGTCAGCGAGCGGGTGGCGGCATCGGCGAGCGGGAGCAGGGTCGGCAGCGAGAAGCCCTGGGACTGGATCTTGCGGATCATCGAGGAGAGGAAGGCCTGCTGACGCTTCATCCGGCCGATGTCGGAGTTGTCGCCGATGCCGTAGCGGGCGCGGAGGTAGTCGACGGCCGGCTGTCCGGCGATCTTCTGCAGGCCCTTGCGGAGCTTGATGTCGTGCGAGTTGACGTCGTTGGGGACGCAGACCTCCACGCCGTTGATGGCGTCGGTCATCGCGGCGACGCCCTTGAAGTCGACCACGATGGTGTGGTCGATCCGCAGCCCGGTGAGCGACTCGACGGTGTTCTGGGTGCAGGCCGGGTTCCCCTTGGGGGACTCGCCGACGGTGAAGGCCTCGTTGAACATCTGGTTGGTCCGCGGCTTCGTCCAGTCGCCGCTGGGCAGCCGGCAGGAGGGGACGGTGACCAGGGTGTCGCGGGGGATGGAGACGCCGACGGCGTGCTTCCGGTCGGCGTAGACGTGCAGCAGGATCGCGGTGTCCGAATGGCCCACCCCCTCGTCGCCTCCGCCGAGGTCGGAGTTCCCGTCGTTGCGGGTGTCCGAGCCGAGCAGCAGGACGTTGACCGGGACCGAGGCCCCGGGAGCGGTGGGGACCGGTGCGGGCGGGCGCTCGGTGGCGACGCCGCCGGCGTCGAAGGTGCTGATGTTGGTGTCCAGCCGGTGGTAGAACCAGGCCCCGGCTCCGGCCACGCTCAGCACCAGGACGGCTGCGAGTCCTATGACGGTCCGTATGACACGCCGACGGCGCGAGCTGCCGCTCATCCTTCCCGTCCCCCCGTTTTCCGTTCTGGATTCCACCCGGCCGCCGGTCGGCGGGCGGGTGCCTCGTCTTCGAACGTTAGACGTCTCGGGAGAGTGTTCGGTTACCTCCGGTCGGCCGACAATTCGGAAGCCGGAGCTGTGATGCTCCTCACGCGCCGGGGCCGGTGGCGCCGGTGAGCATCCGGCGGAGCAGGTCGCGCAGCTGGGTCCGCTCCTCGGAGTCGAGCGCGGCGAGCGGCTCGCGGGCGAAGTTCAGCGACTCGCGGAGCTCCTCGGAGGCGCCCGCTCCGGTCTCGGTGGCGGCGACCAGCTTGACCCGGCGGTCCTGGAGGTCGGGCTGGCGGGTGACGAAGCCGCGGGTCTCCAGCCGGTCCACGATGCCGGTGATGTTGGAGGGCTCGCAGCTGAGCGTCTGGGCGATCTGGCGCATGGGCATCGGGCCGCGCCGCAGCAGTGCGAGGACCTTGGCCTGCGCTCCGGTGAGCGAGCGGGCGGCGGCGGCCTCCTCGTACTCGCGATGGAAGAGCGCGACCAGGTTGGCCATGAGATCGACGACCTCGCGGGTGATCTCGTCGGTCTGCGGTGCGGTGGCCCGGGTCGGCTGGGTGTCCATGGTTCCCATCATACCTGAACAGTTGACAACATGAACCTTTCATGCCCATTGTTACTTCACCGACTCAACCTTTTATGTGGGGAGATCATCATGGCCGCCGAGCCGACCGCCGCTCCGGAAGCCCCCGCCACCGCCCGCGAGTGGCACCTCGCCGCCCGCCCCGAGGGCTGGCCCGTCCCGACCGACTTCGCCCTGGTCGAGGCCCCGGTCCGGACCCCGGGCCCGGGCGAGATCCTGGTCCGCAACACGGACCTGTCGGTCGACCCCTACATGCGTGGCCGGATGAACGACGCGAAGTCCTACATCCCGCCGTTCAAGCTCGGCGCGGCCATGGACGGCGGCGCCGTCGGCCATGTCGTGGCCTCGGAGGCCGAGGGCTTCGCCCCGGGCGACGCGGTGCTGCACGGGCTCGGCTGGCGCGAGTACGCCACCCTGCCCGCCAAGCACGCGGTCAAGGTGCCGGAGATCGAGGGCGTCCCGCTCTCCGCCTACCTCGGCGTGCTCGGCATGCCCGGCCTGACCGCCTACGCGGGCCTGCTCTCGGTCGGCGCCCTCAAGGAGGGCGACCGGGTGTTCGTCTCCGGCGCGGCCGGCGCGGTCGGTTCGATCGTCGGCCAGATCGCGAAGCTCAAGGGCGCCTCGCTGGTGGTCGGTTCGGCCGGCTCGGCGGAGAAGGTCGAGCGGCTGACCGGGGAGTTCGGCTTCGACGCCGCCTTCAACTACAAGGACGGCCCGGTCGGCGAGCAGCTCGCCAAGGTCGCCCCGGAGGGCATCGACCTCTACTTCGACAACGTCGGCGGGGAGCACCTGGAGGCCGCGATCAACGCCCTGGGCGTGCACGGCCGGGCCGTGCTGTGCGGCGCGATCGCCCACTACAACGACACCGCCGCCGCCCCGGGCCCGCGCAACCTGATGCAGGTCATCGGCAAGCGGCTGCGCCTGGAGGGCATCCTGGTCGGCGACCACGACGCGCTCCGCCCGCAGTTCGTCGCCGAGGTCGGCGGCTGGCTCCAGGAGGGGAGGCTGCGCTCCGAGGAGACCGTGGTGGACGGCTTCGAGAACGCCGCGCAGGCCTTCCTGGACATGCTGCGCGGTGCCAACACCGGCAAGATGGTGGTCCGGCTGAAGGGCTGACGCCCCGTCGGACCGCGCTCCCGCCTCGTACCGGCCACCACCGGTGCGAGGCGGTTTGCATACCCGGCGGAGGGGATCAGGCCGCACTACCGCATTCCGGCCGGATCCGAAAGTGCGTCAGCAGCGGTGCGGGGAGGCGCGGTACGGTGGTCCCGCCTGGCGATGGGGCCGTTCGGGGGAGAGATCCCACCGGGGGGTGGACCTCGTTGCGGATTCGACTAGCATTGAGCAAAAGCCTGTCCGTTTTGCTCAATTTAGTGACTTAATGTCGGCTAACGTGGGTAACTGTGGATCAACTACGGGCACGAACGCGAGGCAGCTGGGGAAGGCGACCCTCGTCCACAGCCTGGAGGTCCCGGTGACGACACGTGGAGTCCTGTACGTCCACTCCGCGCCCCGCGCGCTGTGCCCGCACGTCGAGTGGGCCGTCGCGGGGGTGCTCGGTGTGCGGGTGAGCCTGGACTGGATCCGCCAGCCGGCCGCGCCCGGACACTGGCGCGCCGAGCTCTCCTGGCAGGGCGAGCCCGGCACGGCCTCGAAGCTCGCCTCCGCGCTGCGCGGCTGGCAGCTGCTGCGGTACGAGGTCACCAGCGAGCCCTGTGCCACGGCGGAGGGCGAGCGCTACAGCAGCACGCCCTCGCTCGGCATCTTCCATGCCGTCACCGGCATCCACGGTGACATCCTCATCCCCGAGGACCGGCTGCGCGCCGTCCTGCTGCGCGCCCGCAGCGAGGGGTCGGACCTGGAGGCCGAGATCGCCATGCTGCTCGGCAAGCCCTGGGACGACGAGCTGGAGCCCTTCCGCTACGCCGGCGAGGGCGCCCCGGTGCGCTGGCTGCACCAGGTGGTCTGACCCGCCGCGGGACGACGAGAGGAGGGGGGGGGGGGGGGGGGGGGGGGGGGGGGCCCCCCGCGCGGCCGCGCGGGGGCGGGGGGCGGGGGGGGGGGGGGGGGGGGGGCGGGGGGCGGCGGCGGCCGGCCCGCGGGGGGGGGGGGCCGGCGGCGCCCGCGCCCCCCCGGGGTCGCCCCCGGGGGTCCCCCCCGTTGTGCGGGGGGGGGGGGGGGGGGGGCGGGGGCGCCCCCCCCCCCCCCCCCCCGGCCCCCCCACCGGTCTATGGACGACCCGCTCAGACGGTGAGCAGGTCGGGATTGGCGGCCTTGTCGACGGGCAGGAAGTCGTCGGGCACGGGGTACTGGCCCAGCACGTAGTTGAGGATCGCGGCGTGCATCGCCTCGACGGGGGCGATGCTGGCGGCGGTGGCGATCCCGCCGGGGCCGGTGACGCTGTAGGCCGCGAACAGATAGGTCTGAGCGGCCTGGTCCTCCAGCGACAGGGCGAGCCTCGCGACCGTCGCGACGTCCGTGGCAGCGCCCAGGGCCTGGAGGGTGGCCGGCTGGTTGGACAGCGGCACATCCGTGATGGCGGGCTTGCCGGCACCGGTCAGGACCGAGTTCCAGACCTTGGCGTGGTCGGCGTGCTGGCCCATCGCGGTGGTGATGAAGCTCGCGACCGCCGGGGGGACGGTGCCGAGCCGGCCGGCCTTCGCGGCGTCCAGGGCTGCCCGGTAGGCGCCCACGGCCTGGTTCTCCAGCGCGGTGGCCAGCGCGACGACCTTCAGGTCACCGGTGTACTGCCCGGAAGCCGAGCCGGACGGCGAGCCCGGGACGGGCGCCGGCGCGCCGCTGCCGGAGCCCGTCGACCCGCTCGACCCGCCGGACCCGCTGGACCCGCTGGACCCGCTGCTGGAGCAGGCGGCCAGGGTCATCGCGGCGGCCACCCCACCGGCGCCGAGCAGGAACCGGCGCCGGCCCGGATCGCGCGGCCCACCGGCCCCACGGGCCCGGATCTCCGCCGCCAGGTCCACCGCCCCGGCCCGCATGGCCGGCAGTGTCTCCTGGTGCGCCTCGTGCAATTCGCGCGTCAGGCCCGCGAGTTCGCCCTCGCTGATGGGCAGCGCCCAGCCGCTCTCGGTGGTCGTCACTTCACGGCCCCTTCGCTGATCGGAGAAGCGTTATCGGTGCGCTGGAAGGCGTCGGGGAAGCCGACGCTGCCGGCCGCCGCCGGCAGCTTGGACGCGTCCACGGGGATGGTGACCAGGTCGGCGGCGTTGCCCGCCAGCAGCGCCTGCACCGCGAGCAGGGTGGCGCGGTGCTGGGCCTCCACCGGGGCCACCGAGGCGAAGAGCTTGCGCAGGTCGGCGTTGCTCACCTGGGACACGTTCCTGGTGTAGGTCTGCGCCGCCACGTCCTCCAGGGTGATGGCCAGCTTCACCACGTCCGCCGGGCCCTTGATGCCCGGCAGCATCTGGTCCACCACGGCCTTGTACTTGGGGTCCGGGCCGTTCTGGGGCCGGCCGCCGGCCTGGGTGGCGGCGGCGTTGAACGCCTGGGCGTGGGCCTGGTGCTGCTGCGTGGTCTTCGCGATGAACGCGGCCACCGTGGCGTTGCCGTCCTTGATGAACGGCAGTCCGGCCGCCGTCCGGTAGACGCTCACCGCCAGGTTCTCGATCGAGGCGGCGGTCTGCAGCGCCATGATGTCGTCGGCCATGGAGCCCGACGGCGACGGGCTGTCGGCGAAGGCCCGGCGCCCGCCGAGGAGCGCGACCGTCCCGGCCGCCGCGGCGAGCGCCCCGCCACGCTCCCACCACCGGCGCCGGACCGGCTCGACCGCCTGCCCGAAGTCGGCCAGCGCGCTTCGCGTGATCCGCGACGCGTCGCTGTCCAGGTCCTGCGACTGCTCGGTGAGTTCCACCAGCAGCCGGGTGTCGATGTGCTCTGGAGGCATCGTGCTCCTGTCCCGGCACGGAGCCCGCCACTCACGGGCTCGTTCGTCATGCCTTCGGCGTCACCGGCGGCCCGGCTTGCCCGACACCCCGGCGTTCACCCGTACGGGTGACGGGGCGCCTTCTGCCGACGAGCCCGCTCCGCGCCGACGGGCCTACGACTCGTGAACGTCGTCCGCGCCGCGGGTCGGAGCGGGTCCGTCGAGAGTGACGACCATCTTTCCCAGGGCCCGGCCCGCCTCCATCACCCGGTGGGCCTCCACGATCTCGTCGAAGCGGAAGACCCGGGTGGGGCGGGCCTTGAGGACACCGGCCTCGACCTGGGCGCAGATCGCGTCCAGCGGGACCGCCGAGAGCGGGAAGGCCGGGCTGCCCAGGACGAACGCACTGCCGAAGAAGCTGAGTTGGACCCCGCTGGGCAGGTCCGCGATCGGGTCGAACCCCGTCACCGGTGCGAATCCGCCGAGGAACCCGGCCTGGCAGACCCGACCGCGCGGCCCGACCGCACCGAGCGAGTCGCGCAGCACGGTGTTGCCCACGAGGTCGAGAAGCGCGTCGACGACCACGCCCCGCCGCTCGACCGCCGCCGCCAGGCGGCCGTCGTCGACCAGCACGGCGGTGGCCCCGAGTCCTTCGAGCAGGGGCGCGTGCGCCGGGTTGCGGGTGGTGGCGAGCACGCTCGCCCCGTGCTGGACGCCGAGGTTGACGGCGGCCTGCCCGAGTGCCGAGGTCGCGCCCCGGACCAGCAGGGTCTCCCCGGCTCGGAGCGCGAGGTTGCCGTGCAGGGCGCTGTACGCCGTGGCGTACACCTCGGGCACTGCGGCCAGATCGGCCCAGGGCAGCCGCGAGTCCACGGCCACGACGTTCGTCGCGGGGACAGTGACGAGCTCAGCGTAGCTGCCGTTGCGGGTCCGTCCCATGCCGCCGAGGATCGCCACCACCCTTGTCCCGGGCGGGAGTTCGCCGGACGGATCGGCCTCGACCAGGCCGGCGCACTCGATCCCCGGAACGGCCGCCACCTGACCCCAGGCGCCGCTGCGCATGTACGCCTCGGCGTGGTTGAGACCGAACGCCCTGACCCTGATGAGGATCTCGCCGGGCGCGGCCACCGGGTCGGGCAGTTCGGTGACGGTGAGCACCTCGGGGCCGCCGTGGGTGGATATGACAATGGCCTTCATGTCCGAACCTCATTCTTGATTGGTCATTCAAGTATTGGGCCGACGAAAGGGCCACCGCGCACGGCAGCCCTTCTGACGTGTGGTCAGGCGAGTGCGAGGAAGGCGTTGTCGACGATCGCCCGCAGGACCGCCTCGTCGGGGTTGGCCTTGCCGACGACCATGAGCCCCTGGCAGGTCGCGACCAGCAGTTTGGCGCTGCCGGCCGGGTCCAGCGCCGCCCGGACCTCGCGCCGGCGGACGGCGTTCTCCAGGGCGTGGGTCATGCACCGCTCCAGGCGGGCCAGGTGGCCGCGCACGACGGCCGCCGCCTCGTCGTCCTCGGCGGCCTTCTCGATCGCCGTGTTGACCAGGAGGCAGCCCTGGCGCCCTTCCGGGCCGAGCAGGTCGCGCACCAGCCCGTCGAAGTAGCCGCGGACCTCCGCCACCGACGCGCCGGGCGCATCCAGCTCGCCCAGCTTCTGCGGCACGACCAGCTTCGAGTAGCGCTCCAGGGACTTCACGAAGAGTGCGCGCTTGCCCCCCGGGAACGCACTGTAGATACTGCCGGGCTTGACACCCGTGGCCTTCACCAGGTCCTCGATGGACGTGGCCCGGTACCCGCGCTCCCAGAACCGCCGCATCGCCTGGTCGAGCACGGTGTCGGGGTCGAACTCACGGGGCCTGGGCATGGGAGGAACATACCTGAGCGACCATTCAAGAACAAGGGCCCGGAACGAGTCCGGCCCCACCGCTCGCGCGGTGGGGCCGGAACCCGACATCTTCGTCGGCCTCTACAGACTGAACAGCCCGACGGCGTGGCCGTCGTGGTCCACCACCGGCCACACGGCCAGCCCCCGGGCACGCATGGCGGCGACCGCCGCGGCGGCGGGCATGTCGGCGGTGGCGAACGGGCCACGGTCGAAGGCGGCGTCGCGGACCGGGATCCGCTCGGTGTGCCGGGAGCGGGCCTCGAACGGCGCGAGGTGCGCGCGGTTCAGCAGCCCCGCACAGCAGCCGTCGTCGTCGCGGACCAGGACGTGATCGGCGCCGGAGCTCCGCAGGATGTCGATCGCCACGTCGACCATGACGTCGTCACTGATCTGGAGTTCGGGGCGGCGCATCAGGTCGCCGACCGTGACGGTGGTCGCGGGGCGTTCAAGGGTGAGCGTTATGGCGGACTCCAAAGGGGTCGGTTCCGGCGGGGCCGGATCCGGCGCGGTCGGGGCACAAAGGTCGGGGCGCAGGGTCGGCGCACAAGGGTCGGGGCAGGAGCGGACACCACGTGTGTCCGCTCCTGCCCCGGGGGCCTGGACCCTAGACGGACGCGGTGGCGCGCCTGGGCGCCCGGCGGCGGCCCGCGCCACCCGCACCGGCACCCGTGCCGGTTCCGGTACCGCCCACGGGGCGGGCCGGGCGGCTGCGGCGGTTGCGGCTCGTGGACGCGCTGCGGCGCGACCGCTCGACGACGGGGGCCTCGATCACGACGGGGGTGCCGGTGGGCACCCGGGCGCCGGTGATGCGGGCCAGCTCCTCGTCGCCGGCGGTGACGCGGGTGGTGACGGGGGTGATGGCGGCGGTGGCCATCATCCGGGCCATGCCGCGGCGCTGGCTGGGCAGGACCAGGGTGACGACGGTGCCGGACTGGCCGGCCCGGGCGGTGCGTCCGCCGCGGTGCAGGTAGTCCTTGTGGTCGCTCGGCGGGTCGAGGTTGACGACCAGGTCGAGGCCGTCGACGTGGATGCCGCGGGCGGCGACGTTGGTCGCGATCAGCGCGGTGACCTGGCCGTTGCGGAACTGCTCCAGCGTGCGGTTGCGCTGCGGCTGGGACTTGCCACCGTGCAGGGCGGCGGCCTTCACGCCGTTGGCGAGCAGGTCGTCCACCAGGCGGTCGGCGCCGTCCTTGGTGTCGATGAACATGATCACCCCGCCGTCACGGGAGGCGATGTGCGCGATCGTGGCGTTCTTGTCGAAGTTCTGCACCTGCAGCACGTGGTGCTCCATGGTGCTGACCGCTCCGGCGGACGGGTCCACCGAGTGCGTCACCGGGTCCTTGAGGAAGCGCCGCACCAGACGGTCGACGTTGCGGTCCAGGGTCGCCGAGAACAGCATCGTCTGGCAGCCCTCGGCCACCTGCTCCAGCAGCTCGGTGACCTGCGGCAGGAAGCCCATGTCGGCCATCTGGTCGGCCTCGTCGAGGACCGTGATGCCGACCCCGTCCAGCTGGCAGTCGCCGCGCTGGATCAGGTCCTTGAGCCGCCCGGGGGTGGCCACCACGACCTCCGCGCCCCGGTTCAGGGTCTGCGCCTGGCGGCCGATCGACATCCCGCCGACGACCGTGGCCATCCGCAGCCGCACCGCATGGGCGAACGGGGTGAGGGCATCGGTGACCTGCTGCGCCAGCTCACGCGTCGGCACCAGCACCAGGGCCAGCGGGCGGCGCGGTTCGGCCTTCTGCCCGGCGGTCCTGGCCAGCACGGCGAGGCCGAACGCGATGGTCTTGCCGGAGCCGGTCCGGCCACGTCCGAGGACGTCCCGGCCGGCCAGCGAGTTCGGCAGCGTCGCGGCCTGGATCGGGAACGGCGCGGTGACGCCCTGGCGGGTCAGCACCGACAGCAGCGCCTTCGGCATCTCCAGCTCGTCGAAGGTCTCGACGGCCGGCAGCGACGGGGTGGTGCTCACCGGCATCGCGAACTCCCCCTGCAGGGAGGAACTCTGACGGGAGCCACGACCGCCGGAGGGCCGGTCGCCGTAGAAGGAACTGCCGCCGCCGGAGCGGGATCCGTAGGAACCGCCGGAGGAGCGGCGGGAGCCCTCGGAGCGGGAGTCGGTGTTCCGGTACGGGGAACGAGTGGAACGGTTCATGCGAAACCTTCCTTGGACGGCGCGTCGCAAGGAGGCTCCGCAGCGCAGAGCGCAGGCAGGAGGCCACAAGGAACGGGCCGAAAAGTGTGGAGAGCGGAGCGTGGACGGTAAAACCGTGCGGCACGTCACCTGCAGTCGGCGCTCACCGCGGGAAGCGGGAGCGCGGAACCTCGAACCGTGAGTTGTCACGGCAGGGCGCCGATCCGGACGCGGCGCTGGGCGTCTCACGTCGGGATGGGCCGCCGGTGGCGGAGCCAGGGGCCGGAACGGCCCGGGGTGCGCGTCGTGGCGCAATGCCGAGGAGCCCGCACCGGACATCATGTACGCGGTGCGGGCCCCTCGCTACCAGGCGGGTGCCGTGGCAGAAAAACTACAGCGGACGAATGTTCTCGGCCTGCGGGCCCTTCTGGCCCTGCGTGACGTCGAACTCGACCTTCTGGCCCTCGAGCAGCTCACGGAAGCCGTTGGCGTTGATGTTCGAGTAGTGGGCGAAGACGTCGGGGCCGCCACCCTCCTGCTCGATGAAGCCGAAGCCCTTTTCCGCGTTGAACCACTTCACAGTGCCATTAGCCATAAAAAATTCTCCTTCAAGGGGCTGTCCGGAACCCGCACAGCGCGCGCTCCGAGTCGCCGCGATGAGCACCCACCCGGGGAAGAGCCGGGAAACAAAAATGCGCCTGCCTAACACCAGCAGGCGCACACAAAGTTCATGGGAACCACTACTGCAACTAAGACGACTGTAGCAGGCCCGGAGCCGCCGCGGCGGCTATTTCGCCCCCGGTTCGGTCCGGGTCCACCACCGGAGCGCCCGGACCCGGGCCCTCGTCCCACGTCGCTCACCGGTCAATCCGTATGGGGGGAAAGGACGGTGGAGGCTGACAGCCGGCCGGGCAGGGCGCGGTCGGCCGCGGCCTGGAGGGTGTCGAGGTCCTCGGCGATCTCCGCACCGGCGACGGCGTCCGGCAGCTCGTCCTCCATGTACCGCAGGGGGCGGTGGAACAGCCCCAGGACGGCCCAGACGATCAGCAGCAGCCCGCAGGTGACCAGCAGCAGACCGGTGCCGCGGCCGGGCCCGGTACCGAGGACCCGGCCCACGGTGCCCGCCAGCGGCCCTCCCCGGTCCAGCAGGCCCGAGAAGCGCTCGGCGAGGGGCGGGGCGGTGAGGAAGGCCAGCGGGGTCATGGCGACGGCGAGCATCTGGTTGGTGGCGAGCACCCGGCCCTGGAGCTCCGGGCCGACCTTGAGCTGGATGATCGCCAGCCAGTGCGCGTTGAGGATGCTCATCGACGCCCACCAGACGAGTGCGCCCACGGCTGCCAGCGTCACCGACGGACGCAGGCCGACCAGGACGACGCCCAGGCCGACGCCGCTCACGAACCCCACCATGCCGGTCGCCCGCCGCGCGGTGCCGCCCCAGAGCGCCACCACCAGGCTGCCCGCCACGGCCCCGGCGCCGCCGACGGCGGTGACCACGCCCACCGCGGTGGTGCCGCTGAAGGAGAGCAGGCTCGGGACGGTCAGCGTCACCGCGAGCGTGCCCAGGTAGTTCTCCACCATGAAGAACACGATCATGACCAGCAGCGGACGGCGCCGGGCCAGGAACCGCCAGCCGCCGGCGACGGTCCGCGCGAAGGACTCCTCCCGCCGACGGAAGAGCCGGTCGGGGAAGCGCACCCGCAGCAGCGCGGCCAGGCCGACCAGGAACGAGGCGACGTCCACGGCCACCACCCAGGGCAGGCCGACCAGCCCGATCAGCGCGCCGCCGGCCAGCGGGGCGATCAGCGTCCCCAGGCCGGCACCGAGGTTGGCCAGCCCGTTGGCCTGCACCAGGTACGGCTTGGGAACGAGCTGGGCGACGGCCGCCAGGTAGGCCGGGCGCCGGAACGCGGTCACCAGCGACATGACACCCACGATCAGACCGACCTGCCCGAGCCCGAGGCTGCCGCCCCACAGCGCGGCCACCAGGGAGGCCGTGGCGGTCGCGGAGACGGCGTCGCAGGCGAGCATCACCCGGCGGCGGTCGATCCGGTCCGCCACCGCGCCGCCCAGCGGCCCCGCGACGATCGCCGGGAGCATGGCGAGCATGCTGATCAGCGCGTAGTCGAGGACCCGCCCGCTGCGCTGGTACGCCCAGACGCCGAGGGCGAACGAGGTCAGCGCGCTGCCGATCAGCGAGACCGTCTGACCCGCGGCGACGAGGTAGAAGTCCCTGAGGTCCCGCCGCGCCCGCCCGCCGACGACCGTGACGTCCGCGACCGGCTCCGGCAGCAGGCCGCCGGCCCAGGCGCCGAGCCGCTCGCCGACCAGCGCGGCGAGCTGGGCGGCCTGGTGCTTGAGGAAGTAGTGGCCCGCTCGGGGGAGGGTGGCCAGCTCCACCCGGTCGGCGAAGGCTCCCCACTCCGCGAACCGCTCCTCGTAGAGCTCGGTGGACCGGTCGCGTTCGCCGATCACGCAGAGCACCGGGGCCCGTAGCCTGCGGGCGTCGGTCCTGGTCAGTTCGCCGGTGAACCAGCCCTGCGCCTGGTCCACGTCGTGCCGCAGCGCGCGCAGCATGGTCCGCTCCGCCGCGCCGGCCGCTTCTCCGTCGCCGTTGCCAGTGCCGCTGCCACTGCCGTTCCCGGTGCCGGTGCCGGTGCCGGTGCCGTCGTCGTCGATGCCGCCGAGGGTGCGCAGGAAGTCCCGGTAGGCCCGGTCCGACGTCCAGCGGGTGGCCGGGAACTTGCCGCGCAGCCAGGTCGACAGCCGCCCCGGCAGCCGGGCGCCGGGGAAGCTGCCGCCGACCAGCAGTCCCGTCACCGGGACGCCCTCGGCCTCCAGGCGGAGCGCCAGTTCGGTGGCCGCCGCCGAGCCGACGCAGTGGCCGTACACCACCACCGGGCCCGGGACCGGGCCTGCCGACGGGACCGGCCCGGCCCGCTCGACCAGCTCGGCGACGACCCGGTCGATCAGCACGGTCAGCGGGAGCAGCGGCTCGTCCGGCCGTGCCGGGTCGTGTCCCGGCGGTTCCACGGCCAGCACGGCCGCGCCGGGGATCGCCCCGGCCAGTTCCGTGGCGAGCGGGCCGTAGGCGGCCGCCGAACCGCCGCCGTAGGGAAGGCAGACCACGGTGACGGTCGGCAGCCGGCCGGGCGGGGGGCCCGCCAGCCGGTGCAGCAGGCGACGCTCGCCGTCGGGCCCGCCCGCCTCGGCCGCGTCGAGGAAGGCGGCCAGCTCGCGGACGGTCGGCCGGGTGAACAGGTCGATCACCCGGAGCGTCGGGTCGATGGCCCGGACCGCTCGCACCGCCCGGAAGGAGTCGCCGCCCAGGGCGAAGAAGTCGTCGTCGATACCGATACCGGTGCCGGTGCTCGTGCTGGTGCTGATACCGGTGCCGGTGCCGTTGCTGGTGCGATCGGCCGCGCCCGGGTCGAGGACCTGCGCCCAGGCCCGGGCGACGCGCAGTTCGGTCGGCGTACTCGGGGCGATGTGCTCGGTGCCCGCCGTCGGCTCGGGTGCGGGCAGGGCCGACCTGTCCACCTTCCCGTTGGGATTGAGCGGCAGGGCGGGAAGCACGACGATCGCCGAGGGCACCATGTAGTCGGGCAGTCGCCCGCGCAGGGCCGTGCGCACGCGGGCGACGTCCACCGCGGACGCGGGCCCCGCCGGGGTCACCCAGGCGGCGAGCCGTCCGGCGTGGGCCTCGCCGACCGGCAGTACCACCGCTTCGGCGAGCTCGGGCAGGTCCCGCAGCGCCGTGGCGACCTCGCCCAGCTCCACCCGGAAGCCGCGGATCTTGACCTGGTCGTCGACCCGGCCGAGGAATTCGAACAGCCCGGCCTCGGTCAGCCGGACCCGGTCTCCGGAGCGGTAGCACCGAGCGGTGCCGGTCACCGGATCGGGGACGAAGCGCTCGTCGGTCAGGTCGGGGCGGCCGAAGTAGCCGCGTGCCACGCTCGGACCGCCGATCCACAGCTCCCCGGGCACCCCGACGGGCAGCGGCCGGCCGTCGGGATCGACCACCCAGCAGTCCACGTCGGCCAGTGGCCGACCGATCGGAACCGTCCCCGAACGCCGGGTCGGCGAGGTCTCCTCCAGGGCGCAGCCGAGCACGGACACCGTGGTCTCGGTGGGGCCGTAGTGCACCTGGACGGCCAGCTCGGGCCGCGCGGTCCGGATTCTGGCCACCAGGTCCCACGAGCACGCCTCGCCCGCGAGGACGAGCAGCTTGCGTGGCAGCACCCGGCGGAGGTCCCCGTGGGCGGCGAGCAGTTCCAAGTGGCTCGGCACCATTTTGACCGCGTCGACCGGGTGCGCCTCCAGGTAGTCCCCGTACGCCTCCGGGTCGGTCGCCACCTCGCGGTCCACCAGGTGCACCGTGCCGCCGGTGGCCAGCGCGCCGAACAGGTTGGTCAGACCGAGGTCCGCCGCATGGGTCGACACCAGGGCGAACGAGCCGCCCGCGACCTCGCAGCCGGCCAGTCGCTCCGCCACCGCGTGCAGATAGTGCGTGATCTGCCGGTGCTCGACCGTGACGCCCTTGGGACGGCCGGTCGAGCCCGAGGTGAAGATCAGGTAGGCCGGCGCGGCCGGGTCGACGGGCACGCCGGGTGCTCCGCCGGGTTGTTCCGGTGGGCCCTCCGGGGCGGACGGGTCGTCGATGACCAGCAGCTCCGGAGCGGCGCCGGCCGGGCCCGGGCCGCGCCCCGCGAACTCCCGCTCCGCCAGGACGACCCGTGCGCCCGCCGTCGTCAGGATGTCGGCCAGCCGGTCGTCCGGGTAGGCCGGGTCGAGCGGCAGGTAGGTCGCGCCGGCCTTGAGGGTGGCGAGCAGGGCGACCACGAGCGGTGTCCGGCGGTCGGCCAGGACGGCGACCGGGTCGTGCGGTTCGACTCCGGCCGCGAGCAGCCGGTGTGCGAGCCGGTTCGCCCGCCGGTCCAACTGTCCGTAGGTGAGTTCACCGTCGGGGCCCACGACCGCCGTCGCGTCGGGCCGTTCGGCCGCCCAGCGCTCGACCAGGGCGTGCAGCGGCCGGGTGAGGTCGAACTCCCGGCGCGGCCCGGACAGCAGCGGTCCGTCCACCGGTTCCAGCGCCACCTCGCGCACCGGGCGGTCGAGGTCGGACAGTACGCCGTCCAGCAGGACCGCGTACCACGCGGTGATCCGCTGCGCGGTGTGCCGCTCGAACAGGTCGGTGCGGTAGATCAGCGATCCCTCGTAGGTGTCGCCCGCGTCGTGGGCGCCGCCCGGGTCGCCGGTGCTGCCCGTGTCGCCGGTGCTGCGGGCGTCGCCGGGGCCGCTCGACGAGGTGGCCGTGAACGCCAGGTTGAGGTCGAACTTGGCCGTGGTCGCCGGCGGTGCGAAGACTCTCGCCGCCAGGCCGGGGAAGCGCGGCGCCACCGCCGGGGTGTCGATCACGTTGAGGAGGACCTGGAAGATCGGCGTGGTGGAGAGGTCCCGCGCCGGGCGCAGCCGGTCCACGATCCGCTCGAACGGGACCTCGGTGCGGGCGAACGCCTCCAGCGCCACGTCGCGCACCCGGTTGAGCAGTTCCCGGCCGCTCGGCCCGCCCGACAGGTCGGTGCGCATGGTCAGGGTGTTGACGAAGAAGCCGATCGTGCGCTCGGTGTCGGGGTGCCGCCGTCCCGCCTCGGGCACGCCGACCGGCACGTCGTCGACGCCCGACAGCCGGGCCAGCAGTTCCTGCCAGACCGCGAGCAACACCATGAACGGCGTGCAGCCGACCTCGGCGGCCCGCCGGCGCACCTTGGCGGTCAGAGCGGGGGGCAGGACCAGCGGCAGTTCCGCGCCCGTCCGGTCCGCGACCGGCGGGCGGGGCCGGTCGGTGGGCAGGTCGAGGACCGGCTCCAGGCCGGACAGCGCGTGGACCCACCAGGTCAGGTCGGCCTCCGCGCGGGCCGCCTCCTCCGGCCGCCGGGAGAGCCAGTGCGCGTAGTCCGCGTACTGGACGGGCGGCTGTGCGGGAGGCTCGGCCTGTCCGAGCCGGGCCGAGTAGAGGGCCGCGAGTTCCGCCACCGCCACCGTCCTCGACCAGGCGTCGAAGGCGATGTGGTGGACCGTCAGTGCGAGTACGTGCTCGTCGGTGCCGAGCCGGAGCAGCGTCGCCCGCACGGGCGGTTCCACGGCCAGGTCGAACGGCCTGCGGAGGTTCTCCCGCAGCCGGCGGTCGAGCGACTCCCGCCCGCCCGGCCCGGTGAGATCGACCTCGGCCAGCGGGACCGCGTCCGCCGGGCCCGCCACGGTCATCGGCTCGCCGTCGGTCTCGACGACCAGGCTCCGCAGGACCTGGTGCCGCTCGACGAGATCCCGCACCGCCCCCAGCAGTGCGGCGCGGTCCAGCGGTCCGCGCAGGTGCAGCGCGACCGGGATCTGGTAGGCGGTGCTCTCCGGATCCAGGTGGGTGAGGAACCACAGCCGTGCCTGTGCGGCCGACAGCGGGGCCGGAGCGTCGCCGTCCGGCCGGGCGGGTATCGCCGGGGTGCCGCGGGCCGCGGTGCGGCGGGCCGAGGCCAGCCGGGCCCGCAGGGCGTCGGCGAGTTGGGGGTCGCGCCGCTCGGCGGACACCTCGGTCATGCGGCACCGCCCGCGGGGTGGGAGGCGGGGGTGGCGAGGTCGGACGGTGTCGCGAGGTCGGGCGTTGCGACGGGACCGGCCGTTGCGGCGGTGTCGGCCGAAGCGATCAGCTCGGCCAGCAGCAGTGCCTCCAGTCCGGCGGCGAAGTCGGCCAGGACCGGGTGCTCGAACAGCAGCCGCACCGGCACGGCGAGGTCGAGTGCCGCCAGCAGCCGGCCGGTGACCCTGGTGGCCGCCAGCGAGTGCCCGCCGAGCGTGAAGAAGTCGTCGTGGGCGCCGACTTCGGCGACACCGAGCACGGCCTCCCACACCTCGGCCGCCAGCAGTTCGGCGTCGGTGCGCGGGGCGATCCGGTCTCGGCGGGACTCGCGCCCGGACTCACGGTTGGATTCGCGGCCGGGCGCCGGGAGGGCGCCCCGGTTGACCTTGCCCGAGGGCGTCAGGGGCAGGGCGTCGAGCACGACCCACCGCCGGGGCACCATGTGGTCCGGGACGCGGGCGCGCAGGCGCTCCTCGACCGCGGGCGTACCGAAGGCGGTCGCCGCCGAGGGGCCCACGGCGAGGTAGCCGACCAGGTGGGCGTCCGCTCCGTCGCCGAAAACCACGACGGCCGCGTCCGCCACCGCCGGTTCGGCGCGCAGGGCGGTCTCGATCTCGCCGAGTTCGACCCGGTGGCCGCGCAGCTTCACCTGCTGGTCACGGCGGCCCCGGAATTCGAGGGTGCCTCCCCCGGTGTCTCCCCCGTCCTCCGGCCGGGCGGACCCCCATGGCCGCCAGCGGGCCAGGTCACCGGTCCGGTAGCGCCTTCCGCCCGGTGCGAGCGGATCCGGTGCGAGCGGATCCGCGGCGAACGGATCTGCGGCGAACGGATCCGCCTCGAACGCCGCCGCGGTCGCGTCGGGCCGGTTCCGGTAGCCCCGGGCGACGCCCGCGCCGCCGATCCACAGCTCCCCGGTCACTCCCGGCGGCACCAACCGGCCCATGGCGTCGAGCACATAGGCCGTCTCCCCCGGCAGCGGGCGGCCGATCGGCACCGCCTCGCCGACGGGCGTCCCCACCCGGGCCAGAGTCGAGTAGACCGTACTCTCGGTGGGCCCGTAGCCATTCCACAACTCGCCCGTACACGCCAGGAGTTCGCCCGCCAGCCCGGGGTCCATCGGCTCGCCGATGCTGATCACCCGCACCCCCGGCCCTGACCACCGGGCGGCGACGAGCATCCGGAGCGTCGTCGGCGTGGCGGTCATCAACGTCACCCCCGCCCGGTCGATGAACCGCGCGACGGCGTACCCGTCCACCGCGGCTGCGCGGTCCAGCATCGCCAGCCGGAGTCCGCAGGCCAGGCCGACCCAGAGTTCGAACCCGAACACGTCGAAGGCCGGCGAGGTGAGCCCCAGCATCACGTCCTCGGGCCGGATGCCCGGCGTGATCCGCATCGCGGCCACGAAGGCCGCCAGGTTGGCGTGGGTGACCTCCACGCCCTTGGGCACGCCGGTCGAACCAGAGGTGTACAGCACATAGGCCAGACCCTCGGGCGCCACCTCGGGCAGCGTCACCGGCCCCGCGGGTGCACTTTGCAAAGTCCCCGAGAACTTTGCAAAGTGCGCAGCGCACTTTGCAAAGTGCACCCACACGGGCCCGGTGTTGCCCGGGCCGCCCAGATCGAGGACGCAGGCACCGACCGCCTCGGCCAGTTCACCGGCGAGCGCGAGGGTCTCCCCGGCGGCGAGGACGACGGTCGCCCCGGAGTCGGCGAGTTGGGCGCGCAGCCGTTCGACGGGCTGGTCCGGCTCCAGGGGGACGTAGGCCGCACCGGCTCGCAGGACGCCGAGCAGGGCCGCGGGGAGGTAGCGGTCGCGGGGAAGGCAGACCCCGACGGTGAACGATCCCGCCGGTTCCGCCCCGGGCTCGAACGCCGCCGCCGCCGTTGCAGTCATCGTCGCGGTCGCCGTTGCTGTGGCCGTCGCGGTCGGTGCCGCGAGCAGAGACTCGGCCACCCGCCGGGACCGTTCGGCCAGTTCGCCGTAACCGAGTTCACCGGCCGAGTCGGAGACGGCCACCGCGGTCGGCCGCCGGGCGGCCTGTTCGAGTACGGCCGCCACCACGGTCGGCGGACCGTCGGCCGGCAGCGGGGCTCCGGTGCCGGCGGCGAGCAGTTCGGCCCGCTCCGCCGCGCTCACCAGCTCCAACGCCGACAGCGGGAGGTCCGGATCGGCCGCCGCGGCGCCCAGGATCCGGAGCAGCCGGTCGGCGAACGCCTCGGCGTCGGCCGGGCCGAACCGGTCCGCGTCGTAGGCGATCCGCAGTTCGGGCCCCCGCACCGTCTCGTTGACGAACACCGTCAGCGGTGCCTGCGTCCCGCCGCCGGTCGCCTCACCGAGCAGTTCCAGCCGGACGCCGTCGTGCTCCACCGCCACCGGAAGGCCGGCCGGCTGGAGCGAGAGCACCACCGGGGTGCCCATCGTCCCCCGGGGGTGCTCGATGCCGGCCGCCTCGAAGGCGTCCTGCACGGTGAACCCCGGATGGTCCATGACCCGGGCGGTGGTGGCGGCGGCACGGCCGACGGCACTCCGGAAGGACTCCCCCTCCGCCAGCCTCAGCCTGATCGGACTGATGCCGACCAGTGGCCCGACGACCGCCTCCAGCTCGGGCTGCGCCCGGTGCGCCACGGCTGCGCCGAGGACGACGTCGGACCGGCCGGTGAGGCCGGCGACCAGCACGCCGAGCGCGGTCAGGAACGTCGCGAACCGAGTGGATCCGCAGTCGGCCGCGAGCTTGCGCAGCACAGCCGCCGTCCCGGCGTCCAGGGGACGGGCCAGCCGCTCGCCGCCCGGCCGGCCGGGGCCCACGGACTCAGCAGGGAGAAGGTCGTGCGGCGGGACGGCGTCCGCCAACTCCTCCGCCCAGAAGGCCCGCAGCTCCTCGGCCCGCCCGGGCCCGGCGGCGAGCGCGCGCTCGTGCAGTGCGAGGTCGCCGACCTGGACGCGCGGCGGCGCGAGGTCCGGACCGTTGACCGTCCGGTCGTCCGCCCCGCCCGCCAGGCCACCGGCCAGCTCCGACATCAGCACGCCGATCGACCAGCCGTCGAAGGCCAGATGATCGGTCACGACGACCAGTTCGGCGTCGTCCTCGTCGAGCCGCAGCAGCGTGGCGCGCAGGAGCGGTGTCTCGGTGGCGAGGTCGAACGCGTGGCTCGCGGCCGCGCGCGTCAGCTCGGCCGCACGGCTCACCCGCTCCGCCGCGGACACTCCCCTGAGGTCGTGCTCCTCGAACGGCACCGGGGCCGGCGGCCGGACCGAGGCGACCGGCTCCTCGTCGACCGCCCGACCAGGGGCATCCGCCCCGAAACCGGTCAACCCGGCACCGGCCAGCACGACGCTGCGCAGCACCTCGTGCCGCTCGACCACGGCGTCCAACGCGCCCCGCAGCCGCGCCGTGCCCGGCAGTCGTCCGCGCAGGCGCAGCCGGAACGCGATGGTGGTGGCGCGCTCCCCCGGACCGATCTGCCGCAGCAGCCACATCCCCTGCTGCGCCGCCGTCAGCGGGTAGTTGTCCCGCCCGGCATGACGGGCCGGCGCGGGCTCCGGCGCGGTGCCCGCGCGTTCGGCCGACCCGGCTCCCAGCAGCGAGGCGAGTCCGGCGACGGTGGGAGACGCGAGGAAGTCCGTCAGCGACACGGCGGTGCCGAAGTCGCGGCCCAGGACGGCGCAGGCGCGGGCGGCCGCCAGCGAATGCCCGCCGAGCGCCCCGAAGTCGTCGTGGAGGCCGACCTCCGCCGGACCCAGGCCGAGGACACCGGCGACGGTCTGCGCGATCCGCTGCTCGGCGCCGGTGCGCGGGGCGGCGTACTCGGTGTCGACCGCGCGGCCGAACCCGACCGCGGTCAGCGCTGCGCGGTCGGTCTTGCCGGTCGGTCCGACCGGCAGCCGGTCGAGGACGGCGATCCGGGAGGGGACCAGGTGGTCCGGCAGCCTGTCCCGCAGCCAGGCCCGGAGCCGCGCCTCGGTGAGCGTCCGGTCGGCCGACTCCGCGTAGGCCAGGAGGAGTCGGGTGCCGTCCTCGTCGGCCGGCGCCAGGGCGACGGCGTGCTGGACGGCCGGATGCCCCGCGAGCGTCGCCTCCACCTCGCCCAGCTCGATCCGGAAGCCGCGGACCTTCACCTGGTCGTCGATCCGCCCGGCGAAGTGGTGCTGCCCGTCGACCCGCCGTACCAGGTCACCGGTCCGGTAGTGCCGGACTCCGGCGGCGTCCGTGACGAACCGTTCGGCCGTCAGCTCCGGCCGGGCCAGATAGCCCCGGCCGACCAGCGGACCGGACACCCAGAGTTCCCCGACCTCGCCGTCGCCCAGCGGGTTCCCGGCTCCGTCGCGGACCGTGAGCCCGCTCCCCGCGTAGGGAGACCCGATCGGCGGCTCCGCCTGCCCGGCCGCGGGCACCTCGTGCGTCACGCAGCTGACGGTGCACTCGGTCGGGCCGTAGCTCTGGACGACCCGTCGGACACCGGCGTTGGCGTGGATCCGGTCCGCCAGGGCCCTGGTGAGCGGTTCGCCGCCCGCGCGGACGGTGCGCACGCCCGGCGGCAGCGGCTCACGTACCAGCGCGGCCAGCGCGGACGGCGTCCCGTAGACCATCGTGACCCGGTCCCGCGCGGGAAGGGCGGACAGCGCGAGCAGGTTCTCGGCCAGGACCACCGTCCCGCCGCGGAGCAGCGGGAGGAACAGCTGCGTCACCGACGGGTCGAAGCAGACCGACGTGGCGGCCAGCATCCCGCGGAGTTCGCCGGCCGAGTACACCGACGACTCCCATCCCAGCAGGGCCGCCACATTGCGGTGCTCGATCACCACGCCCTTGGGCCGGCCGGTCGAGCCCGATGTGTACATCACGTACGCGGCGTCCGTCGGCGCTCCCCCGCCGTCCGCGCCGTCCGCGCCGTCGGCCTGCTCGTCCGGACCCGGGCCCACCGCCTCGACCAGCAGCAGACTGCCACCAATGGCCCGGAGGACGTCGCCGCGACGCCGGAGGACGGCCGCCGAGGAGACCAGATGCGAGATCCCGGCATCCGCGGCGATGAACTCCGAGCGGTCCGCCGGGTAGGCCGGATCCAACGGCACGTAGGCCGCACCGGCCTTCCAGACGCCCAGCAGCGCGGGGATCAACCACTCGTCCCGCTCCAGGCACACGCCGACCAGCGACCCCCGCCCGACCCCGAGTCGGCGCAGCTCACGGGCGACCGCACCGGCCCGCCGGTCGAGTTCCGCGTACGTGGTCCGGACCGCCCCCGCCACCACGGCGATCTCGTCCGGGACCCGTCTCGCCGTCTCCTCGAACGCCCGATGGACCAGGCCGATCCCGAACGTGCCCGCCGACGCCATTGTCGATCCCCCCTAGTGAACCCGCCATGACACCGGAACCAGCTCTGTCAAGCGTCCCGATGCACTCGAACCCTGAGCGCCGGCCGGCTCTCGCCGCCGCTGCCGCGCGCACGGTCGAGCAACCCGGGAGGGCCCGGCCCGAAGGCCTTCAGGGGCGGGCTCCCAGCGGCGCGCCCACCGTACTGGGCGGTCTCCGGTGGGGTCCAGGGTTGTGATCGTCAGGAACATGCCGCGACAGAAATGCCGCGGTTTCGGTCGGGCGGGTGACTGACGTCCACTCACCCGGTCGGGGCCGCGCCTACCGGCCGGTCCACCGGGGCGCCCGCTTCTCCACGAAGGCGAGCGGCCCCTCCTGCGCGTCCGCGCTGTGCATCCGCTTCTCCTCCCAGACGAAGCGGGTGCGGAACGCCTCCTGGAGCGGCATCGTCCGGGATGCCTCGGCGGCCTCCTTGATCGCCCGGACGGACAGCGGCGCGCAGCGCAGCACGTCCTCGACCCAGGCGTCGACACAGCCGTCCAGGTCCTCGGCCGGGACCACCTCGTTGACCAGGCCGAGCTCGTAGGCCCGGGCGGCGGTCATGGCGCGGCCGGTCAGCAGGTGACCGAGCGCCGCCCGGTAGGGAGCCTGCCGGGTCAGCCGGAAGAGCCCGCCCGCGCCGGCCATCAGCCCGAGTCGCGCCTCGGGCAACGCGAAGGTGGCGTGGTCCGCGGCGACGATGATGTCGCAGGCCAGCGCAAGCTCGAAGCCGCCGCCGAACGCGTAGCCGTTGACGCGTGCGACCACGGGCTTGCTCAGGTCGAACCGCTCGGTCAGCCGTGGCCAGCCCGGCTTGCCGCGGCTCCCGAAGGTGCTCGGTTCCGCCGTCCCGCCACGGACCCGCTCGGCGAGTTCCTTGAGGTCCTGGCCGGCCGAGAACGACCGGTCGCCCGCGCCGGTGAGCACAGCCACCCACAGGTCGTCGTCCCGCTCGAAGTCGTCCCAGACCAGGGCCAGTTCCTCGTGCGTGCGCAGATCCATGGCGTTCAGCCGGTCGGGCCGGTCCAGCGTGATGCGGGCCACCCGGCCGGCCTTCACGTAGTCGACCCGGGTGAGGCCGTCCAGCCGGGGCCCTTCGACCGCCACCCGGTCGGCGGACGTGCCCTCGGCGTCGTCGAGGGGATCGGCCATGTCTGCTCCTCCAGGAAGGTGGTCGTGCGCCGGGCCCGTGGTCGTGCGCCGGGCCCGTGGTCGTGCGCCGGGCCGGTGGTCGTGCGCCGGGCCGGTGGCGCGGGCGAACGGCCCGGTCAGGTCCCGGCGCCGAACTTCGTCGTCTTGTCCATGACGTCCTTCGCGTACAGCCGAAGGCCCTGCTGGAGCGCGAACTCCGCCATGTAGGCGCGGAAGACCTCCGGCGGCTCCTCGGCGAGGTTGAGCATGGCGCGGTTGGCGACCACCGCGGGCGCCGCGAGTTCCGCGACGGCCGTCCGGACCGCCGCGTCCATGTCCGCGGGGTCGACGACCTCGTCGCAGATCAGCCGCGCGTCCGGCTCGGTGGCCCTGATCCGCCGACCGGAGAGGATGACCTGCCGGGCCACCCTGGTCCCGGCGATGCGCGGCAGGCGCAGATTGCCCGCTCCGGGGATGATGCCCTCCTGCGCGGCCGGCAGGCTGAAGAAGGAGTCGGAGGCGGCGATCACCCGGTCGAAGACGAAGAGCAGTTGCATGCCGCCGCCGATGGCGAAGGTGTCGACCGCCGCGATCCACGGCTTCTGCACCGTCCGGGCACGCCGGCCGAACTCCCCCGCCGGCAGCAGCAGTCCGCGCTGGATCTTGCTGAGGTAGCCCAGTTCGCGCCGGAGCAGGAAGTCCACGTAGGAGATCCGGCCCCGGCTGAGGTGGACGAGGTTGATGCCCGCGCTGAAAACCCGGCGCCCCCGGTACTTCGGGTGCGTCATCTCGCCGCCCCGCAGGACGCCGACCTTCACGCCGTCGTCGAGCAGCGCCAGGTCCACGGCCACGTCCATGGCCGCGATCAGGTCGTTGTCCTCGGCGTTGAGGCTGCCGGGGTTGGTGACCGTCACGTACGCGGCCTCGCCGACCCGCTCGACCGTGAGCGTCCCCAGGTCGACAGTGCCGCGGGCGGTGAAGTCCGCCAGCAGGTCGAGCGCCTGCGGCCTCGGGCGCACCAGGGACTCCAGCAGGTGGGCGCCGGCCCGCGGCTGTCGCAGCACCGCGGAGAAGAAGATCGCCTGGTCGATCTCCCGGCCCTCCTTGTCCTGCTGGGCGAGTGCGCGCTCACGGCTCATCTGGGCCTCGGTGGGCACCAGACCGGGGAACATCCCGGCCGCGGCCCGGACCAGCTCGTCCAGCCACAGGTACACCGTCGAGCCCTCGGTCAGCGCGTCGTAGACGGCCTGGGCGTGCTCGTCGAGGAACTCACCGCGGGCCAGCCGCGCGTCCTCCACGGCCGCGTCGAGCCGGGCCTGCTGCTCGGACTCGCGCTCGCGCCTGGGCGGCAGCCCGGCCAGGACCTGCTCGGCGTGCGCGACGCGCGCCGAGGACTCCCGCCAGGCGGTGGTGAGCGGGGTGGACGCGACGTCGGACGGTGAGTTCCTCGACATACCGGCCCTTCTGCCTCGGTCGGCCACAGGGAAGGGCATACACCTGTGACCCGCCCCCCGACGTACAGAACCTATCACCACCCGCCGGGCGCCCAGGAGCTGATGGGCCATCACCGAGACATCGGCCCGGTCGCCGCGCGGCGCGGCGCGGTCCGGCTCAGGGCCGCGGCTCGCCGAAGCGTCGTCCGGCTCGGTCTCCGAGCGCGGTGACGGCCGTGGGAAGCGGGGACTCGGCGGCCGCCTCGCTCCCCGCGACGCTGTGGCGCGGCCTCGGTCCCGGGCCGGGCAGGGCTCGCGCGGTGAGGCCGAGGAGACGGACCGTGGTGGCGGGCGCGACCCCGTGGAGGCGGACCGCGAGCTTGGCCGCCGGGGTGAGGACGATCTCCGCGCGGCGGCGCTCGGCCGCGCGGACGATGGCGTGGGAGGCGCGTTCGGCGTCCATGGACAGGAGCGGCAGGGAGGCCGCGGCGGCGAACCAGGCGTACTCCGCGCCGGGCCTGCCGTGGAACCGGGCGGCGGTGTGCGAGCCGGTCCGCATGAGGCCGGGCAGCACCGTGGTGACGCTCACCCCGGTGCCGGCGAGTTCCGCCCGCAGCCCCTCGGAGAGGCCGGTGGAGGCGAACTTCGCGGTCGCGTACGGCAGCAGGTGGGGTGCGGCGACGCGCCCGCCGATCGAGGAGACGTTGACCAGGGTGCCCTGGGCACTCGCGCGCAGGTCGGGCAGGGCGGCGAGGGTCAGCCGCAGGGGCGCGAAGAGCATGGTCTCCATCGCCTGCCGGAAGTCCTCCTCACGGAGGGTGTCCAGCGGGCCGACCTGGATGACGCCGGCGTTGTTGACCAGGACGTCGAGCCGGCCGAAGTGCTCGTGGACTGCGGTCAGCAGACGCTGGGGGGCGTCGGCGTCGGTGAGGTCGCACGGCAGGGAGGCCGCGTCGGCGCCCGCGGCGCGGAGTTCGTGCTCCGCGGCCGCCAGCCGGTCGCCGTCGCGGGCGCAGAGGAGGACCCGGCAGCCCCGCTCGGCGAGCCGGTGGGCGATCAGCAGGCCCAGCCCGCGGGAGGAGCCGGTGATCAGGGCGGTGCGGCCTTCGAAGCGGTTCGGACGGCGGGTCATGGCGCTCCTCCGGGATCGGTCGGCGGACATCGTCGGCGGACATGGTCGGGGGACGGTCGGGACGAGGGCAGGGCGAGGTCGGGACATGGTCGGGACATGGTCCGGGCGAGGTCGGGACGTGGTCGGGGTCTCAGGGCGTGAAGAGCACCTTGACCGCGCCGTCCTGCTTCTTCTGGAACATCCGGTAGGCGTCCGGAGCTTCGGCGAGCGGCAGGTGGTGGGTCGCGAAGGCGTCCACCCCGAGCGGGTCCTCGTCGGTGAGCAGCGGAAGGATGTCCTCGGCCCAGCGGTGGACGTTGGCCTGGCCCATGCGCAGTTGGAGCTGCTTGTCGAACATGGTGAGCAGCGGGAGCGGGTCGGTCATGCCGCCGTAGACGCCGGAGAGGGAGATGGTGCCGCCGCGCCGGACGATGTCGATGGCGAGGTGGAGGGCGTGCAGGCGGTCGACGCCGACGCGCTCCATCAGGCGGGCGGCGAGCGCGTTGGGCAGGAGGGCCGTCGCCTGCTGGGCGAGGGCGGCGGCGGGTGAGCCGTGGGCTTCCATGCCGACGGCGTCGATGACGGCGTGCGCTCCCCTGCCGCCGGTCATCTCCCGGACGGCGTCGGCCGGGTCCTTGCCGGACTCCTTGAGGTCCAGGACGGTGACGCCGTGGTCGCGGGCGCGCTCCAGCCGCTCCGGCACGAGGTCGATGCCGATGACCTGCTCGGTGCCGCGGTGGCGTGCGATGCGGGTGCACATGTCGCCGATCGGGCCCAGCCCGAGGACGACGAGGCTGCCGCCGTCCGGGACGGCCGCGTACTCGACGGCCTGCCAGGCGGTGGGGAGGACGTCGGAGAGGAAGACGTACCGGTCGTCCGGCGGGCCGTCGGGGACTTTGATCGGGAGGGTGTTGCCGAACGGCACCCTCAGCAGTTCGGCCTGGCCGCCGGGGACCTGGCCGTAGAGCTTGGTGTACCCGAACAGTGCGGCGCCGGTGCCGTACTCGCGGACCTGGGTGGTCTCGCACTGGGAGTGCAGTCCTTCGGCGCAGGTGGGGCAGGTTCCGCAGGAGATGTTGAACGGGACCACCACCCGGTCGCCGGGCCGGACCTCGGTGACGGCGGGGCCGACCTCGGCGACGACTCCCATCGCCTCGTGGCCCAGGATGTCGCCCGGTTCCAGGAAGGGTCCGAGGACTTCGTAGAGGTGCAGGTCCGAACCGCACAGCCCGGTCGTGGTGACCTGGACGACGATGTCGGTCGGATCCTTGATCGCGGGGTCCGGGACCGATTCGATCCGGACGTCCCGTCTGCCCTGCCAGGTCAACGCCTTCACTGTCGGTCACCGGATTCGTCGTCTCGGGGCCGGTCCGCGGCAGCCGGTCCACGGTCGGGTTCGGGCCGGCGGGTCCTCTGTTCGGCGACGGGCTCGCCGGCCCGTACCGTCTTCACCCGCTGGTCCTGCGGGTCCTGCTGGTCGTTCGCCTCCCGCTCGTCGTGCGCGTCCCGCTGGTCGTGCGCGTCCCGCTGGACCGGACGCCCGTGGTCGGCGATGTCGTCGTGGTGGCCGGGTACTCCGCCGGCACCACCCTGGGGGATGTCGTCCATGGCTCCTCCTCATCAGCTCCCGGGCGCCTGCCCTGACGGACCGGCCTCAATCAGGAACGAACGGCCGACCGGCTCCCCGGACCGCCGCGCCCGAGGGCGACGCGCTGCCCGGCGGCACGATGCGGGCCGGGGCGGTACTGCGCCGATCGGTCAGCCGCTCCGCTGCGGGTCGCCGCCCTGTCCTGTGCCCGCGGCCTCGTCCCGCTCGGCACCGTCCCGGTCGGCTTCGTCCCGGTCGGCTTCGTCCCGGTCCGCCTCGTCCTTCGGCGGCGGAACGTAGGGCGTGCGCGGGTCGGCGGCAGCGGCTGTGCTCTCCGCGGTGGCGTCGTAGTCCTGCCGGACCGGACCGTTGTCGGGGCGTCCCGGGTCGGGCCCGTCCGCCGGGTCGGCGTGGTCGGAGGCCCTGTCCCCGTACGAGCGGTCCGCGGGCGGAACGGCTCCGGCGCCGGCGGCCCGGTCGTTCCCGTCCTCGTCCCGCGGGTCCTCCTGCTGAACGTCCTCGTCCGCCATGGCAAGCTCCTGTCGGTCCACGGTGTGCGTGCCCACGCGGCGACGGAGCGCACGGCTCCACCACCCCGTCGGCACCGTGCGGTTGTCCGGGACAGCCGCCGGGCAAACCTCCTCGCCCGGCGCCCTGCCGTCCCCCGGCTCCGGAGGCGCCGACGCGGTGGCCGAGCGTGACGCCCCGCCCGCCGTCCCGCCCGGCCCTCCCGCCCGCCGTCCCGCCCGACGGCGAGCGCCCGGCCGCAGCACGCGGCACGATGAAATGGCCGGACCGTCCCGCCACCGTGTCCCGCCACCGCCACCGCCACCGCCACCGCCACCGGCCCGGGAACGTCCCGCCCAGCTGCCGGGTGTCCCACGGCCTGTCCCACCGTGAGGAGTCGTAGTGCCTCCCCGAACCCCCACCGAGCCGCTGCACATCTACCTGAACGATCACCTGACCGGCGCGTTCGGCGGCGCCGCGCTCGCCGTCCGGATGGCCCGCACCCACCCCGACAGCCCTCGCGCCGGGGAACTGCGACGTCTGGCTCGCGACATCGAGCAGGACCGCGACGACCTCGTACGGATCATGAACCGCCTCGGTGTGCCCGTACGGCACTACCGGACCTGGCTCGGCCTCGCCGGCGAACGCCTCGGCCGGCTCAAGCCCAACGGGACCCTCGTGCGTCGCGCGCCGCTCAGCGACCTGGTCGAACTGGAGGCGCTGCGCACCGGCGTGGAGGGAAAGGCCGCGCTGTGGCGGGCGCTGCGCGCCGTCGCCGACACCGATCCGCGCCTCCCCCGGGCGGAGCTGGACCGGCTCTCCGAGCGGGCCGCCGACCAGGCCCGCACGTTGAAGGGGTGGCACCAGGAGGTCAGCGCCGCCGTCCTCGCTCCCCGTTCCGGGGCGGGTCCCGGCGCGCGCCGTCCGGTTCGGTGAACGTCACCGTGCCCTGCCCTGCCGTCCCGCTCAGCGGCGGTGTTCGAGTGCGGACAGGCGGACGGTGGCGGTCTTGAAGACGGGCTGCTTCGACGAGGGGTCGAGGCGGGTGGGGACGAGTTCGTTCGCGGCGCGGTCGTGGCGCGGCGGGCTGTCGGCGTGGTCGGGGCCGTGGTCCCAGTAGCCGTAGTGGAACGGCAGGAAGAGCAGTCCCTCGCGGATCCCGGTGATCCGGACCCGGGCGATGACGGTGCCGCGGGCAGTGGTCAGGAGGGCCATGTCCCCGTCGGCGAGGCCGTGCCGGTGGGCGTCGGCCGGGGAGCATTCGACCCACACCTCGGGGGCGGCGCGCCGCAGTTCCGGTACGCGTCCGGTCTTGGTGCGGGTGTGGAAGTGGTGGAGGGTGCGGCCGGTGGTCAGCCACAGCGGGTGGTCGTCGTCGGGTGGATCGGGCGGCGGCTCGTAGGTGGCGGCCCGCAGGAGTGCCCTGCCGTGCGGGTTGAGGGCGCGGTACTCGGCTTCGGTCGCGGGCTCGCCGGTGTCGAGGTCGCGGCCGTACGTCTCGCAGGTGTCCGGGTGGGCCCAGAAGCGGCCGTCGCCGTAGAGCCGCTGGGTGCCGAACGGGAGGCTGGGCGTGGCCGGCCACTGGGTGCCGCCGTGTTCGCGCAGCAGCTGGTAGCCGAGACCGGTGTAGTCGCACGGGCGGCCCCTGCTGCACCGCTGCCAGGCGGCGAACGCGGACGGGGCGTCCTGCCAGGTGATCAGGGGGCGGCCGGTGCGGTCACGCAGGTCCATCCGGCGGGCGAAGTCGAGGAAGATGTCGAGGTCCGCCCTGGCCCGCCCGGGCGGGTCGACGGCCTGTTCGGACAGGTGGACGGTGCGGTCGGCGTTGGTGAAGGTGCCGGTCTTCTCGCCCCAGGTCGCGGCCGGCAGCACCACGTCGGCGAACGCGGTGGTCTCGGTCGGGAAGATGTCCTGCACGACGGTGAACAGGCCGGGCCGGGCGAGGATCTCGCGGATCCGGGCCAGGTCCGGCAGCGAGACGGCCGGGTTGGTGGCGCTGATCCACAGGAACTTCAGGTCGCCGGTCTCGGCGAGACGGAAGATCTCCAGGGCGTGGGTGGGCGGGCCGCCGTGGTCCAGCACCGCGGGGTCGATGTTCCACAGGTCGGCGAGTTCGGCGACGTGGCGCGGGTTCGCCCAGTTGCGGAAGCCCGGCAGGTCGCCGTCGGCGCCGCACTCGCGGGTGTTCTGGGCGGTGGGCTGGCCGTTCATCTGCAGGACGCCGGCCCCGGGGCGCCCGAGCTGTCCGCGCAGCAGGTGCAGGTTGTTGATCTGGACCGCGGCGGCCGTCGCCTGGTGGGACTGGTAGACGCCCTGGAGCACGGTGGACACCAGCCGGTCGGTACCCGCGAGCAGCTCGGCGGTGCCGCGGATGTCGCCCGCCGGGATGTCGCAGATCCGGGCGGCCCATTCGGGGGTGCAGGAGGAGACCCGCTCCGCCAGGTCGTCGAAGCCGACCGTGTGCGCGCCGACGAAGGCGTGATCGACGCGGTCGGTGGTGATGATCTCGTGCAGGAGGGCGTTGAGGAGGGCGAGGTTGGTGCCCGGGCGCGGTGCCAGGTGGACGGTCGCCTCCCGTGCGGTCGCGGTCGGGCGGGGGTCGAGGACGAACAGCGCGGGCGGGTCCGCGCCGTGCAGCCGGTCGAGGATGCGCATCCACAGCACCGGCTGGCACTCCGCGGCGTTGTGGCCCCACAGGGCGATCACCTGGGCGTGGTCGATGTCCTGGTAGGAGCCGGGCTGGCCGTCGCAGCCGAAGGACTCCTTGAGTGCCTCGCCCGCGGTGGCGGTGCACAGCCTGGTGTTGCCGTCCAGGTGGTTGGTACCGATCCCGGCCCTGGCCAGCACGGTCAGCGTGTAGTACTCCTCGAGGAACAGCTGTCCCGAGGTGTAGAAGCCGACCGCTTGCGGCCCGTGGTCGTCCAGAACGGCCCGGCACCGCCCGACGACCGCGTCCAGGGCCGTGTCCCAGTCCGTTTCCACCAGCCGGCCGTCACGGCGGATCTGCGGCGCGGTGAGCCGGTCGGGTGAGGCGTTGGCCTGCCAGCCGAACAGGTCCTTGATGTCGAGGCGGCCGTGGTTGACCCGGTCCCCGGCCCGGCCCCGGACGCCGACGATCCGGCCGTCGCGGACCGCGATGTCCATGGCGTCCCCGTTGGAGTGCAGCAGCGATGCGCTGGGCACCCACCGCTGCACGTCGGCCTCGCTCAGTCCGGCAGCCAGTCGGAGGTCGACGCGGGCGGGCCAGCTGGTCCCTGGCGCGTACGGGGTCCTGGCACCCCACGGCTCGGCGACGCGGTCCATCGGCGGGTTCCTTCCCTCTCGATGCCGGGGCCCTCTCGATGCCGGGGCCGGGGCGAGCTCGGTGAGCTCAGGGAGGGGTCGGTGAGGGCCCGGTGAGAACTCCGTGACGGCTCGGAGCGGCTGCGGCCGGTTGCGCGGGCCGCGGGCAGGCTCCACCTCATCACCGCCCGTCCCGTCACTCCACCATGAACCCCGGGGCCCGAGGCGTCAAAAGGCGGTGCTGCCGCCCGGCGCCCCCGGGTGCCCGGCGTGCCGATGCCGCGAGGGCCGTTTCACGGCGGCAGCAGCGGTTAGCCGAACCTGTGCACGAGGTTCCCGGATCGCGCAGTGAAGGAGTCTGGTCATGAAGGTTTCCGACTACGTGCTCGAGCGGCTTCGCGACTGGGAGGTCGAGTACGTCTTCGCGTATCCCGGGGACGGTATCAACGGGCTGCTCGCGGCCTGGGGCCGCGCCGACGACCGGCCGAGGTTCGTCCAGGCGAGGCACGAGGAGATGGCGGCCTTCGAGGCCGTGGGGTTCGCGAAGTTCTCCGGGAGGACGGGTGTGTGCGCGGCCACCTCGGGTCCGGGCGCGATCCACCTGCTGAACGGCCTGTACGACGCGAAGCTCGACCACGTCCCGGTGGTGGCGATCGTCGGGCAGACCGACCGCAGCGCGATGGGCGGCTCCTACCAGCAGGAGGTCGACCTGCTCTCGCTGTACAAGGACGTGGCCTCGGACTTCTGCGAGATGGTCACCGTCCCCGCCCAGCTGCCCAACGTGCTGGACCGCGCCATGCGGGTGGCCGCCACCCGGCGCACGGTCACCGCGCTGATCATCCCGGCCGACGTGCAGGAACTCGACTACGAGCCGCCCGCGCACGCGTTCAAGCAGGTGCCCTCCAGCCTGGGGGTGCCCCGCTACGCCCCGGTGCCGGCCGAGGAGGACCTCGCCCGGGCGGCGGAGGTCCTCAACGCCGGTGAGAAGGTGGCGATGCTGATCGGGCAGGGCGCCCGCGCGGCCCGGCCGGAGGTCGAGAAGGTCGCCGGCCTGCTCGGCGCCGGCGTGGCGAAGGCCCTGCTCGGCAAGGACGCGCTGCCGGACACCCTGCCGTACGTGACCGGCTCGATCGGTCTGCTCGGCACCCGCCCGTCCTACGAGATGATGCGGGACTGCGACACGCTCCTGGTGGTGGGCTCCAGCTTCCCGTACTCGCAGTTCCTGCCCGAGTTCGACCAGGCGCGGGCGGTGCAGATCGACCTGGACCCGTTCATGGTCGGGTTGCGCTACCCGTTCGAGGTCAACCTGGTCGGCGACGCGGGCGAGGCGCTGCGGCGGCTGATCCCGCTGCTGGAGCGCAAGCCGGACGGCGCGTGGCGCAAGACGGTGGAGGAGAACGCGGCGCGCTGGTGGGAGGTCATGGGGCGGCGCGCCGCGGTGTCCGCGGACCCGGTCAACCCCGAATACGTCGTCCACGCCCTCGACGGGCTGCTGCCGGACGACGCGATCCTGGCCGCGGACTCCGGGTCCGCGGCGAACTGGTACGCCCGGCACCTGCGGATGCGCGGTGACATGCGCGGTTCGCTGTCCGGGACGCTGGCGACCATGGGTCCGGGTGTGCCGTACGTGATCGGCGCGAAGTTCGCGCACCCCGACAGGCCGGCGATCGCGATCGTGGGCGACGGGGCGATGCAGATGAACGGCCTCGCCGAGCTGATCACCGCCGCGAAGTACTACCGGGAGTGGGCCGACCCGCGCCTGGTCGTCGCCGTCCTGAACAACCAGGATCTCAACCAGGTCACCTGGGAGATGCGCGCGATGCAGGGCGCCCCGCAGTTCGAAGCCTCGCAGAGCCTGCCCGACGTGCGCTACGCCGACATCGCGCAGTCCTTCGGCCTGGACGGAGTGCGGGTGGAGCGGCCCGAGGACGTGGAGCCGGCATGGCGGCGGGCGCTGGCGGCGGACCGGCCGTTCGTCATCGACTTCCGGACCGACCCGGCCGTGCCGCCGATCCCGCCGCACGCCAGCTGGGACCAGATCAAGGCCGCCGCCTCCGCCGTCCTGCACGGCGACAGCGACCGGGCATCGGTGGTCCAGCAGGGCGTGAAGGCGAAAATCCAGGAGTTCCTGCCCGGCACCGGACGGAGCTGACCGGTGGCCGCCGGCCGGGAACCCGACCTCGCCGCACTCCGGCGGGCCCTGCGCGCCGAGGTGGACGGCGAGGTCCGCTTCGACGCCGGCAGCCGCGGCGCCTACGCCACCGACGGCTCGAACTACCGGCAGGTCCCGCTCGGCGTGGTCGTGCCGCGGACGGTCGAGGCGGGCGCCGCCGCGGTCGGCGTCTGCTCCCGCTTCGACGCCCCGGTGCTGTCACGCGGAGGCGGTACCAGCCTCGGGGGGCAGTGCACCAACGAGGCGGTGGTCATCGACTGGACGAAGTACTGCGACCGCCTGGTGTCGGTCGATCCCGAGGCGCGGACCTGCGTGGTGGAGCCCGGCATCGTCCTGGACGCGCTCAACCGGCAGCTCGCGCCGCACGGGCTGAAGTTCGGACCGAAGCCGTCCACCCACAGCCACTGCGCACTGGGCGGCATGATCGGCAACAACAGCTGCGGAGCGTCCGCCCAGGCCTACGGCAAGACCGTCGACAACGTCCGCCGCCTCGAAGTCCTCACCTACGGCGGGACCCGGTTCTGGGCCGGCCCGACCGGCGACGACGAGTACGCCCGGATCGTGGCCGGGGGCGGGCCCAGGGCGAGGCTCTACCAGGGGCTGCGGGACGTCACCGACCGCCATCTGGCCGAGATCCGGCGCGGCTATCCCAAGATCCCGCGCCGGGTCTCGGGCTACAACCTGGACTCCCTGCTGCCGGAGAACCGCTTCGACGTGGCCCGCGCCCTGGTGGGCAGCGAGGGCACCCTGGTGACCGTGCTGCGGGCGGAGCTGGAACTGGTCGAGGTGCCGGCGGCGGAGGCCCTGCTGGTCCTGGGCTTCGACGACATCTACCAGGCCGCCGACGCCGTCCCCCGGCTGCTCGAACACAGCCGCCCCACCCAGTTGGAGGCCATCGACGGGCGGATGGCGCAGCTGATGCGCGAGGAGCACGCCTACCTGGACTCGCTGGAGAGCCTGCCCGAGGGCGACAGCTGGCTGCTGGTCCAGTTCACCGGCGACACCAAACAGGAGGCCGACGCGCAGGCGTACGGGCTGCTGCGGGCGCTGGACCGCGAGGAGGACGACCCGAGGGTGGCGCTCTCCGACGATCCGGCGCGCGAGCAGCAGATGCTCAAGGCCCGGGAAGCGGGCCTCGGCGTGACCGCCCGGCCGCCGGACGGGTCCGAGACGTGGGAGGGCTGGGAGGACTCCGCGGTCGCCCCGGAGAAGCTGGGGGCCTACCTGCGCGACCTGGAGCGGCTCTTCGACCGGTACGGCTACCAGCAGGCGTCCCTGTACGGGCACTTCGGGCAGGGCTGCGTCCACACCCGGATCCCGTTCGAGCTGCGCGAGGGCAGGGGCGTCGCGGCGTTCCGGGCGTTCCTGTCCGACGCGGCCGACCTCGTCGCCTCCTACGGCGGATCGCTGTCGGGGGAGCACGGCGACGGGCAGGCCCGCGGCGAGTTGCTGCCACGCATGTTCGGGCAGCAGCTGGTAGACGCGATGGGCGAGGTCAAGGCCCTGTTCGACCCCGGCAACCGGATGAACCCCGGCAAGGTCGTCCACCCCCGCGGCGTCGACGCCGACCTGCGACTGGGCGCCGCCTGGCGGCCCGAGCCGAAGCGGACGTACTTCAGCTACCCCGACGACGGCGACGACTTCGGCCGAGCGGTGCTGCGCTGCGTGGGCATCGGCAACTGCCGCACCCACCAGGGCGGCGTCATGTGCCCCTCCTACCGTGCGACCAGGGAGGAGGAGCACTCCACCCGCGGGCGCGCGCGGCTGCTGTTCGAAATGCTCGGCGGCCACGACGACTCACCGGTCACCGGCGGCTGGCGCTCCACCGAGGTCCGCGACGCACTCGACCTGTGCCTGGCCTGCAAGGGCTGCAAGTCCGACTGCCCGGTCGGGGTCGACATGGCCACCTACAAGGCCGAGTTCCTCGCCCACCACTACCAGGGGCGGCTGCGTCCGGCCGCCCACTACGCCATGGGCTGGCTCCCGGTGTGGGCGCAGCTGACGCGGACGCTGGCGGCGCCGGGCCTGGCCAACGCCGCCCTGCGCGCCCCGGGCCTCGGCCGGACGGGCAAGCTGCTGGCCGGCATCGACCCGCGCCGCGACGCACCGCTGTTCGCCGCCGACTCGTTCCAGGAGTCCTGGCACCGGACCGGCGGGCCGCAGCCCGATCCGGGTGATCCGCGCACCGTGGTGCTGTGGCCGGACACCTTCACCAACCACTTCCACCCGCACGTCGCGGACGCCGCGGTCCGCGTCCTGGAGGACGCCGGCTTCCGGGTGGCCGTCCCGGCCGGGCCGGTGTGCTGCGGCCTGACGTGGATCTCCACCGGCCAGCTCGGCACGGCCCGCCGGGTCCTGCGGCGCACCACCCGGGTGCTGCGGCCGTGGCTGGAGGCCGGCACCCCGATCATCGGCCTCGAACCCTCGTGCACCGCGGTCTTCCGCGCGGACGCCCCCGACCTGCTCGCCGGTGACCAGGACATCCTCCGGCTGGCCTCGCAGACGCGCACCTTCGCCGAGCACCTCGTCAACCACGCCCCCGACGGGTGGCGACCGCCCCGGACCAGCCGGGCGGCGACCGTGCAGACCCACTGCCACCAGCACGCCGTCCTCGGCACCGACCCGGACCGGGAACTGATGCGCCGCGCCGGTCTGGAGGCGGAGGTGCTCGACGAGGGCTGCTGCGGTCTGGCGGGCAATTTCGGCTTCGAACGAGGGCACTACGACCTGTCCCTGGCCATCGCCGAGCAGGGCGTCCTGCCGGCCGTCCGCGACGCCGCCCCCAGCGCCTTCGTCCTGGCCGACGGCTTCAGCTGCCGCACCCAGATCGACCAGGCCACGACCGGCCGCCGGGCCCTGCACCTGGCCGAAGCCCTCGCCCTGGCCCTGGACGGGCCGCCACCCGCCGACCACCCCGAGAAGGCCGTCCCACGCCCGCAACCGCGTCCCGCGGCGGCCCGGCTGCTGACCGCGGGCGTCGCGGGCACGCTGACCGGCCTGGCCACGGCGGCCGTGCTCGGCGCACGCCGGCACCGAGCCAGGAGGAGGTGACCGCCATGCGGTCCCCGCACGGGCGACTCCGCCACGGGGCGGCGGGCGAGCCATGACGAGAGCCGCCACCCCGACCGTCGAGGCCCTGCGGGTGCGGGTCCTCACCGTCCCCACCGACTCGCCGGAGGCCGACGGCACCCTCGCCTGGGACTCCACCACCATGGTCCTCGTCCAGGCCCGCAGCCGGAACACCACCGGCCTCGGCTGGACGTACGGCGCCCCCGCCACGGCCCAGGTGATCACCGGGCAGCTCCGCGACCTCGTGCTCGGCCGCCCCGCCTTCGACATCCCGGCCGCCAACGAGGCGATGAGCCGCGCGACGCGCAACGCCGGCCGGCCCGGCCTGGTCGCGGGCGCGATCTCCGCCGTCGACATCGCCCTGTGGGACCTCAAGGCCCGCCTGCTCGGCCTCCCGCTGGTGGACCTGCTCGGTGCCGCCCGGCGCGAGGTGCCCGTCTACGGCAGCGGCGGCTTCACCACGTACACCGAACGGCAACTGGCCGAGCAGCTCGAAGGCTGGGCGGAGCAGGACATCACCCGCTTCAAGATCAAGATCGGTGAGGACCGGGGCGGCCGCGAACGGCGCGATCTGGAGCGCGCCGAGCAGGCCCGCCGGCTGATCGGCGACGACGCCGAACTCTACGTCGACGCGAACGGCGCCTACACCCGCAAACAGGCCGTCCGGGTCGGCCGGACGCTGGCCGGCCTGGGGGTGAGCTGGTTCGAGGAACCCGTCTCCTCCGACGACCTCACCGGCCTCGCCCACGTCCGCGAGGCCGTCACCGCGGACGTCGCCGCCGGCGAGTACGGCTACGACCTGCCCTACTTCGCCCGCATGGCGCCGTCCGTGGACTGCCTCCAGGCCGACGCCACCCGCTGCGGAGGCATCACCGTGTGGCTGCGCGCCGCTGCCCTGGCCCAGGCCCACGGCCTCCACCTGTCCGGACACTGCGCACCGCACGTCCACGCGCACCCCGCGGCGGCCACCGAGAACCTGCGCCACCTGGAGTGGTTCCACGACCACGTCCGCATCGAGAACCTGCTCTTCGAGGGGACCCTCAGCCCCGGCGGGGGTTCTGTGCGCCCGGGGCGGACCGGCGAACCCGGCCTCGGCCTGACCCTGCGGTCCGAAGTGGCGGACCGCTTCCGTGCCCCCGTCTGACGAGGGCCGGGCCGCCCCGACGACGCCGAGGGCGCCACCACGACCGCGTGCACCCGGCCCCTACCGAGGGAGATGAGACGTTGACCGCCACCGACAACGGCCCGCCCGCTCCCCACGCGCTGCGCGACTACGCCCTGCTCGCGGACGGCGAGCGCGGCGCCCTGGTCGGACCCCGCGGCGACATCGTGTGGATGTGCGCGCCCGGCTGGGACAGCGACGCCGTCTTCGCGGCCCTGATCGGCGGCCCGGGCTGGTACACCGTCACCCCCGCCGAACCGTTCGTCTGGGGCGGCTACTACGAGCGCGGCAGCCTCATCTGGCGCAGCCGCTGGATCACCACCGGCGGCATCGTCGAATGCCGCGAAGCCCTCGCCCACCCCGGCGACCCGCACCGCGCGGTGGTGCTGCGCCGGATCCTGGCCGCCGACGGCGACACCCGGCTCGACGTCCACCTCCACCCGGCGGCCGGCTTCGGCGCCCATCGCCTGCGCCAGGTCCGCCGGGACGAGCAGGGGCGGTGGACGGCCCGGTCCGGCGACCTGTACCTGCGCTGGAGCGGCGCACCGGACGCCCGGCGCGGCGAAGCGGGGCTGCGCACCGCGGTGCGGGTGGCCGCCGGAACCCGCCACGACCTGGTCCTGGAGGTCTCCGACCGGCCCCTGCCGGCGCCCGAACCGGCCGACGTGCTCTGGCGGGCCACCGAGGCAGCCTGGACCGCACGCGTGCCCGACCTCGCGAACACGCTGGGCCGCCGCGACGCCCGGCACGCCTACGCGGTCATGACCGGACTGACGGGACCGGGCGGCGGCACGGTCGCCGCGGCCACCACCAGCCTGCCCGAACGCGCCGAGCAGGGCCGCAACTACGACTACCGGTACGTGTGGATCCGCGACCAGGCGTACATCGGCCAGGCCGTCGCCGCCGCCGGACCGCACCCGCTGCTGGACGACTCCGTGCGGTACGTCACCGCCCGCCTGCTCGAGCACGGCCCCGCGCTCGCACCCGCCTACACCGCCGCCGGCGCGGCGGTGCCCGATCCGCGCACCCTCGACCTGCCGGGCTACCCCGGTGGCTTCGACGTCGCCGGCAACCACGTCAACAAGCAGTTCCAGCTCGACGTGTTCGGCGAGAGCCTGCTGCTGTTCGCCGCCGCCGCCCGCCACGACCGGCTCGACACGGACGGCTGGCAGGCCGCGCTCGCCGCCGCCGACGCGATCGCGAGCCGCCACCACGAGCCCGACGCCGGCCTCTGGGAGCTGCACAACGACCGATGGGCGCACAGCCGGCTCGCCTGCGCCGCCGGCCTGCGCGCCATCGCCGCCGCGGCACCCCGGGCCGGCGGCGGGCGCGCCGCCGGCTGGGAGGCGCTGGCCGACGCGATCGTCGCCGGGACCGCGGCCGACTGCCTGCATCCCACCGGCCGGTGGCAGCGTTCCCCGCACCGGGCCGGGGTCGACGCGGCCCTGCTGCTGCCCGCCGTCCGGGGCGCCGTGCCCGCGGACGACCCCCGCACCACCGCCACCCTGCGCGCGGTGCGCGCCGACCTCGTGCGGGACCACTACGCCTACCGGTTCCGCCACGACCAGCGGCCCCTCGAGGACGCCGAGGGAGCGTTCCTGCTGTGCGGATTCGTGATGGCGCTGGCCGAGCACCAGCAGAACGACGACCGGCGGGCGCTGCGCTGGTTCGAACGCAACCGCGCCGCCTGCGGGCCGCCCGGCCTGTACGCGGAGGAGTTCGACGTCGCCGAGCGCCAGCTGCGCGGGAACCTGCCGCAGGCGTTCGTCCACGCGCTGATGCTCGAAGCGGCGGCGCGGCTCGCACCCCGCACGGACGGCCGTGGCGACCCGGCGCCGAACGAGGACGGAGGGCGGTGAAAGACGGAGCGGAAAGGCCCGCTCGGGCGCGCCCGGCGGGACCTTCGTCCCCGTGTGGTGTCCGGCGCCGCCGGGGTAGCCGCCCGACGAGGGGGGCGGACGTTCGAGAAGGAGTGGGATCCGATGACCGAATACGGCTACTTCCTGTCGTGCGAGGAGTTCACCCCGGCGGAGCTGGTCGACCAGGCCAGGAGGGCGCAGCAGGCGGGCTTCACCCGGCTCGCCATCTCCGACCACTTCCACCCGTGGAACGACGCGCAGGGCAACAGCGCGTTCGTGTGGTCGGTGATCGGGGCCCTGTCGCAGGCCGTGGACCTGCCCGTCACCACCCTGGTGACCTGTCCGACGATGCGGCTGCATCCGGCGGTCACCGCCCAGGCCGCGGCCACCTCCAGCGTCCTGCTCGAAGGCCGCTTCGCGCTGGGCGTCGGTACCGGGGAGGCGCTGAACGAGCACGTCCACGGCGACCGCTGGCCCTCCTTCGAGGAGCGCGGCGAGATGCTCGAGGAGGCGATCGGCGTCATGCGGGAGCTGTTCACCGGACAGCAGACCAGTCACCGCGGGCGGCACTACACCGTCGACAACGCCCGCCTGTACACCGCGCCCGAGGCGCCGGTGCCGATTCTCGTGTCGGGGTTCGGGCCGAAGGCGGCCGAGCTGGCCGGGCGGGTCGGTGACGGGTTCGTCACCATGACCCCGGACGCGGACATGGTGGCCGCGTTCCGGGACGGCGGCGGCGCGGGGAAGAAGGTGGTCGGCGGGGTGAAGGTGTGCTGGAGCAGCAACCGGGAGAAGGCCGTCGACGTGGTGCACCAGCTGTGGCCCAGCGAGCTGCTGCCCGGCGAACTCGCTCAGGTCCTGCCGACGCCGGCCCACTTCGAGCAGGCCGGCAAGCTGGTCACCCGCGACATGGTCGCCGACGCGGTGACCTGCGGCGACGAGGTGGAGGGGCACGTGGACACGGTGCGCGCCTATGCGCGGGCGGGCTTCGACGAGGTCTACGTCGGGCAGATCGGGCCCGACCAGGAGGTGTTCTTCGACGCCTACCGCGAGCTGGTCCTGCCCGCCCTCCGGCGTTGACCCGTCCCCCGGTCGGCGCCCCGGGGAGGGCACCGGCCGGGGGCGGCGCGCCCGGACTTCCGCAGCCGACCGGTCAGCGGGATCCGTGGGTGCGGCGGGCGGGGTCGGCGAGGACGCTGTCGTCCAGGCCGGTGAGCAGCTCGGCGACATCGGCGTGGACCTCCAGCGCCCCGGCCGCCCGGAGGGCGCGCTCACCGGTGCCGCCGGACAGGACCGCGACGCACGGCACCTCCGCCCGGGCGGCGGCCTGCACGTCCCACGGGGTGTCGCCGACGAACACCGCCCGGTCGGGCCCGACGCCCGCCTTGGCCAGGGCGGCACGGACCAGGTCGGGTGCGGGCTTGCTGGCCTCCACGTCGTCCGCGCTGGTGGCGGCGTCGATCGCGTCGTCGGCGTCCAGGGCGCGCCGCATCACCGCGAGGTCCCGGGCGGAGGCGGAGGAGGCGAGGACGACCGTCCAGCCGCGGCCCTTGAGGGCCCGCAGCAGGTCGCCGGCCCCGTCGAAGGCCCGCAGGGCGGGCCAGAACCGGGCGAACAGCGCCTGGTGCGCCGCGCTGAGCGCCTCGTCCTGGTCGCGGTCGCGGTCCTCGCCCAGCAGATGGTCCAGGAGCTGGTCGCCGCCCATGCCGATCGCGCCGTGGATGCGCGCCATCGCCGGGTGGTGACCGTACTGGGCCAGCGCCTGGGTCCAGGCCACGGTGTGCCAGTAGTTGGTGTCGAGCAGCGTTCCGTCGACATCGAACAGCGCCGCGGTCGGCATCGTCCATCTCCTCGCTCGAGCCTTGTCAGCCGGCTTTCGACGCTAAAGCCCGCCCGCGTGCGCCGCCCGTCCGCCACGCCCGTTTCCGGCCGCCGATCGCGGGAAGCCGCCCGGTATGACACTTCACGATTCCGTGGGTCGGACCGTGGTGGTCACCGGGGCCAGCGGCGGCATCGGACGCGCCTGCGCGGTGGCCTTCGGTGCCCGCGGGGACCGGCTGGCGTTGATCGCCCGCGGCCGGGCCGGCCTGGACGGGGCGGTGCGGGAGGTGGAGCGGGCCGGCGCCGCGAAGGTCATCGCCATCGAGGCGGACATGGCCGACCCGGAGGCCGTCGAGGCCGCCGCCGAGCGGGTCGAGCGGGAGCTCGGCGCGATCGACGTGTGGGTCAACGACGCCTTCGCCTCCGTCTTCGCCCCCTTCGTCGAGATCACCCCCGAGGAGTTCCGGCGCGTCACCCAGGTCAGCTACCTCGGTTACGTGTACGCCACCGGTGCGGCCCTGCGCCGCATGCTGCCGCGCGACGCGGGGGTGATCGTGCAGGTCGGCTCGGCGATCGCCTACCGCGGCATCCCGCTGCAGAGCGCCTACAGCGGTGCCAAGCACGCCGTCCAGGGGTGGAACGAGGCGCTGCGGTGCGAACTGCTCGCCTCCGGCACGGGAGTGCGCACCACGATGGTGCAGATGCCGGCGGTGAACACCCCGCAGTTCGACTGGGTCCGCTCGCGCCTGCCGCGGCGCGCACAGCCGGTGCCGCCGATCTACCAGCCCGAGGTGGCCGCCCGCGCGGTGCTGTACGCGGCCGACCACCCGCGGCGGCGCGAGTACTGGGTCGGTGGGAGCACGGTGGCGACCCTGCTGGCGAACGCCGTCGTCCCGGGCCTCCTGGACCGGTACCTGGCCCGCACCGGCTTCGCCTCCCAGCAGACCGACGAGCTCCGGCCCCGCAGCGACCCCGACAACCTGTTCCGTCCCGTCGATTCGTCGCGGGACTTCGGAGCGCACGGCCGCTTCGACGACAGCGCACGGGCTCGAAGCCTCCAGCAGCGGGCCGCCCACCGCCTCGGCGCCCTCGCCGGCGGTGCGCGGCGGGCGACCGGCCGGGTGAGAGCGCGTCTGCCCCGGGCCCGCGCCGGGTTGGTCTCCCGGATGCGGGCCGCCCGAGTACTTCAGCCGCACGAGTAGGAGTGAGTGACCATGCCTCGCGGATCGACCCCCAAACGGGAACGCCAGTACGAGCACATCAAGGAGAGCGCGCAGGAGCGCGGTGAGAGCGAGAAGCGCGCGAAGGAGATCGCCGCCCGCACGGTGAACAAGGAACGGGCCCGGCACGGGGAGTCGAAGACCGCCAGCCGCAGCTCGGTGAAGGACATGTCCTCCTCGCGGCGCGGCGGGCTCCGCTCCCACAGCGGCGCCCAGGGCCCCACGAAGGAACAGCTGTACAACGAGGCGAAGAAGCGCGACATCCACGGCCGCTCGAAGATGAACAAGAAGGAGCTCGAGAACGCGCTCGGCCGGTAGGGGGACAGTCGGGCCACCCGTACGGCGCTGCGCCGTACGGGTGGCCCGCCGGTCACGCCGACCGCCGTTCGCGCGGCGGCGGGCCGGGTGGTCGAACAATGGCTTGGGCGACAGGAGGTCCGGTGCGTGCTGGGGTCGGGATCGCGGTGTGGTGTGCCGTCCTGCTGGGTCTGACGGTGGTGCTGGTCGACTCGGTGACGCCCGTCGAGCTGGCGGTCGCCGGCGTCGCGGCGGTGGGCGGGGCGGTGGCGGCACAGCGGATACGATCGGCCGCCGACGCCGGATTCTCCGGCTCCCGCCGCGCGGCACGGGCGGTGCTGTTGCTGCCGTGGGCGGTCGTCCGCGGCCTGGCCGTCCTGCTGGCCGCCCTGGCGCGGCGGCCCGGCACCGCGGTGGTGAGGCGCGTCCGCCTGGCACCGGGAGCGGACCCGGGCTGGGCGGGCGCGCTGCTCGCCGCTTCCCCGGACACCTGCGTGGTCGACGTCCCGGGCGACGACGCGGTGGTGGTGCACGCCCTGCGGCCGGAGGCGGGACCGGTCGAGGAGATCGTCGCCCGTCCGGGAGGCGAGCGGTGAACGCCTGGGCGGCGGCCGCCCTCGTCCTGCTGGCCGGACCGGTCCCCGCCTGCCTGTGGGTGGTGGCGCGCGGCACCACGGTGCGCCGCCTCGCCGGCGCCTCGCTGCTGTCGACCGTCGTCGGGGCGGTGTTCCTGCTGCTGCCCGGGGCCTACGACCGGTCGTCCTACCAGGACCTCGCCCTGATGCTGGCCGTCCTGGCTCCCGCCGGGACGCTGGTCTTCACCCGCTTCGTGGCCGGCTGGAAGCACGACACGCGTCCGGCGTCCGGAGCCCCCGGCAACGGGACATGACCGGCAGTCCGCCCGGCGAGGGCCGGGATCCGCGGCAGGAAGGGGAGGTGAACGGCGGTGCGTCACCTGGTCGTGCTCGTGCTGCTGTGGTCCGGGGCGGGTTGCATGCTGCTGTCCGCACTGGCGGTGCTGCGGCTCGGCGGGACGCTGATGCGGCTGCACGCGCTGGCTCCCGCCTCGGTGGCCGGGATGCCGCTGCTCGCCGCGGCGGTGGCCCTGGACCAGGGAGCGGGCCGGGCGGCGGTGAAGACGCTGTTCATCGGCCTGCTCTTCGCCGCGGGCGGCACGGTCACCACGATCGCCGTCGGCCGCGCCTCCCGCCAGGCCGAGGGCACCGAGGGCACCAAGGGCACCGAGGGCACCAAGGGCACCGAGGAAGGGGCACCGTGAACGAGTGGCTGATCGGCGCGGCCCTCGCGTTCGTCGTCACCGCCGCGACGGCGGCGGTCCTCACCCGCGACCCGGCCCGCCAGGCCGTCGTCCTGTCCGCGCTCGGCCTGGGCCTGGCGGTCCTGTTCGCCGTGCTCCAGGCCCCCGACGTGGCCCTGTCCCAGGTGGCCGTCGGCACCGCGCTGACCCCGCTGCTGATCCTCCTCAGCGTCCGCAAGGTCACCCGCCGCACCACCGGCGGCCGTACCGGCACCGCCGCCGAGGACGACGACCGCGCGGCCGAGGAGCGGAAGTGACGGCGCGCGCCCGGCTGCTCGTGTTCCTGGTCGGCGCCGCGGTGACCGCCGCCTTCTTCACCGCCGCCTGCGTCCGGTTACCGCACTTCGGCGGATCCGACCACCCGTACGGGGACCGGGCGGTGGCGGCGTCCCTCTCCCACCGCACGGCCAACGTCGTCTCCTCCGTCAACTTCGACATCCGTGCCTTCGACACCCTCGGCGAGGAGTCCATCCTCTTCGGCACCGTCCTCGGCGCCACCCTGCTGCTGCGCCGGGCCCGCGACGAGCGCCACCGCCGCGCCGAGGCCGAACACGCCATGCCCACCACCCGGCTGTTCGGCGCGCTGCTGCTCCCGGTCACCCTGGTCGTGGGCGTGTACGTGGTCGCGCACGGCCAGCTGAGCCCCGGCGGCGGCTTCCAGGGCGGCGTGGTGCTGGCGACCGCCCTGCACCTGGCCTACCTCGCCGCCGACTACCGAGCCCTGAAACGGCTGCGTCCACTGGCCGTCCTGGATGTCGCGGACTCCCTCGCCGCCGCCTCCTTCACCCTGGTGGGGCTCGCCGGCCTGGTCGTCGGCGGCGCGTTCCTCGAGAACGTGCTGCCACTCGGCACCTTCGACGAGATCACCTCCGGCGGCACCGTCCCGGTGCTCAACGCCGCCGTCGGCGTCGAGGTCGCCTGCGGCCTGATCGCCCTGGTCGCCCACTTCCTCGACCAAGCCGTCGAACTCGCCGACCCCGAACCCGAGACCGGAGACCACTGATGGGCATCTGGCCCTACCTCGCCGCCGGATGGGTCCTGCTCATCGCCCTCTACGGCCTCGTCACCAGCCGCGACCTCATCCACGCCATCGGCTGCCTGGCCGTCGCCCAGTCCTCCACCTATCTGCTGCTCCTCGCCGTCGGCTACCGCGAGGACGCCACCGCCCCCGTCTACTCCGACCTCACACCCGGCGCCCGCCCGGTCGTCGACCCCGTCGTCCAGGCCATGGCCCTGACCGACGTCGTGGTCGGCGCCACCGTCACCGCGCTGCTGCTCGCCCTGACCGTCCAACTGCGCAAACGCCACCGCACCGTCGACCCGCAGGCCCTCACCGACCTGAAAGGCTGACCGGCGGTGACCGCCGCCGACCTGCTGCCGCTGGCCGTGGCCGTCCCGCTGCTCGGCGCGGCCCTGCTCGCGGTGGCCGGACGCCTGCTGCCCCGGACCGGCTGCGACCTCCTGGCGACCACGACCGCCGCCGCCGAGGTGCTCTGCCTCGCGCTGCTGTGGGCGCACGGCGGACCACTCGCCACCGCCGACCTGGGCGGCTGGCCCGCCCGGGTCGGCATCGTGCTCGCCGCGGACCCGATCGGCGCCGGCCTCGCGCTGCTGGTCTCCGCCCTGGTCCTCGCCGTGATCGTCTACTCCTGGCGGTACTTCGACGAACCGAAGGGCGAGCACGCCGGCGTCTTCCCCGCCCTGATCCTGCTGTTCGAGGCCGGCATGGCCGGTTTCACGCTCACCGGGGACCTGTTCAACGCCTTCGTCTTCTTCGAACTCATGGGAGCCGCCGCCTACGCCCTGACCGGCTACCGCATCGAGGACCCCCGCCCGCTCCAGGGCGCGCTCACCTTCGGCATCGTCACCTCCTTCGCCGCCTACTGCTCCCTGCTGGGCATCGGCCTGATCTACGCCCGCACCGGCGAACTGAACCTGGCCCGCCTCGGTCAGCAACTCGCCGGGCACCGCACCGACCTGCTGACCGTGGTCGCGTTCGTCCTCATCTGCACCGCCCTCCTGGTCAAGGCCGCCGCCGTCCCGTTCCACTTCTGGCTGCCCGACGCCCACTCCGTCGCCCCGACCCCGGTGTGCATGCTGATGTCCGGGGTCATGGTCGAACTCGGCGTCTACGGAATCGCCCGCGTCCACTGGACCGTCTTCTCCGGCCCCGGCGGCATCCCCCACGACGCGTTCCGCACCACCTTCGCGGCCCTGGGCGTGCTGACCGCCCTGGTCGGCGCCGTGATGTGCTGGCAGCAGCGACACCTCAAACGCCTGCTGGCGTTCTCCACCGTCAGCCACGTCGGCCTGTTCCTCACCGGCATCGCGCTGCTCACCCCGGACGGCGTCGCCGGGACGGCGCTCTACGTCGGCGGGCACGGCTGCGTCAAGGCCGCCCTGTTCGCCCTCACCGGGGTGCTGCTGGACCGCTACGGCTCCGTCGACGAGCACGGCCTGCACGGCAGGGCCCGCGAACTGCGCCTGGTCGGTGTGCTGTTCTTCGCCGGCGCGCTGGCGCTGGCCGGGCTGCCGCCGTTCGGCACCGGCCTGGGCAAGGCCGTGGCCGAGCACGCCGCCGGACACTGGCAGCCGTGGCTGCCCGCCGTGTTCGTCGCCGTCTCCGCCCTCACCGGCGCGGCGGTGCTCCGCGCCGGCCTGCGGGTCTTCCGGGGGGCCGGCCCGCCGCCCCGGGTCGGACCCGGCGACGAGGAGACCACCGGGGAGGGCGAGGAGCCCGAGATCCGCTCCCCGCGGCGCGGACTGCCGCCGACCATGACCGTCGTCCCCGCCGTACTCCTCGCCCTCGCCGCTGCCCTGGGCTGCCTGCCCGCGGTCGCCGACGCCCTCGCGCGCGGCGCGGCCGTCTTCACCGACCCCGCCCAGTACACGGCCGCCGTCACCGGGGGGACCATGCCGCCCGCCGTCGACCCGCCGCCCGCCGAATGGACCACCTCGGGCGTCCTCCTCGGCCTGCTGTCCACCGCACTCGCCGTCGCCCTCGCCACCGCCGCCGTCCACCGGCTCACCCCACGGCTGTCGCGGCACCACCCCGCCGCCCGGACCGTCCGAGCGGTACGCCGGCTGCACTCCGGACACCTCGGCGACTACCTGGCCTGGCTCGCACTCGGCATCGCGCTGCTGTGCGCCGCGATCGCCGCCCAGACCTGACCCGCTCCGGGCGGTCGGGGCCGACCACTGCCGACCTCTGCCGACCCCTGCTGACCTCTGCTGACCTCTGCTGACCACCGACCTCCGCCGACCTCTGCCGGCGTCACCTCGGACGGGCCGGGCGCCAGGGTTCCGGGCTCATGCGTATCCCGCGGGCGATCGGGCAGCCGCCCGGTGTGAGAGGCGCCGGCCATGAACCGTCCGCACCGGCCCGGCCGCCGCGGAGCGCGCGTACGGCGCCGGTCGACAGCGCCGTCCGCCGCCCGTCGGCGACCGGACGGGACCCGGCCGACCGCGAGACCCGCGGCACGGTCGTCGTGGCCTTGCTGGCCAATGTGGTGATCGCCGCGGCCAAGGCGGTGGCGGGGGTGGTGGCGCCCTCCCCCGCGCTGCTCGCCGAGGCCGCGCACTCGGTCGCGGACACCCTCAACGAGGTGTTCCTGCTCGCCTCGCTGAGCCGCAGCCGGCGGCGGGCGGACACCCGCCACCCCTTCGGCTACGGCAAGGAACGGTTCTTCTGGGCGCTCCTGGCCGCGGTCGGGATCTTCGTGACCGGCGGGTGCTTCTCCTTCTACCAGGGCCTGCACACCTTGCTGTCGCCACCGGCGGAGCCCGAGAAATTCCTCACCGTCTACGTCGTCCTGGTCGTGGCGCTGCTCGCGGAGGGCACCTCACTCGTCCGGGTGCTCTTCCAGCTCCGCGGCCAGGCCCGGGCCCGCGGACGCCCGCTGTCCCAGCAGATCAGGCGGTCCGACGACCCGACGGTGCGGACGGTGCTCGCCGAGGACGCCACCGCGGTGTTCGGCGTACTGCTCGCGGCCGGCGGTGTCGCCTGCCACCAGTTCACCGGCTCGCCCGCCTGGGAAGCGGCCGCGGCGCTGGCCATCGGCGCGCTGCTCATCGCGGTGGCCTACCGCCTGGGCCGGGAGGCCCGCAGCCTCCTCGTGGGTCAGGCGGTGGACCCCCTGCTGCAACAGCAGGCCCATGCGTTCCTGGACGGACAGGACGAGATCGACACGGTGACGACCCTCCTGACGATGCGGCTGGGGCCCGACTCGGCCCTGCTGGCGGCTCGGATCGACCTGCGCGAGGGGCTGGACAGCGAGAAGGTCGAGGAGGTGTGCGTACGGATCAAGCGCCAGCTGAGCGCCGCCTGCCCCGCATTCGACCAGGTGTTCCTCGACATCATCGACGCCGGCAGCACGGAACGCGCCCAGGCCCGCTCACTCAAGAGGGAACTGGACCGCGTCAAGGCGGAACGGGAGGGTCGCACGCGGTGACGACGATGCGCACCGCACTGTTCACGGCCCGCCCCGGCGGCGGACGGCTCGCGTCGGCGCGCGTGACACCGGCCCGGACGGGAAGGCGCGGGACATGAGCGCGAAACAGCTGGAAACGGAACGCAAGTTCGACGGCACAGCGGCACTGCCTCCGCTCGAGCTGCCGGGCGTCGCGAAGGTCGTGCCCGCCGGTCCGCAGGACCTGGACGCCGTCTACTACGACACCCCCGACCTGGACCTGCTGAGCAGGCAGGTCACCCTGCGACGGCGCACCGGCGGCGGGGACGCGGGCTGGCACCTCAAACTGCCGACCGGCACGGACAGCCGCGAGGAGATCCACGCGCCGCTGGAGGCCGGCGCGCCGGACCGGCCGCCCGCGGCACTGGCCGCGCGCGTCGCGGTCTTCCTGCGGGGCGAGGCGCTGGTGCCCGTGGCCCGCCTGCGGACGCACCGTCGGCGCAGGCACCTGCTCGACCGGCGGGGGAAGGCCCTGGCGGAGCTGGCGGAGGACCGGGTGGAGGCCCGGATCCTCGGCCCCGTCCCCGTCCGCGCGCCGGAACACCCAGCTCCCGACGGCGACCGCACGGGATCCATCAGCTGGACCGAGGTCGAGGTCGAGCTCGCAGGCGGCGACGCCGAGCTGCTCGACCGTGTCGAACAGGCGCTCACCGCCGCCGGTCTGGAGCGGGCCGACCACCCGTCCAAACTGGCCCGCGCACTGCGGGACGCCCCGAGGCCGGACCGCCGACGCGCGCCGCTGCGGACGGGCACGCCGGGCGGCCTGGTGACCGGACGGATCAGGGAGCTGGTGGACGACCTGCTCGCCCTCGATCCGAGCGTCCGCCTCGACGAGCCGGACTCGGTGCACCGGATGCGGGTCACGGCCCGGCGGCTGCGGAGCACCCTCAAGGCGCACCGCCGGCTCTTCGACCGCCGCCGCACCGACGCGCTGGCCGCCGAGATCCGCTGGCTCGGGCGCTCGCTCGGCAACGCGCGGGACCAGGAGGTCCTGGGAGAGCACCTGGTCACCGCCCTGGACGCCCTGGACTCCCTGCCGGACCGGCTGCGCGGCGGCCCCGCGCGCGGTGAGGTGTCGGCGCACTACGCCCGCGCGTACCGGCAGGCCTGGGAGCAGGTGGTCCGCGACCTCGGCAGCGTGCGCTACCACCGCCTCCTGAACGAACTGGAGTCCTTCGCCGCCGATCCCCCGCTGACCGCCCGGGCCGATCGGAAGAAGCCGCGCAAGCGGCTGTCCCGGACGCTGCGCCACGAACAGCGGCGCACCCTGGACCGGCTCGACGCCGCCCTCGGACTCGACTCCGGGCCCGAGCGCGACGCCGCTCTGCACAGTGCCCGCAAGGCGGCCAAGCGGGCCCGCTACGCGGCCGAGGCGGCCCGCCCCACCGCCCCGGAGCGCGCCCGGAAGTTCGAGAAGCGGATGAAGCGGCTCCAACGCGTGCTCGGCGGTCACCAGGACACCGTGGTGGCCCGCCAGGCCCTGCTGGACCACCCGGGCCCGGGCGAGGACCACGCGTTCACCAGCGGTGTCCTCTACGCGGCGCAGCAGCGGGACGCCGAGCAGGCCGAACGCCGGCTGCCCGCGCTGCGCCGACGCGTGAGCGGGCCGCGCCTCGCCCGGCTCACCTGACCCGGCTCGGCCCGGAGCCGTCGAGCACCGCGCTCGAAGTCGAGGACGTCGACGTTCTGCGCCAGACGGTCGGGACCGACCGACTTGGGGGCGGTGCAGGGTTCGCGCTGGATCAGTGATTCCGCCGGTCGAGCTTCTTGAACACCGCTCCCAGCACGCACCGTGCACCGCCCGGCCGCTCGGCGACGCCGTGCGCACCATCCGAGTGAAGTATGCGAACAGTCCCTCTCCCGCAGGGGATGGGTCGTATTCGATCTGCCAATCTGACAACCGGGCCGGGCGTTCCGGTCGGCCGTGGGCCCGTCCCGGCCCGCGAGCCGCCGCTGTGCCGGCCCGTTGTCCCCTTCGCCGCGGTCGCCGCGTTCACCGCCGGTGAGGCACGACCGCCCCGCGACCTTCACCGTCCCGGAAGGAACCCGCGAACACCATGAGTGACGACATCGCCTATGCGAAGATCCACCCCGCGATCGGAGTGGCCCGGGTGGGCAACAGCACCCGCGACGACGGCTGGTACTACGGCCCCGAGACGCCCGGTCCGGACCCGATGCCGGTCGGCTCCCTCAAGGACGAGACCGGCGCGTTCAAGCGCCAGGCGGCGCGTTTCCGCCTCTACGGCTACAACAGCGCCGGCAACGTCGTCCGCGAGCTGACGAACGCCAACGCCTCGATCGAGTGGGGCGTCCACGTCGCGAACCAGAAGGCCGCCTGGTACGAGTTCAGGCTCGCCCTCGACATCCCCGACATGCAGGGCCACAGCACACCGAGGCGCAACAAGGGCATCGACCGCCGCAGCCTCGTGATCGACCCCGGACGCAAGACCCTGCGCGCGGGCACCGGCGAGCACGTGGAGTTCACCGGCGGCACCTTCCAGGGCATCCCGGTCCCGCTGGGCCGGATGCACACCGACGAGGAGGGGCGGCTCGTGGTGCTCGGCGGCGCCGGCCACTCCGGCGCGAAGAACAACGAGCCGCTGGAGTCCTACGGCAACAACGACGGCTGGTACGACGACACCTCGGACGGCCCGGTCACCGCCACCGTCTCCGTGGACGGCCGCGCCATCGAGGTGAAACCCGCGTGGGTCGTGGTGGGCCCGCCCAACTACGCGCCCGACATCAAGACCGTACGCACCGTCTACGACCTGCTGCTCGACGTCTTCGTCGGCAACGGCCGGTTGCCGCGGCCCGCCCCGGTGTCCTTCCACGAGCACATCAGGCCCCTCCTGGAGCGCTTCAGCCACCTGCAGTGGGTCAACAAGGGCTTCGCCACCCACTTCGGCTGCGCCGGCCCGCAGGACTTCACCCTCGTCGAGGTGCAGCGCCGCCTCTCCCAGCCCGGCAAGACCTACCGCGAGCTGCGCCGCCAGGTGTACACCGCCATGCGCGACTACGAGCGGGACGGCCTGGCGCCGATGACCTGGCCGTGGTTCTACGGTGACGGCATGGCCAGCCGGCCGAAGTCGCCGCGCCAGTACATGACGCTGTCGGCCCTGCAGATGGACATGCTGCTCAAGTGGTCCGACGGCGACTTCACCGACACCCCCTGGCCCGGCTTCCCGCACCGGCTGGAGGACGCGCCCCTCGCGGAGCAGCCCGCGCTCCTGGACCGCGCCGCGCTCGACTTCTGCCTCGCGGACGCCTTCCACCCGGGCTGCGAGGTGACCTGGCCGATCCGGCACGCGACGATGTTCGCCGAGCCGTTCCGCATCCTGCACCGCCCGGACGGGCAGTCGGAGCCCGACTACGGCGAGGAGCTCACGCCGGAGAAGGCGCTGGCCGCCGACGGCCCGCTGCACGCGCAGGGCCCGGGCGACCTGACCCGGTGGATGGCCGTCCCCTGGCAGACGGACACCGCCAGCTGCCGCTCCGGCTACGAGTCCACGGCCGGACTGGGCCCGCGCTACGACCCCCACCTGCCGACCTTCTGGCCCGCCCGGGTGCCCAACCACGTGCTGACCGAACGTGACTTCCTGGTCGTCAACAAGGAGGGCGGCCTGACACCCTCGGAGGACGAGCGCGAGGCCGCGTTCTACAACCGGGCCTCCTGGCTGCGGGGTCTGAAGGGCGACTACAAGGCCCAGTTGAAGCAGGCCGCCGCGGAGTGGCACCACTTCGGCGTCGTGGAGACCCGCCGCTACACCGTAGGCGACAACAAGTACCCGCCACGCATCCAGGTCGAGTCCGTGCCCGGCTTCGCCCTCGAAGGGGTCCCGGACGACCGGAACCTGGTCACCCTGCACGTGCCGCAGACCGCCGCCGCCGACGAGGCCGCGCAGGTCGCGGCGCTGTCCTCCCTCGCCGAGGACATCGGCCTCGCCCCCGAGAGCATCACCGTCGGCTACATCGACAAGCTCGACCCCTTCGGCGAGGACGCCGCCAACGGCGCCGGCCGCCACGAGGGCTCTTCGTGACGGTGGACCACACCGGCCGCCCGGCGGCCACCGTGCCCGGGTACGACGTGGTGGTCGCCGGCGGCGGCCCGGCCGGCGCCGCCGCCGCCCTGGCGCTGGGTCGCGCCGGCCGCACCGTCCTGCTCGCCGACGCCGCGACCGGACCGCCGCCCGTCGGCGAGGCGCTCCCGGCCGCCGCCCGGGTCCTGCTCCGCGACCTCGGAGCCCAGGACGTCCTCGACGAGCGCCACCACCTGCCCTGCTTCGCGAACCTGTCGGCCTGGGGCTCGGACGACCTCGCCGCCCAGGACAGCGTCCTCGACCCGCACGGGCACGGCTGGCACCTCGACCGCGGCCGCTTCGACCGGGAGCTGCGCGAGCGCGCCCGTCTGCTCGGCACCGACGTGGCCGAGCAGACCGCGGCCCGCCCCGCCGGCCGCTCCGGCGACGGCACCTGGACCGTGGAGCTGCGCGGCCCTCGCGAGCGCCGCGCCGTGCGCTGCCGCTGGCTGGTCGACGCCACCGGCCGCCGGGCGGGCCCGGCCACCACGGCGGGCGCCCGTCGGGTGGTCCACGACCGGCTGGTGGCGCTCTGCCTGATCCTGCCCCCGTCGACCACGCCGACGGCTGACGCCTCGACCCTGGTGGAGGCCTCGCCGGACGGCTGGTGGTACACGGCGTTGCTGCCCGCCGGCCACCGGCTGCTCGCGCGGTACACCGACGCGGACCTGCCGGGCGCCCGGACCGGCGGAACCGGTCTGCTCACCGGCCTGGGCCGCACCCGCCACACCGGCGCCCGGGTGTCCGCGCACCCGTGGCCGGCCACCGCCGTCCGGCGCGCGCCCGCCCACACCGTCCGTCTGGACACCGTCCACGGTGACGGGTGGGTCGCCGCCGGCGACGCCGCCGCCGCCTTCGACCCGCTGTCGTCGCAGGGCATCCTCACCGCCCTGTACACCGGCATGCGGGCCGGCCAGGCCGTCCACGACCACCTCGGCGGCGACCGCAACGCCCTCCCCGGCTACGCCACCGAACTCGACACGATCACCGCCGTCCACCTGCGCAACCGGCGCACCTTCTACGGCCTCGAGCACCGCTGGCCCCGGCACGCCTTCTGGCAGCGTCGCCGCACCGCCGGCCCGACCGAGCCGCCCGACAGCCGACCCGACAGCCGACCCGACCCGACCCCACCCTCAGGAGTGCTCGCATGACCAACCCCGACGTCATCTCCCGGTCCGACGCCGACGCCCCCCGCCACGGCCACCGGTTCCTGCTCATCGGCGTCGACACGATCTTCGCCTACCACCTGCCGCTCTACCACGTCGAGGTCCACGCCTTCCAGCTGATCACCAAGTTCGGTCTCGACGGGAGCCTGCGGAAGAAGTACCTCGAAGACCTCTCGCACCACGAGGACCGGCAGGTGTACTACTCCCTCTTCTCCGAGGGCCACTGGCCCCTGAAGGAGATCGTCGACGGCACCCGCCACGAGCTGCCCGTGGAACTCGAGCGAGTGACCGTCGACGAGTCCGGCAACCGGACCTTCACCAAGATCGTCGACGAGACCAAAGCCACCTCCCGCAAGGAGGACGTCGTCCACTACAAGCCACTCGACGCCACCGAGTACCCCGACCTCCTCACCTACCTCGCCTTCGGCGACGGTTCCGAGGTCCACCTCGCCCACCAGCTCGCCGCCTCGCCGAACTGGGACGAGGTCATCACCACCACCGACCCCAGCGGATTCGAGCAGAGCGACCTCGAGCATGCCACCGCCGTCACCATTCCCGCGATCAAGGACCCCAAGGGCGTCGTCAAGACCAGCCCCCTGGTGAAGGGCAAGACCTACGAGGGCCTGATCGGCAGCCGCGAGGTCACCTTCACCGCCGGACGCCAAGGCTGGTGGAACCACACCAGCCTCAACAACAAGTAACCACCGCATCGAGCGCCGCACCCGGCCCGGCCCCCTACGCCGGGCCGGGTGCCCTCGCACGGGCTGCCTTCCGCCGGCAGGCCGGCACCCACTGCCCGGCGCGTTACAACGCCTCCGCCCGGGGCACCCGATCCGGTAGCGGCGCGAGGAGCCGGGAGGTGGGCGCCGATGGAGGTTCCGGCGACCGTGACGCCCGCCGACCGCTCGGCCGTCGCCAGGTCCAGCGCTGCCGCCCGGCGGTACGGGCCGCTCTGCTGCCGGCTGGTGGCGCTGGGCACGGCGGCGGCCGTCACCTGGCACGCGCTCGGGCGTCCGGCCGAGCGACGGCGGATCGAAGCGCTCACGGCCGGTCGGCAGAACCCGGTCGCGGGTGCGGTGCTCCGTGCGTTCGGCACGGGAGAGACCGGGTCGCGCGTCGTCCTGCTGCTGGTGGCACTCGCCGCGGTCGCCGTCGCCGGCACGCTGGTGGCGCGCAACCTGCCGCCCGCGCTGCCGCGTCCCGACACGTCCGCGCGCCGCACCACGCCCCGGCCGCACCGGGACGACCGCCCGCACCCCGGCCCGCACCCGTCAGCCGCCGGCGAACGACCCGCCGCGGGCTCGCTGTCGTACGTGATCGCCCCGCTGGCACCGAGCGCCGTCCTGATCAGCGCCGCCCTGCGGGGCGAGGCCGTCGACGCCGTGCCGGCCCTGTCCTGCCTGGCGCTCGTCCTCGCCGGGCTCCTCGGCACCGGCCGTCGGCGCACCGGCCGTCGGCACACCGGCGGGCCGGCGCTCGGGGCCGCGATCGCCGTCCAGCCGGCGCTGCTGCTGTTCCTGGTACCCGCCTGGCGTTCGCGCGGTCGGCGGTCGGCGCTCGTCGCCCTCACGGTCGCCCTGTCGCTCGGCGGCGCGGTCCTGCTGCTCCGGCCCTCCGCGACGGTGGCGGCCTGGCACCGCCTCGCGATCCCGGCCGGGGGGCCGATCACCGACCCGGAGAACAGGTCCGCGCTGGGTCTCCTGGCGCGGCTCGGCCTGCACGGGGTGCCGTTGCTCTGCGTCTGGACGGCCGTCGCACTCGCCGTCGGCGGGTTCGCGCTCCGCCGCTGGGCGCGCTACCACGGCGACGGGCAGGTGCTGCTGTCCCTGGCCGTGGTCGGGTGCGCGAGCGTCCTGCTGTCGGCGGTCGCGCTTCCGTGCGACCTCGGCTGGCTGCTGCTGGCAGGTCTGGGACGGCTGGGGCGGCGCCCGGAGGACCGCCCGCTGTGGCCGGTCGCCGCGGCGACGGCGGTGCTGCTGCCGGCCGGGCTGCTGTCGCCCCACCCCGACCCGGTGACCAGCGCCGTACTCCTCGGCGCCGGCGCGCTGCTCACCGCCGGGGCGGCCGCCGTGTTCCCGTTCCGCCTGCGCGGCGACCCGCTCTGGCAGGTAGGGCGGACCCCCGGGCCGACCGTCGGGCGGCCGTTCGGGCGCCCCTTCCTGCCGCTGCTGCCGGCGCGGAGGCGGCCGGTCGGCCGACCCGGCCTCCTGCTCGAGCTGCTGCTGGTCCAGGTCTGCTACGGCGTCTACTCGTACATCCGCAACGCCGCCCCGAACCGCGCCGCGAGCGCCGTCGAGAACGCGGAGCAGCTGCACCGGCTGGAACAGCTGCTGCACCTGGACCCGGAAGGTGCCGTCAACCGCTGGGCCCTCGGGCACCCGTGGCTGATGGACCTGATGCTCGACTACTACCACGTCCTGCATTTCGCGGTCCCGCTGGCCGTCCTGGTCTGGCTCTACGCGACCCGGCCCGCGCACTACCGCACCAGCCGCACGGTGCTGTTCGTCACCACCGGGCTGGCCCTGGTCGGCTACTGGGGACTTCCGCTCGCTCCGCCCCGGCTCACCCCCGGGCTGGGGCTGCGGGACACCGCCGGCCCCGCCGGCCCGGAGGCCGAGCCGTCCGGCGCGGTCACGGCGTTGACCAACCAGTACGCCGCGATGCCCTCCCTGCACATCGGCTGGTCCCTCTGGTGCACGGTCGCGGTGGTCACCGCCACCCGGATCCCGTGGGTCCGGTTCGCGGCGGTGCTCTACCCGGCGGCCACCCTGCTGGTCGTCATGGGTACCGCCAACCACTGGCTCCTGGACGCGGTGGCCGGGGTGTTCCTGGTCGCCGCCGGGTGCCTGGCCCAGTACCTGCTGACCGGCCGCCGCCTGGTGGACTCCGCCCGCCACCGGGGCCGCCCGCCCGCGGCGCCGACGGACAGCCCCGGCGGCGGACCGGCCGGAGGTCGCACGACGAGGGAGTCGGAGCCGAGCACGCGGCCCGGCCGGTTCACCCGGGAGACGGCTGCCGACCCGGATTCGCCCGGCGGCGTGCGGGTAGCCGCCGTAGGGAGAGCACCCGCTGCTCCTACGGCCTCGACGAAGGAATCCGCCATGGGTATCCCTCCCAACGATCCCGTCCCTCCCACTCCGACGCCGGCCCCCGGCCCGGGTCCGGGGCCGCAACCCGGACCGGTTCCGGGGCCGGTGCCGGCGCCCGGCGGGCCCGATCCCGTACCGCCGGCGCCGCCGCAGCCCGAGCCCGACCCGCCGCCGCCTCCCGCGCCGGGACCGGGGCCGGGGCCGCAACCCGGCCCGCTGCCGGGGCCGGGACCCGCCCCGGAACCCATCACCTGAAGCGGGCACGGCACCGCGCCGCACTTCGGCCCGGCAGGGCGCGGGGGTGGTGGCACCTGCCTGCGAGCCACGTCCGGGACAGGCCCGGACGTGGCTCCACCGTGTCCGCGCCCTGCCGCGCGACGCCGATCGGGCGGGGCGGGGACTGCGGCGGGACGCCGGGCTCGGCACAGGATGGTTCGGAGCGGCCCGAGCCGGGTAGGAGCCGTCAAGGAGCGGTCGAGCCGAGCCTTGCCGTTCCCCGAGTCCGGCGGTACCGAGTACCGCCGAGGTCGCACACGGCACGCACGACGTGCCGGGACGCCGTCGCCTGAAGCAGCCGGGCGGAGCGGTTTCCCGCCTCCCGTCATCCGTACGCCCATGGTCCGAACCAGCGGCGGACGTGGCCGGGAGTCCTGAAACGCCCAGGGAGATGACCCCGTGTCTACGCCCGCTGCTCCATCGCTCGGCACCGCTCCGCCCGTGGCCGAGCCGATCTCGCGCCCGACCTCCGAGCAGATCCGTGCGATGGGAAAGACCGAAGCCCGCGCGCTGAGCGACGCGCTCTTCCACCGGCTGGCCGAACTGGCCCCGGGGACGCACGCGTACAGCTACGTCCGCGGCACCATCATCGAACTCAACATGGCGCTGGTCCGCTTTGTCGCGGGCCGCTACCGGCATCGTTGCGAGGACATGGAGGACATCGTCCAGGCCGGCACGATCGGCCTGATCAAAGCGGTGGACGGTTACGACTGCGAGCGCGGCGTCGAATTCGCGACGTACGCGATCCCCACCATCTCCGGTGAGCTCAAACGGTTCTTCCGGGACACCTCCTGGCGGATCCGGGTTCCGCGCAGCATGCAGGAGCTCTACTTCATGGTCGTGCACGGCTCCGACCGTCTCGAACAGGAGTTCGGCCGACCCCCGACCCCGCAGGAGGTCGCCGAGGCACTCGGGCTCACCCCCGAACAGGTGACGGCGGGCCTGGTCGCCGGGCAGCTCCACCGGTCGACCTCGCTCGACGCCCTGCGGGAGGACGGGTCGGAGGAGATCGGCAGCGCCATCCTGGACCGGATCGGCGAGTGCGACGAGCGCCTGGAGCTGGTCGTGTCCCGCGAGGCCGTACGTCCGCTGCTCAGGGAACTGAGGCCGAGGGAGCGGACCATCCTCCTGCTGCGCTTCTGGGGCGACCGCACCCAGGCCGAGATCGCCGAGCAGATCGGCGTGTCCCAGATGCAGGTGTCACGGCTGCTGGCGGCCACGCTGTCGCAGCTAAGGGAACGGCTGGAGGCCCCCGCGACCAATGGCGGATGAAGCCCCCGGCTTCCGACGGGCCTACTCTTGATACACCCGCCCTGTCGGGCGCCTGTCCGGCGCCCGCGGAGCGGCCGGGCAGTGGGAAGGCTTCCCACGCCCGGACCCACCGATCTCTGTCCGGGCTGCCGCTGTACCGGGATACCGCTGTACCGGTACCGCGGCCGCCGCGAAACCCTGACCGGCCGGAGTCGAGAGGCAGGCACCGGCGATGCCCCATGACGACAGTGACAGCGCCGTACTGCAGGCCACCGTCGACCGGCTGCGGGCCGAGGCGGAGGGTTACCGCCAGGCCATGCGGACCCGCGCCGTGATCGAGCAGGCGAAGGGGCTCCTGACCGAGCGGTTGTCGTGCACCCCGGACCAGGCGTTCGGTCACCTGGTGCGGCTCTCCCAGGACAGCAACCGGAAGCTGGTCCAGATCGCGGCCGGGCTGCTGGGTATCGCGGCGCCGCCCGGGGCCGAGGACGACCCGCCGGGGCTTGCGCACGCCGGTGGTCCGGCCGCCCAGGAGAACGGCCACACGTTGCGAGTCCACGGCGACCCGCAGTCGCTGCGACGCCTCGGCCACCCGGAGCGCTCCCGTTCCGTCCCCTCCTCCTTCGCCGCCCGCTACCATCTCGCCGCCGCCGCCCTCGCCTCGGCCGAGAGCCCCGACGCACTGGCCGCCCTGCTGAACGAGGTCGCCCTCGCGCCGCTCGGAGTCGCCGCCACGGTACTGGCGCTGCTGGAACCGGACGGGGCGCTGCGACTGGTCGGCAGTGACGGTGTGCCCGCGCACCAGCTCAGCCAGTGGCAGCGCATACCACCGCAGACCTCGGTACCGCTGACGGAGGCGGCGCAGCGCGGTGCCACGGTGTGGGTGCACAGCCGCGAGGAGTTCGCCGTCCGCTATCCCGACCTGACCGGTGAGGACCTGATCCCGGGCCGGACCGTCTGCGCGCTGCCGCTGCGTACCGGTGAACGGCTGGTGGGCGCGATGAAACTCGGCTGGCCGGGAGAGTTCACCCCCGACCGGGCCGCGACGCGCTACCTCTCCGCGGTCGCCCGGCTGTGTGCCGCCGAGCTGCTGCGGGTGCTGGAGCCGGGCAGGGGAGGAACCGGCCCGGTGCTGCCGACCGGCGAACCGTGGTTCCGGGCGGTGCTGGACGCGCTGCTCGACCCGGTGCTGATCCTCACCGCGGTGCGCGAGCCGGACGGCAGGGTGACCGACCTGCGGGTCGATCACGCGAACGCGGCCACCGTCGACATGGCCGGCCGCACCGGCACGGACGTCATCGGCCGCCGGGTCACCGAGCTGTACCCCGGCATGGTGGCCTCCGGCGCGTTCCGGAACCTCCTGGACGTGGCGGCCACCGGCACCCCCTACGAGGGCCGGGCCGAACAGTTCATCGAAGTCGTCGGCGGCACCCTCCACGCCTCGACGATGACACTCCACGCGACACCGTTCCTGGACGGCGTTCTCGTCAGCTGGCGCACCCACGACGAGCAGGAGCGCCGGGAGAGCCAACTGGCCCAGGCCCAGCACCTCGCGGGCCTCGGCACCTGGAGCTGGGAGCACGGCGCCGACCGGCTGACCTGCTCCGGGAACGTCCCGCGACTGCTCGGACTCGACGGGGACGCGGATCCGGGCGCACTCGACCTGGAGCAGGCGATCGGAGCCGTGGCGGAGGACGACCGCCCCGCCGTTCGGACGCTGGCGGGAGAACTGCTCGCAGGACACCCCCGGGCCACCCTGGAGTTCCGGATCGTCCGGCCGGACGGAGTGGTACGGAACCTGCGGGCGATGGCCGAAGCGGTGCCCGCCCGGGCGGACGGCGAGGTGCTGAACATCCGCGGCGTGGTCCAGGACGTCAGCGCCTGGCGCCGGACCGAGGACGAGCTCTCCCGCGCCCGCTCCCGGCTGGCCGAGCAGCGGCGCCGGAACACCGCCGAGCGGCAGGCGTTCCGGGCACTCCAGCACGCGCTGGTGGACCTGCCGGCCGGGGCACCGACCGAGCACCTGGAGACAGCCGCGCGCTACCGCCCGGCGGAGACCGGATCGCAGATCGGCGGTGACTGGTACGACGTGCTGCCGCTGCCGGACGGCACCGTTCTGATCACCGTCGGCGATGTCGCCGGCCACGGCCTCCAGGCCGCCGCCAGAATGACCCAACTGCGTTACGCCCTGCGCGGCATGGCCTTCGGCGAATCCGAGGCCGGGCCCGCGCGGCTGCTCGGCCGCCTCAACCGGATGCTGTGCCACCTGCGCGGCGACTCGATCGCCACCGCCGTCTGCGGCCGTTTCCACCCTCGGACCCGTGGCCTCACCTGGGCCCGCGCGGGCCACCCTCCCCCGGTGCTGGCGCGTGAGGGAGCCGCGGGCCTGCTCGGTCTGCCCGCCGGCCCGGCCCTGGGCGTCACGCCCGACGCGCACTACGAGACCGCCGTGCTGCCCCTGGCCTCCGGCGACACCGTCCTGCTCTTCACGGACGGGCTGGTCGAGCGGCGCGACGAGGACCTCGGGCGCGGGCTCGCCCGGCTGGTGAAGGCGGTCGACGAGTACCGGGCGGACGGGATCGAGGGATTCCTCGACCACGTCATGCGCAGGCTCGGGGCGCCCGGCGGTCACGACGACACCTGCCTGCTGGCCGTCCGGGTCCACTGAGCCGCCGGGTTCACCGAGCCCCCGGATTCACCGAGCCGCCGGATCCGCGCCGTCGCCTTCGGGGTCCCCGATGGCCCGGATGATGCGCTGCGCCCAGTCGGCCGGCCGTTCGTGGCCGAGGAGGTGGGAGAGTCGGTCCATGCGGGTGCGGCGTTCGGCGGCGGGGACGGCCAGGGCCCGGGCCAGGACGGCGCTGAGGTCGTCGGGCGAGTGCGGGTCGGTGAGGAGGGCCGCGTCGCCGACCTCGGCGGCGGCGCCCGCGTGGCGGGAGAGCACCAGGACGCCGGGGCCGCCGGTGCGGTTCGGGGACTGGGCGGACCGGGCATACCCGGCGGACTGGGCGGACTGGGCGGACTGGGCGGACTGGGCGGCGATGAACTCCTTGGCCGTCAGGTTCATTCCGTCCTGCAACGAGGTCACCCAGAACACGTCGGCTGCCAGGTATTCGTCGACGACCTCGGCGAGGGACAGCCGCTGCGGGAGGTAGTCGACCGGTTGCCAGTCCCGTCGCCGCCAGCTGTCGTTCACCTCCGCGATGCGCCGTTCGAGGAGGGTCCGGGTGGTGTCGTAGGCCGTGATCCCCGGCTCGGGCGGCGGGCACACGAGCCGGAAGGTCACCTGGCCGCGCAGGTCGGGCCGGGCCGCGAGCAGGCGCTCCAACGCTTCGACCTTCTGGACGGGGGCCTTGGCGTAGTCGAGCCGTTCGACCGAGAGCACCACGCGGCCGGTCGCCGCTCGGCGCCGCGGCTGCCGGCCGCGGGCGAGCGCCTCGATCGCCGGGCGGTCGATCCCGAGCGGATGGACGGCGACGCGCGGCAGGCGAGGGCTTCCCGCGAGAGCCCGCCGGAACTGCTCGGCGAAGGCGGCGGTGTGGAAGCCGGCCCAGTCGAGACAGGCCAGCGAGGCGAGCAGCTCGCGGGCGACCGGCAGGGTGGCGAAGACCTCGGCCGGTGGGAACGGCGTGTGGTGGAACAGGCCGGTACGCAGGTCGGGCCGTGCGGTGCGCAGCAGGCCGGGTACCAGCCAGAGGTTGTAGTCGTGCAGCCAGACGGTCGCTCCGTGGGCCGCGTGCGCGCTGATGTGGTCGGCGAAGCGCGCGTTCACCGCGCGGTAGTCGGCCCAGGCGCGCTCGTCGAAGACCGAGCGGTCCGGTTCGGACATCAGGACCGGCCACAGGGTCTCCTTGCACGCCCGGTGGAAGTATCCCGCCCACTGGGCGGCGTCGAGGGACAGCAGGGCGAGCGGCAGGTCGGTGCGGTGGGCGGGGGGTGCTTCCTGGTCGCCGCCCGGCAGGGCGGCCACCCAGATGCCCGGAAGACCCCCGGCGAAGGAGCTGGCCAGGGTGGGCAGGATGCCGTTGGGGCTGGCGGGCGGCTGCCGGCCGCCGCCGGTCCACTGGAACGGCGGGCGGTGGTATCCCACCACGAGCGAGTGCCGGCGCGGGCCGGCGCCGGAACCGGGTGCCACCCAGCCCAGGGTCCGCAGTGCCTCCAGGATCGCGGCGGCACCCGGTCGGCCCGGGCGGTGCACCGAGGGGTCCTCGGCGAGTGCGGCGAGCAGCGCGGGTTCGGCGTCGGCGACGACCACGCCGCGGGCGCCGAGCCGGAACAGCGACAGGTCGTTGAGGGAGTCGCCGGCCACCAGGATCGAGTCGGCCGCCCAGCCCTGCTTCTCCGCCAGCGCCCGCAGCGCGCTGCCCTTGGAGGCGCCCGGCGGCAGGACGTCGAAGTAGCGGTCGGCCGAGTACGTCCAGCCGCAGCCCAGGGCCCGTACGGTGTCGGTGATCTCGTCGGTGAGCCGGCCCCGGTCCAGGTGGTACGAGCAGCGGCCGTCCTGGGACACGCCGTGCTGGTACGTCAGCGCGTCGAACCGTTGCAGCGCGGCGCGCACGCGCCGCGGTCCGGGCCATCCGTCGCGCAGTTGTTCCTGCAGCGGCTCGACCGGGGAGAAGTCGGTACCGTCGAGCACGGTGGCGCCGACGTCGGCGATGATCCACCGGGGTTTCGGGACCAGCGGGTCGCGCAGGACCTCCCGGACCGAGGGCGCCCCGCGGCCCGTCGCGAAGACCACGGTCACTTCCGGATGGTGAGCCAGCGCGTCCCGCAACCGGCGCCGGTCGAGCGGGGCGCCGCCGAGTAACGTGCCGTCAAGATCGCTGACCAGAATCCTCGACATCCGACGGACGCTAACACGCCCACCGAACGCGGTGAAGTGTTCATTTCACCCGGGCCGCATCCGGGCGGCAGCCGGACGGCAGCCGGGCGGCCGGTCATCGGCCTCCGGCCGGCCGGCGTTCGAGGCCCTAGGCGCGCGGGGCCGTACCCGGTTCCGGCCCCGCGGCCGAAGCGGCGCCGCAGGCCGTCGCGGTGGACCCGTGCTCTCCGCTTCGGGCGCCCTTCCCCCCGCGAGCGCCCCGGCGCATCCTGATGCCGGGCCGGACAACGGCGTCCCGCCCGCGGAGGGGGACCGGCATGGACTACGAGAACCTGTTCGAACGCATCAACGACGCAGTCCGCCCCGTCCTGGCCGAGGGAACCGTCGCCCAGTACATCCCGGCCCTCGCCGCCGTCGACCCCCGCCGCTTCGGCCTCGCGATCGCGGACGCCGGTACCCGCAGGACGCCGCGCGGCACCGGGGACTGGCAGGTCCCCTTCTCCATCCAGTCCATCTCCAAGGTGTTCACCCTCGCCCTCGTCCTGGCCTCCGACGGCGACTCGCTGTGGACCCGGGTGGGGAAGGAACCCTCCGGGTCACCGTTCAACTCCCTCGCCCAGCTGGAACGGGAGAACGCGATCCCCCGCAACCCCTTCGTCAACGCCGGCGCGCTGGTGATCACCGACCGGCTGCTCACCCTCACCGGGGACTCCCGGGGCACCCTGCGCGAGTTCCTCCGCACCGAGAGCGGCAACCCCCGCATCGACTTCGACGCCCAGGTCGCCTGGAGCGAGAGCCACCACGGACACCGCAACGCCGCCCTCGCCCACCTCCTGGCCGACCACGGCCGCCTCGACAACCCCGTCCCGGACGTCCTCAACCACTACTTCTGGCAGTGCGCTCTCACCATGAGCTGCCGCGACCTCGCACTCGCCGCGGGATTCCCGGCCCGGCACGGCCTACGGGCCGACGGCACCCGGCTGCTCACCCGCGGCGACGCCAAGCGCGTCAACGCCGTCATGCTGATCGGCGGCACCTACGACGCCGCGGGCGAGTTCGCCCACCGGGTCGGCCTGCCCGCCAAGAGCGGCGTCGGCGGCGGCATCCTCGCCGTCATCCCGGGGCGAGGAACGCTCTGCACCTGGGGGCCGGCTCTCGACAGCCACGGCAACTCCATCGCCGGCATCACCGCCCTCGACACCCTCACCACCCGGACCGGCTGGTCCATCTTCTGAGTCGGCGGCGCACGGAACCGGCCCGAGCCGCCGGAGAACGTCCCCGGCCTCTGTCCGCCGGC